>CAMYJD010000014.1 GCA_947258655.1 uncultured Gammaproteobacteria bacterium | reverse complement strand
ATAATTGAAACGAATTCCATGGAAGCGGCACTGTCGGCAGCAAAGGCCTACTCTTTTCTTGATATGGGCGATTCACTTGAGGCGTCAGAGCTAGCGCAGATGCCAGGGAAAATATAGACAGAAAATGAGCATAACTGGGATCAGAGCGTAGTTTCAGCTAATATTAAAAAAACTACTGTACTATAATTTGCATGACACTTACTTAAGGCGATTAACTTTTTTGCTGTCATCGCGAGGCACGTTTTTTGTGCCGCGGCGATCTGTTAGTTATTCTATTCAGCCAGTGAGCGCTTAGATCTGGTTATACTTTTATACAGATTGCCGCACTGCGCTCGCAATGACTAAATATGGCTATTTCATCGCTTAAATAAGTGCCATACAACTAAAATTACAATTATTCGGATTGACATATCATGAAGCTTTTTTCGTTATGGGCATTGTTACTGATATTTACACACAATTCATATAGTGCGATTTACAAATGGACGGATGCTCAAGGGAACGTCCATTTTGGTGACAAAAAACCCGATACACACGAGGTTGACAAACTCGATCTTAACATCAACACGTACTCCGGCGTCACGCATGAGACCTCACCTGTCGATCATGGTCAAAAGGTCGTCATGTACTCAACCGCCTGGTGTGGTTATTGCAAAAAAGCCAGACGCTATTTCAACAAGAACAATATCGCCTATACAGAATATGACATAGAAAAGGACGCCGCCGCGAGGAAACGATATCGTCAGTTGGGCGCTACCGGTGTTCCGGTTATCCTGGTAGGCAGCAAGCGCATGAACGGTTTTAGTGTAAAGGGTTTTCAGCGAATTTATAAATATAACAACTGATGTAAAAATCTTGCTAGCCAATTGAGTCGACTATGGATTTAAAAACGTATTTTGAAATCATTGCAGCAATTCTGACATCGATGGCCTTGTTATGGGGCTTTGTAAAAATTGCCTATCGATATAAAGAAAAATTTATTTTTGTCACAAATTGCCATATCTTGCCACGAACATTCTGGGAATCTGTATCTAATTACTACAAAATTAACACCTATGGTGATCATGACCATGCATTCAGACCACTAATATTCTTACCCGTTCATCTTAAGCCGTATATAAAACTATCAAACAATGGTGAAACTGTCCTTCTTGAATCACGCGTCAATGATCAGGATTTAAGCATATCCTGCCTGGCCTACTGGATCCCGGATGACCTACAACCCTGGTCCAAACTTAATCATCCCTTAATATCTCTTATTGTAAGAAGATTCCTGCAAATAGAAAGACCGCTATTTCCCGATGAGGACCACGCGCCCGATGGATGGCATTTAGTACATCATCCAAAAGCACAATTAGTCCCCCTCCACGATGTAGATCCACATGATAGCGACAAGCTCCTGTGGGCATGCTCGAACAAGTATTCATTCAGGTTTTATAATGCAATAAAGGGAGTATTTACCGACTCGGACGACAAAGATGCGCTAATAGAGTATTGCGGCTTATCGATAAGACTAAGCAAGAAATCAATTCTGCACTTAAATACCTGACATTAAAATCACGATTAATAAGCATTAGACTTCACGGTAAGTAAATATAACACCACAAACAATGACCAGACATACCGATTGCCGATCATCTTTGCAATGAAGAAACGCTATATATACTCTATTCTGTTTGGCCTTCCGGGATTACTGGCCGCGCTGATCGCTTCTTTTTTTATCGTTGGGGCCACGGCCGGTTTTATCTGGCTTTATGTATTTGGTGACGACGCCTGGCCGCGCTCTGCCAGCATTGTCCTGTCACTCCTGTTTATAATCGCTTTTGTGGTTATATGGAGCACCTTTATTACTATCGGCTATAAAACCGGCAGCAAGCTTGAAACAGAACCGCGATTAAACAAACGTCATGTTCTGGCTTCAATTGGCATAACTTTATCAATAATACTGTCTATTTTTCTGTATCAATTAAACACAGGGCATATAGGCAAGAAACACGACAGCATAATTTGCGCTGATTTTTGTCGCTCCAGCGGATTTATGGCAAGCAGTTTAACGCCGCAAAACGCAGGCGAAAGAATATGCAGCTGCTTGAATAGCAAAGGCCAGAAAGCCATCAACATACCACTGAAAGATATTCCATCGGAGTAACTACGCGCTGCAACGATTGCACGCATACTGACATCAACAAATCATATGACCTGTAGCGTTATTGTCTGTTTTTTCTATATTCAAGCCAGCAACACAGGCCCTGGGCATTCAAATGCAGGTCCATGTCCATAATGGAAAGTATTTCACTGTCCGTCAGCATACTGCCGGCTGCACGTAACTCATCGAACAATAATGCCTTTAACGCTGCATACAGTTGCGCTTCACAGTCATCATTATCGGTATAGCTGATACTATTAGCGATACGGACATGCGTATCGATGTAGCGATGCAATTGCTGTGCAGCCTGCTCGGTATCGGTCAGGCAACCGAAATGGGTCAGGAACATGCGCTCGGGATTGTACGCCATCATTCTGTCTATCGACCCATGCAACGCATCGGGATCAAATTGCACCGGCGTCGTGGTCGGAAATACGAACGCCCTGCCAGCAACGACCAGCGGTGGATAGGCCAGTCCGAATGTGTCGCCGGTAAAAAAGCCCCGACTGTGTTCGTCATATACACAGTAATGGTGTTTTGCATGCCCCGGCGTGTCAATGAACAGTAGTTCACGGCCATTCAGGGACAGACGCATGCCATCGGATGCCTCGATGACACGCTCAGCCGGCACCGGCAGGATGGCGCCAAAAGTCTTGTGCAGGGCCTCCTGACCATAAACCGCGGCAGCTCCAGCGATCAGTTTGGACGGATCAATCATATGTCTGGCACCACGCGGATGGACGACGAGTTGAGCCTCGGGCAGTTCCTGCATCAGACTGCCGGCGGCACCGGCATGATCGAGATGCACATGCGTGACCATGACATAGTCGACCTGTTCGGGGTGAATATCCATGTCGACCATGAGCGCACGAATCACCGCCAGGCAACTATCGGTACCGACATCAATAAACGCGTAGCGATCGCCCTGGCGGATAAGGTGACTGGCGACCAGGCCCTTGCGCTGAAAACCGGTATCGATCGTGTATATACCATGACCCTGATCGATAACACTACCACTATTCATTCGCTGGATGCCTTTCTGGCCAGTATCTGCACGACCGCGGCACGTCCATGATGGTATTTGCCCTCGATGACATCGCGTTCGATTTCATGCGCCAGCTCCAGATCCAGGGCCGACAATTCCTGCTGCAGTGCTGCAAGCGTCATCATCAACTCGGCCGTACCGGGCCCGCCGGTCGCGAATTCCAGCTGACGCGGGATATAAGCCTCGAGCACAAACACGCCGCCCGGCTTCAGCGCTCGCACAACCTTGCGATGCAATTCGGTACGTTGTGCTGCCGGCATATGACAAAAGATCGATATGATCGCATCCCATTGTTCACTGCCAGGATCATAGTCATTCAGGTCCGTGACCACCGCATCTATGTCGAGGTTTCTGCTGCGTGCGAGTTCCTGTGCCTTGCGCAGACCCACCGAGGATGAATCCACCGCGGTCACATCGCAACCCAGTTGCGCCAGAAAGGCCGCGTTGCGACCCTCCCCTTCCGCCAGTGACAACACCTTGCCAGGGCGGATATGCTCGACCATCGCGACGAGAAAATCGTTCGCCTCCGTTCCATACGCATAGCCCGGCTCGCTGTAGCGTTCGTCCCACTGCATTTCGTATCCCCTTGATCTGCGACAGCGGCCAATGGCATCTATGCCATTAACCATTCATCGATAATAAATTACGATTATATCACCTCTTTACTAAATTCCCCGCGTTGGTAGAAAAGCGTACCTAGCAGCGGGTGCACGACCCGGATAATGATCTGAAAACGATGGGCGTCGATATTCCGGTGCAGCAGGTCAAAATGACCGACCGTCAACCAGCGCGGCAAATACAGCCTCCACGCCCTGATGCGCAAAAAATACCCCTGATCACGAAACAGCAGGGCCTTGCGCTTGACCAGCAGATGCAGGTACATGCCGATACCACCGCCGAATTCCTCATGCAGACGTGGTTGATCGCTGAAGCGCGATGTAAAGATAAAATGCCGGTTATCGTCCAATTGATAGGCCCGCTGCTTGTGGATTTCGCCATTCTTCAGACCGATGGTAAAGGTAAATTCACTATTCTGTGCACAGGTGTCGGGCAATATCGCGAAGCGTTTTATTATTTTTGCAATCATATAACCGACGGGCGAACAATAAACCCGCTGCATCGTTCCCTTGAAGCTTAATGTCCGTTGCGCACTGATACTGGCGCTAAACCTGGACACGATAGCTGATTCGAGTGCACCCCAGGCATGATCCCCCAAGGCTCTGTGCAGCATGGCCCCGAATGAAGCTACTCGACATATCTCCTGTTCGCTGCCTGCACATGGATTTTCAAGGCTGGTCAAATGTATATTCATAAAGATCCCCCTAGGCCAGATCCATCAATGCTCCACGCAATTGCGGAAAGCGGTACTCAAATCCCATTTGTTGCAGGCGCCGCGGTACAATTTGCGGACTATCGACAAACATCGATGCCATTTCTCCGAGCAGTGTGCGCAACAACCCGGCCGGAATATGCATCAGTACTGGCCTGTGTAGTATGTGACCTGTTGCGTTCGCAAACTGTTTATAGGTTGGACTATCGGGCGCTACTGCATTGAACTTGCCATGCATGGATGGCTCCCTTATCGCCAACGCGATCAGACGTAACAGGTCCTCGATATGGATCCAGCCCATAAATTGGCGCCCGTCACCCACAATACCTCCGATACCGAGGCGATATGACAGTAACATCATCGGCAGCGAACCACCGCTACGACCGAACACCAGGCCAAAGCGCAATATCACACAGCGCACTCCCTGTGGCTGCAGTTCATCGGTCAGTTTTTCCCATTGCTGACACACCTCGGCTGCAAAGCCTTCGCCCGCAGGGGCCGTTTCATCGACCACTGCAGCCGTCTGTGCTCCGTAAAAACCGATCGCCGATGCCTGCACCCATACTGCGGGACGGCGCTCGGCACGCCTGACAAACTGCAGCAAGTCATTAGTTGCATGCACACGGCTATCAAGAATGCTGCGCTTGCGCCTGTCACTCCAGGGCAGGCCAACCACCGGAGCACCGGCAAGATTGATGATGGCATCGAAATCCGCAGCTGCAGCCAGTTCAGATGTATTGCGTATAACCCGCACCCTGGCGCCGAACTGCACTGCAGCTGCTACCGGATTACGACTGAGTATCGTGATGTCATGACCCATATAAAGCAGTTCACGCACCAGCGCACTACCAATAAAGCCGGTAGCGCCGGAGATCAACACACGCCGATGCCCATCCAGGTCAAGATCAAGATGTAAATCCAGTCGTTGCAGCGACCAGGATGCAATACCATCGCGCAACCCCGATAACAACACACCCAATGCGGCTGCCGACAACAACCACGAACGCCAGCCGTAATCGACCGCAGTAAATGCCGTTGGCCTCGCGAACCATTGCGGCAGCTCGATGGCCAGTAATATAAATGCGGCACCGCCATTGATCGCCAGCAAGGTATGCGTAATGCGTTCGGACTTCGGCAACAGGCGTGTTGTATCTTCTATCACAAAATCCCACAGGGTCAGCACAACTTCGATCAGCACTATGCCTGCGAGCACGAAAGTCCAGTAACCGCTCCACTCAAACCAGGCCAGGCCGACAAACACAATAGCGTACAACAGCGCGCGGACGGCATGGATCGCAAGCTCCAGTCGCGCTGTCGGACAACGCGGCAGCGCCACCTTGAATTCATGATGATAGAGGGTGTCAAACGCACCCATCATGGCCTGAACGATCATTAAATTAATAAACAAATCCATCATGACGATTTACTCCTTGCGCTGTCGGCGCTAGCGCACATCGCATCAGAACATTCAGCCGGCGTTGGTGACAGCCCGATCCAGCGTGAGATCACATAGCGGTGTGGCGCAAAATAGCGATAGGCCAGGTCGAAGAGTGACGCAAACAGCGGCCATTGCGTGAACGCCAGCAACCAGCCCAGGCCGACTTCTTGATAGACATGGCGAATGGCCGGCATACCAACCAGCCACTCATTATCGGGAGTCAGT
This sequence comes from uncultured Gammaproteobacteria bacterium, assembly GCA_947258655.1. GTDB lineage: Bacteria > Pseudomonadota > Gammaproteobacteria > JAADHQ01 > JAADHQ01 > JAADHQ01. Next base: position 68,166 of record CAMYJD010000014.1, on the reverse strand, counting down.
ACATGCAACGCGCGGGATGCCTGATCGCGACTGACACCCCAGGTCCGTTCATTGAAGGCCGGGCTGTCGATATCGATCAACACCAGCCGTGCATACTTGTCACGACGTTTCAGGCGTTGCATTTCGGCCCGGCATAATGGGCAGGCATGGTCATACAGCACAACAGATAGCGCAAAAAGATCGGCTGTCTGAGACTGTCTGTATTTTATGTAATTTCTGTAAAGACTGAAATTAGTGGGCTTTAAAAAAAACCACGCGGGGAATCTTGTCTTATTCATAGTCACAACCTCACTTTGCCAATATCTTCGTTATACGGGTACCGAGCTTCATCAGCTTGACCAGTGTCGTTTTCGGAATGCTGCTCATTTGTTCATACCATGTAGTCAGGGTCTCGAGAAACTCGGTCATGTTCCTGATCCGCTCCTTGACCTCCTTCGGCGTCTCGCTATCATGCTCCGCTTCCAGTTCGCATTGGCGCAGGATCGTCAGGGTCGGATCGATTTCGCGTTTTTTACGTTCGGCGACAACACAATTGAAGATCTCCCACAGGTCCTTCATTGACTCGAAATGATCGCGACGGTCACCGAGCACATGATTGACCCTGACCAGACCCCACGACATCAGTTCCTTCAGGCTGGTGCTGACATTGGAGCGGGCCACGCCCAGGGTTTCACTGATCTCCTCGGCATTCAGTGGTGCCGACGACAGGTACAACAGCGCATGGATTTGCGCCACGGTACGATTGACACCCCAACGGGTTCCCATTTCCCCCCAGTGAACGATGAATTTTTCCATTACCGGTGTCAGTTGCATATCGTTATTTCCGTAATTTCTGTTATTACAGAATTTAGCAAAAAATAGACAGATGTCAACATGGCATTTGTCAGGCTAGCTCCCGCATCTGCAGAAAACCCGCCAGGGCAGTGATATTTCACGAAAAATCGTTTATCATAGCACTGTGATTCGGGTGCTCCTGTATGGAGTGAAACGTGAAGTTCGGTGAATCTGCAGCGCAGATGAATCCGACACTGCCCCCGCAACGGTAATCAGGTTTAATCGGGCATTGGCCACTGTGTTGTACAGCATGGGAAGGCGCCCAGATTAATAGCCCTGTAAGTCCGGAGACCGGCCCGAGTTCATGGAATGCGTTGCGGCGGGCGACGACCTGACATCAGTACTTATCCTGCCTGCACGCATTTCACCCGTTAAATCCGATTCCCGACGCTTGCGTGGTGATACAGAGTTGCAAACAAACAATACAAATCTGGCCGTGTTTTTACTGCTGTCTGTTGGCCTGCATATCGTGCTTATCGCCTCCTGGCACACAGACGAGGCTGTCCAGCTTGCCATCACCGAGGCCGGCGCCCCGTTGCGTGTGGCCCTGTCTGAACCTCAGCAACAACAGCAGCGACAAGCAGTAGAAGCCGACAAAACCGAAACCAGCATTAATGCAAGCAAGCCGCTACAGCGCGTGACAGTCAACAAGCCCGTACCCTACAGACCGGTTATTACCAGGCAATCGGAACAACAGGCGCCAATGCGCACTGCGCAGGCAGTGTCTTCGACACTGACAACATCGCCGCAACACGAGCCCGAACCTGTACAGAACGAATCTAGCCAGGCAGCGACATCAACAAGGCATGATCACCAGCAATGGCTCAATGCGCGCATCCAGAAACAATTGCAAATCAAAATCGCCTTCCATCGCAACTATCCGGGCCTGGCCATTCGCAACGCATGGGAGGGACGGGTCAGGCTTGGCATCCGCGTACAGGCCAATGGTGACCTGAGTAACATTCATGTTATTGACAGTTCCGGATACCGTATCCTTGACCGCGCCGCGCTCAAAAGTGTGCGCCACATCGCGACTTTGCCCGGAGCCGGCTCCTGGCTTCAGGGGCAAACGATTGATGTTATACTGCCGGTCATCTACAAACTCACTGACAGCTGAAAAACACCCATGGGCAACAGGCTTTCCAAAATATATACACGAACCGGTGATGACGGCACGACCGGTCTCGCAGACGGCAGTCGTATCGACAAGGACAGCAAGCGCCTCGAAGCGATAGGCTGTGTCGATGAACTGAACAGTATCATTGGCATCGTACTGGCGCATGATACGCCCGCAGGTATCGGCGCTTACCTGAACGCCATCCAGCATGACCTGTTTGACCTTGGCGGCGAACTGGCCATTCCTGATGCTACGATCATGACTACACAACATACGCAGACACTGGAACAATGGCTGGACAAGCTGAACCAGGATTTGCCTTACTTGAAAGAGTTTATCCTGCCTGCGGGCGGCAAGGCGACGTCAAGCTGCCATCTGGCCCGCAGTGTCTGCCGTCGTGCAGAACGACGCTGCGTCAGCCTCGACCGCGATGAGAAACTCAATCCGGCGATCCTGACTTACCTGAACCGCCTGTCCGACCTGCTGTTTGTCATCGCCCGTACACTATCGCGGGCGGAGAGCGGCAAGGAGGTCTACTGGGATCGCAAACACTCTACGAACAGGACACCATCATGAAAAAAAGCATTGTCGTTATTGGCCTGGGTGAAATGGGCAGTATATTTGCGCGCGCCTTTTTACGCATCGGTCATCCCGTATACCCGATCACCCGTGATATCGACATGGAAGTGGCGGCTAGGGAAATCATCGATCCCGAGATGATTATCGTCGCAGTCGCGGAAGGTGACCTGCAGGCTGTCCTGGCCGGATTACCCGACAGTTGGCGCAACAATACCGTGTTACTGCAGAACGAGCTCCTGCCACGTGACTGGGCAAGCCACAATCTGTCTGGACCGACCGTCATATCGGTGTGGTTCGAGAAGAAAAAAGGCCAGGACTACAAGGTGCTGATCCCGTCACCGGCATTCGGACCCAAGGCTGGCCTGTTAAAAGAGGCCCTCGGCGCCATCGATATACCCTGTCGTGTACTGAACAATGAAGACGAACTGCTCCATGAGCTGGTGCTTAAAAATGTCTACATCATCACGACCAATGTCGCCGGCCTTGTCAGCGGTGGCACGGTCAGTGAACTCTGGCAAAACCACGAGGAACTGGCACGCGCCATCGCCAATGAAGTCATGGATATACAGGAATGGCAGACAGGTAAATCGTTTGAGCACGAAGCCTTGATCAGGGACATGCTGGTCGCCTTCGACGGTGATCCTGAGCACAAATGCATGGGTCGCAGTGCACCCGCGCGCCTGCAACGCGCGCTCGCGATCGCCGATAAAGCCGGCATAGCAGCTCCCGGGATGCGGGAAATACAGGCGCAACAGTAATCAGACTGGACGTATCACGGCCGTCATCGCCGCACTGGAATTTTCGAACACCCTGACCTTGTTCTCAAAGGCCGACATCGCCTGCATGACCCGGGGTAATTCCCGGCGTTCATAGCGATGATTCCAGACCAGCAATCGCAGCAGATCCATAAAGGTCTCGCGTTTGCCGGTATAGGACTTGCGCCGGTGTTGAAAATAGCGCCTGATCAGACGCCAGTGGCGTACCCAGACACGGGTCTTCAGTAACACGATGACATCGGCCTGTTCCAGGCAGGGTGTCGTCCAGTCATGATAGATACCTTCCATAATCCAGGCCGGTTCGGCGAGTATCTCATCGAGCATCTGCGTACGGGTTACGACATCGGTGGCGATGCCATAGCGATCGAAATTCGGGTCCCAATACAGATGGTCCAGTTCATGTGCCTGAACATTCAGCGACAGCGACAATAGTCGGGCAATATAGGATTTACCGCTGCCCGGAGCGCCGATGATATAAATCTTGTGATACATGCAAATACCCGCTTACACCCGTAGCTTCCTGGGCGCCAATTATATCAGGCCCATAACCACGCCGCACCGCGCACGCCACTGGAATCGCCATATGCGGCCTGGCACAAGCGCGTATCGACACGATCACTGAAAACATACCGCCCCCAGATGGCCGGCACATTGGCATACAGACGGCCGATATTGGACATACCACCGCCGAGAACAATGACTTCAGGATCGATGACATTAATGACGCTGGCCAGCGCACGCGCGAGGCGGTCTTCATATTGCATCAGGCTCTGGCCGGCCTGCTGATCGCCGTGCTCAGCCCGTCGCACAATCTCGGCCGGGCTCAGGTCCTGCTGACATTGTTCCCGGTGCTGGCGGGCAAGGCCGGGACCAGACAGAAAGGTTTCGATACAGCCGCGCAAACCACAATAGCATTGATGCCCCGGACTTTCTGCGGCGCTTGGCCATGGCAATGGATTATGCCCCCATTCACCAGCTATCGCATTGGGGCCACTGAGGAGTTGGCCATGAATGACGATACCACCACCGGTGCCAGTACCGATAATAACACCGAATACGCTGCCTGCCCCTGCTGCTGCGCCGTCGACGGCCTCGGACAACGTAAAACAGTCGGCGTCATTGGCCAGGCGTATTTCCCTGCCGAGCGCGTCGGCCAGATCACGATCGAGCGGCCTGCCATTCAGGCAAACGGAATTGGCATTTTTGATCAGACCACTTGCGGGCGATATGGCCCCCGGCGTCGCCACGCCGACACTGGCATGCATGCCCAGTTCATGCTCCACGCCCTGTACAAGATCGACAATGGTACGTATGGAGCCCTGATAATCACCTGCCGGGGTTTGTACGCGCCGCCGGATCAGGACTTCGCCATCATCTGCCAATGCCATGATCTCGGTCTTGGTTCCACCCAGATCGATTCCAATACGCATAAGCCCTCAGGCACCTGTCATCAGGAAACCCAACCTGCCACGGTTAGAATGGCTATGACAAAACCCCAGGCGAGCATGGATCTGAATACCAGATCGTGGCTCGCATGCATGGCCTCGATTTCCAGCTCGACCTCACCGACGCTGGTATCGGCGCGGATATAACGGTCGATATGCATCGCATTACCTCCCGCACTTGCGATAATCGCCTGATTCATTGCTTCCATATCATCCGGCGCATCGTGATAGGCCTGACGCCAGCCATGCAGTGCATCTTCAAAGCTGCCGACAACGGCATAGGCAATAACCAGCAATCTGGCCGGCAACCAGTTCAGTATCGCATGCAGTTGATGGCTCGCCGCGCGGAAACCGGAATCGCTCATGGCCGACTGTTCACTGTAATACCAGCTCAACCGGTACATCAGTGCACCCAATGGCCCCAGTAGAGCGAACCATACTATGACCGCAAACAAACGCTCATTAACATTGACCAGCAATGCGGTGCATACCTGCTGCACCATGTCCTGTTCGGAGTCGGGTTGCGTATCCAGTATCTTGCCTGCCAGTTGCCCGGCGCGTTCATGATCGCCGTGCTCCAGTGCGGCCGATACCGCATCAACGTCTTCATCCAGTCGTTGAAAGCGCAAGCAATAGAATAACATCAAGGCACTGAAAATCAGTTCAAACAGGCCGAGCCAGACACCGTTGAGCAGTGATTGCACGAACGCAACCAGCAACAAGGGCAGCAGCAATACCGATACAAGACCCCAGGGTCCGTTCCACAACGGACTGCCACGGTATAATCTGTTGATAAAATTCGCATAGGAATCTGCCCAATGATAGCTGCGATAACGATCCAGACGTGTCGTAAACAGTTCCAGGGCAAGACAAAAGACGATACTAATCATTAACATAATGGGCTAAGTGTTATCGACATCCCGTGAAGATGCAAGCCTTGTGGCGAGTTTTTTTCGCAGGTACGACCAATCGAATGCAGGCCCGGGATCGGCTTTTCGACCCGGGGCAATATCGGCATGACCGACAATACAATCTGCTGCTATGGTCGGATAGGCCTGCATCAGTAGTTCAATCAGTTCAAGCAGGCGCTCATATTGGACGAGTTCATAAGGGACGGTATCTTCGCCTTCCAGTTCGATGCCGACAGAAAAATCATTACAGGCCGAACGCCCGTTAAAACAGGACTCGCCTGCATGCCAGGCACGCATATTGACCGGTACATACTGCGTGATTTCACCGTCTCTACGAATGAGAAAATGGCTCGATACCCGCAGCTCGGCAATTTCAGAGAAATACGGGTGTGCATTTGCATCGAGACGGTTCACAAACAGGTCATCTATCCACGGGCCGCCATACTCACCCGGAGGCAGGCTGATGCCATGCACCACGATCAGACTGATGGACTCTGCAAGCGGCCGCGCATCACAATTCGGGGACGGAACATAGCGCACGGATTCCAGCAGCCCTGTCGCTTTATTCAGCTTCATGGCATGTCAGTGGCAGGATTATGCAACAGGCTGGCGATGGCATTGTCCAGGGCCTCGATGCTGGCCTGACACTGCAATGGCGCGTGATAACTGCCATCGCTGTACACAAACAGGGACGGCAGATGAAATACCTCGAATTCATTGGTCAGCGCCATCTCGGTTTCGGCATTGACCTCAAAAACCCTGATATCGGGTCGTTCCTGTATGTAAGTCTGCAATAATTTTTTCCACGCACGGCAGGAGGCGCACAGCGCGTGGGTAAAAAACACCAGGCTTACACCACGCTGTTCTTCAAGTACATGATGAAAATCATGTGCATTCAGTTGTTCAAAATTGGGCATAAAAAACGCATTTCGGACGAAGATGCGCTCCAGTTTACCTTAAACAGGCAGTCTGCGGAAAATCATGCGGCCATTTGCAGCGCCATGTAATCCAGACCTTCCCTGTTTTCGATAATCATATCGAAAATTTCAATGACACTGTCGTTACTCAGCCCCAGTTCCTGGAGGATATGCTCCGGCAGAGCATCGCTGATTTCATCACCCATAGCCAAGGGGCTGAGCAGGCGATTGGCGATCAGAATCAGGTTTGGATACACCGCATGGGTGTCACGATAATCAGGATTATGATGCTCCCTGACGGCAATAATCAGTTCGCTCGGCAGATTCCAGGCCTCCATCAACCATACGCCAAGCTCGGTATGGGTGACGCCCAGCACCTGCAATTCCAGCTCAATCAACTCGGTTTCTGGATTATCCTTCAATGCCTTTGACAGCATATTGAACTCTTTACGGAACAGGTGCCCGAGCAACAGGATACCCATGTTATGCAACAAACCGGCGAGGTATGCCATACCGGGACGCGGGCGGTGCAGTGTCGTCACCGCATTACCCAGTTTCTGCATCAGCGCTGCCGAATATGTGGCATGACGCCAGAATGCATTCAGCCCTAACGGGCCATCGGCGGGATTCTTGAAGGCCTTGCCCATGGATATGCCCAGTGCCATATCCATGACCATATCAAAACCGAGCACGCGCGAAATTGCATCTGCAACTGACTGTATTTCTCCACGATAACCATAGAAAGGCGAACGCGCATAACGCAATAATTGTGCAGACAGGCCCGGGTCCTGTTCGATAATCGCGGACAGGTCGGTCGCATTGGCATAGGGATTGCCTGCCAGTTGCAACACCTCCTGGGCGATCCGCGGCATGGCCGGGATCTCGGTCAGGCCCAGGACCCTGTCCTTTATATATTCACGCCGATTGGCGACCTCAACTACATCAATAACCGGCTGCACCTTTTTCATAATCAGGGAGTCTGTTGCAGTCGCGGCCTCCTTGCGCTCGAACACGCTGTTATACCAGACAGCAGTACCCTGGAGGACCTGGAAATCGGAACCGGGCACACGGCACAGGGTCTGCTCGTCGAAGATCATATACACAGGCTCGTGCCCCAGCAAGGTATCATCAACAATGGCGTCGACATGATATACCGCTGCCAACGGTACATAGATTCCCTTCGCATTCAGTATCGTGTATTTACGTTTAAGACGCGCATTCAGTTCATCCAGCTTCAGTTTTCGACTCACCGGATAGATAACCATCAACATGCCGTTATGGTCTCTGAGTAAAGTCGCGCGTACCACCCGCTCAGCAGCGATACCCAGGTCCAGGGCTGCCTCGAAGGCTGTTAGATCCCCTGAGTGCTTGATAAACTCATATTTAACGCCTTTTTCGCGTAGAAAACGCTTCAATACCGGTGGGTAGGACATCTAAACCTCAAAATATTATCTATATTCCAGAAACTTAAACTTAATTATGCATAGCGGCGCTATGCCCCCAAATAGCAGCGTCCATTCGTATGAAGCCATCACCGAGTTTGCCACTGACATCAGCGGCATACATATAATTCTAGAACAGATCCATACACTTCACAGCTATGAACGGCCAATTTTGCCTATTCGGTCCCACAAAACCGACTATCGGTCGTATTTCTACTGAAAGTATGGCAAATACCCTGAAAATACTTGTCAATATTCGCGGACTCCACTATTCACATTGAATCCATTGCAGCTGCGCCATATCGATCGGGCACAGATAATTAATATAATCGGTAGTTTCCCTGGTAACGACAGGCATGGCACAATACAGGATTAGGGAAACGGGCATAAGTCATGTCTGCTACCAGGTGTGTCTGACGGTCATCAACAAAGATGGCAGTCCTGACATACTTAATAATATTGAGAATACAGGACCCGAGACGTGAAATATATTATCAATATCAGTATATTAATATTTTTATCCATAAATATTGCATCTGCTAAAACCCGTTATGTGACCGATGTCTTCCAGGTGACGCTTAGATCCGGCAAGAGCACCCAGAACGAAATCGTGCGTATGCTTCCTAGTGGTACTGCGCTGGAGGTGCTTGAGGACGATCCCAAGACTGGTTATACACGTGTGCGCACGCCATCTGGCAAGGAAGGCTGGATCCTGACCCGCTACCTGATGGATTTACCTTCCGCACGCGCGCGGCTTTCACGCGCCGAGACCAGACTGGCCAAAGCCGAGCAAACGTCGGGCAAGGCCGGTGATGAGCTCAATATAGTCTCCAAGCAAAAACGTGAGCTCGAAACCGAACGCAAAAAACTGAACGACCAAAACGTAAAACTCTCCAGGGAGCTGGCGCGCATCAAGCAAATTTCAGCGAATGCTATCCAGATGTCCAGCGAAAACCAGCGCCTGAAAAAACAGATGGCCGAAAATGATCGCGAGATCCAGTTCCTGCAACAGGAAAATGCCAGCTTGCAGGACCGTAGCAATCGCGACTGGTTCATGGTGGGTGCACTGGTTGTCGTTGCCAGTATGATCTTCGGTATCCTGCTGACCCGCATTCGCTGGAAAAAGAAATCCAGCTGGGGCGATTTGTAATATAGGCAGATTCAAGATAAAAGATACAAGGATAAAGAAAAAGACAGGTCCGGGCCTGTCTTTTTTGCGCCAATTTCCGCGACATCGGTAAATATGTACTCTACTAAAAGATGGCAATATCTGCTTTCCCTGACCCGAAACAGACTGTCACGACGCTGTTGCAATGGCGGAATAAAACGAGACATTCTTTGCGAACTGACAGGTCTGTCAATCCTGTTTTACAGCCTCTTCCATTTTCTTCAGACTAATATGACGGACATCCTTTCCCCTGACCAGATAAATGACGTACTCACTAATATTTCTTGAATGATCACCGATGCGTTCCAGTGCCCGCGCAGACCACATCACGTCCAGAGAGCGTGCTATCGAACGCGGATCTTCCATCATATGGGTAATGCGTTGGCGCATGATTGCTTCATACTGATTATCGACAATTATGTCCTCGTGAGCCACCTGGACCGCAGCATCAATATCGAGTCGTGCAAATGCATCAAGCGCACTATGCAGCATCTCCTTGACATGCCTCCCCATGTTCAGAATTTCATGATAGTTGTTTTTCGGGCGCTCCGCATTGGCCAGACGCAAGGCCATATGTGCTACTTTTTCTGCCTGGTCACCGATGCGCTCGAGGTCAGTGATCGTCTTGATCACAGCGACAATCAGGCGTAAATCGCTGGCAGCGGGTTGGCGGCGGGCGAGTATCAACGTACACTCCTCATCGATACTCACTTCCATAGCATTAACCTCGTAATCAGATGTAATTACATGGTCCGCCAGTTCGACATCACCTTCTGCCAGTGCCTCTACTGCATCGGCAATCTGTTTTTCGACCATACCTCCCATAGCCAGAACGCGATTGCGTAAATCTTCCAGTTCCTCGTTATATTGCTGTGAAATATGATGCCCAATGTCGCTCTTTTCCACTAGTTCACCCTCTCTTACCGTAACGTGCGCTGATATTTTTCCGTGTCTGTTTCATATCCGCATTAGCTATTATCTTATTGATGCTTCCATAGACCGACCACCCGGATATAAAAGACCCCATCAATAATTTCAGTCATGCCTTTAATTATTTACAAGTATAGCTATAGTGCAGCCTTATTTCAGCTAAAATCTCTGCTTCTGAAGTTTTCAACGCCTGAATCCGATCCGTAGTGCATGGCAAATCTGAAGATTTTTAATATAAAATAAACATCATATCCTGCTCTTGCTGGACACAGGAACTGCACGAATTACTAGCAATCTTGATCTTACACATTGTCACGAAACTAATATCTGTCGCGCATTAACGTATAGGCATTCGTTGCTGACGCTGTCGTAGGCAGTAATGTACGAATTTAACGGACATATCGCTGTCAGCGCCCTGCATGTGACGAATGAAACTGTATGCAACGAATCGAAACAACGCCTGTCTTTGACAACGGGATCCCGTCGAGAAAAGACACAATCAGGCTATATGAAACAGACCTAGGCATGACTGCATTGAATACTCCCGGGAACCAGGCAGCGGATCATACAATCCTTCAGCGTGAAGTTCTATTGCATCTTACTGGTGACAGCTATATCCACGCCCGCATCAAGGACTGAGATCACCAGAGCTTAGTTAGCCGCTGAAAGCATGGTCATTTGAATTCAAATCTTGATTATAAAAATATGTACACCAGAATATCCCAGCCTATTGATATAAAAAATGAGGCAGAACACCATCCATGATGCTCTGCCCAAAACAAGAAATTACTTTGAACTTTTAGATATAACTTAGAACTTGTAGACTATACCCACAGAGAAGGAACTCGGAGTACCGCCATTTTCTGTCTTGACTTCGTCTCCGTGACCACCATCAACACCCTGATATTTGGCATTGGCATCGTTATCCGTCTGTCCATAGGCCGCATACAGCTGGGTCTGCTTATCATACTTTTTGAACAGCCCAAGTCCAAAGCGAGTTGCACCTGTATCGGGTCCGGCATTGGAGTCATCCGCTATCAGCACCTCACCACGCAAATCCAGTCCATTGCCTAATTTGAACAGACCGTTTACACCATAGACCGAGCGCTCGAGCGCGGCATCTTTACTGGAGATATCCTCGTAAATAAAGCCAACCTTGCCAAACCCTGCGGTGTAACCGAGCATGACACGATAACCATCAGTCTCGTTTCCTTTCAGCTTATCCCAGTCTTCATAAGCGGCACCAAAGTAGAGGGGTGAATTCTTGCTCTTATACAGCACGCCGATACTTGTCAGGGTATCGCCCTTGGTATCGACTACATTTTCATCATCATCGGACGCATCCGCTGAGTACATGACCATGGCTTTCAGATCACCGAACTTATGATCCCACATCAACGCGTTTTCACCACGCTGATTCATTGTGTTACCACCACTGGATTTGGCACCGAGGATGGAACGACGCTCGGCAACCGAATCACCCATGACACTCCACTTACCACCGACCGTCTTGAACGGGGTATCGTACTTACCGGCGATAACACGTCCAAACGAGCCTTTCAGACCAACAAATGAATTACGGGTTGTAAAGGTATTAGCACTGCCGGAGCCAATACTGACTTCCTGTTCAAGCTGATACACGGCAGACAAACCACTATCACCCATTTTGTGTTTGCCCTTGAAGCCCAGACGGCTTGAGTTACTGGAAACACTGATGTCCTGAGTATCATCAGTACCCGTGATATCCCTGTCGCTGGCATCGACCGATACGTGTATCTTGCCGTAGATCTCCAGTGCATCACCCGCAACCTTGGCCGCATTTGCGCAAACAGGTAGTACCAGTGCCGTCGCAACTGCTGCAGCTATCATATTTTTTTTCATGAATGTCTCCTCAGACTAGTTATGAAATACCGGCCATAAGGAAATTCATGCCGGCTCAATAAATTGAGCTAACGAGAATAGTCATGAAATATTAAACTTATGTTACATTTATATTAACGTAATATTAAATCCATACAATGTTGCTGCTGTACAACATGCATGCAATGCGAGTAATGATCAAACCAGTTCATTAACAGTGCTGTTCTCGGGTTAATGTTCGCAATAACTGAATTGAGCTCGCTACATATGCTGCAAGTTTAGGTAATCACATAGCAGGCGGATGATGATTAGCTGCGAGCCCGGCAACAGTGCCATTGAACGAAATTGCCAGGCTTACAACAGACACCCCCGCTGTCATGCAAACATAATCTAATTGTCATAAAACCGACATATTATCGCGAGAGACTTTTATGATTGTTATGCACTCTGGGGCACATCTATGCGTATACTGATGATTTCCGATGTTTTTTTTCCCCGAATAAATGGTGTCTCTACATCCATCCATACATTCAGAAAACGGTTGATACAGGCCGGTCACGAAATTGTCCTACTGGTACCTGACTACAAGGTGTCAACACAGAGTGACGGTCAGGATATCATTCGTATTCCTTCAATGCGGGTGATATTTGATCCCGAAGACAGACTCATGCATGCCGGTCAAATACGTAAACTGACAGCAACATTAAAACAAAGGGATTTTGATATTATCCATATACACACGCCCTTCGTTGCACATTATCTTGGGCTGCGCCTGTCACGCGAACTGTGCATTCCCAGTATTGAAACCTATCACACATTTTTCGAGGAATACCTTTATAACTATATCCCCTTGTTGCCAAAAAACTGGCTCAAGGCCCTGGCTCGTAAAGTCAGTGTGCGCCAATGCAATAAGGTGGATCATGTTATCGTCCCGTCGACTGCGATGCAGCAGGTGCTGCACAATTACGGTGTAAAAACAAACACAACGATATTACCTACCGGGATAGAAGTCGAGGCATTCGGGCAGGGAGATGGCGCCAGCTTCAGACGTAAATACAACATAGACGCAGACCGGCCCGTACTGGTCAATGTCAGCAGGATCGCGCATGAAAAGAATATCGATTTCTTAATTAGAATGCTGACCCACGTCTGGCAGGATATACCTGATATATTGTTGATCATTGCCGGCGATGGACCTGCAAAGCGGCATTTACAACGGCTGGCCATTAACCTGGGCCTCGAGAATAATATTATGTTTATCGGCTATCTCGACCGGAAAGCCGAGTTATATGACTGTTACTGCAGTGCTGACGTTTTTGTATTCTCGTCGCGCACTGAAACCCAGGGACTGGTATTACTGGAAGCAATGGCACTCGGCATCCCGGTCATCTCCACGGCGATAATGGGAACTAAAGATATATTACAGGACAATCCAGGTGCGCTGATAGCAGAGGATGACGAAGTCAAATTTGCGTGCAAGGTAACCCGCCTGTTATCCAATGACCTGCAACGAAAAAGCCTTGGCGCACAGGCGAGGGAAGCTGCACAACAGTGGTCTGCAGATGTCATGGCAGACAGAATGCAGAACCTCTACTGCAATATCATCGCCACCAAAGCGCCTGTCGTTGAGAAAAAAGCTGTACAAAAATCAAAACTCGGGGCTCAGAATTAGCAGCGGCACGAACTGATATCAGGCATGCGTATCCTTCACCACCACGATCTTGATATCGATACCCGTCAAGGCCGCACACAGACAGCCTAGACAGGCTCCAGATTCTCAACAAACTGACGGGTACAATCCATCCAGGTATGCCTGAGCGCATATTCACGCGCATCCTTTCTGTCCAGTTTGAGTGCCTGCAACACTGCTTCGCCGAGGTTGTCCTGCATCACCCCGGTTACACCCTGCTTTATTACATCGATAGGACCTGTAACAGGGTAAGCAGCGACCGGAACACCGCAGGCCATGGCCTCCAGCATAACCAGGCCGAACGTATCAGTGCGACTGGGAAATACGAACACATCAGCGCAGGACAATAAATCTGTCAGCTCCTCACCATACTTGAAACCGGTAAACACTGCCTCGGTGTACCTCGCCTTCAGCATGTCCATATCAGGACCGTCTCCGACGATATATTTTTTCCCTGGCAAATCCAGCTTCAGAAAAGCATCAAGATTTTTCTCGACGGCCACCCTGCCCGCATACATGAATATTGGCCCGCTATCCAGCAGCTGCTTGCTCTCACTAGGTCTAAACAGGGACGTATTCACACCCCTTGACCATATTCTGACATTATTGAAATTCCAGCGTTCCAGCTCCTTGCGCTGAGACTCACTCGGGACCATGGTCCTTACAGCACGCGAATGAAACCATCTGAGAAACGCATATGACCAGCTCACGGGAATTGGTGCGCGCATCCTGACATACTGTGGGAATTGCGTATGATATGAGGTCGTAAACGGGATACCCTTGCGAATGCAGTAACTGCGGACTGCAAAGCCAATCGGACCCTCGGTCGCAATGTGCACCGCATCGGGCTGGTATTGCTCAAGCGTCTTGTCTGTGTGCCGACCAGGAAGTAAAGCCAGACGGATACTTTTGTAGGTGGGCAGTGGAATCGACTTAAATGGCTCCGGTGTCAGCATTAACACTTCATGGCCAAGTTCCTCCAGCGTCTTGGCGGTTGTACTGAGTGTCGTGACTACACCATTGGTCTGTGGGTACCAGGCGTCTGTAGCAATAGCAATCTTCATGCAATCATGCAATCTTCTTGCTGACTTCACCTTCAACAGAGGGGTGACTTTTCATTGAATGCGTCTGGTCAGACCAATGCAGGATTTCCAGACTCCCGTCCTGATGTTCAACCATCGCGGTACAGCTCTCGACCCAGTCGCCATCATTGCAGTACAGGACATCATCGATCATTCTGATTTCCGCGTGATGAATATGACCACAAACAAGGCCATCGACATTACGTCTATTGGCTTCATGGGCGACCGCTTTTTCAAAATTACTGATGACATTAACAGCATTTTTCACCTTGTGCTTCAGGTAGGCGGAAATGGACCAGTATGGAAAACCCAGTTTGCGCCGTGCCATATTGACCCAGCGATTGAGATATAATAAAAAATCATAGGCTGTGTCGCCAAGATAGCCGATCAAACGGCTACACCGAATGACACTATCAAATTCGTCACCGTGCAACATTAACAAACGTCGACCATCGGCCGTCTCATGTATATAGTCCATATGGATTTCAACATTCCCCAATACCTGGCCATCATAATCACGAAACATTTCATCGTGATTACCCGGTATGTACACTACTTTGGTGCCATGCTTGGCCTTACCCAGTACGGTTCTGATAACGTTATTATGTGCCTGCGGCCAATACAGACCCCTGCGTTTCATTGCCCAGACATCGATAATATCGCCTACGAGATAGAGATTCTCGCATTCGGTAGAGCGTAGAAAGTCAAGCAGATAATCGGCTTTACAGCCACGATAACCGAGGTGTATATCTGAAAGCCAGATCGAACGATAGCGCAGTGGACGCATTTGATGTACCGAAGCCATAACATCCTCCTCCCATGCATGAGTTCGGCTAAATATAAAAACCAAATATGACAATCAGACTAAATTTTATTGAACAATTTATTACAATAAAAATATGATGATATTCGAAACAGGAATCTTGTGATTTATACTGCGGAGAGAAGAACAGGGACCGGTGAACTAACAGGAATGGAGATCGTTAATCCTGATTTCAGGCGACTTCTCGTTCAAGGATTAGATTTGTGGGGAAGACGCAACGAAAGGTGCTGCCTTTATCGATCTCGCTGTCAATTTCCAGTACTGCGCTATGACGTCCCAGCACATGCTTGACGATAGCCAGTCCGAGACCCGTACCACCTGTTGCCCGTGAGCGTCCGACATCAACGCGGTAGAAACGCTCTGTCAACCGAGGTATGTGCTGTGGAGCTATACCCACACCCGTATCCTCCACCTCAAAATGCGCACCTTGTTCGTCCGCAAACCAGCGAATATAGATATGCCCGCCTTCAGGTGTATATTTAACGGCATTATAGATCAGATTGGAAAATACACTGATCAGCTCTTCGCCACTTGCGCGTAACCATAACTCCGGATCAGTATCAATCTGGAGCGTATGACGACCATTACTCAGGACCTCACCGTCCTCCTTGATCATTTTCAGCATGGCCGGGACATCGACATTCTGTTTTTTGTACGTACTCCCTTCTGTTTCAAGACGTGACAACAGCAACAGGTCTGTAACTATATTCTGCATGCGCATGGACTGTTGCAGCATCGCCTTGATACTTCCCTCATTCTCCTTCACCCAGCCTTCTTCTTCCTCCAGCATACTCTCAAGATAGCCCAGGATAACGGTTAATGGTGTACGTAATTCGTGCGATACATTGGCAATAAAGTCCTGACGCATCTGCTCAAGTTTGTGCAGGCGGGTGATATCGCGCACCATCAACAAACGCTGCTTGTTTCCGTAAGGAACAATCCTGATCGACAGGTATACACCCTCCTGAAAAGACGAAGGCATCTGCAGACTACTGGAAAAGTCATTGCGATTGAGATACTGGATGAAGTCCGGGTGCCTGATCAGGTTGGTTATAGGTTGGTGCGCATCCTGTTTACGCAGATTGAGCAAGCTTGCTGCTGACATGTTCCAGTTCTCGATATTGCCATGCACATCCAGGACCACGGCCGCGTCTGGAAGCGCATTGGTCGACTCCCGAAAACGATTGACCATCGAGGCCAGTTTTTTCTTGCGTCGGCGATTTCGTTGTTGCAAGCGATTTAGATGGTAGTAAACATTGGCCCACGCACCCTCAATGGTATCAGGGATACCGGCACGTTTACCCTGTAACCACTGATCCAGTTTGTACAGGTTGTGTAAATGCCAGACGAGGTATACTGCTGTAATGACAAACAATGCCCATGAAACCTGGCCGGTCACGAGGCCGATCAACAGCCCCAGGACCAGTAGTCCCACTAATCGCCATACCTCACTTGACCAGGAATTTCTCACTATTTAACCTTAAAAATTCACCCAAGTCGGTACATGCAGGATAGCACTGTTTTATCACAATTGCGTGTCAATCCAACAATGCCGCTAATATCATTATGTATATTTACCCTGGTTTTCCAACGAAAGAGCGATTCGGCATAAGCCCCAGGCACGTTGTCAGGTCTGTCTGGAAAAACGGTAGCCGGCACCGCGCACTGTTTGTATCATTTTGTCGCACCCATGCGTGGACAGCTCTTTTCTCAGCCGTCGAATGTGAACATCAACGGTACGTTCCTCAATATAAACATTCTGACCCCAGACCCTGTCGAGCAATTGTTCACGGCTATAAACTCGCTCCGGATGGGTCATGAAGAAATGTAGCAGACGAAATTCTGTCGGCCCCAGACTGACCTTTTCACCCTCAAAGCCAACCCGATGGGTCGTCGGATCCAGTTCCAGCCCACGCATTGTAATACTGGAATCATCCTGATGGGTTTCCACTCGGCGCAAGACCGCATTGATACGTGCTATCAGCTCCCGGGTTGAAAATGGCTTGGTCACATAATCATCAACACCGACCTCAAAGCCGCGTAACTTATCACCCTCATCCGCGCGTGCGGTCAGCATAATAATAGGAATAGACTTGCTTAGATCATCGCGTTTCAGTCGGCGGGCAAGATCTACGCCGCTGATATCCGGCAGCATCCAATCAAGCAGGACCAGGTCCGGTTTCGATTCGGCTATACAACTCATTGCCTGCATGGAGTCTTCGGCCAGCACTAATCTGAAACCGGTGCGTTTCAGCGCAAATTCAACCATATCGAGGATGGCAGGCTCGTCGTCTACGATAAGGATCTGTTTTTCTTCAGACATAACATCGCCATTCAATTGTTAAGCACATGTCATATATAAAATAGAATTATTACATCTATATTACAAAAGGCAGAGGAAAGTGCAAAGATACAAGGGCAAAGGGATCGTGGACCGGCTGTGCCGGTCATATTTCGCTACTCCATGCTGTAATAAATTTGCAACCTCCGGTTGCACCTTCCCTTTACTCTTTTATCTTTTATCTTTTCCCTGCAGTTGCCCCACATCCCGCACCGCACCACGTGCCGCCGATGTCGTCATCGCCGCATAGGCCTGCAATGCAGCCGACACCTGACGCTGGCGCTCGAGTGGCTGCCATGCCTGTACTCCCCTGGCCTCCATCTGCTGACGGCGCTGGTCGAGCTCGGCATCTGTGAGCGCAACCCGGATCGTGCGCCTGGGGATATCGATCTCGATCAGGTCACCCTCCTCGACCAGGCCGATGGCCCCACCTTCAGCGGCTTCCGGCGAGGCATGGCCTATCGACAGACCGGATGTACCCCCGGAAAAACGCCCGTCGGTCACCAGCGCACAGGCCTTGCCCAGCCCTTTTGATTTAAGGTAACTGGTCGGATACAGCATCTCCTGCATACCCGGGCCACCACGCGGGCCTTCGTAACGGATTAACACGACGTCACCTTCGTTGATACGCTCCGCCAGAATGGCCTCGACCGCAGCATCCTGACTTTCAAATATACGCGCGGGCCCCGAGAACACCAGTATACCTTCGTCTACGCCGGCCGTTTTGACCACACAGCCGTCTTCGGCGATATTGCCATACAGCACTGCAAGCCCACCATCCTTGCTATAGGCATGGCCAATATCACGAATGCAACCCTGTTCGCGGTCGACATCCAGCGATGGCCAGCGCTTGTTCTGGCTGAACGCGGTCTGTGTCGGCACATTTATGAATAGTCGCTACATCGGTGTGCAGCAGACCGGCGCGATCTAGCTCACCCAGGATCGCCATGACACCGCCGGCGCGGTGCACATCTTCCATATGATATTTCTGCGTGGAAGGTGCGACCTTGCAAAGATTGGGCACCTTGCGTGACAGACGGTCGATATCGTCCATTGTAAAAGGTACTTCGCCTTCCTGGGCCGCAGCGAGTAAATGCAGGATGGTATTGGTTGAGCCGCCCATCGCGATATCCAGTGACATCGCGTTTTCAAATGCGGCGAACGTCGCTACCGAGCGCGGCAATACCGAGGCATCATCCTGTTCATAATAGCGTTTGGCATTGGCAACAATCAGACGCCCGGCCTCGAGAAACAGGCGTTCACGATCGGCGTGTGTCGCCAGCGTGCTGCCATTACCCGGCAGTGACAGGCCAAGCGCCTCGGTCAGACAGTTCATGGAATTGGCCGTAAACATACCGGAACAGGAGCCACAGGTAGGACAGGCCGAGCGTTCCATGGTCAATACATCTTCATCACTGACGCTATCATCGGCGGCCGATACCATCGCATCAACCAGATCCAGATGAACTTCCTTGCCATGAATAATACTCTTGCCCGATTCCATCGGCCCACCGGAAACGAACACGGCGGGGATATTCAGGCGCATCGCGGCATTCAGCATTCCCGGTGTAATCTTGTCACAATTAGAGATACACACCAGAGCATCGGCACAATGGGCATTGACCATATACTCGACGGCATCGGTAATTAGCTCGCGCGAGGGCAATGAATAGAGCATGCCGCCATGCCCCATGGCGATACCGTCATCAACCGCAATGGTGTTGAATTCCTTGGCCACGCCACCGGCTTTTTCTATTTCTCGTGCAACCAGCTGGCCGAGGTCTTTCAGGTGCACATGGCCGGGCACGAACTGGGTAAAGGAATTGGCAATAGCGATAATGGGTTTGTCAAAGTCCTCGTCTTTCATGCCGGTGGCACGCCATAAGGAACGCGCACCCGCCATATTTCTCCCATGCGTGGTGGTTCTTGATCGATATTCAGGCATTGGTGACCTCTGTCAGCAAATAATAACTGGCCCGATTCTAACAGATTTTTCGGCGCCGGGCCTGGTCGCACACATTTGCTGTGGAAACATCTTTCATGACCGCTTGTGCTTGCCCTGAATCGATTTAAAATGCACAAAGCCGCCCGTTTGATACGATCAACGTTGCATTGAGGGCCAGTTTACGTTGAAAATAGCAGCCTAAAACGTTAACTTGACCCCAATACACAGATTGAGTAAGGACATTGAACAAATCTAACGACAGTGATCAGGTGCTGGAATTTGTTAACTGGTTTCGCGCTGCCTCGCCCTATGTCAACGCCCATCGGGGGCGCACCTTTGTGCTGATGTTCACCGGCGATGCGGTCCTCGACAAGCACTTCGACACCCTGATCCATGATATCGCCATTCTTAACAGCCTGGGAATTCGCCTGCTGCTGGTACATGGTGCGCGTCCGCAAATAGAGAAACGCCTCAAGCGTGAACAAATAGATACTGTCTATAAGAATGGTCTGCGTATCACTGACGGCAAGGCTCTGGAATGTGTCAAGGAGGCCGTCGGCAGTATCCGGGTTGAAATTGAATCCCTGTTGTCGATGGGTGTCGCCAATACACCCATGGCCGGCGCGCATATACGTGTTGCCTCGGGCAACTTTGTCACCGCCCAACCTTTAGGTGTACGTGATGGTGTCGATTTTCAACACACCGGCGAAGTCAGACGCCTAGATATCGATGCGATCAGGGACCGCCTGGATCACGGTGATATCGTTCTGCTGTCACCGTCGGGCTATTCTCCAACGGGCGAGGTGTTTAATCTCAGCGCAGAGGATGTGGCGACATCAACGGCGATAGAACTGCAGGCCGATAAGCTGATTTTCCTGCTCGAGGGCAACAACCTGCTCGACAGCAAGCGCCAGTTAATACGTGAACTATCTCCTGCCGAGGCCGACCGCCTGCTCGATAGCAAACGTAAATTAGCGGATGAAATCCGTACTCATCTGCGCAGCGCCGTACATGCATGCCGTTTCGGTGTGCGCAGGGCCCATCTGATCCAGCGCAAGACCGAAAGCGCATTGTTACAGGAACTGTTTACCCGCGATGGCGTGGGCACGTTGATAACTGCCGAGACCATCGAGGCATTACGCACGGCGACGATAGATGATGTCGGTGGAATTATCGAGTTATTGAAACCACTCGAGGAGAAAGGTGTACTGGTAAAACGTTCACGTGAGCTATTGGAAGTCGAAATAGACGAGTATTGTGTCATCGAGCGTGAGGGCATGATCATCGGTTGCGCAGCAATGCATCCTTACCACAAGGAACGTGTTGCCGAGCTCGCCTGCCTGGCCGTACATCCGCAATACCAGGACAGCGGCCGCGGTGAGCATCTGCTCGCGCATATCGAAAAACAGGCCAAATCACTGGGTATGGAAAAATTAATCGTACTGACCACGCAAACCGCACACTGGTTTCAGGAAAAGGGATTTGTCCAGGCTGAGATGAAAGCGCTGCCGGTGAAACGGAAAAATCTCTATAATCTGCATAGAAAGTCAAAAATTTTCTATAAATTACTGTAAGTTACGACAACACTTGATACCTTCGTGATATCTCGTTAGAGTCAGGAATGGAGATATTTACAGCAGTCATTCCAACGAGGTGATGCCATGACGAATAAAGTGCACATGCTGGAAATCTATGATCTCGATAACTACGCAGGACCCAATCCGGTCAAACTGGAAGGACAATTTCTGGTTCACGGGCCAGAAGGCAGTCAATATTATGTCCTCAAGCCTAGTGATGCGATTCATCTGGAGGGCAAATGCATCAATTGTATAGCCGTACGGCCGCACTATGACGGCGACCCGATCTCACATGTCACGGAGAGCATTTGCACAGTAGGTATAGCCCTGCCCTGCAATGGCTCGGATTACCAGGAAGGCATGACCTATGGCTTTAACGACTTTAATTTCTGGAAGGTCGGCAAGATAAAAACCCCGCATTAATCAGTACAGGGGGGGACATCCCCCCCCTTTTCTTATCCATGCACACCCGCATATTGCATATAACCGATCTTCACCTGCATGCAGATCCTGAATTCCGCCTACTGGGTATTAACTGCCGGCAAAGCCTGCAGCAGGTACTGGCACATGCACAGGCCGGCGCGCACACACCTGAACTAATATTGATTACCGGCGATCTGACCCATGATGAAACGGCACAGGGCTATGTGAATCTAAGAGCCATACTGGAACCATTACAAATACCTGTCTATGTCCTGCCCGGCAACCATGACATTCCCGAGCTCATGGAGCAGACTCTGGAAAGCAAATGGATCAGTACCCGCCAACAGATCCTGCTCGATACATGGCAGGTTATCATGCTCGACACCAGGGTAGAGAACAGCGATGGCGGCGCCCTGGCAGAATCGCAATTTGCACTACTACAACAGTGTCTCGATGACAGGCCGGAACAGCACACACTCGTGTGTATGCATCATCAGCCGGTCGCGGTGGGCAGTGCGTGGATGGATACCATGCAGGTACAGAACAGCGAGCGTTTGCTGCAGATGCTTGTCCACTATCCGCAGGTCAAGGCTATCCTATGGGGCCATGTACACCAGGAATTTTTTCATCAACTCGAACATATCCAGCTAATATCATCTCCAGCAACCTGTATGCAATTTCTGCCTGGCTCAGATGACTTCGCCATTGATACACAGAGGGGGCCAGGGTATCGCTGGTTAACGCTCTCTGATAGCGGGGAATTGCACAGCTCCGTGGTCTGGGTGTGAGTGATTCAACAATATAAGCACTAGACAATCAAACTATTGGCACCAAGACGGCGGTGCACCTGCAGGTCATAGAGATGGCGTTCGGCATCGACAAGATGCTGTCCCCAATGCCATAGATAGCCTCCGTACCAGACATCTACAGCACGCGTTAACGCATCCGGATCACTGCTGAGTAGCTCCAGACCTTTTTTCAATTCGAAATAGATATCGGTGAAATCATCGGCCAGGCTGCCGCTCATATCCTCGAGTTCCTCAGGCTTGTCAAAATCCAGGACATAACCGTCGTGGTCACCGAGCAGCTTACGTAAGCGGGTATAAAGTTCAAAACGCAGATCCATATCCATCTCCGAATCACACGGGCAGGAATCGACAGCATGCGTGGGAATGGCACTCACGGCCGCATGGATACGTGGCAGCAGTGCGGACAGATTATCAAGCCAGTCACCATCCACCCGATCGAGATGCTCGATCAGGTCACAATATTCTGTTGCTGAACTGGCCAGCAACTGGCTCCATTCCGCAGGTAAAGGCATGACATATTCTCTTCAGTAATCCGCGCCATTCACATACTCAAGTGTAGTCGATATTCCAGGACTTTTCGCAAGTGTAAACAACAGCGGGGCATGGCCGCCTGTCCCGTGCGAGGATTAAATAAATTTCAGGAAAATCAACAACGATATGGGCGATGCATAGAATAATTCAGCAATTGCCGCATATAAAAGATGGATAATGACCCCGCGCTGATGACAATGGCCTACTAAACCTCGATCATCTCGAAATCATCCTTACTGGCACCGCATTCGGGACAAACCCAGTTAAGCGGAATATCTTCCCAACGCGTCCCGGGCGGAAAGCCTTCCTCCGGCAAGCCATTACTCTCATCGTAGATATAGCCGCAAATGACGCACATATATGTTTTCATACTAACCAATCCTGTTGAGAAAAACTTTCATTAAACCAAATTGTCACATGTTTCCGGCGGCAGAAAAACCGCTTTCAAGGATAATATTACCACTTTCTTATGTAATATTAATGTTATAATTATTTTATGTCACAGAGAATCCCGGCTGTACTGATCTTTTCCGGTCTGGACCCCAGCGGCGGGGCAGGTATACAGGCCGATATCGAGGCCCTTGCCAGCCAGGGTTGCCATGCATGCCCCCTGATCACAACCTTGACCACCCAGGATACCAGCGATGTCAAGGGTACCATCACCGTCGCCCCGGAGCTGTTAAAGGATCAGGCCAGGACAATACTGGATGATATACCGATCGCTGCGGTCAAGATTGGACTGATCGACAGTACGGAAATCGTCGAGACCATACATGAGGTCTTGTCTGAGCTGTCCGATATTCCTGTTATTCTGGATCCGGTGCTGGCCAGTGGTGCCGACACGCCACTCGCCAATCGCGAACTTCAGTCGGCCTTGCGGGAATTCTTGATGCCACTGACCACGGTCCTGACTCCCAATTCCAGAGAGGCACGCCAACTTGCACCTCAAGCCGACACGCTCGATGCCTGCGCAATGTCTTTACTCGATGATGGCAACGAATTTGTGCTGATCACCGGCACCCATGAACCGACCCAAAAAGTCAGTAATACGTTATATACCAATAACCGCAAGCTGGAAGAATTCCACTGGCCTCGGCTACAGGGTGAACATCACGGCTCAGGTTGCACGCTGGCCTCCAGTATCGCAGGATTGCTGGCACAGGGTAACGAGCCCTTGTCTGCCATCTATGAAGCGCAGGAATATACCTGGCAAAGCCTGCAACATGGCTATCGCATCGGCAAGGGACAATACATACCCAATCGTATTTTCTGGGCCACCAACAACTGATTTTTTTTGATGCACAAGTGTGAACACCTGCGTGGCCTGTATGTTCTGACGAACGAGGAGCTGAGCCCGCCTGAACAGCTAGTTACCGCGGTAGCACAAGCCATTGCCGGAGGCAGTCGTATTGTCCAGTACCGTGACAAAACCTCCAGCCCGCTATCAAGAATGCAGCAGGCGCGTCAACTGCGTGACCTGTGCAACGATACGCACACCCGGTTTATCGTCAATGACGACATAGCCCTGGCGCGTGACTGCAATGCCGATGGCGTTCATCTTGGCAAGGACGATGCCGGAATTCAGGACGCACGCGCGCAACTGGGAGCAGACAGCATTATCGGCGTATCCTGCTATAATGATATTGGCCTGGCCATTGCCGCGCAGGATGCAGGTGCTGACTATATCGCTTTTGGCAGTTTTTACCCGTCAGGTATAAAGCCCGATGCCGTGCATGCTGACCTGCAAATGCTTGCGGCTGCCAGAACACAACTGCGTATTCCGATTGTTGCCATCGGCGGTATCACGCCCGCAAACGCAGCACAGCTGATAGCAGCTGGCGCCGATATGCTGGCGGTTATTTCTGCCGTATTCGCACAAACGGACATCGAAGCCGGTGCGCGGGAATTGAGTCAATTGTTCCAGGAAAATTAATCGTCAATACGCTTTATCCACGCATATTTTCAATCGCTGGCCAGCCCATTAAAGGTCAAGATACATGACCGTGACCATACAATTACGATACTCGGTTTCTTCCAATATCTGCCAGCCCAGGCGTTGATAGAACGCAACCTGGTCGGGGGTAAACAAATACAAACGCTTGATCCTGTGCAGGCGTGCCT
The DNA here is from genome assembly GCA_947258655.1 of uncultured Gammaproteobacteria bacterium. Classification (GTDB taxonomy): domain Bacteria; phylum Pseudomonadota; class Gammaproteobacteria; order JAADHQ01; family JAADHQ01; genus JAADHQ01. The sequence goes on along the minus strand of CAMYJD010000014.1, from coordinate 42,845 downwards.
GTTCACTGACATGCTGAAGCAGACGGCTACCAACCCCCTGGCGGCGATATGCAGTGTCCACATAGACGCTGGCCAGCCATGGTGACAATTCCTTACGACTGTCCATATCACATTCGACGATCGCGGCAGAACCCAGCACATGATCATTACAGGCAACATAGGTACTGGGAACAAAGACATCCTGCAGATAGCACTGCATTTTCTGGATCCGTTGCTCAAGGGTCTGTCCGGGATTCAGATCCTGCCATTGCCGATGATGCCATTTTGCCAATGTTTCGAGATGCTCGGTCGCATCCGCCAGATTGATGATACGCATCTACCCTCTTCTTACGCGTGCCTGCTTACACTATAATGTACGCCAATATTAACCTGAACAATAAGGATCCGAGCATGCCACATTCGCACGAATTATTCACCCAGGCACAACAGCACATCCCCGGCGGCGTCAACTCACCGGTACGTGCCTTCAAAGGTGTTGGTGGAGAGCCGATCTTCTTCAAGCGTGCTCAAGGCGCCTATGTCTGGTCTGAAAGTGACAAGCGCTATATCGACTATGTGGGCTCATGGGGACCGATGATCGTCGGCCATGCCCATCCGGAGGTCATCCAGGTCGTACAGGAGACCGCTGCCAATGGACTCAGTTTTGGCGCGCCGACCGTCGTCGAGACCACTATGGCCGACAAGGTCTGTGAGCTGGTGCCGTCAATGGATCTGGTACGCATGGTCAGCTCCGGCACCGAGGCGACCATGAGTGCGATCAGGCTGGCACGTGGCTTTAGCGGCAGGGACAAAATCATCAAGTTTGAGGGCTGTTACCATGGCCACTCCGATTCGCTGCTGGTCAAGGCCGGCTCCGGGGCGCTGACCCTGGGTGTGCCGACATCGCCCGGGGTACCGGTCGCGCTGGCCGAACATACCATTACCGTGCAATACAATAATATCGATGAGGTGCGCGAAGTCTTCGCCCATGTCGGCGGGCAAATAGCCTGTGTTATCGTCGAACCGGTCGCCGGCAATATGAATTGCATACCACCCTTACCCGGGTTCCTCGAAGGCCTGCGTGAGGTCTGTGATGAATACGGTAGTGTGCTCATCTTTGATGAGGTCATGACCGGATTTCGCGTTGCCCGCGGTGGTGCGCAGGCATACTACAACGTAACACCGGACCTGACGACATTAGGCAAGGTGATCGGCGGCGGCATGCCCGTCGGCGCGTTTGGCGGTAAACGCGAGATCATGGAACAGATCGCCCCGCTTGGCCCTATCTACCAGGCGGGCACCCTATCCGGCAATCCGGTCGCCATGGCTGCCGGCCTGAAGACCATGGAATTAATCAGTCGCGACGGATTCTATAGTGATCTGACAACAAAAACACAGACCCTGGTCAACGGTATCCTCGACCAGGCCCGTGTAGCCGGCATCCCGGTCAGCGCCAACACCGTGGGTGGTATGTTCGGATTCTTCTTCAGCGAGGAGGAACATATCAGCAACTTCTACCAGGTCAACAATTGCAATCTGGATCGTTTCAAGCTGTTCTTCCACGGCATGCTCGAGGAAGGTGTATACCTTGCCCCGTCAGCATTCGAGGCCGGTTTTGTCTCGGCCAGTCATAGCGATGACGACCTGCAGCAGACGATCGATGCGGCCGGCAGAGTGTTCAGGCAATTGTAGACACACAGCGACAATCCACGTTTCTGTTTTATGTTCATTGATAGCTAAGCAGCAGGTAATAACAATGGATTCAACGGCAAAATAACGCACATGGAAGAAATCACCCACCCACAGCTTGCCTGGCTTGTTGACTGGATCAATCAGTACCCGGTACTGACCGGGGTATTTATCTTCACAGTCGCAATGCTGGAATCAATGCTACTCATCGGTATCCCGGTGCCGGGGGCCGCATTGCTTGTTTCCTTCGGCGCCTTGATAGCATTGGGCCTGCTCGACTTCACGACGACCATGTTGCTGTGTATCGCCGGTGCGATAGCCGGCGATGGTATCAGCTTCTGGATTGGCTACCGTTACCAGAAACAGCTGAAAAACATCTGGCCTTTTTATTATTTCAAGTCACAATTCCAGACCGGCGAGGATTTTTTTCGTAAACATGGCGGCAAGAGTGTCGTCTTCGGACGCTTCGTTGGTCCGGTTCGTGCCGTCATACCGACCATTGCCGGCATGATGGGCATGTCGCCCATGCGCTTCACGATTATCAACGTCCTGTCTGCGATAGCATGGGCACCCGCCTACCTGTTGCCAGGCATGGTGTTCGGCGCGTCACTGGAACTGGCATCGGAAGTTGCCATCAGGCTGGTCGCGCTGATCTTCGTGGTCATCATCGCCTTGTTAATCATTCGCTGGCTATTGCGCAGAACACTGCACTACCTCCAACCCAGGGCCGATGCCATTTCCCGTCAGAGCTTGCAGTGGGCACGCAGACACAGCATCATCGGACCATCCATCCAGGCATTGGTCGATCCACGCCAGCCCGAATCCCCGGCACTGTTACTCTTTGCACTGATCCTGATACTATCCGGCCTCGGCTTCTTCTTTATCATTGGCTCCCTGGCGGGACAGCCTATAACAGTAGACCAGCGTGTCTACGAACTGATGCAGAGTTTACGCACACCATGGATGGACCAGCTCATGATCTGGATAACCATGCTGGGTGATACGTTCGTGGTTAGCGGCATTACTGCCATAGTGCTTGCATGGCTACTGTACCAGCGTAATATACCGGCAGCACTGCATTTGGGGGCAGCCATTATTTTTGGCGCGATCCTTACACGCGTACTGAAAATCAGCCTGCAAGTACCCAGGCCTGACCCTTCCCTGTTTCCGCTTGCATCACATTACTCATTCCCCAGTGCACATAGCACAATGGCAATGCTACTGTATGGTTTTCTTTCGATCATCATTAGCCGTGAAATTCGTGCAGACAAGCGCATCCATGTCTATGTGGTTTTCGGGATTATCATCAGCCTGATAGCCATATCACGCCTGTATCTGGGTGCGCATTGGTTATCCGATGTCATTGGCGGCCTGACACTGGGCCTCATCTGGATAACTCTGCTGGGCATCGCCTACCGGCGCCATCCATCGGCTGCTTTACCGGCCAGACCGCTGTTTGCGGTAACCACGGCCGCAATCCTGTTTACTGCGATATCGCATTGGCAACTGAACTTTGAAAGTGAATGGCAGCGTTATACAAGCAAAGTAGACATAGCCAAGCTACATTTTGCCAACTGGCCTGAGCAAGACTGGAAAACACTGCCTGTCTACAGGAACGATTTGGCCGACACCTCAGGCTACCCATTCAATATTCAATGGAATGATACTATCGTTGATATCAATAAAACATTGACGGCCCATGGCTGGATTCCGGCACTTGAATTGACATTACCCAACTCGATGAAATGGCTAAGCAAGCAGACACCGCTGAATGAACGACCTGTTTTACCTCAGGTCCATAAAGGCAAACATGAAACCATGGCAATGTCATATTACGACAGCGACAGTAAGCTACTATCGGTCATTCGCTTCTGGCCAACGAATACATCCTGGAACGATAAACCGGTGTGGATCGGCCAGGCCGCGATAATGCAGACCAAGTCTTTTCTGAACCTGTTCCACTATCCGGTAACCATTCAGGAATTTACTGGCCCGACGAAACTATTGCGCCAACAACTCAAACAACTAAAATTGAGCATTGCTTACAGGGATGCCGATGCAATCGATCATAAGCGCTGGAACGGGGAAATCCTGTTGATCGAGTCCAGGGAATAAATCATTCATAGCTAAATAAAAGCGCATAGAGATGCCACCCATTTCCCCCCTCGACTTTGGCTCCGGGCGTCGTTCTCGACTGCAGGTTCCGGACGCAGTCTACCGATCCCTTCCCTGGGATCGTACCGACTCCATCCCTGGAGTCGTCCTTCAAGGAGGGGGATTCTGTGGCATCGCTATGCACTATGAGAGGGGAAATCGGTAGCAAAGCACCATTCATTTAAAGAATAAATCAACCCCCCATCTCTATGCCCTGTTGTTACTCAAACAACCTGCATCCCTTCCAGCATCTGGTAGAGCTCTTCCAGTCTTGCCAGAGGATCTTCCATTTCCAGAAAGAGCTGCTTCTGCTTCATCTCAATCGGCAGTAATTCCACCAGCCGGTATGACACCCAGTTGGCATCGGCATAGTGACGTGGCAGGTTGGCATAATGATGCCCTGCAGAGTCGATCAAACGCATCAACATATCGACGAGTGGCAAATACCGGTCCGGTAATTCAATCGACGAATCATTACCCAGCAATTCCACCTTGGCGACTGCCAGTTGATTGGCTTGCACACGCACCGAAGCGATCCTGAACCTTTGTTGGCCTATCGCGGTAATACCGAGCAGTCCATCGTGGCGCTGATGCCAGTCAGTAATGCGCGCAACCACGCCCGTCTCTTCGGTACTGGCAGGCTCACCCACCTCCCGACCATGCCTGATCATACACACACCAAAGCCACTATCATTGCGCAGACACTGGCTGACCATGTCCAGATAACGTGTTTCAAAAATTCTCAGGGGTAGCGGCCCACCCGGGAACAACACGGTATGCAACGGAAATAATGGCAGCTGGATAGTCTTCATCGCATCATGGGCCTGGACATATATTGATCTATTCGTCGATACCCCAGCGTGGTAATAATTGATGCTCCACACCCAGGTGATCGAGAATGCGCGCAACGACAAAATCGATAATATCCTGCACCTTCTTCGGCTGATAATAAAATCCGGGGTTCGGTGGCATAATAATCGCGCCAATACGAGCCAGTTTCAACATATTCTCCAGATGAATCTCTGAAAACGGCGATTCCCGTGGCACCAGGATCAGTTTTTTGCGCTCTTTTAACACGACATCTGCAGCTCGTTCGATCAGATTATTACTGCTGCCACAGGCTATTGCAGACAGTGTGCCGGTAGTGCACGGGCATACCACCATGGCTTCGGGCGCTCCACTGCCACTGGCCACCGGTGCTGTCCACTCCTCCTTGCCAAAGACCTGGATCTGATCATCGTCTGCACCATACAGTGACGTCAGATATTTCTGCATATCTCGCGGACGTGCCGGTAACTGCAAATCGGTCTCCATGTCGACAACAATTTGCGCCGGAGCAGAAACCAGCAGATAAACGGATTCTCGTGCATCCACCAGACATTGCAACAGGCGCAACGCATATTGAATCCCTGACGCACCGGTTATGGCTAAACAGATATTGGCGGGCTTGTATTTCATAGTATTCAGTTACTTTCAGCTAATGCCAGCGGGCAATAATGCGTGGATGTTTGTGATTATCCCACCCCTCTTTACTATAGCAGTTTCAACATGTTTTCAAGTTTCAGGTGGATACCGGCAAAGCTGCCGTTACTCATAACAACAACATGATCGCCCGGTTTGAGCTGTTGACGTAATGTCTCGACGATGTCATCGGCATCTGTATAGACGCCAGCCCTGTCACCCAGTTCACTGGCCACCTGGGCCAGGTCCCACTCCATGTCCTCGGGCTGGTAAAGACAGACCTTATCAGCACTTCGAAGCGATGCAGCCAGCTGCTGTTTATGTATACCCATACGCATTGTATTGGAACGCGGCTCGAGTAATACCCATATCCGCTTATCGCCTACGTGCCCACGCATACCTGCCAGGGTTGTCTCTATCGCGGTTGGATGATGGGCAAAGTCATCGTAAAGGCGTATGCCCTTGTACTCGGCACGCAGCTCGAGTCTGCGCTTGACACCGGTATACTCTGTCAGTGCGCGTAACGATACCGCAACCGGTACACCGGCATGTCGGGCTGCAGCTATCGCCGCCAGCGCATTACTGACATTGTGTCTGCCGAGTTGACTCCAGTTTAAAGTTCCCTGCAAGCTGTTGTCATAATACACTTCGAAACTGGCGCCGTCTGCGCTGATATGGCGGGCCTGCCAACCGCTCACCGCATCGATCGTACTGTAAAAGCGTTCGATCGGCGTCCAGCAACCCATCTTTAATACCTCGTCCAGCGCTTCGCTTTCACCATTGCAGATAATTTTTCCCTCACCGGGGACGGTGCGCAGCAGGTGATGAAACTGACGTTGAATGGACTTCAGGTCGTCGAATATATCTGCATGATCAAACTCAAGATTATTGGCAATCAGGGTACGCGGATGGTAATGCACAAACTTTGAACGCTTGTCAAAAAAAGCGGTATCGTATTCGTCCGCCTCGACGACAAAAAAAGGGGATTCGCCAAAACGTGCCGACAGGCCAAAATTTCTCGGTATGCCGCCGATCAGATATCCTGGCTGCATGCCGGCATATTCCAGAATCCACGCCAGCATACTGCTGGTTGATGTCTTGCCGTGCGTACCGGCAACCGCCAGTACCCAACGCTCCCCAAGAACATATTCATGCAGCCATTGCGGGCCCGATGTATAAGGCAGGCCCTTATTCAACACCGCTTCAAGCAGCGGATTCCCCCGACTCATGACGTTACCGACCACGACCATGTCCGGGTTACTGCGCAGATGGTCCGGGGAATAGCCTTCCATCAGCTCTATACCCTGTTCCTGCAACTGTGTACTCATGGGTGGGTAAACATTCAGGTCGGAACCACTGACCTGATGCCCGGCCTGTCTTGCAAGCAGGGCGACGCCGCCCATGAACGTACCGCAAATACCTAGTATATGAATATGCATTGATTACCCGGTTAAAATTAATTTTCACTCGCAAGCTATTGTTGCTCTGAAAGCCGCGAATATAGCAAACGCTTGACCACGGCAACAGCCTTGTTTATGTTAAGCTGAATATCCCAGTACGAGACATTGACTGCATGCCTTATAAACCCGACCAGTTGCTTATCTCGCCAGATCCAGACCGGCTTTTTCTGGAATGTGCACAGAATATTGTCGAATATGCCAACGAATGCGTCAAATTACGTGGTCTGTTCAGCATTGCCCTGGCCGGCGGCTCCACACCACAACGCCTTTACCAGCAATTGTCCAGCCAGCCATTAGCAGAGCAAATGCCCTGGAAATCTTGCCAGTTCTATTTCGGTGATGAACGCATGGTAGCACATGACCATAGCGACAGTAATTATGCCATGGCGAAACAGGCATTGTTTGACCGTGCACCTGTTCCCGCCGATAACGTTCACCCGATCCCCACAGACTGCGCACAGGCACAGGACTGCGCCGATAAATACCAGCAGCAACTAGCTGCCACGCCCTCGCTGGATCTTGTGTTACTGGGTATGGGTGCGGACGGCCATACCGCATCATTATTTCCCGGCACTGACATCCTGAGCGAACAACAGAAAGATGTTGCCGCCGTCTATGTCGACAAGCTTGCTGCATGGAGAATCAGCCTGACCTATCCTTGCATTAATCGTAGCAAACGTGTCATTGTTCTGGCACAGGGCGAGGGCAAGGCGGCTATTGTAGAGGAAATATTAAGGGGTGATAAGCCGGAGGTATACCCGCTAACGAGAGTACGTCCGAAGGGACAGTTGATCTGGCACCTGGACCGGGATGCCTGCCCCCATAGTAGTGATACCTAACAGAATAATTGTTATTCAAGGACCGATACAGACAACATGATTTCTGTTACAGTGAGCAGAAATAAGTATAAGTAGACAGATAATACATGCACAATATATTTGCAGCGATCGATCTGGGCTCGAACAGTTTTCATATGATTGTCGGCCAGCATAAATCGGGACAGATTATCATTCTCGATAAAATACGTGAAATGGTCAGGTTGGCCTCGGGACTGGATGAGCACAAGAATATCACTCCCGAAGCCATGCAAAAAGCGCTCGACTGCCTGTCCCGCTTCGGCGAAAGAATCAGGCATCTGCATGCGGATGTAGTCCGCATCGTTGGCACCAACACGCTCCGGCAAGCACGCAATTCCGCAGAGTTTATGCGCAAGGCCGAAGCCCTGCTTGGCCACCCGATTGAAATTATCTCCGGCATGGAGGAAGCCCGCCTGATCTATTCAGGTGTGTCCCATAATGTCGACACCGACAAAGGCCAACGTCTGGTCATCGACATCGGCGGCGGCAGTACCGAAATCATTATTGGCGAACGCTACCAGCCCATAATGATGGAGAGTCTTTACATGGGCTGCGTCAGCATGACCAAGAAATTTTTTGCCAGCGGCAGCATCAATCGCAAAAAACTCGATAAAGCCAGGATGCATGCGATGATGGAACTGGAACCCCATATCAAGGCCTATAAAAAGCTTGGCTGGGAGGATGCCATAGGGGCTTCCGGTACCGCACGTGCACTGCGTAGCATCGCCGTCGAAGAGGGTTTTACCGACTACGGCATTACCGGCAAGGCACTCGCGAACATTCTCGACAAGATACTGCAAGCCGGAAATATCAATGACATCTCGCTAAAAGGCCTGAAAACCGAACGCAAACCCGTCATTATCGGCGGCGCCATTGTACTGAATGCCATTTTCGAGGCATTTGACATCAAGAGAATGGCCGTTTCCGATGGTGCCCTGCGTGAAGGCATTCTCTATGACCTGGTTGGCCGTGATGAAAACAACGATTCGCGCTCGGAAAGTGTCGAAACCTTTGCTCAACGCTTTGTTATAGACCACGCCCATAGTGAACGCGTTAAACATGTAGCCATGCAGCTGTTCAGGCAAGTCAGTCAGGACTGGTGTAATAAAGACAAGATCGAAGAAGCAGAAAAACATCTGCAGTGGGCAGCGCGCCTGCACGAAGTGGGGCTGTGCATCGCCCATAGCCAGTATTATGTACACGGCGCCTATATGGTGGGACAGGCCGACCTGATGGGCTTCTCAAGACAGGACCAGAAGCTGCTTGCAGCCCTGATACAACTACACCGGCGCTCATTGCATATGGAGCTGTTTGATGATTTTGATCCGATAAACAGGAAAATGGGAAAACGCCTGGTTGTCCTGCTGCGACTGTCTGTTTTACTGAACAGGAGCCGCGCCGATAGTCCGCCACCAGTACCGCACATATCGGCAGAGAAAAAATCCATACGCCTGTCTTTTGAAGATGACTGGCTACAACAACACCCACTCACGCAGAGTGATCTTGAATCTGAAATCAACTATCTGAACAAGGCCGGCTACCAGCTATCAATCAATTAATTGGTAGCGCGATCAATGCTTGGCCAGATCCTCGAGTAATTGCATCTGCGCACAGAAGGGAGGTTTGTCATCGGTGAAACGACGGTAATTACCATCCGCCATCAATAACCAGCTCTGGGTATTGTCTTTCAGGTAGTATTGCAGGTGCTTGGTGATAAGGTTACTGATACGCTTGGTCTGCACCGGGAAACAGACTTCGACACGTTGCAACAGATTTCGCTCCATCCAGTCGGCACTGGCACAATACACCTCCGGATTGTCCCCGTTCTGAAAATAGAACACACGCGTATGTTCGAGAAAACGGCCGATAATGGAGCGCACACTGATGTTTTCGGAGACCCCCTCGATACCCGGACGCAGACAACAGACACCACGTACAACAAGGTCAATTTTCACACCTGCCATGGATGCCCGGTAAAGGGCCTGAATAATCTTTACCTCGGTCAAAGCATTCATCTTGGCCATGATCCGTGCCGGTTTACCCTTGAGCGCATGTTCGGTTTCACGGTCGATCTTCTTCAACATGGCCGTATGCAGTGTAAACGGTGATTGCAGTAACTTGTGTAATTTGGATACCTTGCCCAGGCTGGTCAATTGCATGAACACCTTATGCACATCCTCACCAATCTGCGCATCACTGGTAAACAGACCATAGTCAGTATAGAAGCGCGTTGTGCCCGGATGATAATTACCGGTTCCAAGATGCACATAATTTCGCAGCAGCTTACCTTCACGGCGGACAACCAGCGCCAGTTTTGCATGCGTCTTGTAACCGACAACACCATAGACAACATGGGCACCCGCCTCCTGCAATCTATTGGCCAGGGCGATATTATCGGCTTCGTCGAAACGCGCGCGCAGCTCTATAACAACTGACACCTCTATACCCGAACGTGCGGCATCGACCAATGCATCGACGATGCTGGATTTAGGTCCTGTACGATACAGGGTCTGCTTGATCACGAGCACATTTTCATCGGACGCCGCACGACGCAGGAAATCCACGACAGGAACGAAGGATTCGAACGGATGTAATAACAGGATGTCCTGGCGACGCAACACCGAAAAGATATTACTGCCCGAAAACTTGGCCGGCTTGCTCGGTGTGAATGGCTTGAAACGCAAGTCTGGCCTGTCTTCCAGATCACATAATTGCATCAGCCGGTTCAGGTTCACCGGACCATTGACCTTGTAGGTGTCATCCTCTTCGATATTGAAATTCTTGTGCAGAAAGTTGATCACGCTATCGGGACAGTCGCTGTCAATTTCGAGCCTGACCATTTCCCCATAGCGCCTGGATAACAGCTCACCTTCCATTGCCCGCAACAGATTATCTACCTCTTCCTCATCGACAAACAGGTCGCTGTTTCTGGTTACACGAAACTGGAATGAACCCTTGACCTTCATGCCATAGAACAGCTCATCGACATAGGCATGTATGATCGACGACAGAAACACAAAATCCTGCTTGCCGGTACCGTTTACCGATTCCGGGATCTTGATCAGGCGAGGTAGCGATCGCGGTGCCTGCACGACGGCCATATCGCAGCTACGCCCGAAGGCATCCTTGCCTTCCAGGGATATGATAAATGAAAGGCTCTTGTTTAATATGCGCGGGAATGGATGCGCCGGGTCCAGTCCCATCGGTGTCAGCACCGGCAGCAATGATTCCTGGAAATAGCGATATAGCCATTCCGCCTGTTCCTTGTTCCAGTCACTGCGGCGTATGAAGCGGATATTCTCCTGTTCCAGTTGCGGCAGCAAAACATCATTTAATATACGATACTGTTCATCGACCAGCTCCAGTGCCTTGGCCCGGATTTCCTTCAACGCCTCCGGGGCAGTGCGCCCATCGATGCTGACGTTGGCGACACCCGCTTCCGCCTTGTGCTTGAGCCCGGAAACGCGGATTTCAAAGAATTCATCCAGATTGGTACTGGAAATACACAAAAAACGCAGACGCTCCAGTAGTGGCGTCTCCTCCTCCAATGCCTGTTCAAGCACACGGCGGTTAAATTCAAGCAGACTCAACTCACGGTTAAGGTATAACTCCGGAGCCTTCAGGTCTACGCTGCTTTTCTCTGGCATACTTGCTTGTTCAATTTTAGGTGACATGGTTCGAATCAAAATCAACAGATATCATGAAAAGATTACAATTTAGTGATAAACCAGCGACAGACTGACAGGATCGAGACTTCACCGGATTCAATATATTAATATAACATGCACTACCACTGGCGCGCAGCACTTTTAACCCGGTTAAACAACAGTTTTTGTGACTGGTCAGGCCAATATGTGTGCGCACACGAACGGCGCCAAGTTGACCATTTCACTATACTTTATACTTTATTTGCGCAGTCCTGCGGCTCTCACCACCCGTTCCTGTCTTAAAAGCTCAATACCGGCGTCCATCCACACATGCTATGCACACTGTGAGCATCTCAGGATTCTTCTTCGACGGTATTGCGCCAGTATTGGTCTTCCCTGTCAAATATACGGTTGGCCTCTTGTGGCCCCCAGGTCCCGGCCGCGTAGGTATGGATATAGTCGCGCTCCATTGACCATACCTTTAACACCGGATCCATGACCTCCCAGGCCCACTTGATTTCATCATAGCGCAGAAACAGTGAATGATCATCCTCGATGGCATCGAGTAACAGACCCTCATAGGCATCGATCTTGATGTCTGACGCCATACAGTAACTGGCATCCAGCTGCGTGGTCTGGGTCAGCAACTCAAGGCCGCTTTTCTTGGTCTGCATTTCCATGCGCACGCATTCGTGCGGCTGTATCCCCAGCATAATCCAGTTCGGCTTCAGCAGTTCTATCTGAGACTGGCGAAACAATTGTTGTGGCGGGTGCTTGAAGCGAATACTGATCAAGGAACTGTTGTGTGCCATGCGCTTGCCAGTACGCAAATAAAAGGGCACGTTGCGCCAACGCCAGTTATCGACATACAGTTTGAGTGATGCAAAGGTCTCTGTCGTACTCATCGGCGCGACACCCTCTTCCTCAAGATAACCGGGTAGTGCGGCTCCATCGATATTACCGGCGGCATACTGGGCACGAAACGCATGTGCATGCACCGCATGCTTGGGGATAGGACGTATCGATTTAAGCACCTTGACCTTTTCATCACGCAGAGACTCTGCATCCAGTCCTGGTGGCGGCTCCATCGCTACCAGTGTCAGCATCTGTAGCAGATGACTCTGCAACATATCCCGCAGCGCACCGGCCTCGTCATAATAACCTGCACGCCCCTCGATTCCCTGGCTTTCTGAATGGGTTATCTGGATATGGTCGATATAGTTGCGGTTCCACAACGGCTCCAGCATCAGATTGGCAAAGCGGAAAACCAGTACATTTTGAACCATACTCTTGCCAAGGTAGTGATCTATCCTGAATATCTGACTTTCCTTGAAATTCCTGTGCAATGCCTGCTCAAGGATCTCGGCGCTTTCGGAATCATAACCAAATGGCTTCTCGATAATCAGTCTTCGCCATGCATGCTCCTCACTGTTCAGACCGGCCGCGCTCAATGAATGTCCTACACGCACATATTCAGACGGTGGTATGGATAGATAAAAAAGAACATTTGGGCTGAACTGCGTATCGCCTTGCAACAATTCAGCGATTTCTTCATAGGTCTGCTGTTCATGCAGATCGCCGCTGCGGTAATACAAGCGCTCTGCCAGCCGTGCAAACACCTCTTCATTCAACGAACCGCGTGCACGGGATTGCAATGACTCCCTGACGTAAGCCTGCCATTGCTCACGTGAATAATCCTTTCGCCCCATACCTACGATGGTCATACCGTCAGGTAATCTGTTGGCCTCCTGCAAATGATAGAGCGCGGGTAATAACTTGTTACGGGCAAGGTTGCCGGTTGCACCGAAGATTACAAAAGTACATGACTCAGTCATATTATAGCACCCTTAAGTTTTATTCTTTTTCCTTGACCAGATGACCACCAAAGGCATTGCGCATCATAGATAACAGTCGATTGCCATAACCCTGCTGATCCTGACTGCTGAATCGCATTTGCAGGGCCAACGCCAGGACCGGTGCGGCTACACCCTGGTCGACAGACTCCACTACCGTCCAGCGCCCTTCGCCGGAATCGGCCACAAACGGTTCAATGTCTGCGAGCTCCTGATCCTCGGACAGGAAGTCTGCCATCAGGTCAAGCAACCAGCTACGCACGACCGAGCTATGGCGCCATAATTCCGATATTTGTGCCATATCAAGGTCAAACTCCTCTTTGCCGCGCAGTAACGCAAAACCTTCCGCAAAGGCCTGCATCATGCCGTACTCTATACCATTATGGATCATCTTGGTAAAGTGCCCTGCACCCACCGGGCCAACGTGGGCCCAACCCCTGTCCGCGGCAGGCGCCAATGCCTTCAATATAGGCTCAATTTGTGCAACCACCTCGGATTCACCACCAACCATCAGGCAATATCCGTTTTTCAGGCCCCAGACTCCACCCGAGGTACCGGCATCGATAAAACCGATATCATGCCTGGCCAGCATCGCACCATGCTGCTGACTATCATGATAGTTGGAATTACCACCATCAATGACGATATCCCCCGCCTCCAGCATCGGTGCCAGCTCCTGGAGCGCATTAGCAGTCGGAGCACCACTGGGGATCATTAGCCACACAATCCTTGGAGACGGAAGCTGTTGCACAGCATGTAACATCGAGTCTGCGGGAAGCATGCCTTCAGCAGCCAGCTCATCGATGATTTCGGTTGCGCGATTATAGCCGACAACTTCTACACCGTTGTCCATCATGCGGCGAGCCATGTTTGCACCCATTTTACCTAAACCTATTAATGCCATTCGCATTGTCATTCCCCCGCTGGTTTAAAATTACGATTAATCATGCCGTTGCGTACCCGGTTACATGCACTGAATTGCAGCCTGATCAAGAATACTATACTAATCACTTTAGATGGATCCCTGCAAACGTAAACATATTGTGGCAGAAATCCTGAATCGGGTCAGATAACAAATAACAAATACAATACGCATTCATCTCCAACAACTGGATTATCATAAATATTGGTCTATAAACTAACAATGGATCTTAAGACGATTACAATCCACCAGTGTGTATATGGAGCAACACATGAATATTTCGGAAATTCGCACGATCGCGCGTAACCACGGCCTTAAAACCGGCCGTTCCCGCAAGGCCGACCTGATTCACGCTATTCAACGCGAAGAAGGCAACTTTGACTGCTTTGCTACAGCCACGTCCCAATACTGTGACCAGTTAAATTGCCTGTGGCGTGATGACTGCTTTACATCTGCGAGGAAAAAACCGGATTGATGATTCAGTCCAACTGGTCATATAGTTTAATGTATTCGCGCGCACTATGATCCCAGGAAAAGTCCCGCCACATGCCCGTGATCTGTAATTTTTTCCAGACCAGATCGTTGTCGAACAATTTGACGGCGTAACGCAGGGACTGCACCAGATCATCGGGCCGTTCACCGCTGAATACGAAGCCGTTGGCCTGCCCGCTTTCCAGCGTCTCGGCATTGGTATTAACGACGGTATCCGCCAACCCGCCCACATTACGTACGACAGGCAAGGTGCCATAGTGCAGACTGTACATTTGGTTCAGACCGCAAGGCTCGAACCGTGATGGCATCAAAAACAGGTCTGCTCCGGCTTCGATCTGATGGGCCAGTGACTCACTATAGCCGATATTTACAGCCACACGCCCTGGATACTTCCTGGCAAAATGCAATAATGACTGCTCGTATTCTTCCTCGCCTGTCCCCAGAAAGACCAGTTGAATTGGCAGCTGCACTAAAGCATCAATGGCCTGCAGAATAATATCAATGCCCTTCTGGTATACGAGTCTGCCTATAAAGCCTGCCAGTGGAACATCGGATTTACGCAGATCAAAACTTTGTTGCAAGGCTTTTTTATTCAACTGCTTGTACTCGACATTACGTACACTATAGGGCTCGATAATATGAGGATCGGTTTCCGTGTTCCAGACATCGGTATCGATACCATTTAATATGCCACTCAGGTATTTTGAACGATGCTGAAGCAAACCCTCGAGCCCGTAACCGAATTCGGCAGTCTGGATCTCTCTGGCATAGGTTGGGCTGACCGTCGTAATTCTGTCTGCATACACAAGCCCGCCTTTGATAAAAGATAACTGATCGTGGAATTCAAGCGCATCGTGTGACCACAGATCATCCGCCAAACCGAGCGCGACAAAGCTTGAATGCGAGAACAGGCCCTGATAGGCCATATTATGAATGGTAAAAACTGTCGGTGGCGCCTGTTCTTCCAGCGACAATAACGCGGGCACCAGGCCGGTCTGCCAATCATTACAATGAATAAGATCCGGCTTCCATTTCAGTTGCGTGCGCTTCATCGCGATCTCGACAATCACGCGACAGAAAAGATCAAAACGCTCGGCATTGTCGGGCCATGGATTGCCATCAGGCCCCATGTAAGGATTGCCGGTACGGGCAAAAAAAGGCGGATAATCAACCAGCCATACCTTGACGCTGGTGCCGGGCAGGCTGCCCATCAGTATCCTGACTTCGCCTTGCGGCATATCCAGTCGGGCCATACAACGTGTACGCCCGATGTTCTCAAGCACCTCGGTATAGGCTGGCAGGATGATTCGCACATCCTGGCGCAGTGCACACATCGCTCCCGGCAGGCTGCCGGCCACATCGGCAAGCCCCCCCGTTTTCACCAACGGAAACACCTCGCTGGATGCAAACAACACCTTGCGCATCATCAGACTTTCTTGAAAACCATGGCCGCCAGTGGCGGAAGCGTGATATTGATCGAGTGCTGACGATTCATCCATTCACCGGGTTCGCTTTGAACACCGCCACTGTTACCGATATTGCTGCCACCATAGATGGCAGAATCCGAATTAAGGACTTCCTGATAATAACCGGATTCAGGCACACCGATTCTGTAATTCTCTCTGGGCACCGGGGTAAAATTCAGAACAACCAGCATGCATCCATCATCCGCACAGCGTATATAACTCAACACAGACTGGGCAGCATCATGACAATCAATCCATTCAAAACCCCTGTTGTTAAAATCATACTTGTATAACTCGCTGTTATTGCAATAGAGCTTGTTCAGATCGCCTACCAGATGCTGCATGCCCTTATGCAATTCATAGTCCAGAACATACCAGTCAAGCGCCTTGTCATGGTTCCATTCATCGCCCTGAGCGAACTCACAGCCCATGAACAATAACTTTTTGCCCGGATAGGTAAACATAAAACTGTATAACAGGCGCAGGTTGGAAAACCGCTGCCATTCATCGCCCGGCATCTTGTACAGCATAGAACGTTTTCCATGCACAACCTCATCATGTGAATAAGGCAGCATAAAATTCTCTGTAAAGGCATATAACAGGCCAAAGGTCAGCTGATCATGATGATAATGACGGTATACCGGATCCTGTTGCATGTACTTCAATGAATCATGCATCCAGCCCATATTCCATTTCATCGAGAAACCCAGTCCGCCAAGCCAGACCGGACGCGTAACCTGCGGCCACGACGTCGATTCTTCGGCTATGACCATCGTGCCCGGATGCTCCGCATGAGTAGCGCTATTCAACTCGCGGATAAAATCTATTGCCTCAAGGTTTTCATTACCACCGTATATATTCGGTATCCAGTCACCGTGTTCGCGTGAATAATCCAGGTATAGCATCGATGCGACCGCATCGACACGCAGTCCGTCAATATGGTATTCCTCCAGCCAGAACAGCGCACTGGATAACAGGAAGTTCCTGACCTCGTTGCGGCCGTAATTGTAAATCAGCGTACCCCAGTCACGGTGCTCGCCACGGCGCGGGTCCTCATGCTCATACAATGGGCTGCCGTCAAAGCGTGCCAGCGCATGCGCGTCCTTGGGAAAATGTGCCGGCACCCAGTCGAGGATTACACCAATACCATGAGTATGGAAATAATCGATAAAATAGCGAAAATCATCGGGATCGCCAAAACGCGTCGTCGGAGCAAAATAGCCTGTGGTCTGGTATCCCCACGAGGCATCCAGCGGATGTTCGGTGATGGGTAGTAATTCAATAAAGTTGAATCCCAGCGGCAACAGGTAATCGACCAAACGGTGCGCCAGCTCCCTATAGCCAAGGAAACCGCCATCCTGGTCGCGTTGCCAGGAACCCAGGTGGACCTCGTAAACGGACATCGGCTCATGCAACCAGTCCCTGCCGATACGTTGCTGCAGCCATGCCTGGTCCTGCCAGTCATATTCATGCTCATGTACAACCTTGGATGCGGTGTCCGGCCGAATTTCAAATTGCTGTGCATACGGATCGGTTTTCAGCAGGATCGCATCCGTGTCGCGGTTGCGGATTTCATATTTATACAACTCGCCCGCTTCCAGCCCGGGTATAAACAGCTCCCAGACACCACTGGCGCCGCAGGAGCGCATCGGGCGCACGCGTCCATCCCATTGATTAAAATCCCCGACCACACTGACCCGTTCCGCATTCGGTGCCCAGGTCGCGAACAGCACACCCTTGATCCCGTCTATTTCGCGTACATGTGAGCCAAGGTGTTGATATAAATGCCAATGCTTACCTTCACCAAACAGATGCAAGTCAAATTCAGATAGTTGCGGCATGAATGAATAGGGATCAATATAGCTGTAATCATGGCCCTGGTCATCGATACATAGCACACGGTAATGTGCCGGCAATTCTGCCGTATCACCACGCCACTCGAAAAAATCACTGTCGCCCAGGCGCAGCATCGGCCGGCTCTGATCCTCAATACAGATCGTAGCTGCACCGGGAACGAACACGCGTACAATACCCTGCGCACCATCTTTAACCTTTCCCAATACGGCAAAGGGGTCATGCTGTCGGGCGTGCATCAGGCGCAACAAGGCATCACTGAGTATTTTTATCGGCTTTTTTGTTTTTTCTGTCATCATGTTGCTATTGTAAGAATTTTCGTTCCAAATTGGCAGTTATTTATGAGCAATTACCCTGCAACAAACGCGCCAGATAAAAATCTTGATATCCTTCTGTTATCTTTCTGAATTATCCAGTATCTTACTCATATAAGGTCGCCACGATCAAATCAAGCCTACAGGAGTACAGACAACAGTATGAACCCGGACCAACAACCACGCTTTATCAGTCTCTTGACCCGCGATACGATGGCCCTGATTCTGGCCGGTGGACGCGGTTCGCGCCTCAGACAACTGACCTACTGGCGCGCCAAACCGGCGGTACCCTTCGGAGGCAAATTCCGCATTATTGACTTCCCGCTATCCAATTGCGTCAATTCGGGCATCCGTCGCATCGGCGTCATCACCCAGTACAAGGCACATTCTCTGATCCTGCATATACAACAGGGCTGGGGGCACCTGCGCGGCCAGTTTGGTGAGTTCGTCGAGTTGTTACCGGCACAACAGCGCGTAGAGACAACCTGGTATCTGGGAACGGCCGATGCCGTCTACCAGAACCTCGACATCCTGCGCAACCATGATCCCTCGTATGTGCTGGTCCTGGCCGGCGACCATATCTATAAAATGGACTATGGCCCGATGCTGGCCTTTCATGTAGACAAAGAAGCAGATATGACCATCGGCTGCATTGAAGTACCACTGGACACGGCCCGGGCCTTCGGTGTTATCGGCGTCAACGAACATGGACGTATCCACAGTTTTTCCGAAAAACCCGAAAACCCGGAACCCATGCCCGGCAAGCCCGATACCGCGCTAGCGTCGATGGGTATTTATATTTTCAATCGTGACTTCCTGTTCGAACAGCTGATCAAGGATGCCGATAATAACAATTCAACGCATGACTTTGGTCACGACGTCATTCCATCGGTGATCGACAAGTACAAGGTATACGCCTATTCCTTTCTTGACCCCAAAACAAGCCGGCATGCCTTCTGGCGCGATGTCGGGACTGTCGACGCATTCTGGGAAGCCAATCTCGAGTTGATTGGCGTGACCCCGGAGCTGAACCTGTACGACACGGAATGGCCCATTTGGACACACCAGGAACAATTACCACCGGCAAAATTTGTCTTTGATGATGATGACCGCCGCGGTATGGCCGTGGACTCGATGGTCTCGGGCGGCTGCATTATTTCAGGTGCAGTCATCAAACATTCATTGCTGTTCTCAAATGTCACCGTACATTCACACAGCCTTGTCGAAAGTTCCGTTATCCTGCCCGATGTCAATATTGGTGAAAACTGCAATATTCACTGCGCTGTCATCGACAAGGGCTGCATATTACCGGACAACATGACTATCGGCGTTAACAGGGAGGAAGATGCGGCCCGTTTTCATGTGTCCCCGAACGGTATCGTTCTGGTGACGCCTGAAATGTTGGGGCAGGAATTGCATCATGTCCGCTAGCACGAAACTCAATGTCGCGTTGATGTGGCATATGCATCAGCCAGAATATCGCGATCTGCGTACGGATGAGTACCAGTTGCCATGGACCTACCTTCATGGCATCAAGGACTATGTCGACATGGCCGCACATCTGGAACACAACGAGAATGCCCGTGCCATTGTCAATTTTGCCCCGGTATTACTCGACCAGATCGAGGACTATACCAAACAGATCAGTGACTTTCTGGAACACAGCACACCGATCAGATGCACCCTGCTGTCGGTACTTGCAGAGCCTGTTTTGCCCGTCACCAGGGAAGATCGCAGCAAGTTGATCCACGATTGCCTGCGTGCCAACCATGAACGCGTCATAGATTATTTCGAACCCTATCAACGTCTGGCGGACATCGGCCGTGCGGCCCTGAAACAGGAAGACCTGCTGACCTACCTTGGCGACCAGTATTTTTTCGACCTGCTGGTCTGGCACCATCTTGGCTGGACCGGAGCCACTGTGCGACGCAGTAACCCTGTGATCATCCAGCTCATTAACAAG
The DNA here is from genome assembly GCA_947258655.1 of uncultured Gammaproteobacteria bacterium. Taxonomy (GTDB): domain Bacteria; phylum Pseudomonadota; class Gammaproteobacteria; order JAADHQ01; family JAADHQ01; genus JAADHQ01. Next base: position 22,734 of record CAMYJD010000014.1, on the reverse strand, counting down.
GAAAGTAACTATACACTGGCAGATCGCCATGCGCTGCTAACCGTCATTGGGGAATTGATGGGCTCGATTATCCCGCGCTACCGCGAACTGGCCCGGCAAGGGCGCGTTGAACTGGCCATGTCACCGTATGCACACCCTATTTTGCCACTGTTACTGGATATCGACAGTGCCAAAGAAGCGATGCCCGATGTGCAGCTACCAATACTTGAGGACTATCCCGACGGCAAGACCCGCTCACATTGGCATATACAACAAGGCATCAAGAGCTTCCAGAAACACTTTGACACGATCCCCGTCGGTTGCTGGCCATCCGAAGGCAGCGTCAGCATGGACACCCTGGAACTGTTACATGAGGCCGGCTTTACCTGGGCTGCCAGCGGTGGCAATGTCCTGCATAACAGTATCAATAAATCCGACCCGGAAGACATCCAGTGTATCCATCAGGCCTACCAGATCGATAAAAATCCGCTCGCCTGCTTTTTTCGCGACGACGGCCTGTCCGACCTGATCGGCTTCGAATATTCCAACTGGCATGGCGACGATGCTGTCGCCAACCTGGTCCACCATCTGGAAAATATCGCCATCGCCTGTCAGGATAATCCCGACAGTATTGTTTCGATTATTCTCGATGGCGAAAATGCCTGGGAATACTATCCTGAGAATGGTTACTATTTTCTCGATGCGCTGTATCAGCAAATCGGCTCCCACCCTAAACTGAACCTGACAACCTATCGTGATTATCTTGCCAAACAACCTCAGGTTGCGCACCTCGATACGCTGGTCGCCGGCAGCTGGGTCTATGGCACCTTTTCCACGTGGATCGGAGACAGCGATAAAAATCGCGCCTGGGATATGCTCAGCGAGGCCAAGCATGCATTCGACCACGCTGTCAGCGAACACAGGATTCAGGGAGACCGTCTGAGCAAGGCGGAACAGCAACTGGCCGTTTGTGAGGGGTCCGACTGGTTCTGGTGGTTTGGTGACTATAACCCGGCAGATACGGTCAGCGATTTTGAACACCTGTTCCGGCTCAATCTGTCGATCCTGTATACCATCATTGGCCAGGAGCCACCAGACTATCTATCACAAACCTTTACCCATGGCAGTGGTGCGCCGGCCATGGGTGGCGTGATGCGACCAGGGCAGCTTAGCCAATGACTACGTACCAGGCACTGGACAAACGTCGCGCCGGCATATTGTTACACCCGACATCCCTGCCCGGCTCGAATGATCATGGTGACATAGGCCATGAAGCCTATCGTTTTATTGAATTCCTGCATTCCGCCGGCATCGGTGTCTGGCAAATGCTGCCACTGGGGCCAACACATGAGGACGGCTCTCCATATCAGTGCCTGTCTGTCCATGCCGGCAATCCGCTCCTGATCAGCATGGACTGGCTGATCGATCGCGGCTGGCTGGACTCGTGCGCTGCACCGGACACCAAAATCAATGATCCGCTGCGCCTGGAATGTATCGACAAGGCCTTTAACAATTTTCTCACTATCAAGGATAACTATTATCACCGCTATCTCGATTTCATTGAGCGTGAATCCTATTGGCTGTCCGATTATTCGCTGTTTATAGCCATCCGTATACAGCAAAACAATGCCGGCTGGATGCACTGGCCGGACGAATTACGCGAACGTGACGGCAAGGCCTTACAACGCGCGCGCGTGAGCCTGAAAAAAGACATCGATCGCATACAATTCGAACAATTCGTTTTTTTCCAGCAATGGCTGGAACTGAAACAGTATGCACATAAACATAATATACAGGTGTTTGGCGACATGCCGATCTTTGTCGCTCATGACAGTGCCGAGGTCTGGGCACACCGGGAATATTTCAGCATCGATAATCACGGCCGCGCGATCAGCGTCGCCGGTGTCCCGCCCGACTACTTCTCGGCGACCGGTCAGCGCTGGGGCAATCCTCTGTACGACTGGGAAAGAATGCAGGACGACGGCTTTACCTGGTGGATAAATCGCATGCATACGCAACTGGAACTGTTCGATCTTGTCCGCATTGACCACTTCCGCGGGTTTGAATCCTACTGGGAAATCCCGGCCAATGAGGTGACTGCGATCAATGGCCAGTGGATCCGCGCCCCTGGCCGGGAATTACTGGAAAAATTGCACGAGCGTTTCAATCCCCTGCCTATCATCGCCGAGGATCTCGGCATTATCACGCATGAAGTGGATGAATTGCGCAAGGCGTTCAACATCCCCGGCATGAAGATACTGCAATTCGCATTCTCCGGTGACGCAAGCAATCCTTACCTGCCACACCATCATGAGGAAAACTGCGTGGTTTATACGGGCACCCATGATAATGACACCAGCCTGGCATGGTTCGACTCCCTCAATGATGATGAACAACACAAGGTTAAAGAGTATCTCGGCAACAGCCGCGATTCGATGCCGTGGCCATTAATCAGGTCTGCATTAAGCTCGGTTGCGCGCCTATGCATCATACCCATGCAGGACATCCTTTCACTGGCAGATGGCCATCGCATGAATACACCCGGCACCCAGGAAGGCAACTGGCAGTGGCGTTTTAGCTGGGAACAATTGCCTGTCGGACTCGCACAAAAGCTCAGGGATATGCTTGCGCTGTACCAACGCTAGCCCGCATTGCGGGCTATCCCTTACGGTTAAAGCTGAACCAGGTCAGCACCCTGACCACTTTAGACCAATACCACATATTCAACCGCACCCATAACGGCCGCTTGCGCCATTCATCAAGTTCGATCTCGACTGAATCGCCCAGGTCCTTGGCGAACAACTGTTGTACGCTCGCCGCAAAGTCGCTGTCCTCCACTTCCTGGTTGGCCTCCAGATTCCATCTGAAATTCCAGCGATCGATATTACTCGATCCGATGCTGACCCACTGATCACATAACAGTATTTTCATATGCATAAAGCGTGGCTGATATTCATAGATGCGCACACCTCTGCGTAGCAGGCTGTCATAATAACGCCTGCCCATGTGCCTTACCCAGGGATGATCGCTAAGGGGCCCTGGCAATAGCAGCCTGACATCAACCCCTCGTGCCGCGCGCCTGCATAGTTCGCGGCGTATTTTCCTGGAGGGTACAAAATACGCACTGGCCAGACGAATTTCTTTTTTTGCACCCCTTATTTGCTTAATAAAGGAACGGATCACCTCGGAGTTGGTTATTGACCTGCTTTCGACCACACGGCCTGCCTGTGCTGTTGCCTCTTCCATGGCAGTGAAATTATAGTGCGGATTATCCAGGGTATCGGCATAGCGCTTCCAGCTATCTTCAAATAGCGACTGCCAGTCACTTGCGCAACTGCCATGCACACTGATCATGGCTTCATGCCAACAGGATTGTGCAGCATCATGACAATCAAACTCATCCGTTATTCCTGCGCCACCCGTATAGGCCATCTTGCCATCGATCAACAGCAACTTGCGATGATCGCGAAACAGATTACGTCGCAGACGGCCATAATGCAGCGGATTATAGAAACATAAAGAAATTTTTCCGTCTTCAAGTCTGAGGCGGTCTGACTTTTCCAGGCCACTCGAACCATAGTCATCGAGCAACAAATACACCCTGACGCCACGTGCGCTGGCGGCCAACAGGGCATCGATAAATCGCCTGGCCACCTTACCGGATTCAAACAGGTACATCTCCAGGTAAATAAACCGCTCGGCGCTATCGATGCTTTCCAGCATTGCAGTAAAGAATTGATCACCATCTATCAATAAGCGAAAACGCTGTGCGCTTCGCCACGGGAAGCGGTAATGTCTGGAGCGCTCAAACATCCGGATTCAGATCCGCCATGACAAATACAATACAAAGCATGCTATAAACACCCGATCGAGTCTGATGCAAACAAATATAAACCAAATAAGCGGCGTGCAACAGACAAATCTATGCCGCACTGTGACGTCTGTCAAATATTGTCGAGTTACAGACTGAATTGAACCGGCCTGATGTTAGAATTTCGCTTGACCCGTTACATCAAACTCCGCAGAATTAGCCCTGCTACCAGAGGCTCGCACCTCATTAATAATATCGCACCCGACAACATATAATTTTATTAATTTGCATAAGAGATCCTGGCCGTTGGATTGAGAACATTGTGAAACTGGAATTATCCAATATAAATCAGCTCAACGACATACTTGATCTGGTGAATCTGGCCTATCGGGGAAACAAGGGCTGGACAACGGAGGCTGATATCGTCGATGGAGCAAGAACGTCGACCAGAGCAATAAGGCATGCTATCGAAGATCCCCGGTCACATTTACTTGTTTATACCGAAAACGGTGATTTACGCTCTTGTATCTGCCTTTACCCGAAAAGTGACAAGGCATATATAGGATTATTTGCAGTGCATCCGGGTGCACAGGGAAAGGGGATTGGCACACAGATCCTTGCAACTGCCGAAGCATATGCGACCACGAATCTGGGTCTCTCAAAATATGTGATGGCGGTCATTTCCCAGCGTGTCGAATTAATTTGCTACTACGAGCGCAGGGGGTATGTACGCAGCGAAAATATCGAACCCTACCCGGTCCATCTCGATGCAGGCATACCCAAAACGGATCGCCTGACCATTGAGTATCTTGAGAAGAACGTATAAAGCATGTTAACGAGACACTCCTGCTCCACTTCCTGAAAAACCATATTAAAGGAATATTTATATATGAATATTGGGATCTATATATACGATCAGGCCGAGGTGCTGGACTTCTCGGGACCGTTTGAGGTTTTTTCGACAGCCTCCAGGGTTTGCCAAGAAAACAAACCGTTTACAGTATTCCTGGTTAGCGAAAGTGGCAATGCCATTAGCGCCAGAGCTGGCTACAGCGTCAATCCTCAGTACGGCTTCCACAATCACCCCGCTATTGACGTATTAATTATCGTCGGCGGCGTTCACGAACAAGAAATGGAAAAACCTGGCGTAATAAACTGGATTGCAAAACAGTCAAGGCAAGCTACCTTGGTTGCCAGCGTTTGCACAGGCGCTTTTCTGCTGGCAAAAGCTAATATACTAAAGAACAAAAGTGCGACAACTCACTGGGAAGATATTCCTGACCTGAAAAACCAGTTTCCCGACCTTGATGTAATTGACAATGTGCGCTGGGTTGATGCGGGCAATATAATAAGTTCTGCCGGTATTTCTGCCGGCATCGATATGTGCCTGCATCTGGTCAGTAGATTACATAGCCTGGAACTTGCTGAAAAAACGGCACGACAAATGGATTTTGCATGGACTCGCAACACCTAAAACACTTGCAGGGATTCCTGATACAAACTGTCTTTACCTAAAACTATACAGCGCAGTCTTCACTACCAGCGACTAATTCCATAACAGTAAAAAATGTGCAATATTCCACGTGCCAGTTGTAATTCGGCCTTATTTGCCTGGCACAGCCCCTCGACTCCTTGTATTATCTGCTCCAGTATACAATATCAGGAAAAAGGATAAGAATTGGAATCTGAAAACGCGCTGTTCCACTGGAACGCAAGCCCGCAACTGATTGAACTGGGCCCTGTCAGCATTCACTGGTACGGCCTGTTGTTTGCGCTGGCATTTATCATTGGCCTGCAGATTATGCGCTGGATATATCTGCGTGAACAGCGTAACACTGCCGAACTGGACAGCCTGTTCCTGTACGTACTGGCCGGCACGATCATTGGCGCGCGTCTGGGTCATGTCCTTTTTTATGATCCGGCTTACTATCTGTCGCATCCATTGGAAATACTGATGATATGGAAAGGCGGGCTGGCCAGCCATGGCGGCACCCTCGGCATCATTATCGCGGTCTATCTGTACTCCCGCAAACCGGGGCATCCGACGTCGTTGTGGATACTGGACCGCTTCTGCATGACCGCAGCACTCGGTGGCGCACTGATCCGTATCGGCAATTTCTTCAATTCGGAAATCATCGGCCTGCCGGTCAACGGTGGCGTCGTGTTCGAGCGTTTCGACAGCCTGCCGCGGCATCCGGTGCAGCTGTACGAGTCCTTTACCTATCTGCTGATATTTATTGTCATGCTGATCATATACCGCAGCATGACAACAACACTGAAAGACGGGCGCCTGTTTGGCCTGTTTCTGATCATGCTGTTTAGCTCACGGTTTTTCCTCGAGTTTTTCAAGATCCGTCAGGCCCAGTATGCGCAGACGATGGAGCTCAGTGTCGGCCAATGGCTCAGTATCCCGCTGATTTTATTTGGCTTATGGCTAATGCTGAGAAAATCTCGCAGTTAACCCGGCCGTCATACTGCAATCAATAAACCGGCAGAAACACTGTAGCTGTGAATGAATTTCATCTATCATGAATCATCGCGAACAAAAATATAACAATTAAAGGATTTCACAATGACAAATACAATCACTGGCTTACGATCCCTGACCATTATCGCCCTCACCTGCTTTCTAATGGCGTGCAGTCCAGGCCCTGGAGACACTGCAGAGAAATTCATGACCCACCTGGCGCATGCAGAATTCACCCAAGCCAAACAATATGCATCACCATCTACCGGTGAACTGGTCGAGATGATGGGTAAAATGGGTGCGGCAATGGGTGCCAATATGGAACAGGAAAAGGATTTCAAGTTTGTCCTCGAAGAAGAAAACGTCGACGGCGACAAGGCCACGGTAAAGTTCCGTAAAAAGGAAGACGGAAAAATAGAAACAATGCATCTCGTCAAGGTTGATGGTGATTGGAAAGTCCACGAAGAAAAAAAATAGACGTCCGTTTATCGACACTCGGCTGCGTATTGCTGGCATTGGGCCTGACTAGCAATACAGCATACGCCGAGCGCACGCGTGCACATCTGTTACCGGCTGCCTTCCAGCAAGGCGACCTGATTCTACGCCGTGGCAAGGGTTTTATTTCGGACATCGCACGCAACTTCTCTACGATAGAAAAACGCTTTTCACACGTCGGCATTATCGTTGATTACCGACACCGGGCACATGTCGTTCATTCAGTACATGAAGACGCAAAGGGATTTAACGGTGTCGTTATCGAGCCGCTCAGTGAATTCCTTAACGATGCGACGGACTGGGCCGTATACCGCCTCAAACTGGATAAGACAGCGCAGCACAAACTGGCATCGACTGCAGTACATTATGCACACAGCAACATACCGTTTGATCCGCACTTCGATCTGGGCAGCCGTCAGGCGCTGTATTGCACCGAATTTATCTGGCGCGTCAGCGGCGAAGTAGCCAGCCCCAATCCAATCCTTGCAGCAACGATAAGAGCCGGTACACGCTATATCAGCATTGAAGACATCTACAAACAGGACAATGCTATGTTGATAGAACGGATGCAGACGGGACGTAACAGATAATTGCAGGCCTGATCTGGCCAGTGCATGTAACAAAAAAGAAATTCAATCTGACCTTATCTTTTTCAGATGATCACTCACGCTCACGAAATTCAGTTGTGTCGTAAGTCCCGGGGATCTGCTCATTTCCCCATTGCATAATGGCCTTCATCACTGGCCATAGACTACGCCCTCGATCAGTGAGCTGATAGGCATAACGCACCGGCTTTTCCTGGTAGGCCTCCCTGCCAATGAGCTCATGCGCCATCAGGCGCTTGAGCCGCTCGGCAAGGATATTACTCGGTATCTTTTCAGGTGATTGCTGAAATTCGCTATAGGTGCGCTTACCCATAAACAGGTCACGCATCAGTAACAATGTCCACTTATCCCCGATGATATCCAGGGTACAACTGATTGGGCACATCGAACGCCGACAGACGTCCGGGCTTTCCTTTTGAGATGTCGAAACCTGTTTCATATCACCAGTTTAGCAGCAATAAGCCTAACTTGCATATTTAAAGTCACTAGCCTATACTCGAGTTACTTGCAAATTAAAAGTTAGTAAATAGAGGGAGCCTGGAGATGGATATCACACTATATTACACGCCTAAAACCCGTGCCCTGCGCCCACGCTGGCTATTGGAAGAGCTAGGTCTTGAATACAGACTCGAGGCTATCGATTTATTCAATGGAGAAGGTCAGAGCAAGGCCTACCGTAACATCCACCCACTGGGTGCGGTGCCGGCGATCGAAATAGATGGCAATACCATGATCGAGTCCGGTGCCATCTGTCATTGGCTTAGCGACAAGGTCAGCAAACCGAAACTGGCACCGGCTCTTGATGACCCGCAAAGACAACACTATGAACAATGGATGTTCTTTGCACCGGGCACACTCGAACCCCCGGCCTATTACGCGCTATTGCACGGACGTATTCTGCCTGAACAACAACGCATCCAAGCTATTGTGCCCTGGTGCATGAGTCGCCACAAAAACATCATCGCTATGATGGATGAACAATTGGAAAATCGGGAATACCTGCTGGGTGAATCATTCTCCACCGCCGACATCATGATCGGCTCGACTCTGATGTGGTTACCCGAACAACTCCAGGATCAGCCACGCCTGAAGGCGTACACCGAGCGTTTACAACAGCGTCCGGCTTACCAGCGCGCCTGCCAATAACAAACCAAGGAGACAAGAATGACTATTGCTTACTGGTGTGTATTAATTATTGTGACCTTACCATATATATGGGGTCTATCAGCACGAATCCCCGGAATCACGCTGGAGAAAAATCTGGTGCCTCGCGTCACAGCGGAAAGTTTTAGCGGATTGCATCAGCGATTGTACTGGGCGCACCTCAATGCTCTCGAAGCCACTGCCCCATTTGCTGCCGCTGTGATCATAGCCCATCTACAACAGGTGAATCAGTCCACAATCGACAGCCTGGCAATAAGCTTTGTCGTCCTTCGTATCGCACATGCGCTCAGTTATATAGCTAATAAAGGCGTATTACGCACACTAGTATTTATTGCTGGAATGGCCTGCATCGTGATGTTGTTTGTTAGCGCCGCATGACTTAGCTACTGAATCGATAACTGTTCCAAATAAAACCGGGACTGAAGCAACCCACCCGACGCCCCATATAAACCGATCAATAGATTCTCGGCCTCTAAATAAAAGGAAGCACAGAACAATATTCTCCAACATTAGCAACAATTGTTCTCTGACCCCGTTTATTCTGGCTTTAATTTGGGCTGAGAGCTTTGGGTTGCTATGAATGAGAATGCAAGAAGTTGTGATTACGCAATTATCATGCATTCTAATGCAAAGTTGTAGGCGCCGTGCTTCTTGCGCCCAAGAGCATGTTTTCATTTACTCAGTCGCTCCTGATACTTGTATACCCCCACGCCGCAAGTATTGGCGGCGCGGGGAAGTATGCCGGGAGTTAAGCGAGATCGAAACGGTCTGCGTTCATCACCTTCGCCCACGCTGCCACGAAGTCCTGCACAAACTTTTCCTTGTTGTCATCCTGCGCATAGACTTCGGCATAGGCACGCAGGATCGAGTTGGAGCCGAAGACGAGATCAATTCGTGTTGCCGTCCACTTGACCTGGTCTGTTTTGCGGTCTCTGATTTCATACAGGTTGTTGCCGGCGGCCTTCCACGTGTAATTCATGTCTGTCAGGTTCACGAAGAAATCGTTCGTCAGTGCGCCTTCGCGATCGGTGAACATCCCATGTCTGGTACCGCCATGGTTGGTGTTCAGTACGCGCATACCGCCAACCAGCACCGTCATCTCATGGGCGCTTAGCCCCATCAGTTGCGTGCGGTCGAGCATCAGCTCTTCCGCGCTGACGGCATAGTCCTTCTTCAGCCAGTTTCGATAACCGTCATGGATCGGCTCCAGCACCTCGAAGGAGGTCGCATCGGTCATCTCGTCTGCTGCATCCCCGCGACCAGGCGAGAATGGAACAGTAGTATCAAAGCCAGCGGCCTTTGCGGCCTGCTCGACGCCGACGTTACCGGCGAGAACGATCACATCCGCCACGCTTGCGCCACTCCCGGCAGCAATCGGTTCAAGAACGGCCAGCACCTTGTTCAGACGCTCCGGCTCATTACCTTGCCAGTCCTTCTGCGGGGCCAGGCGGACACGTGCGCCGTTGGCACCACCGCGCATATCTGAACTACGGAAGGTTCTTGCACTGTCCCAGGCGGTCGCAACCATTTCGCTGATACTCAGACCACTGGCCGCAATTTGGTCTTTTACAGCCTGAACATCATAATTGCTACGTCCTGCAGGAACCGGGTCTTGCCAGATCAGGTCTTCCTGCGGCACATCGGGACCGATGTAACGCGCCCTCGGTCCCATGTCACGGTGTGTCAGTTTGAACCATGCCCGGGCAAACACCTCGGAGAAGTATTCGGGGTCTTTGTAGAAGCGCTCGGATATCTTCCGGTATTCAGTGTCCATCTTCATGGCCATATCGGCATCGGTCATGATCGGGTTGTAGCGTTTCGAGGGATCTTCTACATCGACGGGTTTGTCTTCTTCCTTTATATTGACAGGCTCCCACTGCCATGCGCCGGCCGGGCTCTTCTTCAACTCCCACTCATAGTTGAGTAGAAGGGAAAAGTAGCCATTGTCCCACTGAGTGGGGTTGGTCGTCCATGCGCCTTCAAGGCCGCTGGATACGGTGTCGCGACCAATGCCTCGCTTGGTCTTGTTTAGCCAGCCAAATCCCTGGTCTTCAATATCGGCGCCCTCGGGTTCCGGACCGAGTAGTGTGGCATCGCCATTGCCGTGAGCTTTGCCCACGGTGTGCCCACCTGCGGTGAGGGCGACGGTTTCCTCGTCGTCCATAGCCATGCGGGCAAACGTCACGCGCACATCGTGAGCCGTCTTCAGTGGATCGGGATTGCCGTCCACACCTTCGGGATTGACGTAGATCAGCCCCATCATCACAGCAGCCAACGGGTTTTCCAGGTCCCGTTCGCCGGAGTAACGGCTGCCTTCACTGCCGCTGGGAGCGAGCCATTCCTTTTCCGAACCCCAGTAGATGTCCTTTTCCGGATGCCAGATATCTTCGCGACCAAAGCCAAAACCGAAGGTCTTCAGGCCCATTGATTCATAGGCAATGGTGCCGGCGTAGGCAATCAAATCGGCCCAACTGAGCTTGTTGCCGTATTTCTTCTTAATTGGCCAGAGCAGACGGCGCGCCTTGTCCAGGTTCACGTTGTCCGGCCAGGAGTTGATCGGCGCAAAACGCTGGTTCCCAGTACCCGCACCGCCTCGACCGTCGGCGGTACGATAGGTTCCGGCCGCATGCCAAGACATGCGAATCATCAGACCACCGTAGTGACCCCAATCCGCCGGCCACCATGCCTGGCTGTCAGTCATCAGCGCGTGCAGATCCTGCTTGAGCGCAGCCACGTCGAGTTTCCTGACCTCTTCCCGATAGTTGAAGCCTTCTCCCATCGGATTGGTACTGGTATCGTGTTGATGCAGGATATCCAGGTTCAGGGCCTTCGGCCACCATTCCATGTTCGATATACTGCTTTCTGTAGCACCACCGTGCATCACCGGGCATTTGTTCTCAGACATAGGGTTATCTCCTTATCATTGATTCGATATATGTTACCGACCTTGGTTGGCTGGCATATGTAAGTATTGGTCAGGCTGATTAATTAGTTAAATCGTTTATTCCTTTAGCTATGATTGGTTATACCTATTATTGATAAGAACAGGATTCAACTGCCCCAGAGCGAATATCCTAAGCTCCAGTTTAGATTAGATTAATTCTAAATCCATTGATCTTGGCCAGACTTATTTAAACACTTTTAAGTGAGCAATTACCCGGCAAGTGAAATCAGTAAAACAAAAGGGGTAAAAAAAGAGAGAGGGGGGATCAGAGAACAATATTCTCTAATGTTAACAACAATTGTTCTCTGAACCCCGTTTTTTCCTATTCTCCGAATTCCAATGCATCTACTACTGCATCTACACCTGACAATGCACACTTTTCATCAATATCCGGGTCAGCACCTGCAACCGCAACACCACCGTAGAATTTACCCCCAACACTAATGGGCACACCACCAACTATGAGCAATATACCCGGAGCATAATTGAGGTCTTGACGTGATTTCATTGTTGAGGTTGGTGCTTGCAGTGAAGCCGATGTAAATGCTTTTCTTTGGCTTACTTTTATTGTATGAGGCCCTGATAAGGGATTGCGGAGAAATGCCAATAAATTACCATCCCTACCAACTACAGACGCTGAAACTTTATAACCTCTTTTTGTGCATTCCTGGACTGCGGCGACAACAATTTTATTTGCCAATTGCGGCGAAAGTGATTCTAATTTTACAGTGGGAGGTAGTTCAACTGCAGATGTAATATTGAAATTACTACACAACAGAATACTTAATATTAATTTTATAGCTCTCATTATATTCTTCTCCTTGTTTGTTCTTTTTTCTGAGTCTTACGCCTTAAGAAATGGCCGCAGCATAGTGGATGTATAAGCGCATGTTTTTAATGCGCAAACTTGACTTACTATTAGAACTAATATTTTGCACTTTACTTTGATTATTGCAGTTATTATTTATTTCAGGCCACTCTACAGTAATAAGCGCATATAAACCCAAGCTCATAATTAGTGCTCCGAAAATTAAAGAGAACTCCTTTGATTTATTACCAATAGCTTTATGTGCTTCTTGTATGAATTTTTCATGAGACACATACGCAATTGAGAACCAGACATACTCAATTGCCAACACCCAAAGCCCAAGCATAAGAAATGATAGCCCACGCTTGTAACTCCATGCTTCAATTGCAGCTGGAAATGCAATGCCAACGAGAACCCCTGCTAGTACCGCAGTAAATTGGAAGCCAATAGCTGACAATGATTGTGCCGACCAACGAAAAAAAGAACTAAGGAATTTTGTATTGGCAAAAAACAGGCTAAGACCAGAGAAAAATAGACCTGAAATAAATAATATTTTAAAACCGGCTGTTTGCATAAATTCTTCAATTGCTTTAATTAAAACCTTATCTGCATTTGTAGGTAATAATAAAACCAATACACCAAGAATACATGTAAAAACAAATGGTACAAAAGCGTTATTAACAACTTCTTTTATGCCTCGAATTAACCCATAGTTTGCCAGGTCTGGTTGCTGTATCCAGCTTCTCATTTTCTTTTCCCGATAGTTTAACGACAAATTAACCGGCGCCGCGTCGTTTTGCAGCGTACGAATAATCGAGAGCGTATTACAAAAGCCCTAATTCCTTTTCTACCTGAACGTCAATATGTTGTTTTAGGATGGCCTGTTACTTGCAATGACATGAGTAAAACATGTGAACTGTAATAGCTGCTGATATTTGCAACGGTCCACAATGGATCGCCACCCTATACTGCATCTGCATTCAGTTAATGCACACCCGACAGGCATGAGGCATTGATACTGTCAGGCCTTATTGAATTTCCTGTCTACTTGCAACAAGCTCTATACAACCTAATTACTATACACCTGCTGCTCCTCCCTGATTATATGCGGCCCCTCTCCATCCTCCAGCATGTCGATATCAAATACCTTGTACTTGTTTTTGCCGTCTCGCTTGGCCTGATACATCGCAACGTCGGCCGCCTTGATCAGCATTTCCGATTCCTCGCCATGATGCGGGTATACACTGATGCCGATACTGACGCCAATGGCAAGCTCATGGCCGTCCTGTTGCACCGGCTCATGTAATGCTGCGTTGATCATTCCGGCAAAGGCTTCGGCATCTTTGCTTTCCTGGATATCGGATAGTACGATGACAAATTCATCCCCGCCTATTCGCGCCGCAAGGTCGCTGCTTCTGATGTTTCCCGAAATACGTTCGGCAAAAACCTTTAACAGACGATCGCCAGCATCATGACCAAATTTATCATTTATCGGTTTGAAACCATCGAGATCAAGAAATAGCAGCGCCATCATCTTGCTCTCACGGTGCGCCTGATGCAACAGAATCGCCATCTGTTCAGTCAATAAGGCGCGATTGGCAAGTCCGGTCAAGCCATCATAATGCGCCAGTAGCTGCAGGTTCGCATTGGCCTGCCACAACTGGTGCGTGCGTTCGGCCACGCGCGCTTCCAGGTTTTGATTGCTCTGCAGCAATTGTTCATTACTTTGCTGTAGTGCCCGGCGCATACCGGCATTATTGCGAAAAATAATCAAAGTCAGTATTACACCGACAAATACCGCCGTCGCGGTCAGGATAATCATCAGATTGACCGTTTTTTCTACTTCATATGTAGCCTTGTTGAAGGCCTGCTGATTTTCCAGCGCCTGCAGATCAATGATCCTGTTCAGGGCGCTCAGGGATTCCTTTTGTGACGGCAGGGTCTTGTTCAGCATTTCTGCAAGCGATACGGGATCATCATGCATAAACTGGTCGGCAATCTTGCGGTGATAGGCGGATGACTTGGCGGTTGCCTTATTCAACTCTTCAGACAACATCACCTCCTGATCACTGAGCCCCGTCTGCAAAAATGCATCGCGCGCTACTATGTAGTCGGTCGCATGACCGAGAAAGTCCTCATAGGATGCTTCCCGGGCAAACGGATCTGTTGTCAGTGAAATCCGCCATAGCTCCATCATACGTTCGCGCGCAGCATCGCGCATTTTCGTAACCAGTGCGGCCTGGAGATTATGCTCGTTGATGACACGTTCGAATTCCGCGTTCGTCTTCTGGATCTGCGACATGCCAATGAAAGAAATCATACTGAATGAGGCCAGTATGAATAACGCGGCAAAGATGATCATCCGGGTATTTGAGTTATATGTTTTCACCAATTCTACCTTTCACGCACAAGGATACACACTGAAGTCCCGCATCAGTTTTTCTTATCACCTGTTTGCTTAAGGTTGTACAGCAAGACATTCCTGCTGTCTGGCGTACGGCTATTATTATATTTTTTATATCATTATTATTATTATTATTATTGCTTGCGCATGTAATTAGATCTCAACAACTGCATACATGATTAAACAAGTATCATTATAATGAATCTGAGCTATATTGCCAGCAGGAATTTATTGTGTTTTAAACAACACAACCATATTTTTTCTAATAAATATAAGATAGTTGCATGACTATCACTTGACCGGGGCGCGTTCAGACCAGTTACCTTCCGGTAAAAACATCGCATCGTCACGCACCTGCCGGGCCTCGGCCTGGCGTCCCATAGCATTTAATATCTCGCTTTTCAGTAACATTGAATTGCGCGATTCGGGATCGAGCTTCAACGCAATATTCACGGACGCGAGCGCATCGGCATCCCGTTCCAGCACGTAGTGGGCCATGGCCTGATTGTGATATGCCTTCTGGTAACTGGGGTCCAGCCGGATTGTTGTTGTAAAATGCTCAAGGGCCGATTTGTAGTCACCCTGCTGCGCCAGTATCACGCCCAGATCGTCATGCGCCTCGGCATTGCGCGGGTCCAGCTGTATTGCCTTGCGCAGATCCTTGCCGGCATTGTCACGATCGCCTTTCCATAAATAACGCACACCGCGCTTGGTATAGGCCAGCGAGCTGCGCGGATTACGCTTAATGAAAACCGTCATATCGGCGATACCTTCATCGATCAGACCCATTCTGCCCCGGGCCATGCCGCGCCCGAACCAGGCCTGGTCGAGCTTGTTATCGAGCTTCAATGCCTGTGTATAGTCTTTTACCGCACGTTCAAAATCATGCACTTTGAAACGGATGTCGGCACGCGTGACATAGAGCTGCGCATTATCGGGCTCTTGTACAATCTTCTCACTGTATTGTGCAATCAGCTTATCGGCCTGCTCCCGGCTATTGATCTCGACGGCACTGGCAGCGGGTATAGTCAGGACCACTTTCAGCACAACAGCTGTGAACAATAATCGGGACATGAACAATGGAACACGGGACACATTCATCAGAACACCTCTAAGCTTGTCGTAGCGGCTGGTTATTGTTACTTCCATATTGCTTGCCTGATTATATAGACGCACAATCAGCGGCATTTATTCCTGCACCCGCTGCTGTGCTCATGCAAAGCCACCGTTTGAGCAGATTAATGTTCATTATATGCAGCATTATTATGCATTAAAAACCGGGTTGAAGAACTGCTACCGTCTTCTACACTTGACACAGGAAGACGGTCGTCTTCCGATTGTACATTTCTTGCCTGCATGAGCCTGTCATGCCATCTGTTTATGTTGCGCCAGTCGTACGGAGCCGCGCCCAGCATTGATTCCGCAATCGATAATACTGTTTTTTTATCAAGGTAGATGAATGTAACGCAGAACGATCCAGGGCTAATACTCATGGTCTGACAGCCTGTCTATGAGGAGGCCACAAATGATCAAGCAACTCTGTATCTTTATACTCGCTGCGTGTACGTCATTCGGCGCATGGGCCGCTACTGATCAACATGACAATCAGGGCCCGGCAAAAACCTATGAAGGAGCCAGTATCGGAGCAAGCGAAGTGCCAGAAGAGTTTTCCGCCTTCGAGGAAGGCAGCGAACAGCCGCTCAAGCGCCAGGCTGAAAACCGCACTGGTAATACTGTTCGGGGCGAGGACATAGAACATGAATGGACCCCCGAAGAATGGTATCGCGTTTATTGAAAACGGATTTTCTATTGCGCTCGGGACGGGAGTAACATTCTGCAATGCAGGATTTACTCTGTCCCGTTCTTTGACGTGACCCATTTGCCTGCGCCGCAATCAAGCCGGGTTGATTGCTGTAATCACGGCGCGCGTAGGCGCGGGATAACCCTCGATAGTCTGCCGTGGATTAAGCGGATCAAGAAAATCGCTGAGTGATTGAAACTGCATCCATTCGGTTGCGCGTTGTTCTTCTGTCGTCGTGGCACTGACATCGATGATATGGATATCTTGCATGCCGGCACGCCTTAACCAGCGATACAACATGCGGCAGGACGGAATAAACCAGACATTATTCATCTGTGCATAACGCTCCTCCGGCACCAACACGGTATTTTCATCGCCATCAACGACCAGCGTCTCCAATACCAGCTGCCCTCCGGGGCCCAGGCATTCACGCAGATGCAGTATATGGTCGATCGGTGAGCGCCGGTGATACAATACACCCATCGAAAACACGGTATCGAACGCCTTCAGTCCCCGAGGTACGTCGTCGATACCCAGCGGTAACATGTATACGCCCAGATCGCCGAGGTAATAACGCACAGCCTGATACTGCATCATGAACAGCTTCGACGGATCGACGTTGATGACGCAACTGGCGCCCGCGGCGCGCATACGCCAGCAATGGTAGCCGTTACCGCCACCGATATCGAGCACACTACGCCCCTGCAATGACTGTATATGTCCCGCGATACGCTCCCACTTCCAGTCGGAGCGCCACTCGGTGTCCACATGCACACCGAAGAATTCATACGGCCCCTTGCGCCACGGTGACAGCTGCAACAGTTGACGCTTGATCGCCGCCTGTGTGTCGGCATCCACATCCGTGGACTCGCCGATACGCACGCGTCCATGCGCCAGGTCATATGATGAGGGTCTGAGCGGCGGCAAGCCGGTAACGGCCTGTTGCCAGCGTTGCAGGTCACCGTGCCTGCGTTCATAGAGCACGTGATGGAGCTGCTGTGGCAGAATATCCAGCCATGCCTGCAGGCCGGCATCCATCATCGCCCGGTACAGATCATCGAAATCTATTTTAAAATCGGACATCAATTACTTTATTTTTTCATGCCTGACTGATAGCGACAATGGAGGCAAAATTGAATGCCTGAAACCACAGATGTGAACTTGCAAATCCGGCCTGTGCAAGACGTTGTTGATGCTGTTGCAGGGTATCGGGAACCAGGACCTTTTCCAGCGCGCTACGTTTCTGGCTGATCTCGAGGTCACTGTAGCCATTGGCGCGCTTGAACGCCAGTTGCATGGATTCCTGCAATGCCTGCTCGGCGTCGTCTTCAAAACCCAGTTTCTCCGACAGCACCAGAGCCCCGCCCGGACGCATGCCCTGGTGGATCTTCTCCAATACCTGCAACCTTTCATCCGGATCGATAAACTGCAAGGTAAAATTCAGCACCACCACTGAGGCATCTTCAATCGCAATATCCTGGATGTTGGCACAGCATAATTCCACTTGCGCCTTGCCGGCATCGGCCATAATATGCTGCCGGCACGAATCGATCATCGCCTGTGAATTGTCCACTGCAATAATGCGACAATCCGGCGCAATGCGCTGACGCATCGACAATGTTGTCGCCCCCAGCGAACAACCGAGGTCATAGCAGCGACTGCGCGGCTGCGCATATTGCTCTGCCAGCAATCCGGTCAGCGTAATAATCGTTTCATATCCCGGCACCGAACGCCGGATCATATCGGGAAAGACCTTGACGACGGCATCATCAAAGGCAAAATCCACAATCATGTCCTGCGGTGTCGAATACAGATTGTCGCGTGGTGTCGGCTTGCTCATACGTATATAATAACATCTGTACCGGCATACAGAACCCCGACGGGCAGCAGGCACAAACAACACCCTTGATGCATAGCATGAGCACCGCCCTTAACAGACAAAAATTACCCATCTACCCGCTATTGCTCACCTGCATGCTGGGCAGCGACGTGCATGCCGCCGGTAACATCCGCCCATTCAGCAGCGATGGTTGCAGCCTGTTCCCCGACGGCCTTAGCAACAAGCGCGAACTGTGGCTACCCTGCTGTATCGCCCACGACAAGGCCTATTGGCAGGGCGGCACCTGGCAGCAGCGCCTGAATGCAGACCGCCAGTTAAAATATTGTGTCGCCCGCCTGGGCGAACCGATCATTGCAGAATTGATGCTCAATGGTGTGCGTATCGGGGGTTCACCATTCTGGCCCACCGGGTTCCGCTGGGGCTATGGCTGGGATTATCTGCGCGGCTACAAACCCCTTGATGACAGCGAAAAACAGGCGGTACGCAAGGCATTACGCGAATCAGAGACCGGCACGGGCAAACGCGCGCAGCCCGGGCTGCTATATTAATAGCACAACACACGGAGAAACTGATGATCAAGCACGTAAACCCGCTCACATTGATACTGTGTTCCACGTTGCTCATTGCCTGCTCTGATAACAGCGGCGACAATGAGGGCAAGCAGAGCCTGGACGGCACTGTGCTCCAGGGGCAGATTGATGCACTGGATAAGGCGCGCGGCGTTGAAGATACGCTGCTCAAGGCCAACCAGCAGCAACGCGACGCGATAGACACACAATCCCGCTAACGCCCCCGCATTGGCTGATTAACGCTCACTTCTTATCGATACCTGCCCTGCCGCAACCCTGTCCGCCACCGGCGGAGGTATTATATTAATCCTACATATCAATAAGTTAAAAATTTATCACCTGAATTTCAAAACAGCCCTTGAAAGTTCTCAAAAAGTTCTCTATGCTTTTTACCAATGAGAACATTATGAGAACTTTTCGAGGTGCTCGACATGCTGTCCCGACGTGAACAGGATACCTATGACTTTATTCGTAACTACATTGGCGAACACCGCCAGGGCCCGTTACTGGAAGAAATAGCCAGTGGCCTTGGCATCAAGTCCAAGGGCGTTGTCCACCGCTATGTGCAGACACTGGCAAAGGCCGAGTTGATCGAACTGATCCCCGGCCGTCACCGCGGCATTCAATTACCCGGCCAGGAACAGGCACAGGACGAAAACGCCGCGGTATTGCCGCTGCTCGGACGCATCGCCGCCGGCCTGCCCATCGAGGCCATTGCGGACCAGGATGAACTGAACCTGTCCGACTTTTTTATGGGTCCCGGGCGTTTTGTCCTGAAGGTCCAGGGGGAATCGATGATTGAGGCCGGCATCCTCCCCGACGACATGGTCGTCATCGAAAGTTGCATAACCGCGCGTAATGGCGAGATTGTCGTCGCCCTGGTCGACCAGCAGGAAGCGACATTAAAACGCTTTCGCAATAACCAGGATGGTACCGTGACACTGATACCGGAAAACAGCGACATGCGACCGATGACCTTCGAGGCGCATCGGGTACATATCCAGGGCGTGCTGGTTGCACAGATGCGCTCATATAACTAACGAATAGTAGATCACTATTCACTGCCAGGTTCACCACGGCAGACAGACGAGACAGCTTGTTGCCATGTTGCCCCGTCGTTTGCTCACTGTCGCCGTGGTAACACCAATGACCAGGAGAGAAAACATGAATACAAGCACTGACCAGCATCTGATGAAAGGCATTATGTCAGCGGCCTACCATGTACGCCAGGCCTATGGCCCCGGCCTGCCGGAATCGGCCTACCAGTTCGCGCTGGTGGATGAACTGCGCAAACGCGGCATCCAGGCCGAACACAAGGCAATGGATAAAAACGCCAGTGTACTGGTGGAGAACAGCCTGTTACTCGGCCTGCGCTGTGTTGACCACATTACCGCGGGACACAGCAAGCAACTGAGTTCATGCCTGCGTAAATTACGCTTCAAACGCGGACTGTTGCTGAACTTCAATTCGACCTTTATTCGCCAGGGGGCTTACCCGGTTTCATTATAAACGTGTTGTAGATTACTGCAGCGGCCTGACAGGTCTGGCTGTCCGTAGCCATCCATGACCTGACAGACCCGAGCCTCTCCGACAGGGCGAGGCATGCCAGGACGGCCAGATGTCGCCATGCGAAGGAAGAGCGGTAGCGACCCGGGGTTAGCACGATAACCCCTTTGCCCCGGTTCAAGCAGGGGCGTTAACTTTCTTTGTAAGACATACAAACTGAACCGTATCTGTTATGGACCCATTCTGCCCAGTACAATGGCCACGCGCTATTTTGCACGTGGACATGAACGCCTTCTTCGCTTCCGTCGAGCAACGGGATTTCCCCAAGCTCAGGGGTAAACCCGTCGCTGTGACCAATGGCGAGGTCGGCTCGTGTATCATCACCTGCTCCTATGAGGCCAGGGCCCAGGGCATCTATACCGGCATGCGCATCCAGGAGGCGCGCAAGCAATGTCCCACCATCATCCAGCGCCCGGCCAGACCCGAGGCCTACGCGCGCGTATCGACCAATATCATGCGCGCGCTCGAAGACATCAGCCCGGACATTGAGGTGTTTTCCGTCGATGAGGCCTTTCTCGATCTGACCCCCTGCCAGAAGCTGCATGGCACACCGGCGCGCATGGGCAAGATGACCAAGCAGCGCGTGTTTGCAGCATCCGGGCTGTTATGCTCGGTAGGCATCAGCGGTGACAAGACCACGGCCAAGTTCGCCGCCAAACTACAAAAGCCGAATGGCCTGACCATCATCCCGCCGTGGGAGGCGCGTGAACGCCTGGCAAAGGAACCGACCACGGCACTGTGTGGCATTGCCGATGGCATCGGCACCTTCCTCGCCCAGCACGGCGCCTACACCTGCGGCGATGTCGGCCGTCTACCGATCAGCGTACTGGCGCGCCGTTTCGGCAACCTTGGTCGACGCATCTGGCTGATGTGCCAGGGCCAGGACCCTGACCAGATCCACATGGACGTGGCACCGCCCAAATCCGTCGGCCACGGCAAGGTTGTCCCGCCTGGCACACGCGATAAGGAAACCATCCTGACCTACCTGCAACACATGAGTGAAAAGGTCGGCAAACGCCTGCGCAAGCACGATCTGGAGTGCAAGCAATATTACGTCGGCGTCAGACTCGAACACTGCTGGATCGGTGAAAAACTGCAACTGGCCACGGCCGCCAATGATGGTGGTCAGATCTACCGCCTGTGCCGTTTCCTGATCGAAAATCACTGGCACGGTGAAGCGGTACTGCAGGTACAGGTCACGGCATTAAACCCGGCGCCTTACAAACAGCAAATGGAACTGTTCACACACCATGATGACAGCGAAGCAGAGATCAATGCGGTCATGGACGAGGTCAACGAACGCTTTGGTGAATTCACACTGGCCCCGGCACGCCTACTCAAGCGCTCCTCGATGCCGAATGTCATCGCCCCGGCCTGGAAGCCGGATGGTCATCGACAAACAATCTAAAAAGGGGTCGGTGACAAATCGTAATACGAATGATTAGCATTTGTCACCGACCCCTTTCTTGGTCACCGACCCCTTTCTTGGACCCCTTTCTTGGCAAGATGAGGCAGATTGGACAATCAATGAGCTACAAATGCTGAGCCCAACGGCAACGATTTCTCGTACAGAAAAAACTGCTCCGATAGCGAAACCTGCATTAAAACACGCTTTTTTAGATGATCTTAGAAAAGCTGGGTTACCAGAATAGCGTTCAAACCTGTTTTGCAAAACAAAAAGATAATGTACATAACGAACCAGTTGACGTTCTAAAGAGCCATTCAGCTTATGCTTACTCTGGATCGTTTCGATACATCGAGCAAGGACTCATACAAGCCGACGCTTCTGACAAATTAAAACTTCTCAGCCACGCACACAAGCTTCAGTTACGTCATTATCAGGTAACTTTTTATGCTCACGCGTAATACCGAGCACAACCCAGATCCATACAAATGCAAGCAGCATGTTAAACAGCGCGAACTGATACACCTCCATGCCAATCCAGGTCGTGCCGGCAAAGATCACGCCGGCCTGGATCATGTCACCGAACCTCCAGAAGAACGTATCGATGACCGTTTTGCCCTCGTATTTTGCCGCGGTTGTTACCGGCAGAAACAGTGCGTGGCGCGTGGTCGTCTGGATGGAATAATCAACGCTGTTTTCGAGGATCTTGACCAGGCGAATAATACTGAATATCGGCAGGAACACGATCAGGCCGTAACCGATCAGCGCGATAATCGGCAAGATAAACAGCGCGGCCCTGACCCCGAAGTATTTGAAGATCCTCGACACCAGAAACAACTGAAACAGCAGGCTGAACAGGTTCACCCAGGTATAGAA
>CAMYJD010000013.1 GCA_947258655.1 uncultured Gammaproteobacteria bacterium | reverse complement strand
AGGAAAGCTTGTTGTTGGGGCCGCTTCGATGGGATCTGTGCATACTACGGTGAACGGGTATATATTGATCAAGATGATGGTATAGAAACTAAATCTTACTTTTTATAGTTCCATTTGTTGCCTTGTGAATTGCGCTCGTCATCACTGCTACACGCTTCTGATCCTTCTGCTTCCTGGATGGCCCATATCAATCTTTTGGTTGGGGATGTGTAGTATTGTTCGCTTACCCCAAGTTTGCGAGCCAGTGATATCAGTTGTTTTCTTTTCATTGCAGCTTCCCGAATACCTTATTACAGATTCCATGTTAAGTTTGAGATACCTGTATCGACACTATGGTACAGAAATTGACCATGAACTGTGATCTATATGGCAAAATTTCATTAAATTGATGTTAGCTTGACTCGTTTTGTACGTGTCGCGTACGTTCGCTTTCAGCCGTCTCATATAGTCAGTATTCAAGGACCGGCTTGAAATGGATTGCTATAGTAGAGGGCAGATATTACGCTATTATTACGATAAGTCTGTGATATATAGAGCCAGGGACTTTATAAGGAATGGCTAACATACCTCATACCCGGGTCTATTTTTGTAAATATGCGCATCCTCTTATAAAGCACCCGCTATAATGCCATAGCACCATAATCCCCTGTGCGGATTCTCACTATTTCCTCCAGATCGCTGACAAAGATCTTGCCGTCGCCAATCTTGCCACTTTTGGCACTGGCAAGGATTGCCTCGGTAATCTGTGTCACCATGTCGTCAATCACAGCAACATCGATTTTAATTTTTGGGATATAGTGGATGTCGTATTCTGCGCCGCGGTATAGTTCGGTATGACCTTTCTGTCTGCCATATCCCTTGACCTCGGTTAACGTGATGCCCGCTGTGCCGATCTCTCTTATGGCGTTGGTTACGTCACCAAGTTTTTCAGGCTTGATGATAGCCGATATGATCTTCATTAAGTTCCTCCAGAAATAACATTGTGTAAATGTCGTTGTAATGGACCAGAGCGAATTTATTGTTCCCTTATGCGGCTTGTTATGTCCACATTGTGAACCGTATCATGGTACGCATCCCTTTGACTTATACCTGGTGAAATGTGCAACTAACATGCCATATGCCTGATACTGCAAAAAACAATAGTTTAGTCATGCAGTGGAAATTGTGATGAAATAAAATTGTGCGTTGATTGTGATTTTACATACTTTCGGGTTCAGTAAGGATGCATGTTCAACAGGATGATAATGCAGTGTATGTCAACGTAAATATTCGCGTTGATTGTGATTGGCAACATGAGGTATGTTAGTGTTCGTGATACTGACCATGATGCGTATGGATTTCAGTGAACATTGTTATTTTAATGCACTACGGGTGATTCATTGCACCTTATTGGTACTTGTCATATGCTTGCCGCTCTGTCCGAGGGCATATTCTCGATTAATCTAGCTAAATGGCGACTGCAAGTCCTTGTTCATATCGTAATATCATTGTGGCATATTTTATGCAAGATATAGGATATATTAGCCGAGCATTTGCCTATTGATGTAAGCTCATAATAAAGAGATGAAAGAATAGGCATTTTTCTGATTGTCCGCAGGAGTCAATCCATGGTATGCGTAACCGGGGATAGCCGCAATCAGTCACATAGTCCAGTTTCTTGTTATTAAAGGAATAGTATGGCCATACGAGTTGCAATCAATCATAAGACCGAATACAGCTATGATCGCCTGGTCAGCTTGTCACCGCATATCCTGCGTCTTCGCCCGGCGCCGCATTGCCGCACGCCGATTCATTCCTATTCATTGAAGGTGGATCCCGGCAAGCATTTTATCAACTGGCAGCAGGATCCTTTCGGAAACTATCTGGCTCGACTGGTGTTTCTGGAAAAGACGCGTACATTCAAGGTGGAGGTGGACCTGGTCGCCGAGATGACGGTGATTAATCCGTTTGACTTCTTTGTCGAGAATTATGCTGAAAACTACCCGTTTGAATATGATGAGCAGCTGAGAAAGGAGTTGATTCCCTATCGGGAGATCAAGGAGGATGGTCCATTATTGAAGCAATGGCTCAAGGATTTCAACACAGACAAGGAACACATTGTCTATTATCTGGTCGACCTGAATCAACAATTGCAGAAGGATATTGGTTACAACATTCGTATGGAGACGGGAATTCAGAGCTGTGAGGAGACGCTGCAGAAAGCGACCGGTTCATGTCGTGACAGCGGCTGGCTACTGGTGCAGATTCTGCGCCATATGGGGCTGGCGGCGCGTTTTGTGTCCGGCTATCTGGTGCAGTTAAAGCCCGATGTCAAGGCACTGGATGGGCCATCCGGTACGGAAAAGGATTTTACCGATCTGCATGCCTGGACGGAGGTCTATATACCCGGTGCCGGTTGGGTAGGGCTGGACCCGACTTCGGGTCTGTTTGCGGGCGAAGGTCATATCCCTCTCGCCTGTACACCGGATCCTGTCAGTGCTGCCCCTATTACCGGCGGCTCAGACAAGGCTGAGGTCAAATTTTATTTTCATAATGAGATCCAACGCATCCATGAAGACCCTCGTGTAACCAAACCCTACAGTGAGGATCAATGGCAGGAAATCATGCAACTGGGTCATGTGGTAGACAGGTCACTGCAGGATAATGATGTGCGTCTGACCATGGGTGGCGAGCCGACCTTTGTCTCCGTGGATGACATGGATGGTGCTGAGTGGAATATCACCGCCATGGGTCCGGACAAACGTAACATGGCCGGGGATCTCGTCAAGCGTCTGCGTTATCGTTTTGCGACAGGAGGCTTTTTGCACTATGCGCAGGGCAAGTGGTATCCGGGTGAACCGCTGCCGCGCTGGTGCCTGAATTGTTACTGGCGTGCCGATGGTTTGCCGGTATGGCAACATGAGGACCTCGTTGCCGATGAAAAGAAAGATTACGGATATGATCGCGACGATGCTAGACGTTTTATTACCACTCTGACACGTTACCTCGGTCTGGATACGAGCACGATAGTCCCGGGGTACGAAGATGTCGTGTACTATTTATGGAAGGAAGGGACTTTACCGGATAACGTGGATCCGTTGGACAGTAAACTCAAAGACCCGCTGGAACGCAAGCGCCTGCTGCGGCTGTTCGAGCAGGGTATAGACGAGATTGTCGGTTATACCTTGCCGATTAAATGGAATGATCTGTCGGCCGGCGGAAAGTGGCAGAGTAATCTGTGGCAGTTCCGGCGCGAGCATATGTTTCTGATTCCGGGCGATTCGCCGATGGGTTATCGCCTGCCCTTGCGCTCATTGCCCTGGGTCGCGGAAGAACATCGCGATCGGCTATTGCAGCGTTGCACCTTCGAACCGCGTTCACCGCTTGGCGATATCATGGGCGAAGTGGCGCGACGTTACGACCAGTTGATACCACCCGCGCCAACACCAGACGTCGAACAGCCCGGCGCTGTGGATGAGCCTGACTGGAGTGGCGAAGCTATCCATACCGCGCTGTGTATTGAATCCCGTGATGGCAAGCTCTATGTGTTTATGCCGCCCGTCTCGCACCTCGAGCATTACCTGGACCTGGTGACCTCTATTGAGGCGACGGCCGCTGAATTGAACATGCCGGTATTACTCGAAGGTTACGAGCCTCCAAAGGATCCGCGTCTGTTGCGGCTGGCGGTTACCCCGGACCCGGGTGTCATTGAAGTGAATATTCATCCGGCGCATTCATGGGACGAGATCGTGCAGACAACGGCGGCACTTTATGAAGAGGCGCATTTTGAACGTCTGGGTACAGAAAAATTCATGCTCGATGGCCGCCATTCCGGTACCGGTGGGGGTAACCATGTAACCATTGGCGGGGCTACGCCGGCAGATAGTCCGATTCTCAGGCGCCCCGATCTGTTGCGTAGCCTGATTACCTACTGGCAGAATCATCCCAGTCTTTCCTATCTGTTTTCCGGGTTGTTTCTCGGTCCAACCAGTCAGGCACCACGCGTAGATGAGGCCCGCGATGACAGTCTGTATGAACTGGAAATTGCCTTTCAGCAAATGCCCGAAGGCGAAGTACCATCACCATGGCTGGTAGACCGTTTGTTGCGCAACCTGCTGATCGATGTCACCGGTAATACACACCGCTCCGAGTTTTGTATCGATAAACTGTATTCCCCCGAATCCAGTACCGGTCGCCTGGGGCTGGTCGAATTCCGCGCCTTTGAGATGCCACCGCATGCGCGCATGAGTTCGGTGCAGATGTTATTACTGAGGGCATTGATCGCGCGTTTCTGGGAACAACCCTATACACGCAAGCCGGTGCGCTGGAACACCGAACTGCATGATCGCTTCATGCTCCCTCATTATGTCTGGGAAGATTTCAAGGATGTAATATGTGATATGCAACGGGCTGGCTTCGCGTTAAAACAGGAATGGTTTGCCCCTTTCCTTGAATTCCGTTTCCCGCATTATGGCAGGATCGACAATCAGGGCATCGAGCTGGAATTGCGCTGGGCCATCGAACCCTGGCATGTATTGGGCGAGGAAGTGACATCGCAGGGAACGGCGCGTTATGTGGATTCCTCGGTGGAGAGGCTCCAGGTCAAGGTCCGCGGGATGACGGACAGCAGGCACATGGTGACCTGCAATGGTCGCAAGGTCCCGCTGCATCCAACCGGTACCCGCGGTGAATTCGTTGCGGGTGTACGTTACAAGGCCTGGTCACCGCCATCAGGCCTGCATCCTTCCATTCCGGTGCAGGCACCACTGGTATTTGATCTGGTGGATACATGGAATCAACGTTCCATTGGTGGCTGTACCTATCATGTCTCACATGCCGGCGGCCGCCATTATGAGACATTCCCTGTCAATGCCGATGTAGCCGAATCGCGGCGTATTGCACGCTTCTGGCCTTACGGGCATAGCCCTGGAGATCTGACCCCAGTCGATGAAGAGCGCAATCCAGACTATCCTTATACCCTGGATTTACGCTATTATCCTACGTGTAAATAGAATTTATACACTTAAAATATATGGTTTTAGAGCCTGATCGGTAATTCTATGTCAGATCCGAATGCAACGGCCAGCATGGACGGCAACACATTATGCGGAAGTTGCGCTTTTGTTGATGATATTCACAATGAAATGTGCACCGGACCGGGGCAATTGCGTCCGCATTGGGAGTATTTCGGGCGTTCTCTGGATGCGATGGGCAAGGACGAACTGGTACGCCGTTATCGTGAAGCCAGGCGCCTGATTCGTGATAACGATGTCACCTATAACATCTACAATGATCCACAAGGGATAGGGCGTCCATGGGATCTGGACATGATCCCGCTGCTGATTGGAAGTGAGGAATGGAGTGTTATCGAGGCGGGACTGATTCAGCGCGCAGAGTTGCTGAATCTGGTGCTGGCTGATCTGTACGGCCCACGCAGGCTGATCGAGAAAGGGATACTGCCGCCGGAACTGGTATATTCCTTTCCGTCCTATCTGCGTCCCTGTGCCGGTATCGAAAACAGCGATGGTCGTTATTTGCATCTGTATGCCGCCGACCTTGCCCGTGGTCCTGATGGTAGATTCCAGGTGCTTGCCGACCGTACCCAGGCGCCATCGGGTGCCGGATATGCACTGGAAAACCGTATTGTCATGTCGCGCGTAATGCCGAGCCTGTTCCGTGACTCTCATGTACATCGCCTGGCACCTTTTTTCCGCGCCATGCGCTCCAGCCTGAATTCACTTGCCGCATACCCAGACGCCGAGCCGAGAATTGTGCTGTTGTCACCGGGTGTGGGCAATGAGAGTTACTTCGAACATGCCTATCTGGCCAATTATCTCGGTTATACCCTGGTCCAGGGCGATGACCTGACCGTACGTGACGGCCGCGTCTGGCTCAAGACCCTGGACAAGTTGCAGCAAGTGGATGTCATATTACGGCGCGTGGATGATGAGTACTGCGATCCGCTTGAACTGCGCGAGGATTCCTATCTGGGCGTACCCGGGCTGTTGCAGGTGGTCAGGGATGGTAATGTCGCCATTGCCAATCCCCTCGGTAGCGGTGTTCTGCAGAACCCTGGATTGATGGCGTTCATGCCACAGCTGGCGCAGTATTTCCTCGGTGAGGATTTACGTATTCCCAATGCCGGGACCTGGTGGTGCGGCAATGCAGAGCACAGGCGCTATGTGTTGGCGAATCTGGACAAGCTCGTCATCAAGCCGTTTGTTCCAGTAAACAAGCAGCGTACGGTGTTTGCGTCAAAGCTTGCTGACACCGAGCGCAAGGCCCTGATCAGACAAATCGAAACCAGGCCGCATATGTTTGTCGCGCAGTCACAGGTGATCTTGTCTGCAGCGCCGGTGCTGGCACGCAATGCCGAACTGGATTCACGTCATGTTGTCGTGCGCAGCTACCTGGTCTCGCGTGATCAAAGCTATGTTGTCATGCCGGGGGCGCTGACTCGTGTGTCCGACAAACGTGAAAATTTTATGGTGTCCAGTCAGCAGGGCGGTGCCAGCAAGGACACCTGGGTGCTGGCGTCAGAACCGGAAAAACAGGACACGCTGATCGTGTCGTCTCCCCATGTTATGCACAAAAGACCCCTTGGTGGGGATGTGCCCAGCCGTGTTGCCGACAATTTGTTCTGGCTGGGTCGTTATGCAGAACGCGCCGAGGGGCTCGTGCGTCTGTTACGTGTTGTGCAGCTATACCTCGCAGACAGCTCCCAGGTTCTGGCATCGGGTAGACAGTCCAATTTCGTTCTCAACCAGTTATTGCGCGTAGTGACCCATACGACGAAACTGTATCCAGGTTTTGTAGGTGAAGATGCCGAGCTTCGTCTCGCATCTCCCGAGGAGGAATTGTTGTCAGTGATCGTGGATCACAACCGCCAGGGGAGCCTGTCGCAAACACTGATTGCCTTGCTCGTAGCTGCACGCAGCGTCCGTGACCGTCTGTCGACGGATACCTTGCGCGTCATAAATGATATCGATATGGAACTGAGTGGTCTCCAGCAGGGCAATTTACAGCACTTGAATGATGCCGATGATGAACTCGACAACCTGATCACAGCATTGATGAGCCTGAGTGGCCTGATTAACGAGAATATGACTCATGAACAGGGTTGGCGCTTTCTGGAAATCGGCAGAAGGATTGAAAGGGCGGTACATACTACAACACTGATACGCTCTGCCCTCGTTTATCCTGCACAGCCGGACGACGAAAGTGTACTGCTGGAGTCGATGCTGAGCATTCTCGACAGCCTTATGACCTATAAACGCAATTTCCTCCTCGGTTTCGAGATCCCTGAATTCCTTGATGTGGTTCTGCTGAATGAGACCAATCCACGTTCAGTCGGTTATCAGCTGGCGCGTATTCAGACACATGCTGGCTATTTGCCGGTGGATCGCAGTCGTCAGCAATTGTCTGCAGAGGAGAGGCTGGTCCTCGAGTTGCTGACACAATTGCGCTTAGCGGATGCATCTGATCTTGCTGAAATCGGCACGGATGCCTCCATCCGCGTTAAAATGGACCGTGTCATGGACCATATTCAGCAACAGTTGCTTGAATTGAGCAATGTCATGACAACGACTTACTTCCGCAAGGATGAGCAGATACAGCAGTTGGTGCCTACACGACCAGGGGGTATGGAATGAAATACCGGGTCACCCATGTTACGCATTATACCTACAGTAAATCAGTCTCGTCCTGTTACAATCTTGCGCATCTGTTCCCACGCAGTAGTCATCGCCAGGTTTGTTTTAGTTCCACGATTGATGTGGATCCCTATGCGACCAGGATTGTCGAAAGGGATGATTTCTTCGGCAACAGGGCGTGCTTTTTTTCTGTGCATACGCCCCATCAGATGCTGACTGTAACGGCAGTGAGTGAGATAGAAATCAAGCCGCTGGGTAATTTGCTGGATATGGCCTTTCCGGTTCCGTGGGATGAAGTCAATGACATCTTGCGCAACAGTACACGCAGCGAGGACCTCGATGCCAGGCAATATTTGCTGGAATCGCCCTTTATCAGTCTCGATGAGAATCTGCACAAATATGCCCAGGCTTCATTCACACCCGGCCGTCCGGTGCTTGAGGCCGTGCATGATCTGATGGATCGCATTCATAACGACTTTGACTATGATCCGCATACGACGACCATAGCAACACCTCTCAGGGAGGTGTTCAAAAAGCGCAAGGGTGTATGTCAGGATTTTGCCCATCTGGCCATATCCTGTCTGATTTCACATGGTATTCCGGCCCGCTACATCAGTGGTTACCTGGAAACCATTCCACCGCCGGGGCAGAAACGCCTCGAAGGTGCAGATGCATCGCATGCCTGGTTTTCTGTGTATGTACCCGATTTTGGCTGGGTCGATTTCGACCCGACCAATAATCAGATCCCGATGGAACGCCATATTACTACAGCCTGGGGCAGGGATTATGGCGATGTGACGCCGCTTAAAGGCGTGATCTTTGGTGGTGGCAAGACACACAAGCTGTGTGTATCTGTTGATGTCGAGGCGCTGGAGTCTGATGGTTTGTAGGCAGCAATAATCCTTAACACAGCGACATGAACACAGCAGCCTGCCCATGCGCTGGTTATCGCATGAGGGGCTGTTATATCGATTTCACCACGATCCGGGTATTCGAATCACTCGCTCGCATCGCTCTCCATGGATTCTGCCTGTAACTCCAGTAATTCATCGGCAACACCGGCAGCGTGGGTCAATTCAGCAACATTCTGTTTGGTAAAAAAGCCGTCAAACTCGCCAAAGCGCTGAACGTATTCGATAATCAGCGAAGAATGATCTGACGCATTGGAGAATATCTGTTTCAGGCCCTCTTCCTTCGAACCGATGACGTCGAGAAGAAAGTCCTTGCCTGCCTGTTTGATCTGGTCGACAACGTATTCGATGTTTTCCATGTTATTGCGTTCCCCGTCTTTCACGGCCAGGGCAACATGATGCAGACGCGGGCCGTAATTGCGCACGAATGTTTCCGTCGGTGATGGCAATTTTTCCAGGTGGTTAACAAAATAGGGTGTGTTGTTGGCCGTGAAAACCTTGACCGGACTACGCACCTCCTCACTGAAATGGACATTCTTGGTCACATTCGTCGATGAATTCTGGTTCTTGATATCGTAGGAGCCCCAATAGTAGTAACTGGATAGTGACAACCATTCGAGGATGGCGACTTCGCGGTTCTGACTGTATATACGCGTGGCCAGATGGTCAATCGGGTATATCAGGTCATCGATCTGACGCGCCTTCTGTTCTTCCTTTGCGGCCAGGTAGACATCCTGGACATCGTTGCGAATAGCGCTGATACCGAGTGCGTAGACGCGCAGTTGTTCAGGGTGACGCTCCATATACGAGACAACATTATGCGTGTAGGGGGATGGCTTGCCGACGGCCAGGTTACCGGGCAGTTCCATTTTACGGATCTGGTCCTGGCTAAAAAAACGGAACTCGCGTTCCTTCTGCAGTTCGACCACACCATGCAGGTCACTTACCCGCAGGATCTCGCCCATATAACGACTGTTGGGTTTGCGTGCACCGATAGGATAGACTTCGTTCAGACTGCGGAAGATGCCCTGGATCTTCGGGTCCTTGACTTCGCGCACCAGCAGGTCCGGGAACAGCGGATCAATGCGCAGAACATGCGTCCAGTGTGATTCACTTTCCAGTGTCACCAGGTAGTGATACGGCGTCATCAAACATAATTCACCAATATATTCAATGGAATGACCAGGATCGACAGTCAGCATAATGGCGTCGATTTCATAGATCATGTCGGTCAGGCCGATACGGTCACGTTCCTCGAGCAGACGCTGCAGGTATTCTTCAAAGAACGGGGAGTTTTGCTTATCCCCGTGACGTGCAAAATTCAATGAATTTGTCATCTAGAACATTCACTCCTAACACTTTTTTATAGCTATCTTGCAGCAAGATTCAGGCCATACTGCTTGTTTCTGGATATTAATGCATAAATGTATGGGAATATGCTTTATTTTGTTCAGATTGCCGTGGCAGAGACTGGTCGAAAACATTCCAACGCACTATATTGGATACATAAGTCTTCTTTAATGCACTATGGAATGACATTCTTTTTAAATTGATATGACATGCGCGTCAATTTTGCCCGACATACCTGTAGCAGTCGTTGCTAGCGTAAACAGATTGATACTGCATCGGTGTATAACAAGCGGTTGCCAGATTTAGTAGCAGTGATTTTTTTAACTCACTGAAATACTGTAATTATTCTTATTTTTCCAGGTATTTTCGAGCGTATACCGCGCAGCAAGCAGGCGCAGCCTGATGCACCGTATGCGTGCGCGTGAAAACATAGGGAGTATTGGCCATATTTCATAGAGACAAAACCTGGTGATAATAATAGCGTGGCATAGTCATTGCATTTATCTGTAACAGAGCAAGGTTTACATAAAATGCCAGTGTTTACTGTGTAACTGATACTGTCAGTCTTCACTGCCCAAAGACAAATTTATACCCGGATTTGTTGGCTTATAGCCGGCAAGCATGGTGTGGTCAGGATCAATATCAATGCGGATCAAATGGAAAGAGTACAAGGCGAACGAATTTTACGATGAACTGATCGGTTCAACGGGTAGGCCGCGTAAGGCTGCGCATTTGATATGCAAGTACCTGTCATCCCTGCGTGAAAATGAATTGCAGGACAGAAACAATGCTGCCGAGCTGGCCATGCATGTCATGGGGATTACCTTTACGGTCTATTCGGAAGGTACTGGTATCGACAGGACCTGGCCTTTCGATATTATCCCGCGTGTGATCTCGGCCCATGAATGGAAACGTATCGAGGCCGGATTGAAGCAACGCGTCAAGGCACTAAACTGTTTTATCGATGATATCTATCATGACCAGAACATCATCAAGGACAATATTTTTCCAAAGGAAGTTCTCGCCGACTCGGCCAATTTTCGCAAGCAGTGTGTCGGTATCGATCCGCCCCTGGGTGTATGGGCGCATATATGTGGCAGTGATTTGGTACGCGACAGTGACGGTACCATGTATGTACTCGAAGACAACTTGCGTGTGCCGTCGGGTGTTTCCTACATGATGGAAAACAGGATGGTCATCAAACGGATATTTCCGGAGTTGTTCGAAGACTACAATATTCAGCCGGTAGACGATTATCCCAGCCAGTTGTTTGACATGCTTGCCTCGATGTCACCACGTCCTGCTGATTATCCGACCATTGTTGTTCTGACGCCGGGTATCTATAACTCGGCCTATTTCGAACATTCCTATCTGGCCCAGCAAATGGGTGTTGAACTGGTCGAAGGCTCTGACCTGGTAGTGTCTGAAGATGATTGCGTATATATGCGCACCATCGAGGGCCTGAAGCAGGTGGATGTGATTTATCGACGCGTCGATGACCTGTTCCTGGATCCCGAGGTATTCGAGCCGGAATCAGCGCTCGGTGTCCCCGGCATTATGCGTGCCTGGAGCAAAGGCACGGTGGCCATCGCGAATGCCCCGGGGGCGGGCGTTGCAGATGATAAGGTTGTGTATGCCTTTGTGCCAAAGATGATTGACTACTACCTGGGGGAAAAGGTTATCCTGCCAAATGTTCCGACATATCTGTGCATGGATGAGCAGGACCGACAGTATGTACTGGAGAACCTGGACAAGCTTGTGGTCAAGCCGGCCAATGAATCCGGCGGCTATGGTATGTTAATTGGCCCCAATTCCACAAAAAAGGAACAGGAGCAGTTCGCCGCGCTGATTAAAAAGAAACCCAGAAACTATATTGCCCAGCCCACGTTGAGTCTGTCGACCGCACCTACGCTTTGTGATGGCAAACTCGAGCCCCGCCACCTGGATCTGCGTCCATTTATATTATCGGGTGAAAGCAGTTATGTAACCCGGGGTGGCTTGACTCGTGTGGCACTGAAAAAAGGGTCGCTGGTCGTTAATTCATCCCAGGGTGGTGGTAGTAAAGATACGTGGATTGTTGAATAAGGAGGATCATTTAAATGATTTTATCCAGGATAGCAGAAACACTTTACTGGATGGCGCGCTATGTAGAACGTGCGGAGAATACCGCTCGTATCGTTATGGTCAACGCCAATCTCCTGCTCGATTTGCCTAAGGGTATTTCACCCGGTTGGGAGCCAATACTGGCGATTACCGGTTCTTCCGACCTGTTTTACGAGCATTACACTGAGCTGAATGAGCGCAATGTCGTAAAATTCCTGTTATCGGACAAATTCAATCCCGGATCGATACTCAATACAGTCGAATATGCCAGGGGAAACCTGAGGACATCGCGTGCCATAGTGCCGCGCGGTGTATGGGAGATTCTGAATGACCTGCATATGTATACCGAAAAAAACAAGGCCAAGGGCATGTCGCGCAAAGGTCGCTATGAATACCTGATGCATGTTATCAGAAGCTGCCAGCTGATCAGCGGCAATATGAGCGGAACGATGAGTCATGATCAGACCTATGAGTTCATACGTCTGGGCAGAAACCTGGAGCGCGCCGACATGACCACGCGTGTACTTGAGGTGCGTGCCAGTAATCTGTTACCCAAACTGGCCGATGATCTGAAGCCCTTTGATGATATCCAGTGGAAAAGTATCCTCGAGTCACTGGCAGCCTATCAGATGTACCGGCGCCATGTGCATGTGCGGGTAAGGGGAGAGGCTGTGCTGGGTTATCTGTTGCAGGACAGGCAGTTCCCGCATGCGGTTGGTCATTGCATCAACGAGGTGGAACACAGTCTGCGTACCCTGCAGGATAACGAAGCATGTCTGCGTACACTGGGGCGTGTACAACGGCAGGTATTCGATGCCGATGTTAAAGACATGGAAAATGCGAGGATGTCTGAATATATGAATAATCTGCAAATCATGCTGGGGCAGGTGCATGATCAGATGTCGACGACCTATTTTGTTGCCGAGAGACTGACGCAGGACTCCGAGGAAAAATCTGCAGACGAGGAAGACAAGAGTGAATTTGCTGCCTAGGTTTCCGGACAGGCTCCAGCAAAGGAGCGGTGATTGTTTTACCGTGAAATGAATGATGCCATCGTTATACGATAAAAATCTGGACAGGGATAATTGCGGATTCGGGTTGATTGCGCATATGGATGGTATTGCCAGTCATTCACTGGTACACACGGCAATAAAATCCCTGACACGACTGACCCATAGGGGTGCCGTTGCTGCTGATGGCAAGAGTGGTGACGGTTGTGGCATTCTGATGAAAAAGCCGGATGCCTTTTTTCGTGCTGTGTGCGATGAACAAGGCCTGGCGCTGGCTAATATGTACGCCGTTGGTATGGTGTTTCTGAATGCCGACGACGAGTTGGCTGCGCGGGCACGCCATCGCCTGGAAACCGAACTGAAGGCCGAGGGACTGGACGTGGCTGGCTGGCGATCAGTGCCAGTCAATCCGGAGGTATGCGGACCACAGGCACTCTCTATCTTACCCGTAATCGAGCAGGTCTTTGTCAATGCGCCCGCTGAGTTGAAGGAAGATCAGTTTGAACGCAACCTGTATATTGCCAGACGACGTGCTAAAAAGCAGATCGTAACCAAGGACGATGCCTTTCATGTGGTCACACTGTCGGCACGTGTAGTTTGTTATAAAGGCCTGGTGCTGGCACATAATCTGCCTCTGTTTTATCAGGATCTGAATGATACCAGGCTGGCATCTTCACTGTGCATTTTTCATCAGCGTTTTTCAACCAATACCTGGCCTGAATGGCGTCTGGCACAACCCTTCCGCTACCTGGCACATAATGGTGAAATCAATACTATACAGGGAAACCGTAACTGGGCGCAGGCGAGAAGCTATAAGTTTGACTCGGAGCTGATTGCCAATATGGAAGATATCAGGCCATGGGTATCCATGTCCGGATCGGATTCCTACAGTCTGGATAATATGCTTGAAGCCATGCTTGCAGGTGGTATGGATATTTTTCTTGCCATGCGCCTGTTGATACCGAGGGCATGGCAGAATATTGACTCGATGGACCCTGACTTGCGAGCCTTTCATGAATATTATTCCATGCATATGGAGCCATGGGATGGACCAGCCGGGATTGTCCTCACTGATGGGCGCTATGCAGCCTGCGTTATGGATCGTAACGGCTTGCGCCCCGCACGTTATGTCATTACCAAAGACCGGCATATAACCCTTGCATCTGAAGTCGGTGTTTATGATTACGAAGCTGTTGACGTACAGCAGAAGGGACGCCTGCGTCCGGGTGATATGCTTGCGGTCGACACTCTTAATGGTGAGTTACTGTTGCCGGAACATATCGACAATGAATTAAAAAGCAGGTTCCCGTACAGGCAATGGCTCAAGGACCATGTCACTTACCTGGAATCTTCATTACAGGAAGAGAAGGCGTGTAATGTGGCAATGAAACCCGAGCGCCTGGCAGAGTGCCGGAAAATGTTTCATCTCAGCTCAGAAGAACTGGAGCAGGTCTTAAGGGTATTGTCAGAAGGTGGGCAGGAAGCCATCGGTTCAATGGGTGACGATACACCTTTGCCGGTATTTTCACTAAAAAGCAGGAGTGTGTATGACTATTTTCGCCAACAGTTTGCACAGGTGACCAATCCACCCATTGATCCATTGCGTGAAAGTATAATCATGTCGCTTGAAACCTGCTTCGGTAATGAACAAAACCTGTTTGTGCATAATGCCGAGCATGCTGTGCGCATTGTCGTCAACAGCCCGGTACTGTCGGCGAGTAAATTCAATCAACTGCTGGCAGTCAATGACCCTCGCTTCAGATGCGGGACGATTGACCTGCACTATCCCGAGTCAATGGATTTGCACGCAGCAATCATGCAGCTTTGTGATGAGGTTGTCAAAATCGTACGCGATGGCGTCAAGATCGTAATCCTTAGCGATAGAAATATTGAAAAGGGAAAGATTCCTGTCCATGCATTACTGGCGACGGGCGCAGTACATCACCGCCTGATCAATGAAGGCCTGCGCTGTGATACCAATATAGTCATCGAGACTGCGACGGCAAGGGACCCGCATCATTTTGCGACATTGATTGGATATGGTGCCTCCGCGGTATATCCCTATCTGGCCTATGATTGCATCTGTCATATGAGCGATAACGGGGGGGAGCCTAACATGCAGGTGACCCAGGCAGTGCAGACCTATCGCAAGGGCATTAACAAGGGGCTTTACAAGATTTTGTCGAAGATGGGCATTGCAACGATAACCAGTTATCGGGGGGCGCAATTATTTGAGGCCGTTGGTCTTGGACGGGATGTTATTGATCTGTGTTTCTCGGGTACGGTCTCGCGTATTGGTGGGGCAGGGTTTGAAGATCTGGATCATGATCAACGTCAGTGTGCGCAGCAGGCATGGATGCCACGCAAGCAAGCTGCACAGGGAGGCTTGTTGAAATATATGCATGGCGGTGAATATCATGCAATTAATCCGGACGTCGTACATGCACTTCACAGGGCGGTTGAATCCGGTAGCTATGATGATTACCAGATCTATACGAGACTGGTCAACGACAGACCGGTTACCGTTATACGCGACCTGTTTGCATTGAGGACCTTGCGTGACCCTGTCCCGCTCGAATCGGTAGAGTCCGTTGATAGTATTTGTACGCGCTTTGAGAGTGGTGCGATGTCATTGGGCGCCTTGTCGCCGGAAGCGCATGAAACCCTGGCCATGGCGATGAACAGGCTGGGTGGACGTTCGAATTCTGGTGAAGGGGGTGAGGACTTCGAGCGCGCAGGTTCAGATAGAAATTCGAAAATCAAGCAGGTAGCTTCGGGGCGTTTCGGTGTCACACCGCAATATCTTGTCAGTGCCGATGTGATCCAGATCAAGATTGCACAGGGTGCCAAGCCGGGTGAGGGTGGACAATTGTCCGGCAAGAAAGTGAATGATCTTATTGCCAGGCTGCGCTACGCAGTGCCTGGTACACCGCTGATTTCCCCGCCACCACATCATGATATCTATTCTATCGAGGATCTGGCCCAGTTAATCTTTGACCTTAAACAGGTTAATCCGGACGCACTTGTTTCGGTAAAACTGGTATCCGAACCCGGTGTCGGCACCATTGCTGCCGGGGTGACCAAGGCCTATGCGGATCTGATTACTATTTCCGGATATGATGGAGGTACAGGCGCCAGCCCACTGACCTCGGTTAAATATGCCGGCAGCCCGTGGGAACTGGGTTTGAGTGAAACCTATCAGGCATTGCGTGCGAATGACCTGCGCGACAAGGTGCGTATACAGATCGATGGCGGTATGAAAACAGGGCTGGATGTGGTTAAGGCAGCGATCCTTGGCGCGGAAAGTTTTGGATTCGGCACGCTACCTCTGCTTGCAATGGGTTGCAAGTACCTGCGTATCTGCCATCTGAACAATTGTGCAACCGGGGTGGCCACGCAGGACGAACATTTACGTAAACATCACTTCAAGGGTGATGTGCAGAGGGTCATGAGTCTTTTTCGTTTTATTGCACAGGAAACGCGCGAATGGATGGCGCGACTGGGAGTTCACGCTATGGAAGACCTGATCGGCAGATTCGATCTGCTCGAGATACTCCCCGGAGAGACAGCCAGGCAATCAAAACTGGATTTGCGCCCATTGCTATATGAAGCAGAGAAAGACAGAACAAAGCCAAGGTATTGTCATTTTCCGCGCAATATCCCTTTCGACAAGGCCGAGCTTGCGGAAAAAATGCTCGATGATGCCCGCAATGCGATTGATGACAGATCCGGGGCTGAACTATCCTATTCATTGCAGAATAATAACCGTTCCATCGGAGCGCGCCTGTCAGGCGAGATCGCCAGACGCCATGGCAACAGGGGTATGGAGTCCAGCCCGCTGATCATGCGTTTTAGCGGCACAGCTGGCCAGAGTTTCGGCGTCTGGAATTGTGGTGGTCTGCATATGTACCTTGAGGGTGATGCCAATGATTATGTCGGCAAGGGAATGGCGGGGGGCAAACTGGTTATCTATCCGCCTTCCTGTTCTGTATTTCCCAGTCAGGACAATGTCATAATTGGCAATACCTGCCTGTATGGCGCCACAGGTGGAATCCTGTATGCGGCGGGAAAGGCAGGGGAACGCCTGGCCGTACGCAACTCCGGAGCAATCGCTATTGTAGAGGGCGCCGGTGATCATTGTTGCGAGTATATGACTGCCGGAGTGGTTATTGTACTGGGCCCGACCGGTTTTAATTTTGGTGCCGGTATGACAGGTGGATTCGCATTTGTTCTGGATATGAACAATACATTTGTCGATCACTATAACCATGAGCTGGTCGATATCCACAGGATCAATACTGAAGATACCGAGGCTCATCGTAATTATTTGCGTAAAAGCATTGCGGCTTACGTCGCAGAAACACACAGTGCATGGGGGGAGACGATTCTTGATGATTTTGTCTCCTATATGAACAGGTTCTGGTTGGTTAAACCCAGGGCTGCCAGTCTGGGCTCCCTGATCGAATTTACAGAACAAGCAGCCTAGACCCGTGTTTATGTGTATTTGGCAATCCTGAGTATTTCTCTGGGTTTTTATGAAGGTGAGCATTGATTTGACTTACCCGTCACTCAGGCTTGCCGGATCAGCGGATTACATGTATATCTGGTAGGCACTGTTTGCAATACGGAGTTATATGGTAATGAGTGGCAAAAGTTTCAGTATTGAAGTGCATCCGAGGATGCCTGCACGTCTCGAGCGCCTCGCTGAACTTGCCAATGATCTCTATTACAGTTGGTCGACGCAGGTACGCGCACTCTTTTATTATCTGCATCCTGACTTGTGGGTGGAATGCAGTCACAATCCGAAACTATTCCTGCGGCGCATAGCGCAGCACAGACTCGACAAGGCGGCAAATGATCTGACATTTCTGAAGAGCTATCATATGGCGCTGGCCGATTATGATAACTACCTGAATGAACCCGCGCGCATAGGTAAAAGTGATCATGTTGATCCGGACACTGATTTGGTTGCCTACTTCTCAATGGAATTTGGATTTCACGAAAGTGTGCCTATTTATTCCGGTGGTCTGGGTATTCTCGCCGCCGATCATTGCAAGGCTGCCAGTGATGTTGCCTTGCCGCTGGTGGCAATAGGATTGTTGTATCGACAGGGGTATTTCCTGCAGACCATTGATGTATCAGGATATCAACAGACCCTGTTTAACGATACGGATTTTGCCCATTTACCCATTTCTCTGGTCATGGATGAGAATGGCAACGAAGTCAGGATCTGCATTGACGAAGTCGATGATTCGATCCATCTGCGCATATGGGAAGCAAAAGCAGGTCGGATAAGATTATACCTGCTCGATAGTGATGTGCCCGAGAATAGTGAAGCCAATCGTACTATTACCCATCAATTGTATGGAGGCGATTCCAACACCAGGATATTACAGGAGATCGTGCTGGGTGTTGGCGGCGTGCGTGCAATCAAGGCACTGGGATTTAAACCGACTGTCTGGCATATCAACGAAGGACACGGTGCCTTTCAGATTATCGAACGTTGCCGTGAGCTGACAAAAGAGAAATTAAGATTCAGTTCAGCCCTGGAATCGGTAGCTGCAGCAACTGTGTTTACGACGCATACACCGGTGCTGGCGGGTCATGATATATTTTCCCTGGAACTGGTGACTTCCCATCTGGGCAAACTGGCGAGTGAGCTTGGGCTTGGTGTAGAGGATTTCATTAATCTCGGTTCGAGCCCATCGGCCCAGGGTGGCTTTAATATGACGGCATTGGCATTACGGGGTTCACGTTATCATAACGGCGTAAGCAAGATACATGGTAAAGTAGCCTCGGAAATGGAGTCCTATATCTGGCCACA
Organism: uncultured Gammaproteobacteria bacterium; assembly: GCA_947258655.1. GTDB lineage: Bacteria > Pseudomonadota > Gammaproteobacteria > JAADHQ01 > JAADHQ01 > JAADHQ01. Next base: position 31,014 of record CAMYJD010000013.1, on the reverse strand, counting down.
GATCAGTCGGGCTGAAAATCCGATCGGGTATGTGACCAACGGAGTCCACCTGCATACCTTTCTCGCACCGGAATGGAGAAGCCTCTTCGATATGGAGTTCGGGTATGAATGGAGAAATCAACTGTTATCGGAAAAATACTGGGAATGTATAGATGCTATTGCGGATTACAGTTACTGGAGTATCCGCCAGACGCTAAAAGCCCAGTTGTTTAAATATTCAGCGATATCTGTCACCGAACAATTTGAACGCAATGGCAGTAGTCCTGTTGACCTTGAACGCACAATCAAGTACTTGAATCCGGCCAATACCAATACCCTGGTGATAGGTTTTGCGCGTCGCTTTGCCACCTATAAGCGCGCAGCTCTCATTTTTCATGATACTGCACGCCTGGCCCGGATCGTCAATAATCCGGATCAACCGGTCATTTTTATCTTTGCAGGCAAGGCTCACCCAAACGACATACCTGGCCAGCAATTGATTAACAAGATTTATATGCTTTCCCAGCAAAGTGAGTTCCAGGGAAAGATTATTTTTCTCGAAGGTTATAACCTGGCGATGGCGCGCAGATTGGTATCCGGGGTTGATGTGTGGCTGAATACACCGGAGTATCCGATGGAAGCAAGTGGCACCTCGGGGCAGAAGGCCGGAATCAATGGCGCTGTTAACCTCAGCATTCTCGATGGTTGGTGGGGTGAAGGCTACGATGGTACCAATGGCTGGGGAATCAATCCGCATCCAGCCGCGCATGCCAGTGCAAGAGATGACATCGAGGCCCGTTCAATACTGGATGTCATTGAACATAATATAATCCCGACCTATTTCAAGAGGGACGGGATGGGGTATTCAGCAGAGTGGGTTAAAGTATCCAAGGCCTCGATGAAGACCATATTGCCAAAATACAATTCACAAAGAATGCTGATGGACTACGTAAATAAATACTACGTACCGGCAATACAGCAAGGAAAGAAAATCAATCTGGATAATTGTAAACCTGCTATAGAACTGGCCTCCTGGAAAAATAAAATTCATCAATGCTGGTCACAGGTCAGCATTCGCAGGATTGATGAGCCGATCTCTGAAATCGAAACCGGTGATACGATACCCATTCTGATCGCTGTCAAACCCGGGGAACTCAGTGCCGCTGATATCGTTGTCGAATGCCTCGTCGGCCGCTCATCCAGCAGGGTCGAGCTTATAGTGGAAGAAGTCCTGCAACTGAAACCACAGGAGAGCATCGATAAAGACGAAATCCTGTTCAGGCTCGACCTGTTACCCAAACTGGCGGGGCTACAGTATTACAAGATACGAGCTTATCCCTATCATAAACTGCTTAGTCACCGGTTTGAGCTGGGTTATATGATATGGCTGTAATAAATTTCAGCAGAGCCGGGTTTATTGTAGCGACGAAGTTATAACTGTTTAATAGATTGCGAATTATATGAATGACATGAATGACATGAATGATATGAATGAAACATCGGGACTTGCGGGCCTGGTAACAGAAGAGCGTCTGCAGAAGGTCAAGCACATCAATCTGCAACTTGCCGCGCTCGAACAACCAATATTCCAGGATCAGAGTGATAATGACTATCTGGGTATTGCAGAGGATCTGATCCGCAATTATCGTCAGCAGAAAAGACTTCTGGCCGATTATCGCTGTCCAGTGGATCAACGTATTCAGGACTTTCTTAATCAGTATTTACGGGATAACGGAATAGAGCAGAGTGTCAGTCTGCCAGGTACCAGTTTCGTACTGGACAGACCCGGCCTTGCCAGGGAATTGTCCCTGCCAGCGAATGGAAATGACTTCTCATCGCAATATGTCAAGTCGTATCGTCTGATCCAGGGGATTCTCAATAATCCCGGTAGTGATCGGCGTACAACCAAAGGGGTCTTCCATATTGTTGAAGGCGGCCTGCCTGTGCCGGAAGGAAAAAAAGCAGTACCAGTGAATGCATTCCTGGCGCTGTTTGAACGGGCCATGAATCCACCGGATGACGTCATGCGTCTGCCATTTACCTCCACTCAGAATGAGCAGGCCAGAATTTGGGTTTCACTGCTGCTGCGTCCGACGGTCTCTCCCGAGGTTCCCGGTGTTTCTGCAGCAAAGAGTCTGGAAGTACGTTTCTTTGCGCCCGGCAGCCTGGTTTCAAACCTGGATTTCGTCGAGCGTATTTTTGGAAATGGCGGCGATCCCTGCTTGCCCGAGAATGATGCCGGTCTGGACATTCATGCCTGGACCGGGCATAGCGGTTGTGTCATTCTCGCCCCGCATCTGCTTAAATGCCGTGCCAGAGAGCTGGGTCTTCCTCATTATGATCAGGCAACCGAACGTCAGCGCCGTGACGGCATGTTCTGGAGGAACGAGGATGACCTGTATAATGACGGTCAGGCCTTCAAGATAACATGCAGGGATATGCGCGGTGTGGTTGTAACGATTATCGCGGATAATTATTACGGTTACAGTAAAAAGGAAGTCAAGTCGCAGACCAGTTATTCGGCCAATTTGCTGGGGGGTTGTGAAGAGGAGCATTCTGGCGGAGCGCTTGCCTATCCCTGCTACAACCTTGGCGACATTTTTCAGCCGGATGCCCGGATTCGTATGGACGGGCATAATTATCATGACTTGCTTGAAACCTTTTCCGATTACATGCATGTCAAGGAAGAAGGATATGGTGTTGACAGGCAATATCCTGACATTATCTATATTCCGGAAGATACGCACATCAATTTGCTTGAGCAAACAGTATCTTGGGAACGTGATGGTATCTGCCACCAAATCAAACTGCTTGCGAACCATACCTATATCTATCCCTGTGGCTACAAGGTCAGGATGGAGAAGCATCCGCGTTCACCGACATGGCGCCTGATTGGCGCGGAGGCCGAAGGTACCTTCTGTCATAAACCCTGTACCGTATCTGGCGGTGGCAAGTCGGAAATTTCCAAGTCCATATCACCGACTATTATTTCGGGTCCTTTATATGTAGGGGATATTCACGAAGATCTTGATCATGTCGAACAGATATTCAAGAAGGATTACAGTGATCGTTTCCGTGACGGCGAACTAAACACCGATAGCCGCTCATTCCTGAGCAATGATCGCTCCCTGGGGTCCAGTATCAGGCTATTGATGCCATCCAGGGTCGAATATACCGAAGAATATAACGCGTGGCTGGCAACTATACCGCAGCATATACGTGCACTGGCATTTATTATCAAGCGATTTTATCGGCAGGAATGGGAAGGTGACTGGCGTAAACATTTCACAGTTGACGTTATCAACGGTCATCCTGGTCACGAATTGAAATACGATGATCGCAAGCTGGTTATGAACTATCTGCGGGTCGGCAAGGATACCCGGGGTTCCTGGCGTATATACAAGCTAAGACAGGATTATATAGGCGCCGACAAGGTACAGACAGAGGACGACATTACTGTATCGACAACGATCGCCAGCACCAATCTCAATAATCTGAATCCCGATTACACGCAAAATAGTGTCAAGCTTGCCATTAACTGCGAGCAGAAACTATTTCAGAGACCGGATGATGCCATTCACCGTGGTCTCGATACCCAGGCAGAGGAAGACCTGTCGGGCGATGATACTTTTATCAGTAATTTCGAACCGCTTGAGCAAGACTTTGCCATTGAGCTGATCGAGGGAAGTATAGATTTCTGCAAGTTCACAGATAATATGCAAGGCCTGATTCGGCGTGCCGCGCAGTCTGAGACGGGAATATATTTTGTTTCTTCAGCGCACCCGCGTATCGTTGATGGCAGGCCCACTCTAAACGTACGTTATTTACAGAATCGCCCCGATCTGGTCAATGCTCGGGACAAATATATCGCTGAAATGGGTGTGCGCCTGTACCGGCGTATCCCGCCGCGCAAGCCGGTGCATATGCCGGTCAACGCCATATTGGCGGGACGGCGCAATAATCCGGGAAATCCGCAAAAGAAAATCCGACCCCTCGCAGTTTATAATCCGATCCACTACCAGGATTTGCCAGAACTGTTTATGGACTATATCAGCAGTCTGACCGGAAAATCGCCTTCCACGACAGGTGCGGGATCCGAAGGTGCGCTTACCAAGGGGCCTTTCAATTCATTGCCCTTCACGGCCGACCTAAACAATGCACTGGTATCGTATATTTTAACTGCTTATGACGGTTTCAGTTCGGCGGCGGGTTATGTTGGTCCAGAATGTCAGGTCGAGCATGATATCAGTCTGTTGATCCCGGAAATATGGTGCCGGATCCCGGTGGGACAACGTAGCGCCGCGTATATGATTGACAACGGTTATCTGGAAAAACTGGATGATTTTGAGTACGAAGGCGAGCAGATACATGCAAGTCGTCTTGGTTACCGGATTACATCTGAGTTTGTGCATGCCTATATGGGCAAGATTTTTGATAATCCGGATATAGTTTTCGATGAGGCCATGCTCAAACCCGAAACCCAGGATTTGGAGGCCTTTGTCGATGGTGTGTGCAATATCGTCGAGGCGCAACAGCGCGTGGCACAAGGGTATATCAATGATGGTTCGGTCAATAATGCATGTCCACCGCTCAAGGCGCTTATTTATATCATGGCGCAGGGGCATTATGAAGGGAAGGGCATTGATGATCCCGATATCCGTAACATGTTTACGATGGAGTATCTGTTAAACAGCGACTGGTATCAACAGCGTTTATTGATTGAGCAGCAGCGTAACATCAGGTTATGGGAAAGGCATGCAGCTTATGTCGAAGCAACGTTAAGCAGTGAGCACGGGGTCAGTGATAGCGAGCAGACTGCGTTGAAAAACAAACGGGGTGAGATTGAAAAGCAATTGCAGTATTTGCGCAGCATTGAATATCTGCACAGTTTGCAGGGGAGCATTGGGGCAGACTGGATAGACCTTGCCCAGCAATAGCGCTGATAAGGGCAGAGCCTGGTTTATACAGAAAGAAAATCGAGGATTCCCTCGGCGGCCAAACGCCCTTCATGTACTGCGGTTACAACCAGATCTGATCCACGCACCATATCACCACCGGCAAATACCCTGGGATTGGATGTCTGATACTGGAACTCTGCATCCATTGGAGCAATGACCCTGCCAGCGCTGTCTGTGATGATTCCGGCATCAGCAAACCAATCGGCCGGACTCGGACGAAAACCAAAGGCAATGATGATGCAGTCTGCGGGGATAATTTCTTCTGTACCTGCAACAGGAACGGGCAAGCGGCGGCCATAAGCATCCGCTTCTCCCAGTTTGGTAGTGACCACACGGACACCTTCAACAGATTCGGAGCCGATGATTTCAACAGGCTGGCGATTCCACAGAAACTCGACGCCTTCTTCAATTGCGTTACTGACTTCACGTTTTGAGCCGGGCATATTGTCCCTGTCCCGGCGATAGGCACAAGTGACAGAATGTGCACCTTGACGTATAGCGGTACGGTTACAATCCATTGCCGTATCGCCGCCTCCCAGGGTGACGATGCGTTTACCCTGAAAGTTGATATAATCATTCTCGTTATCGAGCAACCCCATATGCGATTTGGTATTTGAAATAAGGTACTGGAGTGATTCATATACACCCGCAAGGGAGTTACCCGGTATATCTGCCTGTATTGCGTTATAAGTACCCATGCCCAGGAAGACTGCATCGTATTCATCAAGAATTTGCTGAAATGTTATGTCTGTCCCGATTACTGTGTTGAGCACAAACTCTACCCCCATGTCTTCCATGACGCTGCGTCGCAGTTTGACGATACGCTTTTCAAGTTTGAATTCCGGGATTCCAAAAGTCAGCAAACCACCTATTTCTTTATGCCGGTCATAGATTACCGGTGAAACGCCATTACGGACAAGGATATCTGCACATGCGAGCCCGGCCGGCCCTGCGCCTACTATGGCAACGCGTTTTTCGTTGTCTTTCTGATGGATTATTTGCGGGCGCCAGCCCATCGACAATGCAGTATCAGTAATGTACTTTTCTATCGATCCAATCGTTACAGCACCAAATCCATCGTTGAGTGTGCATGCACCTTCGCAAAGACGGTCCTGCGGACATACACGACCGCAAATTTCCGGTAGTGAGTTGGTTTGATGGGTAAGTTCAGCAGCCCTGAATATCTTTCCTTCGGCAATAAGTTTAAGCCAGTCGGGTATATAATTATGCAGTGGACATTTCCACTCACAATAAGGATTACCACAGCCCAGGCATCGACCCGCCTGGGCGCTTGCATGTTCTTTTATGAACGGGGAGTAGATTTCTGCGAAATCCTTAATACGTACCTCTATCGGCTTCTTCTCCGGTTCGATTCTGGGGAGTTCAATAAATTGTAAGGGATTTTGTGTCATGAACAGCATGCCTGCCTGTGACCAACAACGTTGACTGCAACTGTCACTGCACCGGCAAAACCGGACAATGGCAATGGTGAAACAGTGAATAAAGCGTCATATGTCATATTGTTACTCAGACTCAGTTAAATGCAATGGTGAAACCGGGCTATCCAATTCAATGATTTAAGCCGGGGTGTATAGGCATATACATGTAAACCAAGCATGCTTTATGCCAGGCTATAAGATATATAATAAACAGTCAGTTATGGATGAATCGGGTTTTGAATATGCACTTTTAAAGCGCAGCAGGCATTATTTAATGATTGATACGCCACTTATATGTGCGTCAGTGTCAATCGCTAGGGCCGTTGCCGACGGTAGCTTACAGGTCAGAAAGTAGATTGATATCATGGGCAAGCGTATGCCATTGTTTTTCGGCCTGTTCCATGAGCTTCTCAAACACATCAACCACACGCTCGGAATCACAATTGTCAATGATTTCCCTGAATGTCGAAATGAGGTAGTCATGCGCTTCGCGCGCAATCAGCATGATATTTTCCATGTCAATTTGCGTGTCTGTATTTATGACCGGGCAGGAGAATTCCAGCAGCTTGCTTTCACTGGCAAACTGAAACCATGTGTCCAGTAGCTCGGGATCTGCCTCAGTGGTAAAATCCTGTAGTGCCGTGGCCAGTTCTTTTTCACGGATAACAAGATAATCAAGTAAAAGTCTGGTTCGTTCGCGTACCGATTCATTTTCGAGGTGTTTGTAGCAATCGGAAAGGGTGGAATGGAAATCCCGGATGTGGTTGAGTATTTCGTGGGTTTGTTCAAAGCGCATGGTATGTGTTCCTGTAATAGTCTACCATCACATCAGTGTCTGCAGGGCTCTTAACACATCCCTGCGGCTGATCTGTCCGACCAGACGATTTTCTTGCATGACCGGGTAGCGACGGAATTTTCCTTTAATAAAATAGTTGGCCACATCAAGAATGCTGGTGTCTGCGTCAACGGTCTCGATTTCAGGACTCATATATTCATCGACGCGCCCACCCCATTCACCATGATAACCGGCTTCCAGTGCAATCTTCAGGCAGTCTTTCTCTGATAACATGCCGACAAGATTGCCAAGCTGGTCAACTACCGGTGCACCGGAAATGCGTTTTTCTGTCAGTAAGCGAATGGCTTCCATGATGTCCATGTCAGGATTAAATATAACGAGATTGGTGGCCATGAAATCCTTCACTGTAATCGATGTAACCATTACTCCTCCATATCCAATTCGGAATTATTATTATCGATGTTAACTTTCTTGCGCGGACAGTGTTTTTTCGCGCATGCACCACAGGCGTCTTCAAGCCCCGGTATGCGGTTCAGACCACCGCAACTACCCTGGATACCCTTACGTCCGCATAGCAGACCCAGTGCCAATGCCAGAGCCATAATAATAAACACTGCAAATGTCAGCAGAAATATGCCCATGATTATAATTACCCGCCGAAATCATCCATCAGAATATTCTCCCTTTCTACGCCGAGGTTTTCCAGCATCTTGATTACTGCAGCGGTCATCATTGGTGGGCCGCACAGATAAAATTCACAGTCTTCAGGGGTTGGATGTGACTGCAGATAGTGCTTGTATAATACATCATGTACGAAACCAGTATGTCCTTGCCAGTGGTCTTCCGGCTGTGGATCAGACAGGGCGATATGCCATTCAAAATTATCATGTGCCGCCTGTAGCTGATCGAATTCTTCTTTATAAAAAAGTTCCTTGAGACTACGTGCTCCATACCAGAAACTGATTTTGCGTTTTGTCTGCAGGCGCTTAAGCTGGTCGAATATGTGCGCACGCATTGGCGCCATACCTGCACCGCCACCGACGAATACCATTTCCGCATCCGTGTCATGAGCGAAGAATTCCCCATACGGGCCCGAGATAGTGACATTGTCACCCGTATTGAGGCTGAAAATATAGGATGACATGATGCCCGGGGGTACATCGGGTGAACCCGGCGGGGGAGTGGCAATGCGCACATTCAACATGATGATGCCTTTTTCGCCCGGATAATTGGCCATCGAATAGGCACGTGTTACCGTTTCGCGGGTTTCGGAGATATACTGCCATAAATTATGCCTGTCCCATTCGGCACGGTATTGGTCCGCTATATTGAAGTCCTGATATTGGATCCGATGTGGTGGACATTCAATCTGGATATAACCGCCCGCCCTGAAATCCACCTGTTCGCCTTCTGGCAGTTCCAGTACCAGCTCCTTGATATAGGTGGAAACGTTTTTATTGGAGCGTACCTTGCAAGGCCATTTACGTATGCCAAACACCTCTCTCGGCACTTCCACTTTCATGTTCTGTTTGACGGTGACCTGACAGGCAAGGCGTGCGCCTTCCGCTGCTTCACGCTTGTTGATCAGTGATGTTTCTGTTGGTAGGATCGCGCCACCACCGTCCAACACCTTGACCCGACACTGTCCGCAGGTGCCACCGCCGCCACAGGCAGAGGGAAGGAATAATCCGGCATTAGCGAGTGCGGTTACGAGCTTGAGGCCGACGGCTGCACTGATCGTGCGTTCCTCGTTGACCTCGATATCAACCTGTCCGGCCGGAACAAGGCGTGAGCGCGCGAACAGGATAATGGACACCAGCAACAGTACGATTGCGGTGAACATAACAACGCCGAGTGTGATTTCAAGCATGATAAACCCTCATAACTGGATACCTGAAAATCCCATAAAGGCCATGGACATCAGGCCGACAATGATAAATGTGGAGCCCAGGCCCTGGAGGCCATCGGGTATATCACTGTATTTCAATTTTTCCCTGATGCCTGCGAGGGCAACCAGTGCCAGGGCCCAACCGAATCCGCTGCCGAGTCCATAAACCAGGCTTTCGCCGAAATCATAATTGCGTTCGACCATGAATAACGAACCACCCAGAATGGCGCAGTTAACGGTAATCAGTGGCAGGAAGATTCCCAGAGCGTTGTACAAGGCAGGAAAATAACGGTCCAGGGTCATCTCGAGGATCTGCACCAGTGCCGCGATAACGCCGATGTAGGTGACCAGACCGAGGAAACTCAAATCCACTTCGGGCATACCCAGCCAGGACAGCGCACCTTCCTGCAACAGGTATTGATAGATCAGGTTATTGACGGCAACGGTAATGCCCTGAACGACGATGACCGCGGCACCCAGTCCCAGCGCGGTATCAATGCGCTTGGAAACAGCAAGGAACGTGCACATGCCGAGGAAGAAGGACAGGGCCAGGTTCTCGACAAAAGCAGCCTGTATGAATAATTGTAAATAAGCAGCCATTATTTATCCTGTTCCTACACAATTTCAGTGCGATGGACGACCTGGATGCGGTAATCCGGTTTTTCCTGTTGTTGCGGTTTCCAGCTGCGCACGCCCCATATCAACAGTCCGATAATAAAAAATGCACTGGGGGCCAGCAGCATCAATCCATTCGAGGTATACCAACCGCCTTCACTGATCAGGGGCAGGATTTTAACGCCCAGGATACTGCCAGAACCGAGCAGTTCCCTGACCACGGCGACGAAAATCAGAATGACGCTATAGCCCAGGCCATGACCCACAGCATCGAGGAAACTTGGCCACACACCATTCTGTGTCGCATAGGCCTCGGCACGGCCGAGTACAATGCAGTTCGTGATAATCAGACCGACGAAAACCGACAGTTGCTTGCTCAGGTCATAGGCAAAGGCCCTCAGGAACTGATCAACGACGATAACCAGTGATGCAATAATGGTCATGAACACAATAATGCGTATATTCGTCGGTATATGATGTCGTATCGCGCTGATAATGACGCTGGAGCTGACCAGTACAAAGGTCAGGGCCAGGCACATAATCAAGGCGGGTGCCAGTTGTGTCGTGACAGCGAGCGCCGAACATATACCCAGGATCTGCAGCGTAATTGGATTATTGTCGATGACCGGTTCAAGTAATACCTTGCGGTTTTCGTTATTCATGCATCATTCCTCCCTTTGCGGGTAACCGTATTCTATCCAGGTAGGGACCGAAGCCTTGCTCACCGAGCCAGTAGCGGACCATGTTGGTAATTCCATTTGCGGTCAGTGTGGCGCCGGAGAGACCGTCGATTTCATATTGGGCATGATGTGAAGACGGATTGACGCGTCCCTTGATGACCCGGATTTGTGCGTGACCATGCATTCCAAAGACGTTTTTGCCCTGCCATTTGGCCTGCCAGGATGGATTGCTGATTTCACCTCCAAGGCCCGGCGTCTCGGCATGGTCATAAAAGGAGACCGCCCTGATCGTATTAGCGTCGGCAGACAAGGCAACAAACCCATGCACGGTCGACCATAGACCCTTGCCGATCAACGGCAGGATGATGGTATCCACGCCCCTGTCGGATGCCACGAGATATAGAGTCTGGTAACGCATCTTTTTGCCAATGCCGGCAATGTCTTCCTTCCTGGGTATCGCTACAGCTGCCTGGTTTTCCAGCAGCGCAGCATCGACGTACTGACCGCTGTGTAAATCGACATAGCGTGTTTGTATGGACTGGAAGCCGTCGGTAATATCAATGCCCGGTCGATACAATCCTGCCACTTTGAGGATTTCCTTTTGTCGTCCCAGTTCTTCGTTCTGTTTCTGTATCGGTTTGAGTAATACTGCGGCACTGGAGACCAGGATCGATGAAACCAGGCACACGCCCAGCGCAACTACAACAATTTTGCTGGTGCTGTTATTGGGTGTGGCGAGCAGACGCGCCCAAAGTGAGCCGTTGACCTTATTGTTCATAGCCGTCCCTTAACTTGCGTCTGCGAATATGTGATTGCACAACAAAGTGATCGATAACAGGTGCAAATACATTGCCAAACAGTATTGCCAGCATCACGCCTTCTGCAAAAGCGGGATTGACGACGCGAATGAGAATGGCAATAAAGCCGATCAGGCCACCATAGATCCACATGCCCGTGCGCGTCATCGATGCCGACACAGGATCGGTCGCCATGAATATCGCGCCGAAGGCAAATCCACCCAGGACCAGATGCCAGTACCAGGGTACTGCATAAACGGCCTGTGACTCGGGTCCGACGACATTGAGTATCAGGGTTGTGATTATCATGCCGAGTATGACGCCACTTATGATGCGCCACGATGCAATCCCGGTGAAAATCAGAAACGCGCCACCAAGCAAACAGGCAAGGGCCGAGACTTCGCCGATGGATCCCTGGATAGTGCCGACGAAGGCCTGTGTCCAGGTGATGCCCTCGGCAGTGACAGCTTCGATCCCGCCTTCTGCCGCCAGTGCCAGTGGCGTTGCCCCCGAGTATGCATCGACGGGTACCCACACGGCATCACCCGAGATTTGCGCAGGATAGGCGAAAAACAGGAAGGCGCGCCCGACCAGGGCGGGATTGAGAAAATTCTTACCGGTACCGCCGAACACCTCTTTGCCGATAACGACACCAAAGGAAATGCCCAGCGCGACCTGCCATAGTGGTATCGATGCCGGCAGCGTGGCAGCAAACAGCCAGGACGTCACCAGGAAACCCTCATTGACCTCATGATTACGTACCAGTGCGAATACGACCTCCCAGATTCCTCCTGCAATCAACGTAATGATATAGATTGGCAGAAAGTACACTAAACCGTGGATCAGGCAGGCCAGCATGTTATCCGGGTCATAGCCGGTACCGAGTAAATCCAGGATGATGCCACGCCAGCCTTCGGCAGTGGTCAGTCCGAGTTCCTGCATGGCCAGATTGCTCTGCAGGCCGGTATTATAAACGCCGATCAAAACAGCCGGCATACTGGCGAGGACGACATAAATCATGACACGCTTCAGGTCGATGGCATCACGTACATGCGGAGCGCCGCGCGTCTTGTCTGTCGGGGAGTACAGCAGGGTATCGACCATTTCATATAATGCGCTGTATTTTTCCAGGCGTCCGCCCTTGGCGAACCAGGGTTGCAGGCGGTCCAGGCTTTTTCTGATAAATCGCATCAGCCTTCCTTCTCGATCAGGTTGAGGGTTGTACGTAACACGGGGCCATAATCATATTTACTCGGACAGACATAGGAGCACAGGGCCAGGTCTTCCTCGTCAAGTTCCAGTGCACCTAGGCCTTGTGCGGTGTCCGTATCACCAACCAGCAACGCACGCAATAACTGTGTTGGCAGTATGTCCAGAGGCATAACGCGTTCATAGGCACCGATGGGTACCATCGCGCGCGGGCTGCCATTCTGCGAGGTCGTGATCCAGTAGGAAGGACGCTTGAAGATACTCGATAGCAGCACTCTACTTGCAGAGAATTTGCGTGCCCCGGGAGTCAGCCAGCCGAGGAACTCCCTTTCCTGGGTGTCGGGTAATACCGAAACCTGGTTATGATAGCGGCCAAGAAATGTAGCCCAGCCGGCGGCAAAACGTCCGCCCAGAATAGAGCCGGATATGACCCGACAGGCGATCGGGTCCAGTTCCTTGTCTACCAGTTCACCGGTGTTAACCCCCAGGCGTGTGCGCAGCAGGCGTGGATTCATGACCGCCGGCCCGGCCAATGAAACGATGCGTTCAGGATCCAGGTGTCCGCTCTGGAATAAACGGCCGATCGCTATGACATCCTGGTAGCCTATATGCCAGACAGTACGCCGGCTACTTACGGGTGCGAGAAAATGGATATGGGTCCCGACCAGACCAGCCGGGTGGGGGCCATCAAACTCTGCCGCAATGATGTTTTCGCTATCGGGTACAGGCAGGATTTCTCCGGCTGCGGTGCATACGTATACTTTGCCGCCCGTCAGTCGTGATAAAGCGATGAGTCCGTCATGAAATGCATCGCCAGCCTGGTCTATGATACTCCCGGGATTGGCGCATAAGGGATTGGTGTCGATGGCTGTTACAAACAATGCAAACGGAGTTTGTTGCGGATCCGCTATGCGGTTGTATGGACGTGTACGCAGTGCCGTCCATAAACCCGAAGCGAGCAGGGCTGCACGCACGGATTCATTATCCAGTGATGATGGGTTATCCACCTTGAACGCAGCGAAGTTTTCTTCATCATCATCCTGCAACTGTATTTCGACGGCATGTAACACGCGTCTGGGTCCGCGTACGACTTTTGCAACAACACCGCTACCGGGTGACGTGAAGCGTATGGATGGCTGTGTCTTGGAAACAAAAAGCGTCTGGCCAAGTTTAATCCTGTCTCCTTCATTGACCGCAAGCCTGGGCGTAATACCCGGGTAATCACTGCCAAGGAGTGCAACCGAGTGAGCGGGTTTTGCATCTTCGATATGCTGTTGGGGCGCACCCATGACGGGTATGTCCAGCCCTTTTCCTATATGAATATGTTTTGCTGTGTTTGTCATATAAATGTCTATACTGCCCGGAATACTTCAAAAATATTACATTGTAATACTGCGTTAGCGTTTATCGGTCACACTAATATAGTGCGTTGCAGATGTAAAATTGTATTATGCTGGTGCGAGACAGCGTAAAGAAATATGTATAACATTGATGCCGTCGCCACTAAGATAATGATTTCCTTTGTCAGGAAGGGAATAACCACAACCTGGATATATGCCGTTGTTTATCTGCCTGATATTAGGTAATCAAGGATTGTGCCAACCCATAACCGTAAGAAGTGCATCGGTGTTGTATGACACGATTCGTATTACGAGGCATATATATTGCATTTAGAACCATATTGTCTAGTCCAGGTGTGTGCAGCTGATTGATGTGCTATCGCAGGTAAAACGTAATTACCCGGATAACTCATTGCCTGCCAGCGGTCGCAGTGGCAGACTGATGTAGCGATGGCTTTTGCCGAGGAATTTGATTATGAAAAATATTGTGATACTGGGTGCAGGTACAGGGGGGACCCTGGTTGCCAACATGTTGCGCAGTGAACTTGATATGAAGGAGTGGCAGATCACGGTCATTGACAAATCGGACCAGCATTGTTATCAGCCGGGCCTGTTATTTATCCCGTTTAAATTATATGGATATACAGATGCCGACAAGCTGATGCGTCCGAGCCAGAAATCCCTGCCAGCCGAAGTGCGCTTTATCAAGGCCGCAATCAACCTGATTGATCATGAAAACAAGCAGGTAGAAACATCCGCGGGGAACTACGCCTATGACTGGCTGGTTACGTCGCTGGGTTGTCATGTCGATGCCAATGAAGTGGACGGTCTGGCCGATGCCATGGGTAATGATGTGTTTACATTCTATAATCCTGATGGTGCAATGGCTTTCCAGCAGTCACTGGAGGACATGCAGGAAGGGCGTTTGCTGATCGATATCGCCGATATGCCGATCAAGTGTCCGGTTGCGCCGATCGAGTTCGCCTTTCTCGCCGACTACTATTTCACATTGAAAGGTGTCAGAGATAATATCGATATATCATTGGTAACACCCTACAGCGGTGCATTCACCAAACCCGTCGCCAACAAGATTCTGACCCAGGTCGCACGCGAAAAGCGTATTAACGTTGTACCCAACTTTTCACTGGAAAGCGTGAATGCCGAGCAGAAAGTGATCAAGTCATTTGAAGGCGGGAGCGTTGATTATGATCTGTTATGCTCGATACCACCAAACCTGGGGCCCGCGGTGGCCGATGACTCTGACCTGGGTGATGGCGCCGGTTATTTTATGACCGATCCACGCACGTTAAAATCACGCAAGGCCGACAATATATTTGTGCTCGGTGATAACTCCAATGTGTCCACGTCCAAGGCTGGCTCGGTTGCCCACTTTGAGGCGGAAACGGTGGTCAATAACCTGCTTCGGGAAATTCGCGGCGAAAAGGCACTGCAGTCATTTGATGGGCATGCCAACTGTTTTATCGAAACCGGTCATCACAAGGCCATGCTGCTGGATTTCAATTATGATGTCGAGCCGGTTCCGGGTGCCTTTCCTACCCCGGGAATCGGCCCATTCAGCCTGCTGAAAGAGAGCTATCTTAACCATATGGGGAAAATGACCTTCGAATGGGTCTACTGGAATATGTTGTTGCCTGGTTACCTGGGCAATATGCCCTTGTTGACCGCGCATATGAATTTGATCGGTAAGGATGTCGACGAGACGGCACCGGTACGCCGGGCCAAAGCCATGTATGTCAAGGATCTGATGTCGACCAATGTCGTTACCATTGAGCAGGGACGCCCGCTATCAGAAGCTGCCGATCTGATGGCAAGGCAGAATGTCAGCGGATTGCCCGTTGTCGGACCAGACAAGAAGCTGGTAGGCGTCCTGACCGAGGCCGATTTTCTGTCGGCAATGAATGTTGATGCCCACCCGACAATCCAGAATCTGTTTATCAGTATCATTCGACGCCGGCGCGTTACTAAACCGATGGGCAGCATTGTCGATGACCTGATGACCAGGAAGCCGATGACGCTGAAGGCGGATGACACGTTACAGCGTGCAATCGAGATCATGGACCGTAACAAGATAAAACGTATTATTATTACGGATGATGACGATCAGGTGCAGGGCATTATTTCGCGCGCCGATTTACCCAAATTGTTTTTGATGAAAGGTTAGGGTCTGTTCCGACATAAAAATTACCGCATTGTGAATATATCGCCAATAGTCATGGTTTGTATGATAATCGATGCATGAATGTACATCATGAAAAGCGTATCGTGCATTGCTCCCCTGCGCGTATGTTTGCGGTCATAGTGGATGTTGAATCCTACCCGCAGTTCCTGCCTGGATGGCGTGATGTTCATATACGTTCCGATGATAATAATCTGATGATTGTCGATCAGCAGATCGGTATTGGTCCAGTGAGCTGGCGCTTCACGTCGAGTGCCAGCTATAACAGGCCAGAGCAGGTAACCATACGCTCACAAGATGGTCCATTCAGAGCACTGGAAATAGACTGGAAGCTAAGCGGGGCTGACAATAATTCATGTGCCATCGAGTTAAAGATGCAGGTAGAATTTTCATCCGCGCTGGTACAGAGACTGATGAAGCGCATGTTTGTTATATCCAGTCGCAATATCGTATCCCTGTTCGAGCAACGTGCACGTGTATATCAACGCAATGTGATTTCATCAGATGCTGAATAAATAAAGTAGTCTTTTTGCATGATTCAGAATATAGTATATGCACTATAAACGTGCATTGTATGATTATGATGGATGGGTTTTTATATTGATGAATGTTAGATTAATCAGCAACATATTGATTTGATGTAAATTTCATTTGTTGTTGTATCTGGCATGAAATTAGCAATGTTCCATAGTAATGATATAAATTATCAGCACGGCTTTGACGACTATAGCGAATCAACAACTGATGTAAGGAGAGAATGCGCATGAGTATGCCTGAGATTACCGAAGATATGATTTTTGAGTGTTTTGCTGCGGCACGCAAATCAGATGACATGGGTAAAACCGCATCGTCCTTCGTGGATGTAGAAGAATATGAGAACGAGATCATGTATCCGGAATTTGCCCGCTGGGCCAGCAAGGCCGGTCATCCCGACTTGGCGAAGCTGTTCCGCAAGGTGGCCGGTGAAGAGAAATTACACGCCGTGTGGTTGCGCGAACTGTATAGCGATATCGGCACCCCGGAGCGTGGTGAGGACACCCAGCGCGCGATCGATGCACTGGAAACCATTCGCGCCAACTGTGATGAGCTGATAGCGATGAATCCGGACAGCGTGATCGAAAAGGCCCTGATGGTCGCGATTCGTGTAGAGGAACGTGAGTATCTGGATATTTATCCGCGTTTTCGCGACCAGGCGTTGGCAAATAATGACGAGGCCACGGCCCAGGTTTACCAGCGTGTTATTGATTCGGAACAGCAACATGCCGAATGGTTCCAGGGTGCCCTTGACAGCTATCGGGAGACGCACTTGCAGATGGCATAGGCGTGATGCCGTTTAAACGTCCATGCCTGTTATAATCAGATGGTGGCAGGCCCTGAATCCTGCCATCTATCTTGTCTCTGTGCTCCCGGGTGTTGCAGTGTGGATGCTGCATGATACAGCAGCAGATGAAACCATTCCGTTGATTTTATCTACTGCTGGCGTGGTTCTGCTTCAGCATGCGATCAATCTGTTCAATGATGCCAAGGACTGGCAACTCGGTGCTGATCAGGAAAAGCTGGATTCCTGGGTGCGTGTGCATGACAATAATCCACACATAACCAATAAACACGCCTTCATCAGTCTGGCGGCCGGTAGTATTCTCGGTCTGCTGACATTGTTTGTATTCGATCGCCTGTGGGTGCTCGTATATGCGTTGCCGTTTGTTGTGCTGGGGCTGTTGTATAACTTTGGACGGCGTCCGCTTTCCTATTCAACAGCTGGGGAATGGGTGACGGGTATATGCTACGGTCCCGGTGTTTTTGGTAGTTTATGGTTCGTGACAGGTCAGTCACTCAATCTGACCGCCGTGGCCGGGATGCTGGCCTTTGCAGCGTTATCGATGTCACTGCTGTTTTCGCACCAGCCGCCACAGATCGATACGGACCGTGCAGCCGGTAAAAATTCCTTTGCTGTTCGTTATGGTGCGGCGCGCACCTATCTGGCAGCCGCTGCATTATTTGCGCTCTCCCTGTTTTCACTGGCCGCTGCACAATGGCTCACAGACAAGGGGATAGCGGCGGCTATACTGTTTATCTGTGCTGCGCTTATCGCCGGATGGAGAATAAACAAGGTGCAGGCAGGCCCAAGACAGGTACTGATCTACGCATGTGTTGTATTTCTGGTTGCGTACTTGATGCTGATGTTGATGCATTAACCGTATGACTCACGCAATGTACAATAATGCATGTTATTTACATAATAATACGACGAGGTGGATATGACTGCTAGCATGGTGATGGACCCGCACCCCTCGGTCCTGCATATGGATGAGAAAGTCCATAAAGGCGTGGAGCTTGTGATGGATCACCGCTATCGCAATATACCCGTTGTCGATGACAACGGTCGATATCAGGGAGTGTTTGGCGTGAACTGCCTGTTACGCATGGTACTGCCCAAGGCCGTTCTGGTCGAGAGAGGGCTGACCACAGTACCGTTTGTAGCCGATACCTTGCATGATTTATATGTACGTCTTAAGGCCGTAGAAGACGAACCGATTACGTATTGCATGAGTTATGATGCTTCTGTGGTTGCGCCTGACACACCATTGGTCGAGACCTTACTTATCCTCTATCGTACACGTACGAGCGTTCCAGTCGTTGATCCTGAAAGCGGGCTCCTGGTTGGCATGATTTCCTACTGGGATGTATATGGCAAAATACTGGAGCAACAGATCTAGATGCATCACAGCGCCAATACAATGACCGTGTTTGGCTGGGACCCGATCTGGTTTGCGGGTGTGTTGTTCATATTGACGTATCTGATTATCCTCAGCGACCGGATCAATCGCGCCATTGTGGCCTTGATGTCAGCGAGCCTGATGATAGTGGGGGGCGTGTTGACCCAGGAGGCGGCTTTACGGGGCGTGGATTTTAATACGCTCGGTTTGTTGACGGGTATGATGGTCATAGTTGCGATTACCCGGCGTACGGGTGTTTTCCAGTTTCTTGCAGTCTGGTCCGCGAAAAAAGTGAACGCCGATCCCTGGGGCATACTGGTGACACTGGTCCTGGTTACGGCAATACTGTCAGCAATACTCGATAATGTGACCACGGTGTTACTGATTGCGCCGGTGACGTTGCTGATTGCAGATGCGCTGAGGATAACACCCTATCCATTTCTGTTTGCCGAGATCTTTGCATCCAATGTAGGTGGTGCCGCAACGTTGATTGGAGACCCTCCGAATATCATGATCGGTTCGGCCGTAGACCTGAGTTTTAATGATTTCCTGTTTAACCTCGGGCCACCGGCCCTGATCATTCTGCTGGTCATTCTGATCCCGTTTTACCTGATCTGGGGACGCAAACTGAATGCAAATCCGGAGGACCGCCAACGGGTACTGAACTACAATGAACGTGAGGCGATTACCGATCCGCGTTTGCTATGGCAGTCTTTTTTTGTGTTGACCCTGGTATTGATCGGATTTATTGCCGGGCACAATCATGGTCTGATGCCGGCTTCCGTTGCAATGAGCGGGGCCGCCTTGCTGTTGTTGCTGGATAATCTACCGCGCAAGGCGGATGATCAGAGTCGCTCCGTGCATGCCACCTTTGCCGAGGTCGAATGGGTGACAATCTTTTTCTTTCTTGGCCTGTTTATTATTGTACATGGCGTTGAAAGTACCGGTTTGCTGACGATGTTTGCCGACCATATCCTGCAATGGACAGGGGGCGATACATTGATTACTGCGATGGCCATTCTGTGGGGCTCGGCTATCGCCTCGGCGCTGGTGGATAATATTCCCTTCGTCGCAGCAAGTATCCCCTTGATCAAGTCGATGGCAGCTACGTTCGGTGGCCCGGAGGGATTAATGCCGCTGTGGTGGTCGCTCGCACTCGGTTCCTGTCTCGGCGGCAATGGTTCGCTGATCGGCGCCAGTGCCAATGTTATCGTCGCCGGTTTTGCCGAGCGCTCGGGTCATCCGATCAGTTTTCTCGGATTCATGCTGGGTGCATTCCCGCTGATGCTGCTCAGTATACTGATCAGTAGTATCTATATTTACCTGCGCTATCTGTCCTGATTTCCCACTGCTGGCTGCTATACTACTGTCATCATGTCATTAAAGTTTCACACTATGGGAGCAAGATGACATGATCATGCACTATATGCGTGCCTGAGCGCTATCGCACCGACGTAATGACTTTCAAGCAAAACTTATATGTAACAAGCAATTACATGGTCTATCCCTTGTTTTTTTATGCGGTATGATTCTTGAATATACTTCAATTACAGCATGATTGTAGTGAAGCCGAGATCCATAACCTTAGAAGTGATGACTGATCGAATCCGCCAGACCAATGACAGTATGAATGCATTCATAAAAGCACCCCGTCGACCGGTAATGCTCATTATTCTGGACGGATTTGGTGTGAATCCGGGTAAGCGTCACAATGCCGTAGAGGCTGCGCATACCCCCAATCTGGATGCCTATTTTGCCAGCTATCCGCATACCCTGTTACAGGCCTCCGGCCCCAGTGTTGGCCTGCCGGACGGGCAAATGGGGAATTCGGAGGTCGGCCATATGGCGCTTGGTTCAGGCAACATTATCAATCAGGATATTGTCATGATCAATGATGCTATCGATGACGACAGTTTTTATGCCAATGCGGCGTTGCACAAGGCCGTCAGTCAATCCGTATTAAATAATCGCCCGGTTCACCTAATCGGCCTGGTATCTGATGGCGGTGTTCACAGTCATATAGATCATCTGTTGGCACTGATCCAGTTATGCAAGCGCAATGGCGCCAAACCATTGCTACACATGATTACCGATGGACGCGATACGGCACCGAAATCGGCGTTGACATATCTGCCTGAAATCGAGACACGCCTGCATGAAGCCGGTGGTGCCATCGCCAGTATCATCGGACGTTATTATGCCATGGACAGGGACAATCGCTGGGACAGGACCGAACTGGCCTGGAGGACCTATATTCTCGGCAAGGGACAAAAAGCGCAGTCGGCAGAGACCGCTATATGCAGTGCCTATGCAGCAGGCGACAATGATGAATTCATCCGCCCCATTTTATTACCAAAATTCGATGTCATGCGTGCAGATGATGAAGTCATTATGTTTAATTTCCGTAAGGACAGACCACAGCAGATCGTTGCTGCATTAGGCAGTAAGGAGTTCAAGGGCTTCGATCGTGGTCAGATGATACACCCGAATATCACCTGTATGATGCCGTATGATAAACAACTGGAAATGCCGTATGCGTTTGAGCCTGACAAGCCGAAAATATGCCTGGCACAAATACTCAGTGATGCCGGTCTCAAACAGTTCCATTGTTCGGAGACCGAGAAATACCCGCATGTCACGTACTTTTTCAATGGCGGCCGGACGAATCCTTTTTCCGGAGAAACCCAGTTATTGATTCCGTCGCCGCAGGTCGCCACATACGATCAGAAACCCGAGATGAGTGCCAGGGAAATCAGTGAAGCGGTGATCAATGCGATCAACAGCGAGTGCTATGACTTTATTGTCGTTAATTTTGCCAATGGCGATATGGTAGGACATACTGCTGTGGAAGATGCCGTGATTGAGGCCGTAGAGGTGCTGGACGAACAGGTAGGCAAACTGATCCAGACCGCAGTTTCGAACGATTACTCGATCGTATTGACAGCCGATCATGGCAACTGTGAAGAGCTGGTGGATCCGACCACGGGCATGCCGCAAACCCAGCATACCATGTACCCGGTGCCGTGCATGATTATCGATAAATCATCCTGGCAGTTATCCTGCTCGGGAGGGCTTGCAAACGTCGCCCCGACTGTGTTGCAGTTAATGGGTATTGATATTCCGCATAATCTCATGGAAAAATCACTGCTCATTAAGGAGAAGGGTTTCCCTGTGCATACCAGAAATCTCGATTTCGTTGCCTGATGTATGGCGGCAGGATAGAATGCTGATGCATATCCGAGGCGGGTAGGCGCTTATTCAGGTATGATCTATTGTTCCATAGTAGGTAGAAACTCGGATCCAGAAGATATTTATATGCAGTTGCCTGCTGCTTTGTGTTGTAAAAACAGGAGATAAAAGAATGTCGATGTTGGCAAATGCTGAAACCACGCAATATGTATTTTCATTCAAGGAAGGGGATGGGCATAACAAACACCTGCTCGGTGGCAAGGGAGCCAACTTATGCGAAATGACCCAGATCGGCATTAACGTACCGCCCGGATTTGTGATCAGTACCGAGGCATGCCTGGCTTACCTGGATACCAGCGACAACAGCCTGCCTGCCGGTTTGATGGACGATGTGCGCAAGCAGGTTGCCTTGCTTGAACAGTCAAGCGGAAAAGGTTTTGGTGATCAGCAAAATCCATTGCTGGTATCCGTACGTTCGGGTTCGGCGATGTCGATGCCGGGTATGATGGATACGATTCTGAACCTGGGGCTGAATGCTGAGACGTTGCAGGGCCTGATCAGCCAGACCGGCAATGAACGTTTTGCATACGATGCCTATCGACGCTTTATTCAGTTGTTTGGCAAGGTGGCACTGGGAATCGCTGATGAAGAGTTTGATCAGCCCTTCGACGAGGTCAAACGTCGCGAAGGGGTCAAGGCCGATGTAGGTCTTACCGCAGAGCATCTGCAGGAGATCAGTGGCATTTTCCTCGACGTGGTTAAGCAGGTCACCGGCAGGCCGTTTCCTGAGGATGTGTTCGAGCAACTTGAGATTGCGATCAAGGCCGTGTTCAACTCATGGATGGGCAAGCGTGCCATCGATTATCGCCGTGAATTCAATATCACGCCGGCCATGGCCAACGGCACAGCGGTCAACGTCGTGACGATGGTTTTCGGCAACATGGGTATGGATAGCGCAACCGGGGTCGGGTTTACACGCAACCCCGGCACCGGTGAAAACATCATGTTTGGCGAATACCTGGTCAATGCCCAGGGTGAAGACGTGGTCGCCGGTATCCGTACACCCAAGCCCGTGCAGGAGCTCGAGCAGGAAATGCCGGAAATGTTCAGCCAGCTGGTCGACTTGCGCAACCGGCTCGAAGCCCATTACAAGGAAGTACAGGATTTTGAATATACGATCGAAAAAGGCGTATTGTATTGCCTGCAGACACGTAATGGCAAGATGAATGCAGCAGCCAGGGTGCGCACCTCGGTGGAAATGGTCGATGAAGGCCTGGTTACACGCGAGCAGTCGCTGTTGCGGATTGATCCGGAAGAACTGGAGCAACTGTTACATCCCCGCCTCGACCCGGCTTCGACTGCAACGGCCGTGGCCCAGGGACTGCCGGCATCACCGGGCGCCGCATCCGGTGCCGTCGTGTTTGATGCGGACCGGGCTGAATTACTCGGCAAGACCGGCGAGCAGGTGATCCTGGTGCGCGAGGAAACCAAGCCCGAAGACATTCATGGATTCTTTGCCGCGGTGGGTGTGTTGACTAGTCGTGGCGGCAAGACCTCGCATGCCGCCGTGGTCGCGCGTGGTATGGGCAAGCCCTGTGTTGCCGGTGCCGAAGGTATCCAGGTGGACGTGATCAAGAGGCAGGCGCGTGTAGGCGGTATCGTGCTGCATGAAGGTGATGTGATTACCATTGATGGTGGTAATGGAAACGTCTATATCGGCGAGATCCCGACCGTGCCACCCGAGTTTTCGGATGATCTGCATACACTGCTGGACTGGTCGGATGCGATTGCAACCCTGGATGTCATGGCCAATGCCGATACTGCATCAGCAGCACAGCAGGCCGCTGAGTATGGTGCCAGAGGCATCGGCCTATGCCGTACCGAACGTATGTTCAATGCCCAGGACCGCTTGCCGATTGTTATCGATATGATCCTGGCCAATACCACGGATGAGCGCCAGCAGGCCCTTGATCGTCTGTTGCCGATTCAGCGCTCGGATTTCAAATCCCTGTTCGAGGTCATGGCCCCTCACCCAGTGACCATCCGTTTGCTCGATCCACCGATCCATGAATTTCTGCCCAGCGAGAAACAACTGGAAATGGAGCTACAGCATCTGAAACAGCTGCGCAGCACCGTCGAGGGTGTTGGTGATCTGATGTCGAGTCTGCAATTGCTGCATACCGAGACCCAGACCGACCCGTTACCCAAGCCCTTTGCCGAAGGCGGACGTGAACTGGTGGACGCTGCTATTGCCAAGAAAGAATTGATGTTGCTGAAGGTGCGTGAATTGTTTGAGGTCAATCCGATGCTGGGCCATCGTGGTGTGCGCCTCGGGATTACCTATCCCGAAATCTATGCGATGCAGATCCGCGCGGTGCTGGAGGCAGCTGCAGAATGCAAGAAGGCTGGGATCGATATTCTTGCCGAGATCATGATTCCGCAGGTATGTACCGCGCAGGAGTTGATCCTGGTCAAGGAGATTGTCGACGAAGTCCGCGCCGAGGTGGAAACGGAATATGGCGTTGAACTGGAGTTTAAATTCGGCACCATGGTTGAAGTCGTGCGTGCCTGCATGCGCGCCGGCAAGCTGGCAGAGGTGGCGGAATTCTTCTCGTTCGGCACCAATGACCTGACTCAGGCCTGTTTTTCCTTTTCCAGGGAAGATGCAGAAAACAAGTTCCTGCCCATGTATACCGAAAAAGGCATATTAGAGGACAATCCGTTCGAAGTGCTCGATATCAAGGGTGTCGGTCAATTGATGCGTATCAGCGTTGAATGGGGGCGCAAGACGCGCCCGGATCTGCATGTGGGTATTTGTGGTGAACAGGGTGGGCATCCGGGTTCAATCCGTTTCTATCACCATATCGGCCTGAATTATGTATCCTGCTCCGCCCCACGCGTACCGATCGCACGACTCGCGGCGGCGCAGGCAAAATTACGCGAAGCTGACTATGAATTGTGACAGTGACTGCTTGATCCTGTACTGCCAAGACGTATAGCTTCAATCTTCGTGCACATGCTTATACGGACTAAATCCCGATGCGTTCGAATTCACTGTATGCATTTTTGAGCCAGGTCTTGACGCGCTGACGTTCCATCAATCCCAGGCATTCACCCTGCCCGGGATCCGTGTTGTTGACCGCAGCCCAGAAACTCTTGTCGAACTGGTCAATCTTGCGCATGGAGGGTTTATGCAGGCCTTTCAGTTTGATAACGGGCACATCGATATCCTGCATCTGTTGCATGACTGCGGAATCATTCAACAGGGTGAAATCTTCACCGCGACCGTAATTCTGCACAATGACATAGCGTGCGTTGTTACCGTAACGCTGGAATAATCTCGACAACAGGTTGACAGAGTCCTTGCCATCATCGACGACATACCAGAAATAAAGTCCAACTCCCAGTTCGGTGGCCATGTCCATGACCCCGCTGTCTTCAATCCAGTTATGCAGACTGGTCTCTGTTTGTGCTGCCAGATCTATCAGTACATTTGCTTCGGTCTCGACAGCGGTTTCGATGATGTCATCGAGGGCCTCGATCAGGCCGGTATCCAGGGCCTGGGAAAACTCTGCATAATAACGCAGCAATGCACCGTGCGAGCGGTCCGTGTCATAGCCACTCCAGTGCTTGTCATGATCAATCCAGTATTGTGCCATCAGGCGTGCAACAACCGATTTACCAACGCCACCTTTTTCGCCACCAATGAAATGAATCTGACTTTGCATCTCCATACCTGACTCCTTTATATATTTATAAGGTAAACAGTTGCAAGGCATGTGCCAGCTGCATAGGAGCCAGTCCCAGGGCGTCTTCAGGGAACCTCCGAATACATAATGCATTGTTATCGCAGCGAGAAGCCTGGTTTAGATTCAATCTGTAACTACATGATTCTATTCGACAGATTGCCGCGCTGTGCTCGCAATGACTGAATATTCTGATTTAATATGGGTTCTTGTGGCTGCGTGGATGCTATGTTGATTTCTGTTGTCAGCAGCAGCATTCAATTGTCATGTTAATGATTTGATTCGTATCGTTATCACTGATGTGCACATGAATTGTGCACACATGCAACAAATTCATCCACCAGGTTGATGATCGTAGTCCATTTACATGCTACGTCGTGATGATGGGGCGCATGATTACACTGTCTGTATCGTTATTGATAATCCCTTATAAATAAAGCGCTTAAGATTATTCGATTATGACTAAATTTAACCGTGCCGAGGCCGTTCAGGATTTATAAGCTGCCTCAGGGCAAATCAGGAACAATATAAACGATAATCAGGGGATAATAATGTTACTTTCTATGACTATGCGGGCCAGAGTGACGGGTTCCTATATTTTAGTTTTCGTGCTGATGTTTATCGCGCTCGGTGTTGCCTTGTCCGGCATGCTGAATGTCGGAGACAGGTTCGATCACTTCTTTAAACAAACCTATGCACGCCAGACGGCTTATCAGCAAATGTATGCCGATGGCTTGCTGTCCAGTGTCGCGCTGCGCAATCTTGTCCTCAAGCCACACCTGAAAAAACCCTTTAAGGTCACACCCGCGGCGATTGGGCGTTTTGACAAGGCCTATAAAAATGCCATGTCACTGGCTGGAAACGATGCCGCTATCAAATCCAGCTTGAGCGACATCGATCAGCATTGGCAACGATCCCGTGCGGCCAAGTTCAGGGTGCTGGAGTTGATGAAAGCGGGCAAGCGCGACGAGGCCATCACGGTCCTCGGCAAGCAGGAGCATCCCAACTGGCAGAAGGTCCGAGTCGCGACGCAGAAACTTTATAATAACGAGGTCAAGACCGCCGAGAGCATGCGCACCGAGATGTCATCTGCGAAGGAAGCGACGTTGCGCAATAGTCTGATTATTGCCGTTATTGCAACGTTGATTGGCGCTATTATCGCCTTCCTGATTGTGCAAGGTATCCGCAAGGCATTCTGTCATGTCGTGACATCATTGAATGATATCGCCAGTGGTGAGGGCGATCTGACCCGTCGTCTCGACGAAAGCAGGCAGGATGAGGTGGGGCATGTGGCCAGGGCCTTCAATCGTTTTGTTGCCAAGATCCAGGATCTGGTCGCACAGGTATCCGATTCCATCAATCAATTGGCCGGCGCCTCCGGCCAGATGTCGGAAGTGAGTGGATCGACCATGGATAGCTTTGTCAGGCAGCAGGGCGAAATCGAGCAGGTAGCCACGGCCATGAATGAAATGACCGCGACCGTTCAGGAAGTGGCGCGTAATGCCGACGATGCGTCGGCAGCAGCCAAGGCCGCGGATGACGAATCCAGCGCCGGCAACCAGGTCGTGCAGGAGGTCATCCACGCGATCAATGAGCTGGCCAATGAAGTAGCGAGTACCTCGGATACTATCCATCATCTCGATGGTGATACCGAGCAGATCGGTACCGTGCTGGATGTAATCAAGAATATTGCCGAGCAGACCAATTTGCTCGCCCTGAATGCGGCGATCGAGGCGGCCCGTGCCGGCGAACAGGGACGTGGATTCGCCGTCGTCGCCGATGAAGTGCGCATGCTGGCCAGTCGCACGCAGCAATCGACGCAGGAGATCCAGGAGATGATCGAGCGTCTGCAGAGTGGCGCCAAGAATGCGGTAAAAGCCATGGCGCGCGGACAGAAAATGGCCTCGGCCAGTGTCGAAAAGGCCGGGCAGGCCGGTAGTTCACTGTCCGGTATCACCGCAGCGGTCTCGCAGATCGCCGATATGAATACGCAGATCGCCACCGCGGCCGAAGAACAATCCGATGTGGCTGACAGCATCAATCGTAATGTTGTCGCGATCAACGATCTGGCCATGCATGCAACAGGCGGGGCAGAGCAGATCGCCACTGCCAGTGCCGACCTCGAGCAACTGTCGGAACGCCTGCAAAAGATTGTTGGCAGTTTCAAGGTCTGATGATGATCGCCAGCTGATAGCAGTTCGTAGGGGGGCTTCAAGGCCCCCCTTTTTTATTCTGGGATTTGGCAATGAGGATGGCCTTTTAAACTGTCTTTATCAAGGTATATCCTGTTCTTGCTTGACAAATTGAACATAATTTCTATGGTTAGGAGGGCAGGTATCAAAACACAACAGGGAAGGTGGGATCAGCCATCGCAGACGTAATGCACGACAACAGATTGGTCTATCCACTGTACGGGGAATGCAGTGGCATGGAGCGAAATAACTAACGCACGCTTACCTTGATGTTTGCAAGCTAATTGATCTGGCTGTTGACTGACCAGGCGCAGAAAGCCGATCGATTGAGACATCAGTGGCATTAATGTTACCAGTCAAGATACGTTGACATGCCGGGCAAGATGCATGCAGCGAGCGCTATACCGAACCATTTGCTTATTACCTTATTAGAATACGGAATTTGCACAATGGCATTAATGTTGCTATATAAACTTACAAAAATAGTCAGTTATAAATCTGCTGAGTATGCTGTTCATATTATTTGGAAGTGTGCGGATAACGAGTGAATAAAATAAATAACCAAAAAGAACAAGGATTTACAGCAACAGAAGCGCATCTAAGGGCAGTGCTGGAGACCGTCGTCGACGGCATAATAACTATAAATAATAAGGGAATTATACAGACGGTCAATCCGGCCACGGAACGAATTTTTGGCTATAACGCCAAGGAATTGACCGGAAATAACGTCAAGATGTTGATGCCGGAGACCTATGCAAGCGAGCATGACGGCTACCTGCACAATTATCTGTCCACCGGTAACAAGAAGATTATTGGCATCGGCCGCGAGGTGACCGGTAAGCGCAAGGATGGCTCGACCTTCCCGATGGAGCTCGCCGTCAGTGAAATGGAGGTCAATGGCGAGCGCATGTTCACCGGTATTGTACGTGATATCAGTGAACGTAAGCGCGTTGAAGCAGATATTAAGTCTCGCGAGCAGCGTATCCGAACATTGATTGATACTATTGTCGACGGCATTATCGTTATCGACGGTAAGGGACGTATCGAGACATTCAATCCGGCGGCGGAGACACTGTTCGGTTATCACAGTGATGAAGTGGCGGGAAAGAACGTCAATATGCTGATGCCGCAGCCCTATGCTAAGGAGCATGATGGTTACCTGCATAATTACCTGACTACCGGCGAGCGCAAGATCATCGGCATCGGTCGTGAAGTGACCGGCAAGCGCAAGGATGGCAGCACGTTCCCGATGGAACTGGCGGTCAGTGAAATGCAGGTCAACGGCGAACGCATGTTCACCGGTATAGTGCGTGATATCAGCGAGCGTAAGGAAGCCGAGGCCGCGCTTGCTGAACAAACTCATGTGCTCGAAATAACTGCGGCCTATGAACGTACCCAGTCTCAGGTCATGGCCCTGTTCAGTACAAATTTCGATACATCCACAGTCTTCCAGCAGATACTGGGTATGCTGGCCGAGGTGCACAATTTCCCGGTATCTGCGGTCTATCTGTTTGATGAATGGCAGGGTGTGCTGCACTGTGTAGCGAATCATGGTTTGCCCCCGGGCGTCAGCAGCTCATTAAAACCCGGTGAAGGGATAATTGGACAGGCCGCACTCGATTCAAAACAGATCCTGCTGACCACCCCCGGGGACATGCCATTCACGATCGAAACCGGCCTGTTCCCGATTACGCCCACAGCGCTGGTGGCCAGTCCGATCATCTATGGTGAAAAGGTCTTGGGTGTTATCGTCCTGGCGAGTATAAAATCCCTCGAAGACAGTGAGCTCGCATTTATCGAGCGCCTGACCGAGCAGGTCGGTGTGTCGTTGAATAATATCAATCAATACCATGATATGAAGGCACTGTCCGAGCAGCTCAAGCAGCGTGGCCGCGAGATCTCGCAAAAGAATACCCAACTAGAGCAGGCCAACCGTCTGAAGACCGAGTTCCTGGCCAACATGTCACACGAGTTACGTACCCCGTTGAATGCGATTATCGGTTTTTCCGAGGTCCTCAAGGACGACCTGCTCGGGGAGATGAATACAGAGCAGAAGGATTATGTGGGTGAAATCTACGGCAGTGCCAATCATCTGCTGTCCCTGATTAACGATATCCTCGATCTGTCCAAGATCGAAGCCGGAAAAATGGAGTTGTATCTGCAACCGGTGAACATGCCCGAGTTGTTTGTCAACGCATTGTCGATCGTCAAGGAGGCAGCTCATGCTCACGCTATCGAGCTGAAGCTCGATGTCGCCGATGATGTCGGTAATATGCTGGGCGATGGCCGTAAACTGAAACAGATCGTATTCAATCTGTTGTCCAATGCAGTCAAATTCACGCCGGATGGCGGACAGGTGAGCGTTGCTGCGCAACGTGTCGAAAACAACCTGGTTGTCAAGATCACCGATACCGGGATCGGAATCCCGGAAGACAAGATCAAGCTACTGTTTCGGCCATTCGAGCAACTGGATGGTTCGTTGTCGCGCCAGTTTGAGGGTACCGGACTGGGGCTGGTCATGGTCAAGCGACTGGTGGAACTGCATGGTGGTCAGGTTAGTGTCAACAGTCAGGAAGGCGCTGGCAGTTGTTTCCAGTTTGTTGTTCCATACCGGAAGGAAAGCGAGATTGTAGAGGCAATCGAGCCAGTAAGCCCGGACGAACACATCGAACCATCCATCGTCGAGACGAAAGTAGCAACATTACCGGAACAAGCGCTTGTGCAGCCTGAGGTCTTGTTGGTTGAAGACAATGAGCAGGCGGCGGAACTGATGAGTGTACAACTCAGGAATGCTGGCTATTATATTCATCATGCCAAGACTGGCGCCGACGGACTCAGGCTGGCCGAGGCACACCGGCCTGATCTGGTGATCATGGATATCATGTTGCCGGATATCGATGGTTGGGAAGTGATGCGGCGCATGAAACAGGATCCGCATTTGTCAGCGATTCCGGTTGTGGTTGTCTCTATAGTCGCCGACCCCAAAAAAGGCATTGAGCTCGGCGCAGTCAATGTGCTTGAAAAACCGGTGCACAAACAGGACCTGCTGAATACCATTGGCCAGATCATAAACGTTGCTGAATCCGGGACCGCCCGGGTTCTGGTCGTGGATGATGACGAGAACGCGGTGCAGTTCATCGTAGCACAACTCGAGGCTGAAGGTTTTGATGCAATAGGTGCCTATGGCGGACAGCAGGCCATAGACCTCGCAAGCAGTGAAATCCCGGACCTGATTATTCTGGATCTGATGATGCCGGATGTCACCGGCTTCG
>CAMYJD010000012.1 GCA_947258655.1 uncultured Gammaproteobacteria bacterium | reverse complement strand
CTGATCGAGTTCCTGGCTGAAATAAAGCTGGATTTTTTTGACAATGATGTCTTTCTCTTCTTTCGAAAACTCGATATCAGCCATAGTGCCGTCCTTTAAAAATCTCCATCAGCCTGGCGCTGGTATCTGACTATATTGAATCCTTCATTATCACCTGGCGCCTGGAAGTATGCAGTGATCGCGTCAAATTCTGCCTCTGTGGTAAACGCCGATCCTGCTGCTTTATCCTTGCTCCGATGCCTTAACTGCTGCTTGCACAGCTCGTCGCTGACATCGATATAATGTAATACGTGATCGACATTGGCCGCCTCAATAATTGTCCGGAACCAGTTGCGCTGGTTTATTGTGTTGGCCGGAAAATCCAGCATGACCGATTGTCCGCTGCCCAGTAATTGCAGGATATGACCATACAGGATATTTTTCAGACGTGCGGAATATTTTATGTAGGACGCAATATCGTGTATTTCATCGGGATAGAGTTGTGCGAGCCAGCGGTCTTCCTCGATCAGTATTGCGCCATGTGTAGCAGCCAGTTCCCTGGCCAGGGTTGACTTGCCCGCAGCCATTTTCCCACATAAGAAATGTAATGTTATTTCCGTATTCATAAATCCGTTTATACAGGTTTTTGTGGTGACATTGTTGTTATATCACGCATTGTATTTTTTCGACAATATCAGGTATTTCAATTCGCCTTGCACTGCTCAATATGCTTCATCAGTCATTTCAGGGATGTGACAAGACCTTTATCCTTGTGTACTGAAGCACCCATTTAATAACAGGATAGGCGCAGCTATGCCAGTCTGGAATTCGAATTTGCATAATGAAATAGTCAGGCCGGCGTTTTTCGCAGTTCAGCTTTTGCGGCAGAAATGACCCGCATAGCAGAGCGCATCAACAATATTACCAGGCAACTGGCAACAAGGATATCGGGCCAGCCGGATGAGGTCAGCCACACTGCGCCGGCGGCGATAAAAACCGAAATATTGGTCGCGATGTCGTTACGGGAACATTCCCACACCGAGCTCATATTGACATCCTCATGCCGGTGTCGCCATAACAGGTACAGACACAGTGAATTGCCCAGCAGAGCAATAACGCTGAATATACCCATAACCTCGAATAACGGCATGCTTGGTACAAACAGTTTATAGATGATTTGTGCAGCAACAATACTGGCACCAAGGAAGATCAGCACCCCTTTGAACAACGCCACACGGGCCTTGATAATTGTACCGCGACCTACGGCATACAGGCTGAGGATATATGTCAACGCATCGCCCAGATTATCAAGACTGTCAGACAATAACGCCGATGACTTACCATATAGTGCGGCAATAACAATAATGAAAAACATCAATACATTAATTAACAGCACGGCACGCAAGGTGCCGCGTTGACGTTGCTGAAGCTGCTCAATTGAGCATCCGTTATCGCAACAGCCACTCATTTCAGTATTACCCTCATCATCAAAACCCTTATAGCTATAATAGGCTAACTATCTTGAATGTTGACTCCAATGCATTCGAGTCAATTTGTAAAGCACGTGTTCACGCGAATCATTTCCTACGGGCACATCGGGGTGCTCAAAGTTCTGACCCGTATCGAGCATATGCAGGCGTTGCATCAGTCTTTCTGATCTATGGTTGGCCAGCGCTGTAAATGCAAATACTTCAGTACACTGTATTTGATCGAAGGCAACGTACAGTACCGCACTGGCAGCCTCATTGGCATAACCCTTGCCCCAGTACTCCTTCGCCAGACGCCAACCGACCTCGATACAGGGCGCGCTGGGTATTTCCGCTTTCGGCGTATGCAGGCCAACAAAACCTATGAAACTGCCGTGGGCGATCTCCTCGACTGCCCACAGACCCCAGCCTCGCTGTTCGATCAAGGCCTGTAGCCTTTCAGCCAGGGCATTGCTTTCATCAACAGCAAGCGGGCGCGGAAAATATTACATGACCTCCGCATCTGCATTCATGCTGGCGAACAATGGTAGGTCCTGCTGTTGCCATTGCCTTAATTTGAGGCGTGCCGTAGTCGGCTCGATAATCAACGCCATCGTATGCGCCGCTCAGGCCTTGCCGGGTTCCTTATAAGGCTCCATTTTGGACCCCCAGCGTCTTTCATAAAACGGTTTTGTTTCGTTGAGGAAATACTCGGCAATGCCCTCGTCACCCTGTTCGATAATAATAAAATCGACGACCTCTTCATCCTCTGTAGTATCCCAGGCAACGGCTCCGGCCTCCTGTATCACGGCCTGGAGATCTCCTTCCCCCTGTAGCGCGATAATAAGATTGGGGTGCTCATCCTGCCCGGCATCATGGATCAGCCCCAGATATGCAGCGCTGACGTTATCGTGTTTGCTGAACAGTGTGGTCAGTGAATCCACCAGCTGCACCGGATAATGTTCGGGCTGGCCGATAGTTACTTCTGTTGATTGCTCCACTACACGCTCAAGGGCTTGTTGGCCGACATTACCCGTTAACAGGGACTCGATCTCGGTGGGCATCAGTTCCTTGCCATATTCGGAATCCGGATTCAGCACCAGTTCTTCTCCCAGTGTCATTTCAAACAATGCCTGTGCCGGAATCTCCAGATAACTTTCATCTGCATCGATCGACTCATACATGGCCTGTAGTGAAGTGAATACCGGAATCACCGTTGAACCATCTGCTTTTTCCCAATGCAACAGGCTCAGATTACTGCCTTGTGCTACCTGCTCTCCATCCTCGGCGACTGCTTCGGCTTCTCCCAGCACAAACAGGGGTGACTGCAATAGCAGCTGGTAGAATTCGGGGCGGTGTGCCGGCTCCGTCGCGGCCAGGCGCAACAGGCTTTCCAGTCTGTTTTCCGGTTCATCGATTATTTGCATAGTGTTTCTCCAGGACCTGTTCCTTATATTCACTCACTGCTAGACCGCACCGGCGAAATCCTGCTGGCGCCAGGCCTCATACAGTATAATAGCAACTGCATTCGACAGATTCAGACTGCGACTCTCGGGCAGCATCGGGATGCGAATATTCTGCTCGGCCCTGAGGCTGTTACGCAGGCTCGCCGGCAGCCCACGGGTCTCGGGTCCGAACATCAGCGTATCGCCCGCACGGTATTGTACCTTTGAATAGTCCTGGCTGCCTTTGGTTGTACAGGCGTACAGACCCTGTGGTTGTTGCTGCTCAACGAAATCCGCATAATTATCATACAATCCGACACTGGCAAATTCATGATAATCGAGCCCGGCCCGGCGCAGGCGCTTGTCATCAAGATCGAAACCGAGTGGTCTGATCAAATGCAGGTGGCTGCCTGTATTCGCACATAAGCGTATGATATTCCCTGTATTGGGTGGAATCTCTGGCTCAAACAGAACAATATTAAACATGAACTCTCCTTGGCTACAGGTGCATGCTTGTGCGAAAATGCAGCAGCTAATTTAAATTATATGACAGGCAGACTCTTGAGCAATAATAAACACAAACTATTGCACAGCGAATTTTGCGGCATGTCCTTCAGTACACCGCTGGTACTGTTATCGGGCTGTGTCGGCTTTGGCGAGGAATATACCCGCATCCAGGGATTTAGCAACCGCGATGTCGGTGCCGTGTGTCTGAAGGGCACGACCGGGCAGGCACGCCTGGGTAATGCGCCGCATCGGGTCTACGAAACACCCGACGGGATGCTCAATGCCATCGGCCTGCAGAATCCCGGTGTCGACCATGTCGTCAACAAGATCCTGCCTGAACTGGATTTTAACGAAACCCGCTTCATAGCCAACGTGTCCGGCTCTACCATCGAGGAATATATCGAGGTCACCCGCAAATTCGACGACTCGCCGATCGATGCGATCGAGATCAATATCTCATGTCCGAATGTCAAAGAGGGCGGGGTCGCGTTCGGCAATGATCCGGATATGTCGGCTCGCGTCGTTGCCGCCTGCCGCGCTGTTACTGACAAACCGCTGATTACCAAGTTGTCACCTAACCAGACCGACATCGGCGAAAATGCACGCCGTTGTATCGATGCCGGCAGCGATGCGTTTGCGGTCATCAACACATTGATGGGCATGGCCATCGATATCGAGGAACGCGTACCGGTTATTGGCAATAACCAGGGCGGCCTGTCCGGACCGGCGATCAAGCCGGTCGCACTATTGAAAGTGCATCAGGTCTATCAGGTATGCCGCGATCACAATATACCGATAATCGGTCAGGGTGGAATCACTACGGCAGCGGACGCACTTGAGTTTCTGATTGCCGGTGCATCGGCCGTCGGTATCGGTACCGCGCTGTTTTATGATCCACTCGTCTGTCACAAGATCAACCAGGGTATCATCAATTATATGAACCGACATCAAATCACAACACTTGCAGAACTCGTTGGCACGTTGCGATTGAATACTGCAACACCGTCCTGTAGTAGTTAACGGCTTCATTAGCCTTGCGTGGATGTCAACTAGACTAACGCAGCACAGAACTACAATCACATAGTAAATATATAAACTATTTTGTTTTTGCTACGTTTTGGTCTTTATAATTCATTCAAGCCATTGCTGTCGGTATGCATTTTTGACGACAGCTTCTATACTTTTATAAACAATATTGTTTATACTACGATTAGTTATCCAGCTTTTTTAAACCAGAAAAAACATAAGTTAGTTATTTTTTTCTCCAGACTTTATCCAATTGGGAGAACATTATGAGCGATATAAAACTCGCAGATGTCACTATTCATATCGATCGTGAAACCGATGCGGAAACTCGCGAAAAAATCGAGACAGCACTGCGTCTACTTGATGGCGTTGTCAGTGTACATATGCCCGATGACGAACCCCATTTGATTGTCGTGGAATATAATCCGGAAGCCACCAACTCAACGCATTTATTGACCATGGTACGCGAGCTGGCCGGACATGCCGAGATGATTGGACTGTAATAATCCTTTAAACAGGACCTGATGCTCCTTGCCGCTGTTGACAAGATTGCATATCAGCGGCTAGCGGAGCGGAGCCGATCAGTCTGCCACTACCATAATGCTGTAGAGATCTCGGATGGAACCGCACTTCATACCCGGTAATAATATTGCCATCAAGGTGCCCGCGCATGAATACGATGATACTGTTGTATTCTATCGCGATATCCTCGGTTTTGAACCAACCAGTACAGACTCACCTGACGATCTTGAAAGCACGACCTTCCATTTCGGCGACAAGCTGTTGTGGATCGACAAGGTTGCCGGCATCAGTCAGGCCGAGATCTGGCTTGAGGTGATTACCGATGATGTCGACAAGGCAGCTGAATACTTACATGATAGGCATTGCATCAGACGTGATGAGATCGAACCGCTGCCCGACGGCTTCAAGGGCTTCTGGATATCAAGCCCCGCCAATATTATTCACCTGATAAATAAAGAAGCGTCGAAGTAAACTGTATTGTAGTCACGGTTTTTCGCAACATAGTTAAATACCGCCCAGAAAATCAATACCGCCTTCTTAAATTCCTCCTCAGGGAGGAAGTGGAATATGTGGTATTCCTATGCGCTATTTGAGAGGATTCTTTATTATCTAGATCTCAAGCTCCTTGATCTTTCGTGTCAGCGTATTTCTGCCCCAGCCCAGTAATTTGGCGGCTTCCTGTTTTTTGCCGCTTGTGTGCTTTAATGCCGTCTCGATCAAAATGCGTTCAAAGGTCGGTGTTGCCACGCTCAGCAGATCATTCTCGCCTCCATCAAGTGATTTATCGGCCCAACTGCGCAGTGCAGATTGCCAATCATCCCCGGTGATTGTTTCACTGACTGGCGCGCTGGTCAGCTCAGGAGGCAGGTCTTCGAAATGTATTTCCCGCCCTGATGCCATCACCGTCAGCCAACGACAGGTATTTTCCAGTTGCCGCACATTACCGGGCCAGTCCAGGGTT
This sequence comes from uncultured Gammaproteobacteria bacterium, assembly GCA_947258655.1. Classification (GTDB taxonomy): domain Bacteria; phylum Pseudomonadota; class Gammaproteobacteria; order JAADHQ01; family JAADHQ01; genus JAADHQ01. The sequence goes on along the minus strand of CAMYJD010000012.1, from coordinate 82,427 downwards.
CGCATGTAATCATATACCTCGGGGCGGATAATCTTGGGTTCAACTGATAACTCCAGCGCAATCTGCTTCAGGAAAAATTCACTCAACAGTGGAATATCTTCCCGTCGATCCTTTAATGATGGTATATGGATGCGTATAACATTCAGACGATGGAACAGGTCATCACGGAAATCGCCATTCCTGACCCTATCTTCGAGGTTCTGATGTGTTGCCGCGATAATGCGCACATCAACCTTTATCGGCAGATGGCCACCGACGCGATAGAATTCACCATCGGCGAGTACACGTAACAGGCGTGTTTGCAATTCGGCCGGCATATCACCGATCTCGTCGAGGAACAGGGTGCCGCCATCCGCCTGTTCAAAACGCCCCTTGCGTGTATTCTGTGCTCCGGTAAAGGCACCTTTTTCATGGCCGAATAACTCAGACTCAAGCAGGTCTCGCGGAATAGCCGCAGTGTTGATCGCGATAAAGGGTTTGTTCGCCCGCGGACTATGCGTATGCAGGGCCTTGGCAACCAGCTCCTTACCGGTGCCGGACTCGCCATTGATCAATACAGTAATATTCGAACTCGATAAGCGCCCGATGGCCCTGAAGACTTCCTGCATCGCCGGCGCCTTGCCGATGATACCCGGTGCCTGTTCCTTGATTTCCTCAACTTCTGCTACCTGTTGCTCGTCATAGTGCTGCACTGCACGTTTGATCAACTCGACTGCATCGTCGATATCGAAAGGCTTTGGCAGATATTCGAAAGCACCACCCTGATAGGCAGACAGGGCACTGTCCAGGTCAGAATGTGCCGTCATGATAATGACCGGAATATGCGGATATTTCTGGTTGATGCGCTCCAGTAAAGTAATACCGTCCACACCTGGCATACGGATGTCGCTGATAATGACCTTCGGGGTACCGACTTCAAGCTTATCCAGTATGCGGCTACCATCCGCAAAGCTGTTTACATCCATGCCCGCCTTGCCGAGCGCCTTTTCCAGGACCCAGCGTATAGACCTGTCATCATCAATGATCCATATCTGATCTCTCGTTTCCATTCATTTTCTCCAACGGAAGTAATATTCTAAAAACGGTTTTACCGGGTTTGCTGCTGCATTCGATCAATCCATCATGGCGATTGATCAATGATTGCGCAATCGACAACCCTAGCCCGGAGCCTTCTGCCCTTCCGGTAATCATTGGCAGAAAAATCCTGTCTATCATTTCAGGCGGAATACCCGGGCCGCTATCGACAACCTCGATCATGGCCACCAGCTTGTAGCGCTGATGCCCTATCGTAAACTGGCGCTTACTGCGGGTACGTAACTCAAGCCTGCCTTCCGCCCCCATGGCCTGCACCGAGTTCCTGACCAGATTTAATACAGCCTGGATCAATTGATCCGGATCGGCGTTAATTTCAGGTATGCTCGGATCGTAATTACGGACTATTTCAATATCATCACCGGCTTCTACCTTGATCAGTGCATGCACTCTCTCCAGTACCTGATGAATATTGACCTGCTCCTTGTGCGGCAGTGCTGTAGGACCCAGCATTCTGTCGACCAATCCCTGCAACCTGTCAGCTTCAGCGATAATAATCTGTGTGTATTCCTGCAGCTCCTCGCTTTCGAGTTCACGCTCAAGAAGCTGTGCTGCACCACGCAGCCCCCCAAGCGGGTTTTTAACCTCGTGAGCCAGACCCCTGACCAGGTCACGTGCCACATGACTTTGCGCAATCAGGCTCTCTTCCCTGCTGATTTGCAATTGTCGCTCCATATATTGCAGTTCAACCAGCAGGCTGGGCTCGGTCGAGGGTTCATATAATGGTGTTACGCTACAATCCACCGTCAAAATCCGGTTGCCATAAATCTCCAGCTGCACCTCACGCTCGGTAAACGGATGTCCCTGCTTGATCGCCCCTTGCATACGCGTCGTCAGTTCCTGGTTCTCGATTACCAACTGATCCCATTTCTTGCCGAACGCCTTGCTTCGGCTGATCTCGAATAACATCTCGCAGGCAGGATTGATGTAGACCACCGAAAAATCGGCATCCAGCACCATAATCGACGCACTCATGTTTTCCATGATCCGTCGCTGCATCAGATCACCCGGTGTTGTGCTTGGTAAGCTGTTCATAGAAACCTACTTGCAAAAAACAATCCAATTATCGGGGCGGCCTGAAATTAATCCGGGCAATTATTGAAAAATAAATAAATATATGTAAAAACAGTAGCATAGAGGTTGATCCACACAGGGGATCAAGCTGTGTCGAATTAATCAGGCACGTGTACCCACACGTTTCAGGCGACATTATACACCAATGCACTATAATAGTGCATTGGTGTATAATGTATGTATTATTATTGTGCCGTGGGCTTGCGAAGAATAGAGATGCGTTTCAGGTGAAATGTCGTCTTCGCCACCGCAGTGACCGCTTTACCCTGTGAATCTACGATATGCGCCTTCAGAGTGTGCGTGCCACGGTCCACATTGGTGAGCGCATGTGAAACGCCCTCGACCTTAAACTGCTCTCCATCCAGCTCATAGACAACACTGTGGCCTTCCTGTAATGCAGGGGTCAGACTCAGACTTACTTCTACTCGTCCGCTATTATCGCGGATGGTCGCATCATTGGCCGGGCTGCTGATTGCGAATGCTTCATAACTGGCTGACTCTTCATCGAAGTCCTGTGTGCTGTCCGCCGCTGCGCTTTCTGTCGGGATAGCCGGACTGCGGTAGGAAGTAATGCCGGGCAGATCGACTGTTTCTGCACCTTGGCGTGGTTGATCAGAATAGATTACGGTACCTGCTTCATCGGTCCAGCGGTAAATTTCGGCATACGCTGGCTGGCACAGGCTGAATAGGCCCAACAAAATCAGTAATCGCTTTCTATTCATGATGTTCCCGTTTTGATCCTTACTTGCTCATTATAAGCCATAAAAATGAAAAACGCCCCATAAATGGGGCGCTTTCATGATCGCTAACAGTCGGTAATTACAGACTGTAGTACATATCAAACTCAACCGGGTGAGTTGTCATGCGCAGACGGGTCACTTCTTCCATCTTCAGATCAATATAACCATCGATCATATCGTCGGTGAATACATCACCCTGGGTCAGGAACTTGCGATCGGCATCCAGCGCTTCCAGTGCCTGGTCGAAAGAATAGCAAACCTGTGGAATCTTCGCTTCTTCTTCCGGTGGCAGATCATACAGGTCCTTGTCCATTGCATCGCCGGGCTTGATCTTGTTCTTGATACCGTCAAGGCCCGCCATCAGGTAGGCGGCGAAGCACAGATACGGGTTGGCGGTTGAATCACCGAATCGCACCTCGACACGACGTCCCTTGGGATTGGAAACGAACGGGATACGGATAGACGCAGAACGGTTACGCGCTGAATAAGCCAGCATGACCGGCGCTTCAAAACCAGGGACCAGACGTTTGTAACTGTTGGTGGAAGCGTTGGCAAAGGCATTCAGTGCTTGTGCGTGTTTAATAATACCACCGATAAAGTGCAGGGCGATATCGGACAGGCCGCCATACTTGTTACCACTGAACAGGTTCTTGCCGGCCTTGGCCAATGACATATGAACATGCATACCGTTACCGTTATCACCAACAATGGGCTTGGGCATGAAGGTAGCTGTTTTACCATAGGCATGGGCAACATTCTGCACTACGTATTTGAGGATCTGTACTTCATCGGCCTTGCGCACCAGGGTATCGAAACCGGCACCGATCTCACATTGACCGGCAGTCGCTACCTCATGATGGTGTACTTCGGTGTTAACGCCCATATCGTTCAGGGCCAGACACATGGCAGAACGGATATCGTGCAGCGAGTCGACCGGAGGGACCGGGAAGTAACCACCCTTGAGGCCCGGACGGTGACCCATGTTGCCATCCGGGTAAACCTTTTCCGAGTTCCAGCTGGCCTCTTCGGAATCGACCTTGACGAAACAACCGGACAGGTCGGCGCCATAGCGTACATCATCGAATACGAAAAATTCGTTTTCAGGGCCAAAAAACGCCTTGTCCGCGATCTTGGTTGATTTCAGGTAGGCCTCGGCACGCTTGGCAACGGAACGTGGATCGCGCTCATAACCCTTCATCGTTGTGGGTTCGAGAATGTCACAAGATAAGTTCAGTGTCATGTCATCAAAGAACGGATCGAGCACGGCAGTCGACGCATCCGGCATCAGAATCATGTCTGACTCATTGATACCTTTCCAGCCAGAGATACTCGAACCATCAAACATCTTACCTTCTTTGAACATGCCGGCATCGACTTCATGCGCTGGCAATGTTACATGTTGTTCCTGACCTCGGGTATCGGTAAATCGCAGATCAACGAACTTGACTTCGTTGTCCTTCATCATTTTCAAGACTTTCGCGGACATTCGCCACTCCTCCTGGATTACTAAAAATAAAACGCTACACAAACGTACAGTAATACGGGTGTAGCGGCATCAGAAAATATAGGATCATATTGAAGCATAAAATATGCCACGCTATGAAATACCTATAAACTCAAGTAGTTATATAAATTATATCGTACGGATTTTGATATCATTGCACCATGATTGCACATTTAAAATTATTATGCATTTTTTAAGTGCATCAGTGAAAGCACACACTGACTTCGCCGATACCATCAACCGATTTACTCGCAGCAATGAGTGTGTCACGAATATGCCTGGCACTGTCACGATCAGAACAAACGGCCAGCGGCATTTGCAATTCGACATGGATCTTGCCACCCAAGTAATGCAATGTAATATATTCGATTTTTTCTGCAAAAGGAATATCGGCCCAGGCCTGCTGTAGTTTTTTCTCGACTTCACGACGTAACGGCAGATTGAAACTGGGAGGCACGTTTTCGTCATTCTCGGGATCTATGTGGACCATAACATCGGTAACTTCCTCCATCTCGTCGATCAGGCGCTTGCGCACCATCTCGCTGATCTGGTGCCCTTCGGATACACTCAGGCGCGCACTGACCTGGATATGTACATCGACCAGGGCGTCGGCACCCATGCGCCTGGTCTTGAGCAGGTGCAGGTCCTCGACACCGTCTATATCATTAATAAACTCACGGATTTTACTGACGCGTTCGGCATCCAGTGCGGTGTCAACTAGTTCGCGCATACTGTGCCAGGCCAGGTCCCAGCCGATCTTGGCAATCATATAGACCACGCCTATCGTGGCGATGGCATCAAGGTATGTAAGCCCGGCCATCGAACCCAGCACACCGATTAAAACAATAACCGAGGATATCGCGTCCGAACGGCTATGCCAGGCATTGGCACGCAATAGATTAGAGCGCAGCCTTGTCGCGGCACGCAACGTATAGTGATAAATAATCTCCTTGGACAGGATCGATATCGCCGCGACAATCAGCGCCAGCCAGCCCGGGTGCAACAGCAACTCCGGTTCAAACAGGCGCCGCGCCGCATCATAGCCCAGTCCCAACGCAACGGCGATCAGCGCCATGCCCAACGCGACGGTCATCATGGTTTCTATACGGGCATGCCCATAAGGGTGCTCCTCGTCGGCAGCGCGACTGCCATGCTTGGCCGCGAACAACACCAGCACATCAGTGACGAGGTCAGACAGCGAATGAATACCATCGGCAATCAGGGCCTGGGAACTGCCTATATAGCCGGCGAAGATCTTGCCAACGCCCAGCACCAGGTCCAGCACCGAACCAACCAGGGTTACTTTTCTGGCTTCGGCATAGCGTTGATCAGCGAGTACATTTTCCATCGTGATTAACGCATGACCTGTATTTTGATGATAACGCGGTCCTCGTCCTGTTTGGCATCGATGAGCTTGTGACCATTAATACGGCACCAGGCACTGACGTCATTCAGTGCGCCCGGGTCGGTACATAACACCTCGAGCGTGTCACCACAGCTAAGGTCTTCAACCAGATCCTGTGTCCTGATGACCGGCATCGGACAGAGCAGACCAGTCGCATCGAGTTCAAAATGGGCCATATTACGTTCGCTTTAATGTATCTTTGATTACGTCGGGATTAAACATACCATGCCTCCGGCATCTCTGCGGCCGGCATCGGTTTTACCTTGACCTGCATGCTACCCTGGTCGGGCCTGCACACCTCGAGCTCGACCTCATCGGCCAGTTTTCCCTTGCTGTAACGCGCGGTAATGCGTGCTGCCAACTGCAAATCCTGTTCATTCGGCTGGCCATCGACCAGTACTAATGGACCACTATGGCTGGTAGTCTTGATCGAAATAAAACGATTACGGTAGCCTTGCATAAAGTTTACCTCGCCTTCTTCACGCGCAACGATCAACTTGAAGTTCCTGGATGGGCGGATATGGCGACCTACCTTTAGCAACATGATATCGTCCATTTCATATTCCCGGTTACCGCGTGCATCCCACAGGTCAACCAGTTTCTTGGAGTAATTTTCATCGGTCAGGAAACAGCAGCCACCTGCAGGTTGGGCATAGTCCTCAAATCCGTATTGCTGTGCCAGTGCCATCTGCGGTTTGCGTGAACGCCCATGAAAATCATGTAACTGCTCACGCATTACCCAGCCCATCTGCTCGGGCAGGGTTTCAGGCAAGTGCTGCGCGCACAGGGGGCGCAGCAGACGCTCGCCGGCGCCTGACTCCCGTGCGATCACCGGCATCGTATCCTTGCGTTGCGACATCGGCCGCTGACCTACGACCTCACCGGTAATGATGAAATCGAACTCGTTGCGTTCGATCCACTCCAGTGCCTTGCTCACCATGAAGGTCTTGCAATCATGGCAAGGATTCATATTCGCGCCATAGCCATGCTTGGGATTGATCAATACATCCTTGTAGTCCTCGATAACATCAATGATATGCAACTTGATCCCCAGTTGCTCGGCTACCCACAGTGCATTGTTACGCTTGGGTTTGGCCCGGTCTTTTTTGCGAATGGCATGGGTATGCCCTTCGACGCAGAATCCGGTAAAAAAATTGATGCCTTCTACGTGTACGCCCTGGTCCATGACAACCCGGGTCGCCAATAACGAGTCGAGGCCGCCGGATATCAGGGAAACAGCTTTGATTTGTCTGCTCATGTTGATGCGGTAGTGAAAAAACGGAGCATGATTATAGCAAACACCACAGGAATATGAGTAATTTGCCAGATAAAACTATGTGGAATGCGGCAAATTGCGTTGGTGTCGGCTAAAACCATACATATAAAGCGTGTATATGTGCCGATACCGATATTATTGTATATACTGCCGAAGACGTCATCGCAGGCCTATGCGCAACCTGAAGTGATGTGCCTGATCATCATGACCAAAGAAAGCCTTGCACATGGCACTGGCAACTACGCAGGAAAACTAATTTTATGTCTGATCTTCCACAAACGACAACATCGAATAAGAGCGGCCTGTCTGGCATCCTCAAACTCGCCTTTGCCATCACCGTTATCCTGGTCGCGGCGTTAGCCATTCTATTGGTCACGGGCACCATTTCCAAAGAGGTGTTTAACGACTACCTGACAACCCTGTTAAGCGTCATCGTGATCGGTACGATAGCCGCTGCATTGATTACCATTCTTATCGGCCCGGGTAAATCCTGACACCTGCCATGAACACCACACGTACAGATATCTTATATTTTGCCTATGGCTCCAATATGTCTGTCAGGCGTATCACGAAACGCGTGCCGTCAGCTGCCGTAATCGACACAGCCAGGTTGCACGGGCACAGGCTAGGCTTTCGCAAGGTGGGCAATGACGGTTCTGCCAAGTGTGATGTCGAACATACACAACAACAAGGGCATGTTGTTATCGGAGTATTATTCAGGCTATTGTCATCCGATAAAAAAATACTTGACCGTATAGAGGGACTGGGTCAGGGCTATGAACAAAAGCATGTAACCGTACTGACGAACACAGGCAACAGCGTAAAGGCGCATACCTACTACGCAACTACCATCAATGACTCATTGTCACCTTACCACTGGTACAAGGAGCATGTACTTGCAGGCGCACGCGAACACCGTCTGCCCGCCGACTACATCCGTATGATCGAAAATATCAATGCAATCCATGACCCCGACCCCGACAGACATACTACTGAACTTGCCATCTATCGATAGGCGCTGATGTCATACATTGTGGACCAGCACAGATATAAGATTATATGCCAATGAGAATACTGCCGATGCTACAGCTGCTGTGTTTTGGTCTGCTGATGCTGGCCATCAATGCATTGTTGCCATTTGCCGATTTCACATTCACAGCGCAGCAAATCAGCGCTGCTGTTGTTGCGCTCTGTGGTCTGCTGCTGGTACTGGCTGGCGGCGCACTGTTCAGAAAATACGCAACGACATTTAATCCGCTCAAGCCAGGCAATGCGAGCACGCTCGTCACCACTGGCGTTTACCGCTATACGCGTAATCCGATGTACCTGGGTTTTTTGCTGATATTAACCGCCTGGTGTATCTATATCGGTAACCTGATCAACATCCTGCTCCTGCCTTTGTTCATTGTATCGATCACATCCCTGAATATAAAACCGGAAGAACAGGCGCTTGCCAACAAGTTTGGCCAGCAATACGCTGCATATGCCAGCCGAATCAGACGTTGGCTCTAAAAAGGGGTCGGTGACAAATGTAAATCATTCGTATTACGATTTGTCACCGACCCCTTTTTTACTTTTTTACTTTTTTAACCCCTTTTTTACTGTTGACACAATATCAATATATGACTAGTCTGCAATCATGAACAAATACATAACAATCACACTTCAATTTATTAGCAAACCGTGGCTACTGGTATGGGGTATACACGGCTGACGCTATTGAATTGAATTTCTAATAACAAAACAGCCGTGGCAACCAGACACGGCTGTTTTGTTTTATGCAGTCTGTTCCGGTGCCATGGCGGGGAACAGGGACATGGACACTGATCAAAACCGCACGGCGACATATTACCAACCTGTATTTATTGGAATGGGCATGGTTATGCTGGCCGCATTGGGATTTGCATCCAAGGGTATATTGATCAAACTCGCCTATGCACTTGATCATGATATTGATGCCATCAGTCTGATGGCCATACGCATGTTGATCGCATTACCGTTTTTTCTGCTTGTTGCAATCCAGAACAGCCGCACTAACATGCATGCGCGTATGACTTCACAGGATATACTCGCTGTTATTGCCCTTGGGTTTCTCGGTTACTACCTGTCCAGCCTACTGGATTTCTCCGGGCTTGCCTATATATCGGCTTCACTGGAACGGATGATCCTGTACCTGTATCCGACACTGGTCGTTATCCTTTCGGCGTTAGTCAGCAGGCGCAGAATCCACTCCTATGAAAGAATGGCACTTCTGGTTGCCTATCTCGGCCTGATGTTGATGTTTATGACAGACAGTTCCGCTAGCGGCAACGATGTGACCAAGGGTGGCGCACTGGTGTTTGCTGCAGCGTTCAGTTTTGCAGTTTTCATGGTTGGCAGCCACGGTATCATTAACAGAATCGGATCGTTACGGTTCACATCCTGGTCGATGGTGGTCGCGACATTGTTTACATTGGCGCACTATACAGCAAAGCACGGAGTACTGTTATTAGATATGACATCGGCCTTTTATTTGATCGGGCTGGTCATGGCCATTTTCTGTACCGTATTGCCTGCGTATATGATGAATGCCGGAATCCAGCGTATTGGCGCCAGTCGTACAGCACTTGTCAGTGCCATCGGCCCGGTTATGACACTGATACTGGCCTACTTTGTACTCGATGAGACATTAACTGCAGCGCAACTTATCGGGATAATATTGATTATCGGTAGTATCTATATTGTCGGTAAAGTCAAATAACCGTACGGGCTAATGTTCAGGCCCGTACTGTTATTTTCATAGCAGGTTTTCACATCCAGGTGTCATTTTGCGGCCATATTATCAAGCTCGACATCGGCTATATGTGTCGCGAAGGTCCACATGTGACCATCAGGATCCTTGATACAGCTGGTCCGATCGCCCCAGAACATATCTTCAGGCTTGTTTATAATACTTGCTTGCGCCTGTTGCGCCTGCTCGCACAGTACATCGACGTTATCGCAATAGACGTACAGATTCACTGGCGAATCAACACCGTTACTGGCTGGTGCCTTTGTCTGACTACCCCATGCCCCTTCTGGCATCATCATAACGACCTGCATGCCTTTATAGAGCATATCAGCATAGGCTATGTTTCCCTGTTCATCGGGCATCGTCATGCCGCGTTCAAAGCCGAAGGCCTTTTCATAGAAATCAAGACTCGCCAGTACATCCCTGACTGTCAGCATCGGCATTAGCCACGCACAGCTATCAGGCTTGCTAGGTACAGTCATTTTACTCCTCCTGTTGATTTGACTGGTTCATAACAAAAACAGTCAGTCGTATGATCATTGACCATACCGACGGCCTGCATAAAGGCATAACAAATCGTCGTACCGACAAATTTAAAACCATGGCGCTTCAATTCCTTACTCATCGCGTCTGATTCTTTTGTATTCACAGGAATCTGATTTATTGTCTTCCAACGGTTCTGAACTGGACGACCATCGACAAACTGCCAGAGAAAATCGCTGAATTTCCCATAGTTAGCCCTGATTTCCAGAGACGATTGTGCATTCACTATAGTTGCTTCTACTTTCAGCCGGTTACGAATAATGCCTGGATCTTTTAACAGGCTATTGACCTTGCGTTTGTTGAACAACGCTATCTTGTGTGGGTCGAAGCGTTCGAACACCTTGCGATAATGTGGGCGTTTCTTCAGCACAGTAATCCAGCTCAGTCCTGCCTGCGCTCCTTCCAGAATCAGCATTTCGAAAAGCTTACGATCATTGTAGACCGGTATACCCCATTCCTTGTCGTGATAATTGATGTAATCCGGGTCGCTGCCTGCCCATACGCAGCGCGTAATTTCTGTCGACATAAGCATCCTTCTTTATTTAATTTCCATAACTGTAATAGTATAGCCGTAATCGCTGAATTACATAATTAACATCTTCAACTAACCATTAACGTTTGACGGCCTTGAGGATAACAAACTTGCGGTTACTGGCGATGTTGGCATAATTCCCGAAAAGGCGTTTCAGCTTTACGTGATAGCCGAGATGGCGGTTACCGATCACCCATAATTCTCCTCCCTGTCTCAGGACGTTCTTCGCCGCTGTAAACATCTGCCAGGCAACGCTGTCACCAACGGCATTATGCTGATGAAACGGTGGATTGTTCAGGATCAGGTCGATACTGTTATCGGCAAATCCTTCAAGCCCGTCAGCCACACTGAATGTTGCTTTACGGCTGTTGCCGAAGGCCGCTGTGAAAGTCGCCTGTGCCGACGCCACGGCCATATAGGATTCATCAATAAAGTACAATTCGGCTGCGGGGTTTCTTTCAGCCGCTATCAATCCGATGACGCCGTTACCGCAACCCAGATCGACGATCTTTTTTGCCTGTGTTGATGATGGTATATGTTCGATAAAAAATCGGCTACCGATGTCAAGGCTCTGTTGTGAGAAGACACTGGCATGATTAATAATGCGATAATCTCTATTATCAAGTATGTATTCACGGGGATAAGGATTGATACCTGGATCGAGATCATGATCGTACTGACAAAAAATCATACGGGCTTTTTTACGCGCCAGTGAGGTACGTGTCGGTCCTATTATGCGCTCAAACAGCTCCAGGGTGGAGGTATGAATGGCCTTTACCATGCCTGCGGCAATGATACTGCTGCGCGCGTGTAAATGCGGCCGTATCTGATAAAGCTGTGCTTCCAGTTGTGCCAGACTCTTCGGGATCTTTATCAATACCCGATCATACGTACCCTGCAGGGTGTCCATACTAGTGATAATCGACACTTTTCCGTCTGCTATAGCATTAGCTTTCAGGTTTGTACGCGTTCCCTGCATGGCCAGATACGAATCGCTAAGCATTTCAGGTTTGTACATTGCCATCGCAACCGATAACGCGCCAAAGCTGTCATTCATGATCAATAGCCTGTCATCCGTTGTCAGCCAGTCCTGTTCATGTACATGCAGCAACAGCATTTCATCGGCTGCATCCCAGGCACGCAGGTTTTCTTTTTTACGCTCCGGGTAGCGTGACAGGATATATTTGCCCTGTGGTACGTGCAATTGCTGCATCTACATTACCATTGTAAGAGTGAAATAATTATACAACCAGAGAAAACGATACAAGTTTTATTCTAGCAAATACTGCTATAGATATGTGATTGTATCCTGCAAGCCATAACGCATGAGTTCTGAATTGCTCCTTGAAGCAAAACAAAAGGCCCGCATATGCGGGCCTTTTCTATATTACTGTAGAACCTGTTACCAACCAAACATATTGTTCTTTTTCAGCAGGTTCAGTTCATCATATTCCTTGCCTTCAGCAATAATAAAGCTGGTGGCATTGGCGCTGAAACGCTCAAACAACGGGCGCGCTGCGTTCTTGCCTTCACCCTTGGTTAACGACTCGATGATCATCTTGCGCTTGGCCGCAGGGATACGTGCATTCAATGTCATACCCTGGTTTACATAAGGCTTGCTGATTTCCAGCACGACCAGCTTGTCACGTGTTTCCTGTGGCAGTTTCTTGGTGAAAAATGACTTACGCATTATTGACGCAACACACTTGCCGGCCATCATGGACTTCGTTACTTTCTTGAAGCCACCCTTAATAAACGTGAATTTCGGCTGGCTCATCTGATTCGGATACATTGAATACACGGTCATCGCACCCAGATTAGGTGATGGCAGCGTGCACACCTTCTTGCCGATCAGCTGTTTCTTGTCGGATATGTTCTGATCCTTACGCGCGACCAGTACAAAACTCAATTGGCCGGGTAATTTTACCGCCGCTTCCGCCTGTTTTTTCTGCATACGCCAGGCGGCAAAATGCGGACCATCAAAGACGATGTCATAGACGCCCTTTTGCATATCCTTTTTATATTTACGCCAGTTGCCGGGATGCTGATACGCGACCTTTTCATTCAGTAGTCCAGACAAATGCTCAGCCAGCGGGCCATAGAGCTTTTGGCCTGCCTCCGGGGTTTCACGTGGCGGGGCCGTAAAGATCAATTCGGCCGATACCATTCCAGGCATAACGATTGCGGCCATGAGCCCCAGATTTATCATTGCGCGTTTTATTTTGTAAGCCATGTAGCCTCCATTGAATGTTAAATTCTCAAGCCCCAAAAAGGCACTGTGTAGTCTCGATAACGCTTGTATCGGCACGGCCATAAATATCTTTATAAGAATTTGCTAATATTTTAATGCTATTGGCGATATTTTTCGTTGCAGCCTATTAGTAAACACAGAAAAATATGTAAGTCATTGACTATAAAAACAATTCACTCTAGCACATAATTAAAGCGATATGAATCATCAAAAAAACATGTAATAGATCATGATAGAAAGTTGTAATGCTATGGTGATATGTACTTTTTCAGCGAATATAGCTGCGTTTTGATCCAAATCAATACAAAATTAACAACAATAAGCTAAAAAGGTATTTTATTTATTATAGGTAACTTTGAGTATTAGACATGTCAAATAGCAATAAATGGAGTAGCGGTGTCCATTCCAGATCGGGCGATATTCTGACTTACAACTTACATGGTAATTGTTATGTCAATCTCACCAACCGCTGTACGCTAAAGTGTAACTTCTGCCCGAAATTCAACAAGATATGGGATGTGCAGGGTTATAATCTGAAGTTATGCGCTGATCCCAGTGTCGATGACATTGTAGCGGCAATAGGTGATCCAACCCGCTATAACGAGGTTGTGTTCTGCGGTCTTGGTGAGCCGACCATGCGCCTTTCGGCATTATTGGAAGTCGCTGAAGCAATCCCTGAGCAGATCCGCGTGCGCCTGAATACCGACGGACTCGGCAATCTTGTCCAGGGCATGGACATCACTCCCGAACTCGCCGGTAAGGTGGATGCCATCTCTGTCTCCCTGAATGCACAATCGGAGGACGTTTATAACCGCCATTGCCGCCCGCCGCTAACAGGAACCTATCCGGCATTACTCGATTTTATCGAATGTGCCAAACAATATATCGATGATATCACCCTTACCGCTATCGACGGACTGGAAGGTGTCGATATCAATGCCTGTCGCGAAATAGCTGATGACTATGGGGTGAAATTTCGACCGCGTGAACTCGACAAAGTAGGCTAAATCAAATAGTGACCTGAAACAAGACGATTACCACGAGCAATTATTACTACCTGCGCTATGCTTGTTCTCATACCAAGGCTAATCTGGTTGATAGGACGGGATCTGAATATTTAATCCCCCTTCTCGGGAGGTGGTGATCTTTAACAGCAAGCAAACATGTTGATTGCCGTTTGTATGTCTAAATTAAATATTCATCGATGACTTTGTACAACTGCTGCATATCAATCGGTTTACTGATGTAACCATTAAACCCCGCATCACGGTACGCCTGTGCATCACCGTTCATGGCATTTGCAGTAAGCGCAATGACCGGGATATCATTTGTCGCCTCAACATTTCTGAGAATTTCGAGCGCTGCAAATCCATCAATGCCAGGCAGCTTGATATCCATCAGGATTATATCCGGGAGCTGCTCATCGGCCTGGGTGATACCATGCTCCGCTGTCGAGCTGGTAATGACCTCAATGTTCTCTCTGGACTTAAGCGCGTCCTGAATCAGTCGCGTATTCATTGGATCGTCTTCGATATATAACAGTTTGAATTTTTTTCCAGCAGCTGTTGTTTCGCTGTCAGTGGCAGTCCGGGTTGTCGTCGCCAAAGGCATTTCCACCCAGAAGGTAGAACCCTGGCCCTCGATACTTTCTACACCAATGGTGCCCTCCATTGCCTCCACAAGCTGCCTGGTAACGGTCAAGCCAATACCGGTACCATCGATGTTGCTATGCTTGTATGACAGTCGCTCAAACGGATCGAACAGCTTGTGCATGTCTTTTGCTGCTATGCCCTTGCCGGTATCGGTAAATAATATCCATACCCGCTCCTCTCCTATCGCTTCGGTCATGATAGTAACGGAACCGCCGTTAACATTGTATTTGACCGCATTACTGAGAAGATTGATAAAAACCTGTCTGAGTTTGCGTGGATCCGCCAGAACAACGAGGTCTGGATCATCGATCTGATTGTTCAGGGTGATATTATGTTTACTGGCCAGTCCTGCTTTGAGCTGGCTTAGACATTCTGTGATTGCGTTTTTCAACGGCACAGGTTCTATTTGAATATCGAGGTTTCCGCTTTCGATACGCGACAGGTCCAGTACTTCGTTAATCAGATCGAGTAAATGATATCCCGCCCTGAGGACTTCATTGACATATTCATATGCAACCTTATCAGTTACCACACCGTCATGGACATCCAGCAGTTGCCCAAAACCCAGGATGGCATTCAATGGTGTACGCAGTTCATGGCTCATACTGGACAGAAACTGGGATTTTGCCATGCTGGCCTTTTCGGCCTGATCCCTGGCCTCCCTCAACTCTGCAGTACGCTCTTCAATATATGATTCAAGCTGCTTTTTCGAAACCATGGTGTCCAACAGATTTTTACGCATATCTTCGAAAGAATATGCCAGATCGCTGAATTCATCGTCACCGAATGCTTGTATCGGGTGCTCAAATTTACCCTGACTGATCATAGACGTTTCCTGTTTGAGGATAGCAATAGGTCTGACTATACCTCGCAGGACCATGTAGGCAATAACGATACTGACCAGTGCCAGCGCCAGAATGAAAACCATCAATAACAGGTTGTTACGGTCTTGCAGGCTATATACGTTCTGTATTTTAATCCTTTTGATTTCATTGGAATGATCCTGTACCTGGCCGGCCTCGACCAACAGTCTACCCGTCAATGCATTTTTTAGTTGTAATTGCTTGAACTCGTTCTCAGCTTCATGCTGTTCCGAAACATGCAGTGCAACAATCCTGTCAAACAGGCTATTGAGTGATCCAAGATGTGCTTCCAATTTTCTGGTCAATATTCGCTCCGCGTTAGCGTCAGAGCTGAGCATCCTTACTTTATCAGTCAATGCGGCATAGATTATTTTCCATTGTTGCTGGATACGAGGAGAAGGTAGGATAAGATATTCCTGTGTGAGCAGCAGCAGTGCCGAGATCTTGCTGGTGATCTGACTGCTCTGCCGTTCCTTACTGATGGCTTCATTGACGGCCTGGACCGAATAAATCGTCATGGCTATGACGCCGGTGCCGGCAACAATGGCCGAGAATATAATAGATAACAGTTTGCCCCGGATGGTCATGTTTACTGGATAATAGTTATCCTGGCGCCACCAATATCCTTGAGTATGCCGGTATCAACATAATCAAGATAATTGACTGCCGTACCATTGTTGACGATACCATGCTGCAATGCCCACCTGGCTTCATTCTCCAGTGTATTCAGCAGCGACTGATCGAGCGTTAATGCAAAATCATAATCATCCCATATCCAGTCGATGAAGGCGTTATCCAGCTTGAGTCTTTTAACCAGCAGTTGTTGTGCCTTGTCAGGCTGCTGCTTGATAAATTCAATAGCACTGGCCAATCCCAGCAGGACTTTTCTGACCGTATCGGCATTGTTTTTAATATAATCCTTGTTCATGACCAGATTGAATGTTTCGCGATAATACTCGCCCGATGAAAAAATAACACTGTCATGCTGCAGGGCATTTTTCGCCAGATAGGCATAGGGTTCCCATACCGACAGCGCATCCACATCTCCGTTGGCAAGCGCGGCTGGCTGGGCTTCCGGATCGACATGAATCACATTGACATCGGCCAGACTCATATTATTGAGCAGCAGAAAGCGGTCGAGAAAATAATGACTCGATGCGCCGGTAACCGTACCTATTATTTTATTTTTTAGCTCCGCAGGCTCATTAATACCATTTTTTTTACTGGCAATGAGTTTTACATCATTCACCGAACTGACGAAGGTCGCCGCGATGGTAAAATCCTTGTGTGCAAAACTCTTTATCATCACCGGGTAATCAGATGCAGTGCCCATGTCGACCTCGGCGTCCAACACTTTTTGCAGACAACGGTTACCGCCAATGGTATCAACGAATGCCACATTCAGGCCTTGCTCGGTAAAATAGCCATTGGCCTGTGCTACATAAAACGGAGCCGACAATGGTGTTGTAGACACGGCAATCTTTACCGTTGTCAAAGACGGTCCGGTCGTGGAAGTTGTTTGCTGTTGCTCATCGCAACCAGACATAAACAGGCAGCCACAACACATCAGCACGCAATTGATGCGTGTAAGGTATCGATTAAACATAATCATCCATTTTTTTTATTGTTCGAACGGAATACTAACAGAGCTTTGTCTGCTATTCACCGATGACACTATAACTCTCTTTTATTTTATTGACAAAAACCAATCAAAAGCCTTAGATCTTATCGGTTTAAATACAATGGTTTCAGGCTTTGGTTGTTCAGCTCAGTTAATTGCACGCATTTTGTGCGGTTATATTTTTTGATTACAGCTCAATATTTGCTGTTCTAGCGGGGATCGATATAGCAAAGATAATATATGTGCAATCCATGATACACGGCATATAAAAGTATGAACAAACATCAAGGGAGTGGCAGTGATCTCGCCTGATGCGAGCATGACATTAATTCGGATCTTGATCAGATTCAGGTATACGTAACAAAGCCTGTCCATAGCGTTCCTGCAACAAACGGCGTGCATATTGGCTGTCACATTGCTGCCAATAATCGATCAGCAGCAAGGAATCCAGTTGCGACGGATTTGTACTGAAGCGCAGGGCCTGCAGGATATCCATCATTTCGACAAAATGTCTGGACAGATTTTCATACAGTTCTGCATAGGCCCTTTTAACGCGGCTTGCCAACTGCATATACGCAGACCGGCCCAGGTCTACATAATAATGCGCCTTGACCAGGCGCCGTCTTGAGCGTTTCGGGAACAGGCCGGAGAACAGCAGGCATTGATCTGCGACGGTCTGCAGTTGCTGGACGCCGGACTGGCCCTGTGTCTGCATACCCTGCAGGTATTGTGGCGCCAGTATGGTATCGGCCAGACCGGTATCATCGATGTGACGCATCAACATGAAGACCAGATAGCTTTCCAGCTCCTGATCCAGTTGCTGTTGGCAGCTTTGACCGGCTGTCTGGACCAGGTTGAGCCATAACGCCGTCGTCGAGTTTTCAGTAATAATCATGCCCATCGCACTCGCCTCTGTTAGTGTTTTCGACATAAATCATCGCTTTCTTGAGAAAATCATCGCTAAACTGACGATTTCTGTCAATATTTGGTAAATTCTTCGCGAATTGCTGTTTAATGGCCAGGGCTCGCCGGGCTATAATCCACTCCTTATTAATATAGCGGTCACGGATTCGTAACATGACAAATGATTCATCTGTCGATGTCTCCACCTTTCAGGGGCTGATACTCGCCTTGCAAAATTACTGGGCCAAACAGGGCTGTATCCTGCTACAGCCCTATGATATGGAGGTCGGTGCCGGCACATTCCACACCGCAACCTTCCTGCGTTCGATCGGCCCGGAACCCTGGAATGCAGCTTATGTTCAACCTTCACGACGACCTACCGATGGTCGCTATGGCGAAAACCCTAACCGCCTGCAACATTATTATCAGTTCCAGGTTGTACTGAAGCCATCCCCACTGAACATCCAGGAACTGTATCTTGATTCATTGAAAATGCTCGGAATTGATCCGCTCGTCCATGACATCCGCTTCGTCGAGGATAACTGGGAGTCACCGACGCTGGGTGCCTGGGGCCTGGGCTGGGAAGTCTGGCTGAACGGTATGGAAGTGACACAGTTTACCTACTTCCAGCAGGTTGGTTCGCTCGACTGTGAGCCGGTAACCGGCGAGATCACCTATGGACTGGAGCGCATTGCGATGTATCTGCAGGGCGTAAAAAGTGTCTTCGATCTGGTCTGGACACACGGCCCGAATGGTGTCGTCACTTATGGTGATGTGTTTCATCAGAACGAGGTCGAGATGTCGGCCTATAACTTCGAGCATGCCGATGTGGAAAGCCTGTTCACGTGGTTTGATACTTGCGAACGTGAAAGTAACAAACTGATCGAAAACGACCTGCCGTTACCCGCCTATGAGATGATGATGAAGGCCTCGCATACCTTTAACCTGCTCGATGCCCGCCACGCCATCTCGGTGACCGAACGCGCACGCTTCATCGGTCGTATCCGCGCACTGTCACGCGCCGTTGCCGAAAAATATTACGGTAGCCGCGAGGCCCTGGGCTTCCCGATGCTGAAGAACAAGGAGGGGGCCGCCTGATGGATACCCGCGATCTCCTGATAGAAATCGGTACCGAGGAACTGCCACCGAAGGCACTGAAAAAATTGTCCCGCGCCTTTCACGATGCAGTCCTCGAGGGACTCAAATCCGTCGAGCTGAGCCATGGCGGTATTCAGCAATATGCATCACCTCGACGACTAGCCCTGCTGGTCAGCGCGTTGCAGGACAAGCAGCAGGACAAGCAAGTGGAACGACGCGGCCCTGCACTGACTGCGGCATTTGATGAAGAAGGCTGTCCTACCAAGGCGGCCAGCGGATTCGCCCGTAGTTGCGGCGTCGAGGTCGACCAGCTCGATAAAATAGAGACCGACAAGGGCAGCTGGCTTGCCTATAGTACTACGCAAAAAGGTGAAGCCGCTACAAAACTGATAGCCGCTATCGTCACCAGCGCACTGGATGCATTACCGATCCCGAAACGCATGCGTTGGGGTAGCCTCAAGGAACAATTTGTACGCCCGGTACACTGGGTCGTGTTACTGTTTGGCGACGAAGTCATTGACGCAAAAATACTCGGTGTCAAAAGCGGACGCGAAACACGAGGACATCGTTTTCACCACCCCCAGGCCGTCTACATTGGCGAACCCGCAGCATATGCACCGATGCTGGAAACCGAGGCCCATGTCATCGCCGATTTCGATACACGTCGTGAAGCTATTCGTGGCCAGGTACTCGAGATTGCCAAGCAGGTCAAAGGCAACGCAATCATCGATGAAGCCCTACTTGATGAAGTGACATCGATGGTTGAATGGCCTCAGGCCGTTCTCGGTAATTTCGATCAACGCTTTCTTGATGTTCCATCCGAGGCACTGATTTCGGCGATGAAGGGCCATCAAAAATATTTTCATGTTGTCGATGAGCAGGGAAAACTGTTGCCCCACTTTATTACCATCAGCAATATCGTCAGCAAGGATCCTGACAAGGTACGTGAGGGCAATGAACGTGTCATCCGTCCACGTCTGTCCGATGCGGAATTCTTTTGGGAACAGGATAAAAAAGTCACTTTGTCCGAGCATAATGAGCGCCTTAAAACCGTTGTCTTTCAGAGCAAGCTCGGCAGTGTATTCGATAAGGTCGTACGTATCAGCGAATTATCCGCATACATCGCCAGTAGTGTTGGCTGGGATGAAAAAAACCCACAACGTGCGGCGAGCTTGTGCAAGGCTGACCTGATGACTGATATGGTCGGTGAGTTTCCTGAACTGCAGGGCATAATGGGGCGATACTATGCCCGCTTCGATGGTGAAGATAACGAAGTTACCCAGGCCATTGATGAACATTACATGCCACGCTTCTCGGGCGATGAGCTGCCACAAACACAGTCCGGTATCTGCACGTCACTGGCAGACAAAATTGACACACTGGTCGGGATCTTTGCCATTGGCCAGGCTCCCAGTGGCGACAAGGATCCGTTTGCACTACGCCGTGCGGCACTGGGCGTGCTGCGAATCCTCATCGAGCAGGATCTGGATATTGAACTTGATCTGATTATCAAGAATGCGATCAAGAATTACACCTATCAACGTGTACCTATCCACATTGAAGATACCACGGCACATGTCTATGACTTTATAGCTACCCGCTTACAGGTCTATTATAGCACTCATGGTTACGCACGCGATGAGATCGATGCGGTGCTCTGCCTGAAACCTGGCAATTTACAACATGCCGATAAACGCTTGCGGGCACTGGCAGAGTTCCGTAAATTACCAGAAGCAGAGAGCCTGGCTGCGGCAAATAAACGCATCTCCAATATACTTAAGAAAGCACAGCAGGAGCTACCAGATAAATGGAATCTGTTTGTGCTAACTGACGATGCCGAAAAAGCACTGGCAGGCAATATTGAGGAATTGATTCCTGTACTTGAACCACTGTTTGAGCAGCAGGAATATGAGGCGGCAATGACCCAACTGGCGGGACTACGTCAACCTGTTGATGATTTCTTTGACCAGGTCATGGTCATGAGCGATGATGAAGGCTTACGCACCAACAGGCTCGCTATGTTAAATGTCATACGTAATCTGTTTCTGCGTGTTGCCGACCTTTCACGTTTGCAATAGGGTGAAGCTATGAGTACTACTGATCTGGATCCTGATTCATATACCGACATGCTCGCTTGTGTGCAAGCCTTTCATGACAAACATGACTTCAAAAACACCGGCGGTGAGGAACTTACATACCGAATTGCACTGATGGCTGAAGAGCTGGGTGAGATATCGGCATGTGTTACCAAAGGCAAGGCCAATGAGGCATTGGCAGAGGAATGCGCTGACCTGTTCATTCTGCTGGTCGGCACAGCGATTGCTGCAGACTTTGATCTGCGCCAGGCATTCTGGGACAAGATGAACAAGATCATGAAGCGCGATGCAAAAATGGTCAATGGCCGTATTCGCGTTTCAGAGTTCAGGGATTAGCGTCCAGCATTATGAAACTGATTCTTCTAGGCAGGGACGGCGTTATCAACCAGCCTGCCAATAGCTGTATAAAGTCTCCGCAAGAATGGATACCGATAAAAGGAAGCCTGGAGGCCATCGCCCAGCTTAGCCGTGCTGGTTATCGTATTGTCGTTATCACCAATCAGCCTGGTATTGGTGATGGAGAATTAGATATCCGGACCCTTAATTCGATCCATGAGAAAATGCATCAGCAGCTGAACGTACTTGGTGGTACTATTGAATCGATACTTTTTTGTCCGCATCGGGTAGAGGATAATTGTGATTGCCGCATACCGCGTGCGGGTCTGTTGTTGGACTTACAAATTCGCCTGAATATTTCATTGCTTAATATTCCTTTCGTCGGTGATTCAATCGCTGATGTACAGGCGGCGCGGGAAGTTAATGCTGCACCGATACTGGTGCGTAGCGGTTACGGCGAGGACACTCTGTCACATGCCAGTGGATTGGACGGCATCCCTGTATATAACAACCTCTCGGAATATACCGCGCAACTGTTAACCGGAGCCCAGACAGGATCGTAGCATGCCCACCTTGAGAACGGTTTTATTCTGGCTCGGATTTTATCTGTCCACGATTGTTGTCACATCAATATTGACTATTTCCTTCATTTTCCCGTTTCGCGTGCGTTATATCATTTCCAAGGGCTGGCCATTGTTCAATCTGTGGTGGCTAAAGGTTACCTGCGGACTCTCCTATACAGTACAGGGCATGGATAACATCCCCGACGAATCCGTCATATTTATGAGCAAGCATCAATCCACCTGGGAGACCATAACCTACCAACTGTTTATGCCACCGATGGTGTGGGTACTGAAACGGGAACTGTTATGGATTCCTATCTTTGGCTGGGGCGTTGCCATGCTCAATCCGATTGCCATTAATCGCAAGCTGGGTAAACAGGCGCTGAAACAACTGATCGAGCAGGGTATTAAACGTCTCGATTCAGGCATTAGCGTTATGATTTTTCCGGAGGGCACACGCACCATGGCCGGAGAACAAACCAACTACCGCCCCGGTGGAGCATTACTGGCCGCAAAGAGCGGCCACCGGGTTATCCCGATTGCCCATAATGCCGGTTATTTCTGGCCAAAAGGGCAGTTCTTCAAACACCCCGGTACCATTACGGTCGCTATAGGCGAGCCGATTGAAACCCGGGGCAGGAGTGCCAGTGACATTCTCAACGAAGTCGAGTCCTGGATCGAGCACAAGATGACCGAGATTGGCGGGCGTTAAACACGCTGCACAACCTGGACCTCCATATCAAGGATTGCGGGCTCGAAGCAGCATCTGACCATCCATATTGCTATTAATACCCGTCGTGACATGTATAGCCAGCCAGCGTAACGACGTATTATGTTAAATAATATTATACATCCGTGGTTGCCTGCGCAGGTATATCCGTGTATTATCATATACTAATATCCTTTTTCACAGAGTGTTGATATAAGTGATATATCAATTACTTACAAGTTTTTGCGACAGTGGAGCGGCACAATCATGCATAATGGAACTACCATTACCCAATTTATAATAGAAGAACAGCGGCATATTGCTAGCGCAACAGGTGATTTTACATCCCTGTTGAACGACGTCGTTACCGCGTGCAAGGTCATCTCAAATGCCGTGAATCACGGCGCACTTATCGATGTACTGGGTAGTGCCGAGAGTGAAAACATCCAGGGTGAAACACAGAAAAAACTGGATATCATCAGTAACGAGATCTTTCTGAAATCCAATGAATGGTCCGGGCATGTCGCCGGCATGGCCTCCGAGGAAATGGAGGATGTGTACCAGATCCCTACACAATACCCACGTGGCAAATACCTGCTCGTTTTCGATCCACTGGATGGTTCTTCCAACATCGACGTTAATGTTTCTGTGGGTACTATCTTTTCCATCCTGCGCTGCCCGGATGGTGTTGAAGAGCCGACTGCCGAGGATTTCCTGCAGCCGGGTAGCGAGCAGGTATGTGCGGGTTACGCACTGTATGGGCCCTCGACGATGATGGTACTGACGACGGGCAACGGCGTGAATGGCTTTACCCTTGACCAGAACATCGGTGAATTCATCCTGACCCACGGTTCCATGACTATTCCGGAAGATACCCAGGAGTTTGCCGTCAATGCATCGAATATGCGTTTCTGGGAAACACCACTGAAACGTTATATAGAAGAATGTCTGGAAGGTAGCGAAGGCCCCCGTGGACGCGATTTCAACATGCGCTGGATTGCATCCATGGTAGCAGAAGTACACCGCATCCTGACCCGTGGCGGTGTCTTTATGTATCCTGTCGACAGCAAGATGAAGGCCAAGGGACTGGACGGTAAACTGCGCCTGATGTACGAAGCCAATCCGATGTCTATGATCATCGAACAGGCCGGCGGTATGAGCAGCACGGGCCGTGAACGTATCATGGATATCCAGCCCAGCGATCTGCATCAGCGTGTTCCGGTTATCCTCGGTTCACGTAATGAAGTGCAACTTGCTATCGATTATCATCTCCGTGATGATGCAGACAGTGCTGCATAAATAGCAACTGCAGTGCCCGGGATTCTTCCCGGGCCAGCAGCCTTTTCTCAACAGGGCCATCATTATTTCCCTGTTCTGGTTTTTTATTTCATTCTGACATCAATTCAAATCCTGCTACACTATCCCGGGCAGCGCTGACATAAATACAGCGACTTCTGCGCCTTTTCATCCGAGCAACAGATCGCGTTTACACAACACTATCCACAAAAAGCAGTTCCCGCTATATCGTGCTATTTTGAATAAACTCAAGGGCCACTACATATCAGAATCTGTACGTTATAGACAGATCGGCTGACAAGCTGATCTTGCTGTTGGAGTAACTGGTTAATGGGTGCGGATAGAGAGCGAAATCGATTGAGCTATAATTTGATTGCCAGCCCAGACCCACGCTGAGCAGAAACGGTGCAGGCAGATCACTCTTGATGTCCTGAACTGAATCACTTTCAATCACCAGCGGTATCAGGATACCGGCCCGGTACGACCATTGATCCTGGCGCAATTCATAGCCCCCTCTGATAATCTGAAAATCGACACTGGAGCTACCGTAATTACCACTGACATTTTCATATTCAAGTGTTATGTCCCGATCAAATCCATGTTTCCATAATGCTGCGACGGTGATGCTGCGCGGGAAGCCGGTCGTGAAGCGCTCGATTGTTGTGCCGTTCTGGTCGGTCACAATCGTCTCTACATCCAGGCGGGTATCGATGTCCTTGATATTCAGGCCCAATGTGAGATTATCACTGACCTGATATTTGCCGCCGATGCCTACGGTTGTGGCCCTGGCATCGGTCGATGCAACGGTATAATTTCCCGGATCCGTTGCAAACACACCGCAGAAACTGGTTTTGCAATGTATTTGCCCGATATTGATACCGAGGCTCCAGCGCGCATCTGTTGGGCTGAGCGCAACAGTGATGCGCGTATCACGTGTCTTCGATTCGATATCCCCATCAAAATCATCAGGCAGGCCGGGCAGGGCGTAGCGCAGGAAGATACTCTCAAAATCATCAGGCCCATAGGCACCGCTGGCCTTGACATGCAGGCGTGTCTGGCGTGACAACCCTATCGCGAACTGATAGCGCCCAAAGCGCAACCATTCATTATTAAACGCCATTGCTGCAAAATTGATCCCGGCGAGTTGCGCATCCAGCTGACCGGACAGCGTGACCTGGTTCTGTGACATCTCGGCAAGCCCGGCGGGATTCCAGTACATGGAATAGATGTCCCTGGAGCTGGCAGCCACCGCACCGCTCTTTGCTATCGCATTGGCGCCAATACCCATCATCAGATCACTGCCTTCACCCCTGAAGCTGCGTGCTTGCGAATTACTGGCCAATACAACGGCTAAAATCATTACCGTGATAATATTCTGTTTTGTTAGCATAAGTATTTTGTGATCAACATTTACGTAATTGGATCAGGAATATTTTTCCGGCAGATTAATAAATCAAAAGGGCGCAAATATATTCGAGTACTTGCATGTCAACGAGTGCATCATTATCGTGTCGTGAACTTACATAAATTCAATCTTTATTAATTAGGACTTGATTGTGTAAGTATGAGTATAAACACGCTCTGCTAAAATACAATTCAATATTCTTAAAACTTGATTGCATTGCTTCATATCGAATCATGTTATTTCATGATAGACCTGTAATTCATTCACACTGTTATACAAAGCACTGTGAAAGACATCATCACATTGTGTTGAATGCTATTTTCAGTTATCGAGAAACTAAAGTGTTATGAGTAATTTGATAGTATAAAGCTTTCAAGAAACTGTTTAGGAAAGTGATTGCAGCGTTGACTACACCAAACTATATATGCTCAAATTATCACCGAAAAAATAGCGCTAATATTACCGTTTTCTTATGTGCCCTTGTAAACGGAATTTCAGGATATAACATTTAATTATTGGGACGATTATGACTATACACAGCAAGCTCTGTATTTCTGACCATAGGACACATATCTTTTATTTGATTTGCCTTTTTTTCTTCATGGTGCTGTCATCTCTACTTTCAGGCTGCTCTGGCGGAAGCAGTACCCCGGCAACGGGCCTGAGTGCGCCCGTGCCGACACTGACATTCGACTTGAAGCAAATCAGGTTTACATGGCCTGCGGTTGCAGGTGCGGACCACTATAGAATTCTAGAGAATCCCGATGGCGCATCGGGTTTCACGGTAATCCCAAGCGCCAGCAATATCACTGCTACAAGTCATAGCCTGGTCATACCTGTACACAAAACAGACTGGGTTTCCGCACAATATATTGTGGAAGCCTGTGATGCAGCGGCGACCACATGTGTTGGTTCAAACAACCAGACCCTTGCACTAATAGACAGTATCGCAGCTACAGGCTATATAAAGGCCTCCAATACTGAAGCTAACGATAACTTTGGTATTTCGGTTACATTGAGTGGAGACGGCAATACGCTGGCTGTGGGGGCATATTTTGAAGACAGTGCGGCGACCGGCGTGAACAACACCGTACCGGGTCAGGGTGATAATTCAGCCCTCGATGCAGGTGCTGTTTATGTGTACACGCGATCAGACACAACCTGGACACAACAGGCCTACGTGAAGGCTTCCAACACAGGTGCTGGTGATTCCTTTAGTCTTCCTGTATTGAGCGGTGATGGTAATACGCTGGCGGTGGGCGCAATGAGTGAAGACAGTGCGGCGACTGGGATCAATAACACCTCACCCGGCCAGGTAGACAACTCTGCAAGTAGTGCAGGTGGCGTTTATGTATTTACCCGATCCGTTTCGACCTGGACACAACAGGCCTACGTGAAGGCTTCCAATACGGACGCGGATGATTCCTTTGGTATCCCTGCATTGAGTCGTGACGGCGACACGCTTGCTGTCAGTGTACAATTTGAAGACAGTGCAGCGACTGGAGTGAACAACACTACGCCCGGTCAGGGAGATAATGCAGCCACTGCTGCTGGTGCGGTATACCTCTATTGAAGATACCCAGTACACAAATGATTAACAGGCACTCAGTAAACAGCTCGTAATCAGATCCGCAAACAAATAGATTACTGTCTGCTACAGGTATGACTGCAGTCCATTGTTGTATAACCCTGCTATTGAAGACCAATCTTCTCGCAGGAAACATTCAGTAATGTACATTCACCAGGCTGATAATACCTATTGGAACATACAATCTACACTACTCAGCTTATTGCCTGCGCGTAAATACGAGGTTGTTGCCTTTCGACAATTTTTTGTTGAGCTTATAGCCATCCTCATCAAAGGCCTTGATGTCTTCCACATCGGATAAGCGGTTCTGGATGATATAGCGACTCAACAGACCGCGTGCTTTTTTAGCATAGATACCGATCATCTTGTAATCACCGTTCTTGTATTCCTTGAAAGACGGTGTGATGATGTCGCCATTTATTTCCTTCGCCTTTACTGATTTGAAATACTCGTTGGAAGCAAGGTTCACCAGTGTCGTGGATTTAATCTTTTTCAACTGTGCATTAAGGCCATCGGTAATCTTCATACCCCAGAATTCATACAGATTCTTGCCACGTACATTTTCCAGTTTGGTCCCCATCTCCAGGCGATAGGCCTGCATCAAATCCATTGGTCTCAACAATCCATACAGACCGGACAGGATGCGCAGATGCTTTTGGGCAAAATCAAGATCGGCTTTTTTCAGTGTATCGGCATCGAGACCCGTGTAGACATCGCCCTTGAAGGCAAAAATGGCCTGCCTGGCATTGTCCGGCGTAAACTCGGGTGTCCACACCTCATAGCGGTCAAAATTCAATTCGGCAATCTTGCTGCTGACGTGCATCAGTTCTGAAATATCCAGGGCCGAGAAGTCACGCATGCGATTGATCAATAGCTGCGAGTCATCCAGGTAGTCAGGAACGGTATAGGTCTTTACTTTCAGTTCACTCTCATAGTCGAGTTTTTTTGCCGGCGATATAACTATTAACATGATTCATTTTACTCTGTTCAGAAATTGGTACGCATTATTACAGCCCCGTCATCTAAGCGCTATGTCTGTTTTGACACTTGATCACGGAAAGGTATAACAGTTATAGGGTTTTTAATAATTATACCTAACTACAATCCATTTGTACTTATCATCTGCCACCTTAATTCCTGCAACTCACGCGCATATGTTGATGGCCGTTGAATTAGAGCGTTTTTGATCTATGCTTGTCAGCAGAACCCTTCATTGCATGCATGGATATAGGAGCGCCTTCATGACGACCAGACCGCATTCCGTTACCGAACTGGATTTTCAACCACGCCACACACTCCATCCGTCTCCGCTGGACTGGCGCGATCAGGTCATCTATTTTTTACTCGTCGATCGTTTTGACGACAACCTGGACCATCCACCCTACAACATCCACAGCAATGGTAATGGCAGGAACGCCGTTGAAGGCAAACGTTTCCAGGGTGGCACGATCAAGGGCATCACGCGGCGTCTCGATTACCTACACGAACTCGGCTGCACGACCATCTGGTTGAGCCCGATTTTCAAGAACCGACTCGACAAGGATGACAGTTATCATGGCTATGGGGTACAGGATTTTCTCGATATCGATCCGCGCTTCGGTAATCTGGCCGATCTGCAGGAACTGACCCATGAAGCCCATGAACGTGGCATGTATGTGATCCAGGACATTATCTTCAACCACAGTGGCGATGTCTTTGCCTATGCTGGTGGACATCCCTATTATTATCATCAGGGACAACGTTACCCGTTTGGTTTCTGGCGTGAGCAGGACCCGACCCCGGGCCTGCAACGTGTCGACGGCATCTGGCCCGAAGAACTGCAGGACCCGGAAACCTTCAAACGCATGGGCGAAATCCGCAACTGGTATGATGAGCGTGAAGCACAGGACGGCGATTTTTTCAGCCTCAAGGAACTCGATATAAACCAGCCCAGGGTACTCGACACCCTGATCAAGGCCTATAAATCCTGGATAGTCAGTGCCGATATTGACGGTTTTCGTATCGATACGGTCAAGCATATGGAAAGTTCATCCGTGGCCATATTCTGTAATGCGATGCGCGAATATGCGCAGCGCTATGGCAAGCATAATTTCTTCATGTTTGGCGAGATCGTCGATAACGATGCTACGATCCAGAAATATCTCGGTCGCAACAGTCGCATCGAAAATACCAATGAACGTTTTCCATCGCTCGATGCGGCGCTGGATTTCCCGCTGTATTTCGTGCTCGAGGATGTCATCAAGGGATTTAACAGTCCCGAAGTTTTACGCCGACGTTATGAACACCTGCGTCACCAGTATGCAGATCATGGTGAAGCCGGGCGCTATTTTGTCACGTTTATCGATAACCATGACCAGATGGCACACCCGTATCGGCGTTTCCTGCATAACAATCCCTATCCGCAACAGGCGATACTGGGTATAGGCTATTTACTGACCAGTCAGGGCATACCCTGTATTTATTACGGCACCGAGCAGGGATTTAACGGTGGTGGCGACAATGACAGTTATGTTCGCGAATGCATGTTTGGCGGACAATGGGGTGCATTCAATACGACCGGCATGCAATTTTTCAATAGCGCTATATGCAGTATACGCGCACAACAACCTGCACTGCGTTATGGTCGTCAATATTTCCGCGAGATTTCCGTAGACGCCGAACATTTCTATTTTCCGGCCAGTGGTCAATGCACGCTGGCCTGGTCACGAATTCTCGATACCGATGAAGTGATCGTGTTACTGAATTTACAGGACACCAACCGACAGGACTACATCACGGTGGATCACTATCTGAGCGGCCCGGCTCAACGTTTGCGCAACCTGCTCAAACCTGATCAGACCTATACCGTTGAGCAAACACCAACCGGAAGGGCATTTGTACATGTTCCATTGGATGCGCATGAAATTGCGATTTTAAAGGTAGGCTAATAACAATTAGCTGTAGTAGCTCAGACCCAACCTGACACATTGCAAAATAGATTAACACTTGTCCAGACAATATTGTCTGGAGATGAAGGTCTCATACACCCTATAGCGGTCTTTCAGGAATATTTGTTTAACAGGCAGAAACCGGTCTGAAGCGTCCTTTCATAAGCATTGTCATTGCGAACTAACAGGCCATGCGTTTGGGGATACAAAGCGGTCGCAGTGAAACAATCTGTTGAGTCTCGCATCCAGATCAATATTCTTTATAGCTGATCTATACACGTTAACAGATCGCCGCGGCGCAAAAACCTGGGAACATTTGGAACATTTGGGGTCAGAGTAAAAACTCTTTTAGATTTCCTTCCCCAGGCAACGACGATCGTTGTCGCTAAATAATTGCGTATGGTATCCTTTCCATTCTTAGTCCTTTCTGGATTCCCGCCTGCGCGGGAATGACATTGGGGATGGCGCTATGCTTATCCGCCTGCTTTGGGTCGACTCCGGCCTGTCAGATCCGTTGCTGTGAATGTCCGCTTTTTTCGTTTTAGTCACAATAATGGTTTGATTGCATAGCAGCTAGTGTTTATTTTAACCAGTCTACTATAGCGGTTTTGAGTAATTGCATATCAATGGGTTTACTGACATTGCATATCAATGGGTTTACTGACATAGTCATCCATACCGGCCTCAAGGCATTTTTCCTTGTCACCCTCCATCGAGTTCGCAGTGACAGCAATGATTGGTATATGCTCCCTGTTTGTTTCTAATTGTCTGATTTTCCTGGTCGCTTCCAATCCATCCATGACCGGCATTTGGCAATCCATTAATATGAGATCATAGTCAGACTGTTCAAGTTTTTGCAGCGCAACTCTGCCATTTTCGGCGATATCCGAATAAAATCCCAGCCTGTTCAGCATGGCCTGAACTATGCGTTGATTACTGATGTCATCCTCGACAACCAGCAGTCGGGCACTTTGACCTGGCCTGTCTATTTCGACAACTGGCTCCGCTGCTTTTGTATTTGCAGGCGCTTGCATATTTATTACATCCAGTGAAAGAGTAAACCAGAACCTGCTGCCTTTTTCCGCTTCGGATTCAACACCAATCTCGCCCCCCATTACCTGAACCAACGCCTTGCATATACTAAGCCCGATACCTGTTCCACCGAAGCGTCTGGTGTATGAATCATCTGCCTGGGTAAAACTGTCGAATATGCTTTGTTGATCCTGCTCGTCTATTCCTATGCCTGTATCACATACCTCGAATTTCAGATTTATCTTGTTATTCGACATGCCTTCCGTTATGACACGTAATACAATGCTGCCTTCAGAAGTGAATTTGATGGCATTTTGAACGAGTTTTTCCAGGACATTATTAATACGTCGAAAATCACCGATTAATAAATCGGGTATGCCGTCTGCAATTTCCAGATCCAGACTGACCGGCATATCGGCCAATACATCGTTATATTTCGTATGAATCGTCTCCAGCATTTCCAGTAGATTAAAACCACTTAAATCCAGCGCTACACTACCAGATTCAAGATCGGTAAAGTCAAGGACATTATCTATTAGCTCAAGCAACTCACCCGCAGCTTTTTCAGCACATACCAGGAAATTCTTCTCCTCTTCTGGTATATCCACATCTTTCAACAGCCCCATTGCACCCATAATTGCGTTCATGGGGGTTCGTAATTCATGACTCATTGTGGCCAGGAATCGTGTTTTTGTACGGTTTCCTCTATCTGATGCATCCCTCGCTTCAACAAGGGCATTCTCATACTCCTTACGATCTGTAATATCACGCACAGTCCCTGCATAACGCGCCTTTCCTTCATATACTATTTCACCGATACCCAGTTCAATAGGTATAATTTTTCCGTCCTTGCGTTTAGCTGCAAGCTCTCTTCTTTTACCTATAATCGATGCTTTACCGGTTTGATGATATTTTTCTATATAACCGTCATGTTCATGTGCATAGGGTTCCGGCATCAGCATGGATACATTATGCCCAACTACTTCTGCAGGCGTATAACCAAAAATATTTTCTGCGGCAGAGTTAATTGATTCAACAATCCCTTTTTCATTAATAACAATAATGCCATCATTGGATGTCTCGACTATCGCCTTATTGGTTAATGGACCAATCTTTCTGAAGTATCCTCGAACGCACGTGCAAGATCACCGACTTCATCCGCACGATTAATTATTTTCTGGTCAATGTTGACTGATTTATCAAGTGACGACTTTGAAATAATCTGGCGTAATATTTCTATCGGTCCGGTTATACCTCGCATAAGCATATAACCAGCGATCAGAATAACAGTAAAAATGACCGTAAGAATAATCAGTATCTCAACGGCTGTATCTCTGTTAATAAATTCTCCAGCGTCCATGTAATAGGCCACATGGGCATTTGCCAGAACTTGTCCACCAATCTTTGCCGGGCTAATTATTTCCTTGACCGGTCGCTGTTGATATTCCGATATGCGCGACACATGCTTACTAACACCTGTTATTGTTGTAATATTTTTCCCTATATAATTAGGATCAGTATGCGACATAACCTGACCATTGGATCTTACCAGGGCTGCATAGGCATAATTATCGGAAGGGATCGATGAGTTTACCCAACTCTCAAGTAATTCATAATCTTCTGATACCAGGCCATCGAGGCTGGCCTGAGCCAGGGTTTGTACCTGGTAGACGGCCTGGGTTTCCAGAAACTGATCGATACGCGATTTCGCATTAGTCAGTAATACAATGGCAAGCACAATAAAGCCCGTTAGCACGAGTGCTAACAGGCTGATGACCATACGTGTATTCAGGCTAAGTCTCATTGAAAAGTCTTTAATATGAGTTAGCAGTGAAAATTATAAATTTACGTGACAATACCGCTACTGCGTATATCAAGTATAATAATTAATTCATTCAAACCCACAGGATCTCGATGTCTACAAACTTTATTTATTTGAAATCTGCGCTTTTACGCAATGCTCTGGTAGTGTGTTCTGTTTCAGGATCATATTTTACGAATTTCTTTATTTTCATGCCCTTCATTCCGTCAAGAATCTTTCTGCCGTTTATATCCTTATCCATACCAATCATGACTTCAGAGATCTGCTTTTTTAATGCTGCTGGCAAATCCGCACGAATACCAAATACATTTTCAGGATAGTCAGCACTCGATGCAATGATTTTCAGGTCGCCCGTCTTGATGCGTTCACTCATTAATTTGTAGTTCAGGCCACACATTGTGCCCGCTTTGACATCTCCCAGTAATACCTTATGGACAGATGAAGTCAGGTTTTTGGTGAATTTCTCTTCAGTATCTACTTTTGTTTGTATTCCGGCGTCATAGAATGCTGCCCTTGGTGCAAGATAACCACCCGCACCCATCGGAGCAACAAACGCAATTTTTTCACCCTTGAGTTGTTGTAAGGAATCAATTCCGCTGTCCTTGCGCACAAACATAACACTATTACTGTATATGCTGCCATCCAGATTCATCATCTGTGCAAGTGGTTCGGCCTTTTGTGCCTCTGTTAACTTGTAGAATATATGCGAATTGACATAAAAAATATCGACTGTCTTATCCTCAACCGCCGATTTTATTTTCTTGAAGCCTCGTGGAACAATAATTTTTACTTCCCGGCCTGTTTTACTAGACAGGTAATCTGCAAACTCCTGCCATTGTCTATAAATTTTGGCAGGTGGCGCCAGCGAAATAATAGCCATCTTGATGCTATCATTTGATGAAAAAGCGCTCTGTGTTGACAGGCCAGACAATAGTAACACCGCGATAATTGATAAAAATCTGCTACATTGTCTTGTGCCATGATACATAATTCACACCAAATAGCTTGTATTTAACATATGCTTAATATATGCCCACATAGTATGGCGGCAAGGCAGCACAGAACTTTAGTATTCTGCCTTGACTAATATCTGTCAGCGGCCTGGAAAAAATCTCAATATTTATCCAAAATACATAACTTGCCTAAGTCTGTCCTGATTTTGACTACTGCTGTCGTTGTCGGAAGCATGTTCCGGATCAAGCAGCCATTTTAAATAGTCAGAAACTAACTTCAATATCGTGATTCTGGTTTCCGGGTGATCAACAATTTGACAGCTTAAATATCTTGATATGTCTTTTGTACATTACACACAAGAGGGAAACTATTTATTTTTGCCATAGATTCAATATGACTCACCAGCCTGTTGGCTGTATTTTTATCATAGCCCGTAATTATAGTTTTTCCCTTCGTATGGATCTCTAACATTATATTAATTGCATCTTTTTTCGATAATCCTAAATATTTTTCCAACACAATAACAACAAATTTCATTTCGGTTTTCTCGTCATTGTGTATCTCTATCTGGAATGAATTATCATCATCGAGCCTTTTCACATCAAAGTCTATTGGCAATAATTCATATTTATTCCCTTTAAACCAATCAATTATGGACTTCAGTGTAATCACAGTATCCTCAATCTTTGAGTTAAACCGCTCTACCATGGTGTAATAATTGAAAATTAATAGCAGAGCTCTTTGTTTTCAGAATAAAATCCTATAAAAGAGATCTTCATACTCACTATCTGTGAGGCATTAAATCATTTCAATCTGTTTTTAGCTTCAATCCATCGCGACATATACTTTGAACTCTGCATCGTATGATGTACGAGCATGGCACCAGTAAAATTATTCAGTCGGTGTTGTTCCAGGTCTTTACCGATAGTTGCGATGATTTGCAGCAGTTCCTGTCCCAATTCAATTTTATTATAAAGGCGGTTGATGATTTTAAAGCCGTTTTGTTGAGCCGTCTGCCAGTCATCTTCCTGTTGATATAGCTGCACTGCCACATCCACGAATGCATCAGCATCGTCCTCGATCGCGCCGTTCCATGGCATGTCTGCATGCATGCCTTCGGCACCGATAGTGCTCGTGACACTGGGCGTTCCGGATTGCATTGCATCGATCAGCTTGCCCTTCAGACCGGCACCGAAGCGCAATGGCGCCAGGCATACCCTGGCCTGTTGCATAACTTGTCCGGCATCTTTTGCGCGACCCGCAATAATAAATCCTTCTGCACTGTTATGCAGTTGCCTGGCCTTTTGTGGTGTATAGGATCCATATATCTGTAGTTGGGCCTGGGGCAATTGCTTGCGGATCCCGGGCCAGATATCCTGTTTCAGATAGCGCACGGCATCCCAGTTCGGTGCGTGGTGGAAGTTACCGATAAAAATAAAATGCTCGCGTTGTTTAAATCCGCGTAGCTCGTCAGCGGCGCTTGCGGCAGTGACGGGATCAAGCATGAATGGTACATAATGGAGTAATTCGCGCTCAACGCGAAAGACTTGCTGTAGCAGGTCCATTTCCGCCGTGGAAATAATCAGGCTAAGATCACAGCGGTAGATACTGGCTATCTCGCGCTTGGCGATATCGCTGTAATAATCCTGTTGGCAAAGTTCGCGCTGTTGCCTGTTCGCCTGCTGGCGTGCATGGCGCAGGCAATGCAGGTCTACTGATTCGAGAATCCGCAAAGCCTGTGGGCAATGTTGTTCTACACGCCAGCCAAATTGCTCTTCCATCATGAAGCGATCAAACACGACGATGTCAGGCTGATATTCACTGATAAAGGTATCGAAGCTGCTGTTGTTCAGTTCGATCCGTTGCCGCCTGATACCCAATGATTCGATGTCTGCAATATGCTCACTGGCAGCGGCGGGGCTGGCGAAAATAATTTGCCATCGCTGTTGCACGAACAGCTGCAATAATTGCATCATCCGGTTCCCGGCTGCGGATGAGCCGGGTTCCGGCCAGACATAACCGATAACAAGTAAGCGCGTCATCAATACACGTCGTTAAATGCTTCAGGCTTGCGTTTGTGATGCAATGAAAATAAACGCTGTAGCCAATGTGTTCATGATCGCGAACATCAGCGCTATAAAAACGAAAATACGGTAGTTCATGCCCTTCGGGGTCAGCGATTCTCCACGCAACAGGCATTGCATCAACGAAGGTTTTTGTGCATCGCTAGTGCTGATCTGTCGGGAAGTCATCATCGCCATGACGATAGCGATTATGTAAAAGATAATCGCCGCCGCCGCGGCGATATAAACATTCGATAGGGCGGATGTATCCATGTTCTGTTACCAGGTCAAACTGTCGCAGCGGTTTATCAACAAGGTTCTGGGCATTGGCACTGATTGTGCCTATACATCAAGGTTGGCTACGGCCAACGCATTGCGCTCGATAAAATCTCGCCGTGGTTCGACGTGATCACCCATCAGTGTCGTAAACACCTCGTCGGCTGCGACGACATCCTCAATCTTGACCTGCAATAATCGTCGCGTGTCCATGTTCAGCGTGGTTTCATACAATTGATCGGGGTTCATTTCGCCGAGTCCTTTATAACGTTGAACATTCATGCCTCGCTTCGCCTCATCCATCAGCCAGTTCATCGCTTCCTTGAAACTACTGATTTCCACTTTACGTTCACCACGCTGCACATAGGCACCGCTATCGAGCAGGCCATCCAGTTTTTTGCCCAGGTCGACCATCGTTTTATATTCGGCTGATTCAAAAAATTCGCTATGAATAGACTGTATGCTACTGATACCGTGAATATGCTTGATAACGGTCACATTGAACGCATCGCTCTCCTCAACATCATCCAGCCTGACTTCATATCGGATCGATGCACGCTGATCATCATTCATCCTTGCCTGCAGTTCCTGACACCATTCCTGTAACTGCTCGCGGTTATGCATGTCTTCCTTATTAATTTCCTTAATATATATAAGCTTTTCTTGGATATATGGATCGATACGCCTGGACAGGCGATCGATGGTACTCATGACGCGCACATAATCATTGGCCAGACTTTCCAGCTGTATACCGGTAATTGCGGGTGCATTGGCATTGACATACAATGATGCATTTTCCATAGATAAAGTAAGTAAATAGCTATTCAGCTCTGCATCGTCCTTGACGTAATACTCCTGTTTGCCCTTCTTCACCTTATATAATGGAGGTTGGGCAATATAGACATGGCCCCTTTCGATCAGCTCATGCATCTGGCGATAGAAAAAGGTCAATAACAACGTACGGATATGCGAGCCGTCCACATCCGCATCGGTCATGATAATAATACGGTGATAACGTAATTTTTCCGGATTGAACTCTTCCCGGCCTATGCCGCAGCCCAATGCGGTAATCAGGGTACCGACTTCGGCGGAGGATAACATCTTGTCAAAACGGGCCTTTTCTACATTCAGAATCTTACCTTTGAGCGGCAGAATCGCCTGGTATTTCCGGTCCCTGCCCTGTTTGGCCGAACCCCCGGCGGAATCACCCTCGACGAGGAATAATTCTGATAATGCCGGATCTTTTTCCTGGCAATCGGCCAGTTTACCGGGAAGACCTGCCAGATCCAGTGCACCCTTTCGGCGTGTCAGCTCGCGCGCCTTGCGTGCAGCTTCCCGGGCGCGCGCGGCATCGATGATCTTGGCGACAATATTTTTCGCATCTGCCGGAAATTCCATCAGGAAATCCTGCAATTTTTCGGCTGTCGAGGACTCAACGATGCCCTTGACCTCCGATGAAACCAGTTTATCCTTGGTTTGTGATGAAAACTTGGGATCGGGTACTTTTACTGACAATACTGCGGTCAGTCCTTCCCTGGCATCATCACCGGCGACATTGACCTTGACCTTCTTTGCACTGCCCTCGGATTCGACATATTGATTCAACGTACGTGTCAATGCGCCACGAAAACCGGCCAGGTGCGTGCCTCCATCGCGTTGCGGGATATTATTGGTAAAGCAGAATATGTTTTCCTGGTAGGAATCATTCCATTGCAGTGCGACTTCAACGCCGATACCGTCTTTTTCGGTCGAGAAATAACAGACACGCTCATGTAGCGGCGTCTTGTTGCGGTTCAGATGTTCTACAAAGGCCTGGATTCCGCCTTCATACTTGAAGGTATCGGATTTACTGCTCTTTTCCTCACTAATCTTGATGCAAACCCCTGAATTCAGGAAAGAAAGTTCACGTAGGCGCTTTGCCAGGATATCGTAGTGAAATTCTGTAGTCGAAAAGATGTCTGCACTGGGCTTGAAGCGAATCTCGGTTCCGGTATGTTCTGTTTCACCTATAACCTTGAGCGGATAGACAGGTACGCTATCTTTATACTCCTGGAAATGGACCTTGTTATCGCGACGAACGGTAATTTCCAGTGTTTGAGACAAGGCATTGACCACCGAAACCCCTACACCATGCAATCCACCGGATACCTTATAGGAATTATCATCGAATTTACCACCTGCATGCAGTACCGTCATGATCACTTCAGTGGCTGATATGCCTTCATCCTCATGTATATCGGTCGGTATACCACGGCCATTGTCTGATACGGTGATTGAGTCATCGCTATGAATGATGACATTGATTTCACTACAATGCCCCGCCAGGGCTTCATCGATGGCATTATCAACAACCTCAAATACCATATGGTGCAGGCCGGTACCGTCATCTGTGTCACCAATATACATACCCGGACGCTTGCGTACCGCATCCAGTCCTTTTAAGACCTTAATATTGGTAGAATCGTATGTAGAATCACTCATGCTTATAATCCCTGAAATGCCTGATAATGAAGGTATCAGGCTATTGATATTAACCGATTTATTATACCACGTCTGTTAACTTTCCGTGTTCCACGTGGAACATTTTAGATGTCGATGAAAAATCTCTCATAGGTAGCAACGTTCCCTGCTCTATTGCTGTAATAAACATTTGGACTTCCATGCCCTGTAAGACTTGCATTAGTTTATATCTATTATCAGGATCCAGTTCTGCAGCGACATCATCGATTAATAGGATGCATTTTTTTGCTGTTTTATTGTTATATAGCGCTGCTTGTGCCAGCAGTAGGCACGTAACCAGTATCTTTTGCTGCCCACGTGAAATGCGCTCCGTTGCCAGCACCCCGCTAACCTTTACTACAATATCGGCGCGCTGCGGCCCGACACCGGTAAACCCCTTATCCCTGTCTCGATCTATGCCCTGTAACAATGCTTCTTCGAATGCCAAATCCTTTGCCCAACCTGGCTGATATTGGATACTGATATCCAACTGCCCAAGTAACGGCTCGATATAATCATGTAACAGGGCCTGTAGTTCACTCACATATCGTGAGCGCATGTCATGCAATAGCATCCCCGCCTCGATTAGCTCTTTATCCCAGATCTGAATCAGCTCTTTTCTACTGGATTGTCTCAACGCCATATTGCGCTGTTTCAAGGCCACCTGATATCGGTGCCAGGAAGGATAAAAATGATGTTCCACGTGGAACACCCCCCAGTCCAGAAACTGTCTGCGGTACCGGGGTCCCTCTTCCAGTAATTGGTGACTATTAGGATGAATCAGTTGTAATGGGAGATTTTTAACCAGTTCGGCGACTTTGGTTATTTTTTGTTCATTGATACGAATTTGAACCGTTTTTGCGGCTTTTTTAACCCCAAATGATACTTTTTGGCCACTTTCCAGTTTTTGCTGGGCAAACACCGACAGCTCTTGCTGGCCATTTTCAACGATCCGGTCAAAGCGATGGGTACGAAAAGAACG
Source organism: uncultured Gammaproteobacteria bacterium (assembly GCA_947258655.1). Taxonomy (GTDB): domain Bacteria; phylum Pseudomonadota; class Gammaproteobacteria; order JAADHQ01; family JAADHQ01; genus JAADHQ01. The sequence continues at coordinate 42,555 of CAMYJD010000012.1, read as the reverse complement.
GGCTCTACCAAGAAAGTAAATAGCCTCAAGAAGACTGGTCTTGCCCGATGCATTCTGGCCAGTTATCAGGTTCAGATCTTCTGATGGCTCAAAATCCACATGATGCAGATTTCTAAATTGTCGTATGCCCAGCTTGGTCAGTGCCATGGGCAACAATCAGCTGTTTCTGTAAACGAGATTACGCTGGTCTGTTTACAGCCGCATCGGCATAACGACATATCGGCAGTCTTTTGACTCGGCAGGCTCGATAAGGCAACTACTGTTGGAATCACTCAGTGAAATCGTAACCTTGTCTTCCGGAATACCATTCAGTGCGTCGAGTATGTAATTGACGTTAAAACCGATCTCGATCGGATCACCCTGGTAATCGATTTCAAGTTCTTCTTCTGCCTCTTCCTGTTCCGGGTTATGCGCCTGTATCGACAAACGCTGTTCCTCGAGATTCAACCTCACACCTCGGTATTTTTCATTCGATAGGATCGATGTTCGGACCAGGGCTTGCTTCAATGTTTCACGTTCAGCATTAACGAATTTATTACTGGCCTTGGGCAGGACCTTGTTATAGTCAGGAAACTTGCCATCGATCAGTTTTGATGTAAAACGCAGTTCCGGCAGCTGAATACGTATATGATTCGACCCGAGCTGTATCAGGGCCATATCATCCGAATCTTCAAGTAATCGGGCCAGTTCCTGTATCCCTTTTCTGGGAACGATAACCTGATGATGATCATCGCCGGAAATATCTGCATCAACCTCGGATATCGCCAGCCTATGTCCATCCGTAGCAACGGTTCTTAATTGACCCGCCTTGATCTCGAATAAAAGACCATTCAGATAATATCGTACATCCTGTTGAGCCATTGCAAAATGGGTGCGTTCAATCAACTTTTTCAGTGCGCGTTGTGGAATACTGAATTCCTTCTGGACCTTGATGTCTTCAACCAGCGGGAATTCCGCTGCCGGTAACGTGGCTAGCGTGAATCGACTTTTACCCGATCTGACCTGTACGCGCTCCTTCTGGAAACCAACATTCAACTCCGAATCCTCGGGCAAAGCTCGGCAGATATCGAGAAATTTACGTGCTGGTATTGTGATCTCACCGCCATCGTTAACCTCAAGATCAAAATTAGCCACCAGTTCCACTTCAAGATCAGTTGCCGTTAAGGATATACGTCCTGTATCTGCTTGTAACAGCAGATTTGATAGGACCGGTAAGGTCTGCCTGCGTTCTACAACACCGATGACAAACTGAAGTGGTTTAAGTAACGTTTCGCGTTTGATCTTGAACTTCATCCGATTTCCCTATTTATTAATATAAATAAATATATCTTTGTTATTGTAATTATTAACAAACACGCCTTTTGTTAATAAAACTATTTTTATCATATAAAACAATATCTTATATCGGTTTTAATTATGTATAACGAATGTAAAACCGCTTTACTATTTGTTACTAAACTGTGGATAACAATTGAATATCTTTAATTCTAATTTATATAAACAAGTTATCCACATTATGTGCTCAATATTCTTAACAGGCTTAAATAATCTTCCCTGATCCTGATTTCTGTTTCGCGTAGCTCCTTGACCTTGCGACAGGCATGCAACACGGTCGTATGATCGCGCCCGCCAAAGGCATCGCCGATTTCGGGCAGACTATGGCTGGTCAATTCCTTTGCCAGGCTCATCGCGATTTGCCGCGGTCGCGTTATAGAACGCGTGCGCCGGGACGATAATAAATCATGCACGCGTATTTTGTAATACTCAGCAACGGTTTTCTGAATGTTTTCAATACTGACCAGGCGATCCTGCAGCGACAGCAGGTCCCTCAGTGCCTCTTTGGCGAAATCGAGCGTAATCGACTGGTTGGTAAAATGGGCATTAGCTATAACGCGCTTTAATGCACCTTCGAGTTCACGGATGTTGGAGCGCAGGCGTTTGGCAATGAAAAATGCGACCTCATCGGGTAAATCCGCATGCAATTGTTTGGCCTTGCCCAGCAGGATGGCCACGCGTGTTTCCAGTTCCGGTGGTTCCACCGATACCGTCAAACCCCAGCCGAAGCGAGATTTCAGTCGTTCTTCGAGGCCATTGACCTCCTTCGGGTAACGGTCACAGGTCAGGATAACCTGCTGATGGCCTTCCAGTAATGAGTTAAAGGTATGAAAAAACTCTTCCTGGGAGCGCTCTTTTTTAGCAAAGAACTGGATATCATCGATCAGCAACGCATCGACGGAGCGGTAATAGCGTTTGAATTCATTGATCGAGTTATGTTGCAAGGCCTTGACCATATCGGCAACAAAACGCTCTGAATGTAGATATACAACCCGCGCCTGCGGATTCTTGGCCATCATCATGTTGCCGACGGCGTGCATCAAATGGGTCTTACCAAGACCGACGCCGCCATAGATAAACAACGGGTTATAGGCCTTACCCGGATTCTCGGCGACCTGTACCGAGGCCGCCCGCGCCAATTGGTTGGACTTGCCCTCAACAAAGGATGCAAACGTGAAATCTGGGTTAATATTGCTCTTGTGTGAAATCGCCTGCTTGCCCGTGTCGTTATCCGTCTGTACAGCGGTCGGTTGAGCAGCCTGATTGACGCTGCCCACCTGCAATTTCAGGCTCGGGGGTTGGTTGCTGCTCAGGTTTTGCAGGGATTGCTGAATAGAGTCGAGAAAATTATCCTTAACCTGGTCTAGTACAAACTGGTTTGGAGCCAGCAGTTGCAGCGATTCGCCATTCTGGATCGCGTGCAGCGGCCTGATCCAGGTATTAAACTGGTTCTGCGGTAATTCATCTTCAAGGTATTGAAGACACTGATTCCAAAGACTGGACAAGAGGGCTCCCTTCTTGTTGGAGAGGTTGTTAATAACTTCGTTATCCTCGGATTCTAACTCTATTTTTCAAAGTTATCCACAATGCAGAGTGGATAAAGTGATTTATTTTTTCGGTTGACATGCCCTGCATGACACAGTAGGATTGCCGGTTCATTAATTCCGGCTTGTTCCGGCGCGTTAATCAGGTAAGGCGATATGAAAAGAACATTCCAACCCAGTGTATTAAAAAGGGCACGCAACCATGGTTTTCGTGCACGTATGAGTACAAGCGGCGGCCGTGCTGTAATTAACGCCAGGCGTGCCAAGGGTCGCAAGCGTCTGACTCCTTAATATATAGCTACTGTAGCGGGTCACATGCATGCCCGTTTAAGCGAGTAGACATTCCTACTGCGAGAGTTTCAAGCCAACATCTGTTATCTGCCCCATCAGATCGGTCCAGACCTTAAATCCACAATTTTTAAGGCGCTTTTTTTGAATGAGCAAAATCCCAGCTGTCGTTTTCCGCGCTCGCTGCGCTTGTTGAACCGCAATGAATACCAGCAGGTATTTGCAGATCCACTCAGATCCAGTGATCAGTTATTTACTATTCTGGCATGTGTGAATCACAGCGAAAACGCAAGGCTGGGGCTGGCGATAGCGAAGAAGAGTATTGCCAGTGCCGTGCAACGTAACCGAATTAAACGCCTCGTGCGTGAAAGTTTTCGCGCCCGCCAGGCCATGTTACCGGGGCTCGATATCGTCGTACTGGCGAAAAAAGGCTTGCAGGACAGGAGTAATAATGAGATACATCGCTCTCTGTCAAAACACTGGGACAGGCTAGTAAAAAAATGCGCACAATCCTGATTTTCATTATTCGTTCATACCAATATATAATAAGCCCGCTTCTGGGTAATCATTGCCGATTTTATCCCTCATGCTCGTGTTATGCGCATACCGCGATTCATAGGCACGGTGCTGTATATGGAAGCTGGCTGGCATTACGGCGGATACTGCGTTGCCATCCGTGGTCACCCGGTGGCGTTGATCCCGTCCCGGAAGTTAACAAACAACAGAAGTAATTATAACAATGGAAAATCAACGGCTTTTTATCATTATCGCGCTCGTCTTTCTTGGCATGTTGCTATACCAGGAGTGGCAACGTGACTACGGCGTCAGTAGCACTGTACCAACTACGGTCAGTAGCGGCAGTGACAGCGCAGCAACATCCGCCAGCGCAGTACCGGCACCGGCTGTACCCGGTGATGTTCCGGCAGCCGCCCAACCGGTAAAGCCTAGCGGCCCAACGATCAGTGGTGAAGCCAACAAGCTCGAATCAGATCAGCGCATACAGGTTATTACCGATTATCTACAGGTCACGCTGGATACACTGGGTGGCGATATACGCGAAGTGTTCTTGCGCAAGTATCCACTAGAACAGGATAAACCCGAACAGGCCATTCAGTTAATGACTGACGAGGGTGCAAAACTGTATGTAGCGCAATCCGGTTTTTCCATGCTTAAAGGTAACGGGCCGACACATGAGACGCGCTTCAACGCCGACAAGACCGAGTACAGGCTGGGCGAAGGTGAGGACACATTAGATGTTGTCCTGACCTGGAGTGATGACACAGGTGTCAAGGTGACCAAGACCTATACCTTCAAGCGCTCCAGCCATCTGATCGATATGAAGGTCAAGGTTGAAAACGGGTCAGCGTCTGACTGGCAGGGTAGTTTCTATCGCCAATTACAGCGCACGCATTATGGTGAGGAATCAACCTCCATGTTCATGATGCAGACCTACATGGGCGGTGTTATCTATACCCCTGAAGAGCTCTATGAAAAGATTGATTTCAGCCAGATGCAGGAAAGTAAACTGAATCGTAGTAACGTCCAGGGTGGCTGGATCGGGATGATGCAGCATTACTTTCTGGCTGCCTGGGCACCAAATGCACAAGACACTAACAGCTTTTACAGTAATTATCTGAACTACCGTTACTACCTCGGTATGATATCTCCGGCCGAGACAATAGGAACTGGACAGAGCAAGCAATTCAGCAGTCAGTTGTACACCGGTCCCAAAGACCAGAATGTCCTGGAAGATATTGCTACCGGTCTTGAACTGACTGCGGATTATGGTTTCCTGACAGTTATCGCCAAGCCACTGTTCTGGTTACTGAGTGCATTGCATAGTCTGTTAGGTAACTGGGGTTGGGCCATCATCTTTCTGACCTTGATCATCAAGCTGGCATTCTACAAGCTGTCCGAGACCAGTTATAAATCGATGGCCAATATGCGCAAGATGCAGCCACGAATGCAGGCCCTGAAAGAGCGCTATGGCGATGACCGCCAGGGTATGAACAAGGCATTGATGGATTTATATAAAAAGGAGAAGATCAATCCACTCGGTGGATGCTTGCCTATCCTCGTGCAGATACCGGTTTTCATTGCGCTGTACTGGGTATTGCTGGAGGCAGTGGAATTGCGCCAGGCACCGTTTATGTTGTGGATTACAGACCTGTCGGCGAAGGACCCGTTTTATGTATTACCGATACTGATGGGCGCGACCATGTTCATCCAGCAAAAACTGAATCCTGCACCACTGGATCCGGTTCAGGCCAAGGTCATGATGGCCCTGCCTTTTGTGTTTACCATATTCTTCCTGTTTTTCCCGTCGGGCCTGGTATTGTACTGGGTCGTCAATAATGCGCTGTCAATAACACAACAGTGGGTTATAACGAAAAGAATAGAATCGGCGAAATAAACAAAGGGGACTGCAAGTCCCCTTTCTCGTTAAATCGTATCTGCAGAATACATAGCAGGGAAAGGTTAGCGCGTTGATGAACAGTGACACCATAGCCGCACTAGCCACACCCCCTGGCCGGGGAGGTGTCGGTATCATTCGTATATCCGGTCCTTATTGTCAGCACATAGCCAGACGCATCCTCGCCAAGGTCCCGCAGCCAAGACAGGCCGAATATCTGCCCTTTACCGATGAAGATGGCGCGGTACTGGATCAGGGTATCGCGTTATACTTCCCCCATCCGCATTCATTTACCGGTGAAGACGTCCTCGAACTGCAAGCACATGGCGGTCCGGTCATTCTCGACCTGATCCTGCAACAATGTATCAAGGCTGGTGCACGCATAGCCAGGCCGGGCGAATTTTCCGAACGCGCCTTCCTCAATGACAAACTTGATCTGGCCCAGGCAGAGGCCATCGCCGACATTATCGATGCCAGTAGTGAACAGGCGGCACGTGCGGCCGTGCGTTCCTTGCAGGGGGTTTTTTCGCAACGCGTCAACGAGCTGCTAATAAGCCTGACAGAACTGCGGATGTACATCGAGGCGGCGATCGATTTTCCCGAAGAGGAAATCGATTTTTTGTCCGATAATAATATTTATCTTCGTCTGGACCAGCTGGACAGGGATTTTTCCAGCCTGATGGAATCAACAAGGCAGGGAAGCCTGTTACATGAAGGTATTACCGTAGTCATCGCCGGAAGACCCAATGCCGGTAAGTCGAGTCTGCTGAACGCGCTGGCCGGCAAGGAATCGGCGATTGTTACCGAGATTGCCGGTACTACCCGCGATGTATTGCGTGAACATATCCACATCGATGGATTACCGATGCATATCATTGACACCGCCGGACTCAGGGACAGCGAAGACCGGGTAGAACAAATAGGCATTCAGCGCGCCTGGTCAGAAATCGAAAAGGCGGATCGCGTGCTGTTATTGGTAGACGACCGCGACGGTGTTACAGACGAGGATAGACAAATACTGCAGCAACTGCCGTCTGGCCCGGCGCTGACGATCGTGCGCAACAAATGTGATCTGAGCGGCAACGATGCGACAATGGAAATGGTCGAACCTCCCGTGATTACAATATCGGCTAAACAACAACAGGGTGTCGAGCTGCTAACAAAACACCTGGAACAATGTGTCGGTTATCATGCAGGGGGAGAAGGTGAATTTATTGCACGCCGTCGCCATGTAGATGCGTTGGAAAGGGTAGGCCGGCATTTACACATGGCCAGAGAGCAACTGCAACAGGCAAGGGCCGGTGAACTGGCAGCCGAGGAACTGCGCGAGGCACAACAGGACCTGGCTGAGATTACCGGTGAGTTTGGCAGTGATGATTTACTCGGCAAGATATTTTCTAGTTTCTGTATAGGCAAATAGTCAATCGAGAACATAACGCCAGGGTAGGGACCAGCATGGCATATCAGAAAAAATATTCCATATCGGTTTTAATCATGCTGTTTGTGCTGAGCGGCCTGACAGCCTGTTCGATCAAGCTCCCTATACTGTATTGAAGCAGGGAACTGGGGTCGTAGATGTTTTAGTATGTTATCTACCGACTGTTTTATTGACACCAGTTTATCTATGTCCAGGTGTGCTGAATAAATCAGAGTCTCTGCCTGTCATTCCATGATCTGAAGATTATTGACGTAATGGAACATAGTAAACGGTATTAATCAATGTATGCGCTTTATCACCTAGGCTATATTGTTTTTATTGTAAGTAACATCCCACCCCTTGATGATACGTTCACAGAGCGAATGTAATGTTTCGATAGAGTCTCTTATAGCGGCCGTAGATTCGGGGTCTTCCTGGCCATCGGCATGCCGTGATGCATCATGCATAGTTTTGTTACGAAGCTTTGATTCGATGTCTCTACAGGCTTCGGTGACGGCAGGATATCCAAGCCCGCCACCCGATCCCTTGAGGTCATGCACCAGGCGGCCCAGTGTTGCCCAGTCCCGGTTTTCGAATGCCTCGTTTATGCTGGCTTGCTTGTCAGGTAAACGCTGGACAAAAGACCTGGTTATGTCGAGCATACCGAAATCGTCATTGATGTCAGGAACAATGACATCGTCAGCCTCATTACTGGCAGTATTATCCTGTAGATACCGAGTCAATGTTTCATTAAAAGTTGTCCGCTCAATGGGTTTTGTCAGAAATTCATCACAGCCCGCCTGCATGCATCTTTCCCGGTCTTCCTTCATCGCATTTGCAGTCAACGCGATAATGGCTCCTGTATAGTTATGCGAGCGTAAATACTTTACCGCCTCGATACCATCCATAACAGGCATTTGCATATCCATCAGGATCAGGTCGAATTTATTGTTGAGTGCGGCTTCTACAGCCTTTTTACCGTTCTCTGCGATCGTAACCCGGGCACCCAGATTACGTATGAAGATGGATATCAATTTCTGGTTGTCGGGTAAATCCTCTGCCAGCAGTATATCTCCTGTTAATTTGGCGGGTTCTGTTTGCTGCACAGGTTTGTTTTGTTCGCTAGTACCGGGTAATACATCTATAAGAGTATCCGGTGCGACAGATCCTGCGCCGATAGACACGGTAAAGCGGCTGCCAATCCCCGTTTTACTGCTGACAGAAATGCCGCCACCGAGCATCTCGGCCAATTGCCTCGATAGTGGCAGGCCCAGACCGGTGCCACCATATTGACGCGTCGTGGACGAGTCGGCCTGTGTGAATGGATCGAAAATCTTTTGTTGTTGCTCGGGCGACAGGCCAATGCCTGTATCTATAATATCAAACTTTATCTGTTCCTGGAGCCTGTTGTAACTCACCTCGAGGCGAACACTTCCCTTGGCTGTAAACTTGATAGCGTTGTTGCATAAGTTGATCAGGATCTGCTTCAGCCGCATCGGGTCGGTATAAATCTTCCCCGGTATTGGAAACCGATAATCGATACTGGTTTCAATACTTTGTTCACGTGACTGGACTTCTATCAGGCTGCCGATATCGGCGAGTAAATCGAATAGCGAAACCTCGATAGACTCGATCTCCAGTTTCTGCGCCTCGATTTTGGACAGGTCGAGGATGTCACTGATAATGCCCTGCAAGTGCACGCCGTTACGAATGATCGCCTGGGTGGCATCATGGCGCTCGGACGGTGTCGTGTTGGCATTCATAATGGTTTCACCGAAACCAATAATGGCTGTCAGTGGCGAACGTATTTCATGGCTCATATTAGCGAGAAATTCGCTTTTTGCCTTGGTCGCTGCCTGCAGGTCGAGGTTGGCCCGACTCATCATGTCCATGGCCTCGTCCTTGCTTGCATTACTGGCGGCAAGTACCTCGGTCATCCGATTGAACGACTCGGCAAGCTCTGCGAGCTCATGGCTGTTGGGTATTGTGGCTTTATGTTCGAGCTTGCCATTCATGACATCACGGGTATGTTGTATCAGTGCAGTAATCGGCCGTAGCGTGCGTGAACGGAATATAAGATAAATAATCAAGGACAGTATCAGTATAGTGATCACACCTTGAGTAAGTTGGTTTCTCATGGCCGCATTGGCCAGAAGCGTCGTTCTGCTGGTATCGATACCGAGTATGACCGAGCCGATCTTTTCCCCCGCTTCTATCGGATGCTGCAGCGTGAGTATACGCTGGTCCGAGTTTATATTGTTAATGGTACGGATAAAATCAGAATCCCGGTGCTGCTGTACTACAGGGTTTTCATTATTCAGATAAGCGGTCAGATTTCTGCCGTCTGCCGCATAAATAACACCATAGACGATATTCTGCTGCTGTGATATTTCTTTCATATATTGATTCAACAGCAAAAAATCGTGACCCAGTACCGCATCGGAACTGATTAATGCGGTGAAACTGACCAGTGCCTCACCCTTGGTCGTGATCTGCTCCAGAAAAACATTCTGCTGGATCGTGTTATTGACGTATATGGAAATACCCATCGCAACAGACAATACAGCGCTGACCACGAGAATAAAGGTCGTACCGAGGCTGAGACGTTTTTTTTCAGGCCGTGATGACATCGCACTGTGCGCTTCGCTGTAATTTCTAGTAGTTGCCACCAAATACTTCCTGCAGGTATTTTCTATGGGCATTATATTCACTGTCCGAGGCTTGGTGCAGGCCGGTCATCTTTGCCTGCTTTAATATTTTCTTGCCTGCGGCCGAGTTATTTAGTGCAAGCAATGCATTTGTAATCCTGTTGCGCAGATCGGGATCCATAGTATCCTTCAATGCCCACAGGATGTGTGCCAGTGGTTCACTTTCGGCCAACAGTTTTACTTGTGACGTATCGACGGAATTTTTTACCGTAGGTATCTTGAGGATGATGTCACCAGTACCGGCAGCATCGGCCTGGCCGAAATAGACGGATAGCAGCGTATTGGGGGGGTTCTTGGAGAATTTTTCCCGGTAATCACCCGGCTTAAGGCCGGCTCGTCGTAATATCGCCGTTGGCACCACGTACGAAATCATGGCCTTGGTATCACCGCCGAAGATGATGGTCTTGCCCTTGAGGTCCTGCAGGGATTGTATGCCGCTGTCTGTTCTGACATAGATTGCACCCTTCAGGGTTGTCTTGCCGAATTCCTCGTTCTTCAGTATGGCGCTGTAGCCGACCTTGCGGGACTTGATATAGTGATACTGGTTGTAGTGCACGATATCATATTCCCGCGCCGCAACGTTGTTCCAGAAACTGGTAAAATCCCCTGCAGTGTGCAGCTCCACTTGCCTGCCGAGCTGTTGCGAAAGGTAATTGGCCAGGGGCTTGAAGGAGATCAGTGTCGCGGTGGCATTACGGCGCGGAAATATGCCCATCTTTAATGGATCTTCTCCCGCATATAGATGCCATGGCATGAAAGCCGATGCATACAGCAGTGGTATCAACAATATTTTACAAAATTCCTGCATAGCCAATAACCTATTGTTTTATTGTGTATAATTACATATTTCTTATTTGCCCGGATAGTGGCCGAAATTATTTACTCATTATATTAATCGGTTAACGTCTGAACCTGCCATAGCTTGAGTTTACACACAGGTTTGCCTGGCTACAATTCCTTTATAAACCTATGGTTAAAAATACGTGTGTACGTTTGGCGACGGTTTATTATGGGGGTAGCGGAAATTATTCGGTGCCGCTGTTGTCTGAGTCATGCCTGAGAGGTAAATGGATGTCCACGCACAGGCCATTGTCAAACTGCCGTGTGCTGGTAAACGACAGGCTGCCACTGTACTGGCGCACAATATCCTCGGCGATAGCGAGCCCCAGCCCATGGCCACTGGTTTTTTCGTCCAGGCGTGTCCCTCGTGCAGTCAATTGACGCAAGTTGTGCTCGTCAATACCGGGACCGTCATCCTGTACGCGTATGTGGACGCTATCGCTGATGTCGACATCCAGCAGAACCTTGTGTCGCGCCCATTTACAGGCATTGTCGATGATGTTGCCCAGTAACTCCATCATGTCTTCACGGTCGAAGGGTACTCGCTCATGATCATCGACGGCCAGTGAAGACGCAATTTCCTTTTGTGGGTACATTCTGGCCAGTGTATCAAGCAGCGCGGGGAGATCATGCTGCAATGAAAACTGCGAGATTGGCGGTCCTTCACCGGCAAGGCGTGCGCGTTTCAACACATGATCGATGCTGCGCTGTATGTCGCTGGTCTGATACTCCATCTGTTTGCGAATGTCATTACAATTATGCAAGCATTCGTCCTGATTCAGTTGTGCGAGTACCGTCAACGGTTTTTTCAATGCATGTGCCAGGTCACCGAGTGCGTTGCGCGAACGCTGCAGGCGTTGTGTAATACGCGACACTAGCTTATTGATTTCATGCACGAGTGGTTGTAATTCTGTTGGCACATCGTAATCAAGCGCATTGCGCTTGCCTGCCTCGAGTTCAGTAATCTGTTGACGTGCCCGGTATAAAGGTGACAGGCCAACGCGAACAATAAAGACCTGCAACAGCACCAGTAATGCCAATACCGCAAGCGCAACCAGACCAAACCAGTAATGGAAGCGCGAGATCTGCTGTTCAAGCATCGTCAGGTCTTCTGCGACTGCGATCGTGATTGTATTACCCTGTTTCAGATAGATCGTTTGCAGCACCAGCAACGGTTGTTGTTGTGGTCCTTGCACATGCAATTGACGTGTTTGCAGGGATTGCTCTGATGGTAATGCCAGGTCACTGTCCCACAGCGAGCGCGAACGCAGGCGTACAGTGCCGGAGTGGATAATATAGTAGTGACCGGAAAACGGTCGTTGGTATATCGAGTCTATGCCAGACGGATCAAGTAGTATCTGTCCTGCCGTGTCGAAAGTCAGGTGTGCTAACAGGCCCTCACTATCATGCATCAGTCTGGTCGACATTTGCTCCACGACCAGCAAACGGATGCTATGACTGCCGGCCAGCCATAGCAGTATAAAAACAGCTGAAATACTCAGCAGGATGCCTATGCCCAGTCGCAGCTTGATCGACTTCATGTCAGCCGGCTCCGAAATACATAGCCCTGCCCTCGCCGCGTCTCGATACGCGTCTTGCCCAGTTTTTCCCGTAGGCGTCGCACATAGACCTCGATGACATTACTGTCCTTGTCTGCATCCAGTTCATAGACATGTTCGCTCAGTTGCATTTTTGATAACGGTTTATCCGGGTGCAGGAGGAAGTAACGTAACAGGCGGAACTCGGTGTTGGTCAGCGTATAGGTGGCTCCGCTATCGAGGCGGACGGATTGTGCTTCCTCATCCAGGCTCAGGCCATCCGCCTTTAGCAGCCCGGCAGGCTGCTGATGGACGCGGTGCAGTAATGCCTGGATACGTGCGATCAGTTCTTCACTATGAAAGGGCTTACCCAGATAATCATCGGCGCCTGCCTGAAAACCATCCACTCGTTCATGCCAGTCATCGCGTGCGGTCAATATGATGACGGGTATATGATTATCATGCTTGCGCCAGTTTCTCAGTACCTCAATACCACTGCGTTTGGGAAGACCGAGATCGAGGATGGCAAGGTCATAGATAGCCTCATTGCCCAGATATTCAGCCTCGACACCGTCATGGCTGACATCAACAGCGAAACCGCAACGTTCCAGTTCCGGTTTCAACTGTTGTACAAGTGTTATGTCATCCTCGATCAATAACAGTCTCATAGGCTACCTGCGTCAGTCATCCTGCTCCTGTTTTACAAGTTCACCAGTACGGGCATCGTATTCAAGTTCCCATACCCTGCCCTGTTTGTCGAGAATCTCGATCTCATACAGGTAGCTACCGTGTTCGCTCTCCAGTTCCACTTCGATGACCTTGCCGGGATAATCCTTGCGGGCGCGCTCCAGTATTGTCTCCAGCGCCAGGATCTCACCCTGATCACGCAGTGATCTGGCCTCATCATGTGTATCTGCCTGAGTTAAAGACAGGTAGCCAATGATCGCGGCACCGATAATAATAAGCATGTTACGTTTTTTCATCGTGTACTCCTTTGTATAATAGTAATGTCAGATTTGTGAATAGCCAGTGATTAATTGTTGCGCTATCATTTTTGCTCAGTCTCCTGATGTCTGAGTTGTTTTTTGCCATTGATCATTGACGCAACCAGATTTTCACGCTGTATCATGCTTTCCAGGACCACCCCGGCTACATGCAGGAACACCAGAAATAACGTGAAATTGGCAAAAAATTCGTGCACTTCCTCGAATGCCTCAGCCAGGTCATGGCCGAATTGGCTGGCCCAGCCTGCAAGCGGGCCGGCAGCCTCCTCTGCGCCATATACAACCAGACCGGTCAATGATGTGATCAGTAGACTCAACAACAGCATGATAACCATCGCACCAGCGGCCGGGTTGTGGCCCAGATAGCGCTTCGCCTGTAGATGCAACGTATCCCTGAGAAACTGCATAATCGTGCCCGGTGAATAAACAAAATCGCGAAAACGCGCATGGCGGTTGCCGATCAGACCCCAGATAATCCTGCTTACTACCAGGGCGAGGACGCTGTAACCGGCCCAGGCATGCAGCGTCATTAGCTCATCCTCCGTAACATAGGCCAGCACAAAAGCGGCGACCAACGCCCAATGAAAGATGCGTACAAACGGATCCCATACCTTTGTATATTGTTGAGCGTGCATGTTGTAACCCCTGTTCTACGATTTACAGGTAGCATATCAGGCCAAGCTTAAACGAAGCTGAAAAGCCGGGATCAACACAGAGTCATTGAATTCACTGGATTTGTATGCGCTGAAACATCAGCAATGTGATATGTTTTACACAGGGTAATAACAACAGGTCTGGGTTAATATCGTAGCCAGTCAAAGATTTAATCATTATCGAATGACCACGGAACGTGTCATTATTCATGAACAACGTGATGAGGGAATATTATGGGTTGGGATGTAATAATTATAACCTTCAGTTTAATGGCCTTACTGACATGGATCTATATCAGGCACCATAGATCCAGACAACTGCAATACATCAAGCGTTATCAGTTCCACAGGTCGATCAGAAACAAGATTTGTGACAAGTATCCTCACCTTGATGAACAACAGGTTCATATGGTATTTCGTGCATTGCGTGATTATTTCTGGATGTGCAATCATGGCGGACGCAACATGGTAGCCATGCCTTCACAGGTCGTTGATGAGGCCTGGCATGAATTTATCCTGTTCACACGCTCCTATAAAATATTCTGCCGCAAGGCGTTAGGAAGATTCCTGCATCATACACCTACAGAAGCCATGACAACGCCGACATTAGCCCAGCATGGCATCAAGCGCGCATGGCGTCTTGCATGTGCCCGCGAACATATACATCCCGGCAGACCTTCAAAATTACCATTGATCTTTGCTATCGATACAATACTGGATATACCCAATGGGTTTAAATATTCGATAAATTGTACAGACAAGCAGTCGCCGGTATATGGAGATGGTTATTGTGCCGCTCATATTGGTTGTTCATCGGGTTGTGCGGGTGACAGTGCTGCAGATACGGATTCCGCAGGATTTTTTGATGGCCTGTTCGACTCGTCAAACTGCGGTTCTGATTGTGGTGGCGGCTGTGGTGGAGACTAGATGATTATAAGTACAGGAACAATAGTGTACTGATGCTTGACTGATAGATTGATGAAAAATTGTGGAGCTGATTTATAATCATAAAAGCGATATCCATGATTATTAATCTGTATTTTGCGGAACGATATGTATCCGTGCAGAGATTAGATGAGGAGCATGTTAATGGAACTGGAATTTTACGGTGCTATAGGAGGTGTGACTGGATCATGCCATATTATCAGGTGTGGCCAGTACCAGATCCTGATTGATTGTGGCCTGATACAGGGAAGGCGCAAGGAAGAACAGGCTAATCATGAACCTTTTCCCTTTAATCCGGATGAACTGGATGCCGTGGTGCTAAGCCATGCGCACATCGACCATTCTGGTCGTATACCTTTACTGGTCAAGCGTGGTTACAGTGGACCGGTATATACACAAAATGCGACCCGTGATCTATGTGCGGTTCTATTACGCGATTCCGCCAGTCTGGCAGAACGCGATGCAAAATATGAAAACAAAAAGCGCGCCAAAAACGGGATGGAAGCAATAGAGCCCCTGTATACTGAGGCGGATGCGATCACGGCATGGGAGCAAATGCAGGGTTTGCCCTATCGTCAACAAACAGAGATATTGCCAGGCATATCCATACGTTACCAGGATGCCGGGCATATACTGGGTTCCTGTATGGTGGAAATGTGGCTCAGTGAAGGTAATGTTCGCCGTAAACTTGTTTTCAGCGGTGATATAGGCCAGTACGATACGCCTATCCTCAACGATCCGACCTCGATCGAGGAAGCGGACCTGGTATTAATGGAAAGTACCTATGGCAACCGTCTGCACCGGGACAGGCAACATACAATTGAGGAAATTGGTGAAGTCATCAGTAGTGCCCGCCATGAACATGGCAATATACTGATACCGGCATTTTCTATTGGCCGCAGTCAGGAGTTGCTGTATCTGCTGGGTACGCATTACGATGAATGGGAACTGGATCGCTGGCAAATATTTCTCGACAGTCCGATGGCTATCGAGGCGAGTCATATCTACTGGGATTATCCCCACCTGTATGATGAGGAGGCAACAAAGTTACGCAGCCAGATTAATGAAATGCCCCATTTGCGTAACCTGAATCTGACCCATGCCGTGGAAGAATCCATGCAGATCAATGAAATCAAGAGTGGTGCCATTATCATTGCAGGCAGCGGTATGTGCAATGGTGGCCGTATCGTTCATCATTTGAAACACAATATCAGCCGCCATGAATGCCATGTCATGATCGTCGGTTACCAGGCCAACGGAACTCTGGGCCGCAGGCTGGTCAACAGGGAAGATGAGATAAAGATCCACGGCGATTTTTACAAGGTCAATGCACATATCCATACGGTTGGCGGATTGTCAGCGCATGCCGACCAGAAAGATCTGTTGCACTGGGCAAGCGGCTTCAGCAATAAACCAAGGGTATTTGTTGTGCATGGCGAGGCCGAAGTCAAGCAGCAGTTCAGCCAATTGCTGCATGATAAATTACAATTGACAGCATCAGTGCCGCAAGCGGGCGATATTATTGAACTCGACCAGATATAGAGAGTCCATAATAACAGGCCGTTACCCAGGTATTGGAGTCAATATGAAACATGCACCGATTATTATCAGCATACTGTCTGTCATGTTGTCGGTACCAGTATTGGCAGGTCAATCCGAATACGATGATTGTATTCTGAAGCACCTGAAGGGGGTAAAACTCGATGTAGCAGCACGTGTGATAAAGCGGGCCTGCGAAGAGAACTATGGAAGCCCCAGTTTTACATCAGACAAGAGACGGGCATACAACAATTGCCTGCTGGAGCACTTGAGCGGTGTCGAAAGTATACAGGCAATGATGGATATAAAGGGCGCCTGTTACAGAAAACACGATTGAGCAAATGAATACAGTCTGGGCGGCATATTTGTAATTATTCGGACATAGAAGTGCTGTCCGATGCCATGCAGCAGCGCGGCTATCATGTGCGCATAGCACATAATGTCAATGAAGGTATTGCCGCGGCCAGGCAGGAGTCACCGGAGTATGCCGTTGTCGATCTGCGCATGCCGAGAGATTCCGGACTCGAGCTGGTCAAGGCATTGATGGCGCTGGATGAAAATACCCGTGTCGTTGTCCTGACCGGTTATGCCTCGGTGGCCACGGCCGTTGAGGCCATAAAACTGGGCGCAAGGCATTACTTGACTAAACCCGCCGATGCCGATGAAATTATCAATGCCTTTCATAAGGATGAAGGCGACGTCAGTGTACCGTTACGAGCCAAACCACTCAGCGTTGCGCGCCTGGAATGGGAGCATATCCATAAAGTGTTGAACGAGTGCCAGGGCAATATCTCGCAAACCGCGCGTCGCCTTGGCATGCATCGACGAACCTTGCAGCGTAAACTGGCCAAGCACCCGGTCAAGGAATAATCCCGGGGCGGCTGCTACCGGCGCCTGTATGTCTTGCTTCTGAAGACTGCCTGGTCAGGTGAATCAATAGCCGTTCGACATTCCATTAATCAACTACAGAGAACGGTCAAAAGCAGTCATCTGATTACAGTATTGCTGGGTAAAGTTTCCCATACTTTCGCTGTACATCAGTTTCTTTACACTGAAAGACTACAAACTGATTTAATTGACGAATATTGTGAACGTACAATTAACGTACGTTTCTTATGCATACTAATATTTAGTATCACAAAATCGGGCATTCAAGGTAGACTAGTGTTCGAGGTTACAGACAAATATTATGGTCGCCAATATTTATAACCTTGCATTTGTAACTTTATACCTTCAGGTGCGCCAACCGGTACAAATTCTACTTCCAGCGGGAACTGATTATCTTTTAATTTCCAGGCACGCATACTAATACGGCATGCTTTAAATTTAACCCCTCGATTTGCTAATTTAGTTAAGAGTTGAGAGGTTTCTTTATTCTCTTCCAATAGGGCATGTATCCCGTCTTCATTAGCGACTATAGCAATCTTGAGTTTCTTTTCTCCAATATCATTAAAACCTTATTTATTTGTATTAAGGCTTTTCTATGTCCATAATTTTCTGCACTTATTGTGAGTTGCATTACAAAAGGTGGGAATTTATTTACAGCGTATACTATCGAGAAAAATGCGCTCTCTATAACAAAGAAAAGTAATAATATCAGTCGTAAGTATTTCATTTCCTAATCTTCAAATAATGCTATCTGTCTAAACTAATAGATAACATTTATTTCTTTTGTTTGTCGGTATCCAGATCTTCAATAATGGGGCAGCCCTCTTCGCTTGCACGGCATAAATTAAGTAGTAGTGTTAGTTCATTCCTGAGAGTTGATAGGTCTGTAAGGTGGTTTTCGATATCCTCAAGCTTTTTAGCTGTTAACTGGCGCACAGTGTCTTTTGCATGCTGTGGGTCTTCACGCATCATTAGTAACTGCTTGATTTCATCAAGCGTAAAATTCATGCGTTGTGCTCGCTTGATGAAATTTAGCCTTGAAAGATCCTTCTCGCTATACAAGCGCACACCTGATGTGTTACGCGATATATTCGGTAGTAACCCAATTTTTTCGTAATATCGTAATGTGTCGGCCGATAGGCCCGTGCGCTCTGTTACTTCGCCAATTTTATACATGATTCCAGTTTGATCATTTATCAATATTCAATAAAAAAGAAATACTCATTCAGTAAATACAAGCCGGCGATAACAAGCACAATCCCTGCGGTTACTTCAAACCATTTTTGATATCGGGAGAGTATCTGCAATGACTCTAACCAACCCATACTCCAGGCACCCAATATGATAGGTATGCTACGACCTAACGCAAACGCAAATAATAGGGCAAAACCAAAACTGACTGAACCAATCGCTGCACTGGCCGTTAATGTAACCAGTAAAGCTGGTGTGCAGAAGGGACATACAGCAACAGAAAATGGAATTCCCAATAAAAAGGCACCCCAAATACCCGTTACTTTTCGGCCTTTGACCCCAAACCACGGCAAGCGGATATTTACTGCACCTGACCACATCAGCCCCATGATGATCAGTATAGGCCCGAGGAGTATGCCCCATTGCCTCCCCATAACACCTTGTACCCATTCACCTCCAAGTGCGGCAGCCACACCCAGTACAACATGAGTAAAAACCATCCCAAGTACAAAGGCGCCGCCCATTAACAAAGCCCTTCGCTCCTCATGTGCTTTGGTAACATAAGCCAGCATGACGGGAATAGAAGCAAAGGACACTGGATTAAAGCTAAAAACAAAGCCTGCCAAAAATGCTATTCCGATTCCGGCCCAGCTCGCTGTCTGAAAGGTTTCCTTAAGCATTTCCGAGCTGATATCTAAAGCAGGAATTAACAGGTAAAGTGCTGTGCTGAATAGCAGGACGGCCGTTAGATATGGACTGCCTACAGCTGCACGATTCAATAGTTGTCTCGCATATTCATGAACACCTTTATATGTTGCAATAACCATAGGTAGTGTAAACAGTGTTGCAAAAAGAAATCCAGCTATGGCGGCAATACTTATTGAATCCACAGTAATCGCCATACCAACAGTCACGATAACCAAAGGTAAGGTACAGGCGGGTAAGGTCAAGCCTAGTTGTATGCCATGAGGTAAGTTCCTCCCATTTGGCAATAATTTGAAAAACTCAAGATGCGGCACCGGGATATAGATAAAGCGTGATACCAGGTAAAGTACAGCCATAGCAGACAGAATAATACTGGGTGTGTAAGGCCCCCACTGTGGAGCCTCTGTAAAAAACACGGCTATAGTAAACAGCCCCACTAATAAAGCAGTTCGACCCAACCAGACAGACAGCAAACTTTGACAACATGTTTTATTGTCTTCTGATTGATGTGCTCGCACTGAAAACAGGGTGTGAGTCGCAATGGTACACGGTTCAAAAAAGGCCAGTAGGCCCAATAGTGTTGCGGTAAGGAGTAATAAAGTTATCATGTTTTTGAATCCTGATCACTCATATCCAGCATGCGTTCCAGTTCGGTACGAAGGTTTTTAACTGAAGGTAGGCTTGCGAAAACTAGTTTGCCATCTACAACAATGGATGGTGTAGATAGCACGCCCAGATCAACGGCATGGTCCATTTCATCGAGAATATTCACTTCACGCCACTGGATATTATCACCACCTAATTCATCAGCCAGTTTGCGTAAAACTTCTTTGGCATGACCACACTTACCACAACCAGGTGAGGAAAATATTTCTATCTTGATACTCATGACTCGTCTCCAGAAAAATAGAATTTAATCATCCTTGCTGACGGTTACGTTCACAGGCTTAAAACCAGCTTCATTAACTTTTTTGTTAATCTGAGCTACATCAGCCTTTTTACCCGGAGCCATCTTGATATGAGCCTTCCTGTCCTTAAAACTGACTGCCGCCTTGTCTACACCGGGTAATGTGGACAGATTCCTTTTCACACTAAGTGCACAGAATTTACAACTCATACCTTCGATATCAATTTCCACAACCTGTTTATCGGCCGCAAATGGTGATAAAGGCAATAGGAATAAACCTGTCAATATCAATATTCGTTTCATTGCTTTTTCCTCATAGTAAGTTCATCAGCCAGTCAATCGGTGGCTAGCCGGGCAGTTTTAATATTAAGGCAGTAGAAAGCCTACAACCTAGAGTCAACTCCAGGTCAAGTAAATGAAGGAATATTTTTTGGATTTTTACCTAATTTTCCTCATGATAGGTAGATATACTAGTAAAAACAGTGAGATAAGCACTTACTGTGGGTATGACTATCCAGGCAGCTTAGGTTCAGTTCCAGCCGTGTAGAATGTTTTACTTAATGCCATTACAGTATCAACAGGAAGAAATTAACTTGGTTGTTCACAGTCGGACTTCGCGTGTACAGTAAACGTTCGTTTTCTTCACACTCCACGACAGGCCGTTTAGGGTCGGCCCCGGCCATACAGTCTCTTAGTTGTGAATGTCCGCTTTGTTGGTTTTTCGGCATCTTGACCGTCAAATAATATTGAAACTGGTCTATCAATCTGCCAGATCGCGTCTGAATTTATACAAATGATTGTTTTTATATTGAGTAAATGATTGCATTTGTTTACACAGAAACAATCCTTAATGATGGGGTATTGCACCACTGTTTGGCCATCATTACGTGCGTCTCAGACCATTGCCGTGATGTTGGCCATGCAAGACAAAAAGGCATAGAATACGCGCTGGTTAAAAAGTGTTCAATTTTGCGTATCCAAGCCTGGCAGACGCCTGGTTTTATTCAGACTTTTCTATCATTAACATAAAATTGATAGATATAACCTATTATTTGCAGAATCCAGACGAACTGCGGATGAGTTACATTTTGAGTCTCGATAGTTAACTATATGAAATATCAGCAAGATTTCGATGTCATTGTGATTGGTGGTGGTCATGCCGGTACCGAGGCGGCGCTTGCGTCTGCACGAATGGGTGCCAGGACGCTGCTGCTGACCCATAATATCGAAACGCTGGGCCAAATGAGCTGTAATCCAGCCATTGGCGGCATAGGCAAGGGTCACCTGGTCAAGGAAGTGGATGCGCTGGGCGGTGTCATGGCCCATGCCGCCGATCTCGGCGGCATCCAGTTCCGTACATTGAATGCCCGTAAGGGGCCGGCCGTACGAGCGACGCGCGCACAGGCAGACCGGGTGTTATATAAACAGGCGGTCAGGGAGACGCTGGAAAACCAGCCGAACCTGAGTCTGTTCCAGCAGGCCGTTGACGACCTGATTGTCGATCAGGACCGGGTTGTCGGTGTTGTGACACAGATGGGCCTGCGTTTTTCAGCGCGCTCGGTTGTGTTGACGGTGGGTACATTTCTCGGTGGCCTGATTCATATCGGCCTGTCCCATTATCAGGGTGGACGTGCCGGTGACCCGCCAGCCAATGCGCTGTCACAGCGCCTGCGTGAGCTGCCTTTCCGTGTCGATCGCCTGAAGACCGGCACACCGCCACGCATCGATGGGCGCAGTATCGATTACAGCGTGCTGGAAGAACAGCCGGGCGATATGCCGGTGCCGGTGTTCTCGTATATGGGGCATGCCGATGAACACCCCGAACAGATTCCCTGTTACATCACCCATACCAATGAACAGACGCACGATATCATTCGTTCCGGTATGGACCGCTCGCCGATGTATACCGGTGTCATCGATGGTGTCGGCCCGCGCTATTGCCCTTCTATCGAGGACAAGGTCGTGCGTTTCGCCGACAAGCAATCGCACCAGATCTTCGTCGAGCCCGAAGGCCTGCAGACCCACGAGGTCTATCCGAACGGAATTTCCACCAGTCTGCCGTTCGATGTCCAGTATGAACTGGTGCGTTCGATGAAGGGATTCGAGAATGCGCACATCACCCGCCCGGGTTATGCGATTGAATATGATTTTTTCGATCCGCGCGACCTGAAGCCGTCGCTAGAGACGAAATTCATCGATGGCCTGTTCTTTGCCGGTCAGATCAACGGTACGACAGGCTATGAAGAGGCGGCGGCCCAGGGTCTCGTGGCCGGTATCAATGCCTGCCAGTATACCCGTGAACAGGAACCCTGGTGTCCGCGCCGCGACCAGGCCTATATCGGTGTACTGATCGATGACCTGATTACGCGTGGTACCGCAGAACCCTACCGCATGTTCACGAGCCGGGCCGAGTATCGTTTGTTACTGCGAGAAGACAATGCCGATCTGCGCCTGACACCGACAGGTCGTGAGCTCGGTCTTGTGGATGATCATCGCTGGGATGCCTTTGAACAAAAACAGCAAGCCGTCGAGTCCGAGAAAAAGCGCCTGCGCAGTACCAGTATTGCCCCGGAAAAGGTCCCTGCTGATATTGTTTGCGAGGTATTGGGGCAGGCCCTGACACGCGCGGCGAGGCTGGACGAATTGCTCAGTCGCCCCGAGGTCAGCTATCAGAAACTGATGACCCTGCCAGGCGCAGGTACTGCGGTGACCGACCCGAAGGTTGCCGAACAGGTAGAGATCCAGATCAAGTATTCCGGTTATATCAATCGTCAGCAGGAAGAGATCGCCAGACACCGCAAACATGAAGAGACCAGGATTCCCGCGACGCTGGATTACAGTACTGTCAGGGGGCTGTCTTTCGAAGTCACTGAAAAATTAAACAAGACCCGGCCACTGACCATTGGTCAGGCCAGCCGCATCCCGGGTATGACGCCGGCAGCGGTATCGTTGCTACTTGTACATTTGAAGAAACAGCGACGCTCAGCATAACAGGCCGCTTATCAATACAACGTAATATTATTACAATAATTAACGCTTGTTATCTTTAATATATAGCTGTGCTTTAAGTATGATCGTCAATAGATTTAATTCGGGGGAGTGTATATGCCGCTAATGCTGAAAAAAACCATTGGCCTGATATTGCTACTGGCAACCATTGGCCTGATCTCATGGCAGGCGCTGTTTTCTATCTAGGGCATTATTAGCATCATGGCCAGGCGCTACAAACCGGACAGCATCAAACCGTCACGCTACCAGCTGCGCGGTATCCTGCTGTATATCCTGCCCTTCCCGTTGTTACTGGCCGCATTACGGGGATTATTGAATGATAACCTGACACTGGCAACCGGTAGTGGCGCGGGATTTATCCTGGCCATGATCGCGGCAACCCTTGCACGTAAGGGCTTTGCAATTGAAGCACGGGCAAAACAACGCAAGATTGTACGGCGTACCAGTACCCTGCCCTATAAAACGCTCGGCGCCATCCTGCTTGGTATCGCAGTCGCCATCACCTCATGGCTGGCCATCGGTAATGGCATTATTGTCAGTCTATTGCTCGGCATTGCCGCATTGACCGGTTTTTATCTGTATTACGGTTTTGACCCGGCGCGCGATGGCACCGGGATTGCTGCAGTCGGGATTACCTCCGAAGAAGTACTGGACCTGCTTGACGAGGCGGAGACTAAAATTCAGAGCATTGAAGAAGCGCGCGCCAGAATCAACAACCAGGAACTCAGGCAACGGCTGCGGCGCATCGTCAAACAAACACGAAATATTCTGCAGACTATCGAAGAAGACCCGCGTGATGCCAGGCGTGCACGCAAGTTCCTCAAGGTGTATCTGGACGGAGCACAGCAAGTCACGAGCGGTTATGCACGCGCTCACGAGCATATGGAATCGAGCGAACTGGATGAAAATTTCAGGCGTGTGCTGGCGACGATTGAAACAGTCATAGCCGAACAACAGAAAAAGCTAATGGAAAATAATGCCACTGAACTGGATGTCCAGATCGAGGTATTGCAAATGCAACTGGAAAAGGAAGGGATAGTGTGAATGAATCATGCTGATATAAAATCATCAGCACTGCTCACAATGAATTATCAGGGCGCATATACATGACCATTGATCAGGGCATGAATACACTACCGCCTCATGCAGCTGTATCTGCTACGGGCGATTTACCCACGCTCGATAGCGAGCCTGTTGCCTATGCCGAGGCCGAACCCGGGCAAAAGCAAATCATCGCGCGCCTGATGCATGACATAGACATTAGCAGCAGTCAATCGATCATGTTCTTTGGCAGCCAGGCCCAGCAACAGTTGGCGACCATTACGGACAGTCTGCTCGAAGGGGTGCGTGACAACAACCTCGGTTCTGCTGGTCAATCCCTCAGTGAGATTGTCACGGTGTTACACAGTTTTGATCTGGACGTTCTGGATCAGGCGCCAAAGCCCGGATTCTTCAAGCGTCTGCTGGCAAGGTTATTTGGTCGCGCTACACCGGTCGCCAGGTTCATACAGCAGTATGAAAGGGTGCGCAGACAAATCGATTCCATAACGGATAAGCTGGAAAGAGACAAGACCAATCTGTTGCGTCATATTGCCACGCTCGACAAGCTCTATATGACCAACCTTGAATATTTTCAGGAGCTCGAGCTCTACATCAGTGCGGCGCAAGAACAGTTGCGGATTATTGACGCGGATATGTTGCCCGAACTGGAACAGGCAACAGGCTCGACAAAGACTGTTGTCGAAGATCAGGCACTGCGCGACCTGCGCATGGGCCGCAACGATCTGCAACGGCGCATACAGGACCTGACATTGACACGTATGGTGTCGTTGCAGGGTATTCCCGGTATCCGTATAGTGCAGCAGAACGACAAGCAACTGGTTGACAAGATCGATACCACACTGCTGAATACGGTATCGATCTGGCGTCAGCAACTCACCGAGGCGGTGAGCATCCATCGTAGTATGGTCGAGGCAGGTCACGCTGCAGGTGCAATAAAACAGAGCCAGGAGTTACTGGTGCAAAACAACAAAAAGCTGCATGCTGCGCAATCTATCAGGCGTGCCAACAAGGAGCTTATTGCCAGCGTGGAAGAAAGCCTGCACATTGTTACTGAAGGTCAACAGCATCATCGTGAGGCCGAATCAACCTTAATGAAACTGGAAAGCGAATTGCACAGCGCAACGGGAACCGCGGCGGCAACGACCATATCCAGCAGACCTGGCTAAACGTAACAGGAGAACTGAAATGGGATTGTTTGACAAACTGTTTGGTGAATTTGTTGATGTTATCGAATGGACCGATGACACACAGGACACAATGGTGTATCGATTCGAGCGCTATGGCAATGAAATCAAATACGGCGCCAAACTGACTGTGCGTGAATCCCAGGTGGCGGTATTCGTCAATGAAGGCGAGGTCGCCGATGTACTGACGCCGGGCATTTATGAACTGGAGACCAAAAACCTGCCGATCCTGACGACCCTGCAACACTGGGATCATGGCTTTAACAGTCCATTCAAGGCCGAGGTCTATTTCTGCAATAGCAAGCGTTTTGTTGATCTGAAATGGGGAACGAAAAATCCGTTGATGTTACGCGATAGCGAATTCGGTGCGGTGCGTTTGCGCGGCTTCGGCACCTATGCTGTTCGTATTAACGATGCACTCAAGTTCATACGTGAGATCGTCGGTACCGATGGTCAGTTCACAACCGATGAAATCAGTGACCAGTTACGTAACCTGATCACGTCACGCTTTGCCACAGTTGTCGCATCGGCCAATATCCCGGTGCTGGATATGGCAGCCAACTATGACCAGCTGGGCGAATTCCTGACCCAGCGCATTGCCCCGGAATTTGCCGAGTACGGTCTCGAACTGGCCAATATGCTGGTGGAAAATATATCCCTGCCACCGACCGTGGAACAGGCGCTGGACAAGCGCACCAGTATGGGTGTGATAGGTAATCTGGATAAATACCTGAAATATCAAACCGGTGCCGCAATGGAGGCCGCCGCTGATAACCCGGGCGGTGGCGCCGCAGATGGTATTGGTCTCGGTGTCGGTTTTGCGATGGCCAATAAACTGGCACGGGACATGGATAGCGGTTCAAGCAGTGCGGCTACGCCACCACCATTGCCAATCGAGACGCAATACCATGTCGCCGTGAATGGCGAAGCCAGTGGTCCGTTCAGTGTCAATGAGGTACGGGCCAGGATCATGAATGGTGAGATCAATGCCGAAACGCTGGTGTGGGCGAACGGCATGGCGCAATGGAAGCCGGCCGGACAGGTCGCTGCATTGACGGCGCAGTTTCAGGCAGACCAACCACCACCCTTGCCGAAAAGCTGAATATGGACAAAACAACAGGTGAGCTCTCGACGCGGGAGCTGACCGAGACACGTTACCCCTGCGAACAGTGCGGCGCAATGTTGACCTACGCGGTCGGCAGTGGCCAACTCGAATGCAGTTATTGTGGTCATCGCAATGCCATCGTGCATACGGGTGAACCGATACGCGAAATCGATTTCCATATGGCATTGCGCGAGTTACAGCGTGCGCGCACACTTCCCGCGCAAAAGACCTTTATCAAGTGCGTACAGTGTGCCGCGCAGTTCGAGCTCGATGCTCATATTCATGCCGGTGAATGCCCGTTTTGCGGTACTGCAGTCATAACCAGTACCAGCCATATCAAACCGATCAAGGCGAAGGCACTATTACCGTTCAGCATTACTGACAAACAGGCGCGCGCATATTATAAAAAATGGATATCCGGTCTATGGTTCGCGCCTGGCGCGTTGAAGACCTTCGCGCGTGACGAAACGAAACTGCATGGGGTCTATATACCTTACTGGACCTATGATAGTCACACCCGCACCGCCTACTCTGGCATGCGCGGTGATATCTATTATGTACAGCAGCGTTATACCACGGTTGAAAACGGCCGCACGGTGACACGCACACG
Source organism: uncultured Gammaproteobacteria bacterium (assembly GCA_947258655.1). Lineage (GTDB taxonomy): Bacteria > Pseudomonadota > Gammaproteobacteria > JAADHQ01 > JAADHQ01 > JAADHQ01. The sequence continues at coordinate 15,670 of CAMYJD010000012.1, read as the reverse complement.
TAGGCAACCGCGCATACGCTGGACGCCGGTCAGCGGTAACACACGACGGCATTTCGATGATGTACTGATCGGCGCGACACAAACCCTGCCGCGGAAAGTCACCGATTCGCTGGCGCCGTGGGACCTGGAAAATCTGGTGCCGTACTCAGAGGCCTATATCAGCGGTTTTAGCAGCGAGGTATACCAGGTCGAGCTCGATGAAGGATTCACAATTGCACAAACCGTCATGGAGAATATCATTCGCAATGATGTGAGACAGCATATCGGTGGTGACCAGCAACGTATCACTCACCTGCACACGCAACACAGCGACACGACATTCAAGCATGTATTGTTACCGTTGTGGTCGGCCAGTTTCCGTTTCCGTGACAAGACCTACCGTTTTGTCGTTAATGGCAGGAACGGTACTGTCCAGGGTGAGCGTCCATACAGTCCATTCAAGATTGCACTGGCAGTGATAACGGCAATCATCGTGGCCGTTGGGGGACTATACTGGTTGGACCAGAGCGGTCTTATGTACTATTAGACGGTGCTTATTTCCTGAAAAACAGGAGTTGAGGTAATGCATGCATAATGCAATAGTATGTTACTTGGCATGTTATAAATGAACTAAATGCATGACATGCCATCTTAATCTGGACGAACAATGATAAATGGGAGAGAGTCATGAAAAAAACAGTTTTGCTGATGATAATGGTTCTGTGTATGCCACTGCTGGCTCAGGCAGACCATGGATTGATCACCAAACCGAGTGCTTTCAGTGTCAAGGAGACCATAGACAGACTGGAAAATGTATTGAAGAAGAAAGGCATTACCGTCGCCTTGCGCTGGGCCCATGACAAAAAAGCAAAGGGTGTCGGCATCGATGTCAGGCCAACGGAACTGTTGATATTTGGTAACCCGAAACTGGGTAGTCATATGTTCACCAGCAATCAGGCCTCCGGTATTGATTTTCCCATGAAGGCCCTAGCCTGGCAGGATGAGAACGGCAAGGTCTGGTTGACGTACAATAATCCCGCATTTCTCGCTAATCGTCACGGCATCAGCGATCGCGATGAGATCGTCGCCAAAATGACTGGTGCACTGAATAAATTCTCGGATATTGCTACCAAACCCTGATGATTAGATGAGTCTGTCCAGAAATCAGAAACGGTTCCGGCATAAGCGTTCGCTGGACGAAGCCACTGATGCGTCTGCACTGCAGCAGATGTTGGAACAGCTGCTCCCTGCCCTGCCCTTCAGTGTGCCCGCAGGATCAGCCAGTCATTTCGTGCAGTTTATTCAGTTGTTACATAAATGGAACGCGGCCTATAACCTGACCTCGGTGCGCGACATGAAGCTGATGGTAACGCGGCATATACTCGATTCCATCGTTATCAATCCCTATCTCCATGGACAACAGATACTGGATGTCGGCAGCGGCGCTGGCCTGCCGGGTATACCGCTGGCCATCATCAATCCGGAATGTTACTTCACCCTGCTCGACAGTAACAACAAGAAAACCCGTTTTATCCAGCAGGCGGTGACTGAACTGGGGCTGCAAAATGTCACGGTGATCACGGAAAGGATAGAAAACTTTCATCCCGACCAGCGTTTCGATACGGTCACCGCACGCGCCTATAGTGCCATCGAAAACCTGATTGCAGGGGTGGCGCAACTGCTCGCGGCCGACGGCGTGATTCTGGCCATGAAAGGCACATACCCTGTGGCTGAGCTGGAGGTCCTACCCGACGGTTATCGTATTGAGCGGGTGGAGCCATTGATAGTGCCGGGCCTGGATGCCGAACGCCACCTGGTCATGATCAGGCCCAATGTCTGAGCGGGAGTTAGCCTGGCATGTTGAGATGCGATATAATAGTATATTTACTTTCACTACATTTTTATTAAGGAAACTCTGGGAAAATCCCGTATATTCCCGTCATTGCGGTGTAGCGCAGCAATCTCCACGCTGCATCCACAACGACGACTTTTGCAGAGCTTCGATAGAATCTTCTGCCAGTACAGGCCATGTCTGTACATGAGCAGCTATAGCGGATGATGTATCATGAAAAACCCGATCACTAACATACTGTTGATTTGTGCTTCTTTTTTGCTCGTAAACAACGCCTGGTCACACCCTGACGACCAACAAGCGGATAATTCCTGGTGGTGGGAGCAGTCCTGGTGGGATGAAGGCAAGATCGAGCCGCCACGCAACTACGATGTTATTTCACGTGAAAGCAGTTATATGCATGGTGATGTCGAGGTGCCGGTACTGATTTACCGACCGAAGAAAAAAGGCAAGTTCCCTGGCGTACTGTTTGTGCATGGCCGTCCCGGCCTGGTCACGGATATCAAGCGTCTGGCCTATTGGGTTGCAGCACGCGGATTTGTCGTCTATGCACCGGATCTGTATTTTGGCCGCGATATCGATCCTCGCCCGGTAGAGCATGATTATGTGCTCGAAGAGGATTTGAGCAAGGGACTGGATCATATGATGACACAAAAGGATATCAGCGGTGACAAGGTCTGCGTCTATTCACATACGCGTGGTGGCTATTACTCGCTGAAGCTTGCGGTCACGAAGAAACGCCAGCTCGACCGTCTCGCCTGTTATGTATCTTTCTACCCACACTGGCAGGACCCTAACGCCGCCGAGCCCTTGCAGGTATACAGCTATGCCGCCGAGGCCGACGAGCTGAAAATCCCCTCGCTGGTATTTTATGGCGACGAGGAGCAATATCAACGTCGCCGCGTGATCGAAACGGCCGCCGAGAATATGCTTAAAAAGAAGCGTCCGGTGCAACTTATCATGTATCCAGGCGTACAGCGTGGCTTTGATTTCCGCCCGGAACGGGTCCGCACGTTTGCAGATGATCTTGCCACAAAGGACGCAGTGGTACGTGCTGCGCGTTTTATGCGCAAACATCTTGGCGTGAAATAAGGGCAATGACTTAATTGCCACTTGGATCCGTTGCAATATATTTTGTGGTATGGCTCATTAGAGAGCTGTTTTAAGGCGTCTAAGGTATGGCCCCTTGGATCTCCAATATGCTGGATTGCAGATTCAGTCTAAATACATGCAATTTGCTCTTAACATCATGATTTATCAGTAGTTAATTGTCAGGCTACAGTTTCAATCTAAATAGGGCTACAATAAGTTTCACATTTCCTATATAAAAACAACATGAGCAGGATAATCGCTGTTACCAATCAGAAAGGTGGCGTGGGCAAGACCACGACCTCCGTTAATCTGGCAGCTTCACTGGCCGCTACGAAGCGCCGTGTCCTGCTGATTGACCTGGATCCGCAAGGTAATGCCACAATGGGTTCCGGGGTTGATAAAAATGCGGTAGAGCTGTCCAGTTGTGATGTGTTGCTGGGCGAAGCAGACATTCAGGATGTTATCCAGCAAAATAATGAAGTAGGCTTTGATATTTTGCCCGGCAATGCCGACCTGACCGCTGCAGAAGTGGGTTTAATGAATGCGGATGAACGCGAACGACGCCTGCGCCTGGCATTAGAGGCTGTCGAACAGCAATATGACTATATTATCATCGACTGCCCGCCTTCACTGAATATGTTGACGATCAATGCCCTGGTCGCAGCGCAAGGCGTCATGATACCGATGCAGTGTGAATATTATGCGCTCGAGGGACTGACGGCGCTGATGGATACCATCGAACAGATTAAATCATCGATCAATGCCGAACTGGAAATTGAGGGGCTGCTCAGGACCATGTTCGATCCGCGTAATAACCTCGCTAATCAGGTATCATCACAACTGATCCTGCACTTCGGCGACAAGGTCTATCGGACGATGATCCCGAGGAATGTACGCCTGGCCGAGGCACCCAGCCATGGTCTGCCGATATTGAACTATGATAAGACATCAAGGGGGGCGCTCTCCTACCTGGCACTGGCAGGTGAGCTAATCCGCAGGGAAGAACAGCGTAGCGAAATGGAATCACAGACTGCTACGGCTTGAATTAAACACTGGAAACTATTAACTAGAATCTCATGGCAACGAAAAAACGTGGACTAGGGCGTGGGCTCGACGCACTGCTCAGTGGCTCATCGACCGCTACAACAACAGCGACCGAGACAACAAAACAGGCCGTCGATGGAGAATTACGCGAACTGGCGGTCGACCTTCTGCAACGTGGGCAATATCAGCCACGGACCAATATGCACCAGGAAAGCCTGGATGAACTGGCTGACTCGATACGTGAACAGGGTCTGGTGCAACCCATCGTAGTGCGCCCGATCGGTAAGGAAAAGTACGAGATTATCGCCGGCGAGCGGCGCTGGCGTGCCGCACAGATCGCCGGCCTGCAGGAAGTGCCGGTTGTGGTGCGTGACGTCAATGACCGTGCAGCGATTGCGATGGCGCTGATCGAAAATATCCAGCGTGAAAACCTCAATCCAATGGAGGAATCACGTTCATTGCATCGTTTAATGGAAGAGTTCGAGTTAACCCAGCAACAGGCCGCCGAGGCGGTTGGGCGTTCACGCAGTGGTGTTGCCAATCTGTTACGCCTGCTCGAGCTGAACGAAGAGGTCAAGACCCTGCTCGAGCAGGGTCAGCTTGAAATGGGTCACGCACGCGCGTTACTGGCGCTGAAAGGTCAGCAACAAACCGATGCCGCCAACAAGGTTGCGCATGCAGGCTTATCGGTACGCGAGACCGAGCAACTGGTGCGCAAGATGACGGAGCCAGCGAAGGCCAAGAGCGCCAGCCAGGAAAGCCTGGATCCGAATATCAGGCGTCTGCAGCAGGATCTGTCGGACAAGCTGGGTGCCGCGGTGCAATTGCAATGCAAACCCAATGGCAAAGGCAAGATGATTATCAGTTTCAATAATAATGATGAACTGGATGGCATTCTGGATCACATCAAATAACGTTGTTGTCATGCACTGTTTTAGTTCAACGCCACAAGTGTTGTAAGCATGTTATTCACAATATGTATTAAGTTATTGTTACAATAGAAAAATTGTTATTATTATTTGACACCATGCTATTGAAATAATATAACTATTTGTAATGTATAGATATTTATAATCGTTTGCTCTAGCGTCAGGGGTGTATGAAAACATAAAGCACCTTCAGTACCCTCCCCTTTGATATTTATTCCACAGAGTTATCCACAGCCATGAATCACCAATTCGTGATTGGTAGATACAAACCTGCTGCCTTATTGCTGCAAATTATGGGCTTAATACCATAGTTATTGTGCAAGATAGAGTGGCCCTGTAGCGTATGTATCGGGCATTCGATTACATATGCCCGGTTCTGAGATAAATATGATGGCGTATAAGCGGTTTTATGTAATTCATTCGGTGAACAGACATTTCCAAAACCTGTATAGGTCATTCTAATCAATGACTATCAATCGATAAATATTAGTTGCGATTGTATCCGGTGTTTTCGATGTATCTGAATCAGAATGATCATATCAGCCCGATAACCATGATTTAAAATGACTATGTATTAGGTATCAATGTAAGTGTCTTGCGCCATTCAGGTTTCAGAGCCGACCAGGAAAAGCATAATTAGATGATGGTTAGTGTGGCGAATTTATCTGCTATAGTGAAATATTGTCTATATATTGTTATGTGAATATGCTCAAGCCGTACATTCTTAAGATCAAATCTCTACCTGTTGCTAACATAACAAGGGTTGTTGTGTTTGCCGGTATTCTGATTGTCATCGGTATTTTTATTGTTGCTTATCAGGCCTATTCATCCAGTAGAGAAGCGATGTTACAAACTGTCTATAGTAATAACATGCTTCTGGCGCAGACATTCAGGGATTTTGCGCGGGCACAGGGGGATTCAGTTAACAGTAAGCGGGTGCTGAACGGATTCCGCGACCTATGGAAGAATATCGAGCATCCATACAAAGGTGGTTTTCTTTGTGTTATCGATGAAAAAGGAAGGCTGACATTACATACTGCTGCCCCTAATCGTGAAGGTGTTTTTGTTGGTGAAAATCCTATTCACCCGGATAGCCAAACCACTTTGCATGACCTGGTTGAGTCCGAAATCGATTATGTTGGACCCTACCTTTCTTCTGCAGGAAAAGACCAGGTTGCTGCCTTTTCTTATGTGCAACCTTTGAAGTCTGTTGTATCTATCCATGTACCCTTCGAGGAGATTGAAGCTCAAATTACGCAAACTGTGCTGCCATGGATTATCGGAATGCTGGTCATAGGCACAGCTATGTTCCCTGCCCTGCTATGGTTTTTACACCGGGCCTTTATTGCTTCACAGGATAACTTGAAACAGGTCAATGTTGCACTGGTCGGAGAGGTACAGGAACGTAAACAGGCTGAAATGGAACTGGAGAAACATCGTTTTCAACTGGAGAAACTGGTTGAAGATCGTACTACCGAGTTGCGCAACACTAATCAGGAGCTTGAGTCGTTTTGTTATTCCGTATCACACGATCTGCGTTCACCGTTACGTAGTATTGATGGCTTTAGTCACATCCTGATAGATGACTACGCGGACAGCATGGATTCTGACGCCCAGGATTATCTCGATCGAATCCGTTTATCTGTGCAACGTATGGGTGCACTGATTGATGATCTGTTGAAGCTTTCGCATGTAAATCGTGGCGACCTGCATTACAGAAAAATAGACATGACAAACCTGATCAAGAGTATCGTGGATGAATTTCAGATGCGTGAACAAGCACGACAATATGATGTGGATATACAGGAAGGCCTAACGGCATATGCCGATGAAAATCTGCTCAAAATCGCATTTGAAAATCTACTCGGTAACGCCTGGAAATATACTGATAAAACTAAGCATGCCAACATTACCATAGGGTCACAGGTAATGGATGGAGAGTTGGTTTATTTTGTTAAGGATAACGGCATTGGTTTTGATATGCAGTATGTTGACAAGCTTTTTATTCCTTTTCAGCGATTACATGCAGATCATGATTTCCCTGGTACAGGAATAGGGCTCGCGACAGTCTACAGGATTATAAACCGGCATGGTGGTAGAATATGGGCTGAAGGGGAGCCCGGTGCGGGTGCGGCATTTTATTTCACACTCCCTGCCAGTGATGAAGAGAAACAAGACGCTTCATAATTGCTCTGTTATTAGTAGTGATACCACTTTGACAATCGTTGTAAGCGAAGACAGCGACCAATAGCTTAATGACAACTGTTACTGCAGAATTGACCTGCCCTCGCCCTTTATGTTGTGTGCTTTCAGTCGCAGTATTATCCTCGAATCCAGGAATCGTTCAGGTACCATATACTTGATTCAGTCACTTCTAGGGGCAGCTGTTAATAACCGTGCTTGTTTAAATGCTTTCAACTAAGACGTGGCCCCTGTTAACATCTACAGTTCATGAAAAAATGGTATGTATATATAGTCCGCTGCCGTGACCGCAGCCTGTACGCGGGTGTCACCGTTGACGTCGTCAGAAGGCTGGATGAGCATAACAATAATGATCGCCTGGGTGCGAAATACACCCGTGCACGCAGACCCGTCGAACTGATATTCGAGCGCCGCTTTGATTCCCGTTCAGAGGCCTGCAAATTCGAAAGCCAGATCAAAAATATGAGTAAACAACAGAAGGAAAGGCTCGTCAGCAGCCTACAGGCACAGTAAATGCGTTATCGTGAAGGTGAACAAACAGATGCCCTGGCAATGCATGCCAATGATGACATGATTATAGGCAGTACCGTATATGGCCTGATTCTGGGGATCGGATTTGTTGTTGCAGGTATACGTTTTAAACAGTACTGGCTTGCGTTCTGGGGTACGGGCCTGTCTATAGCCAGCATCACCACTATGTTCGTATTGCTCAATAAATAATCAGTACAAAAAAAGGGGCCCGCTATAGCGGGCCCTGTCGTATAAGCCAATACTTACTTGAATGCGCTACCCGGCTTGGCTCCGGTCTTTTTCAGAATGGTCGCCAGTGGGCAAAAACCGGTGAACGAGGCCTGTAGCATATTTACGCCAACAAATGCTGTCAGCCATAGCCATTTAATATCATGTGCTTGTGATAGGCCAAGACTGACCAGGACAACGAGCGACGCGAAGGCCATTACAATTTTATCAACACTCATGTTTTCACCTCTGCTGGCAATCAGAAAATTAAAGTTATATAAGTATATTATGAAATATTGATTTATACAACTCACTGAGAAGTAGGCAATAGCGCCTGTGCAGCATGATAATCGTGGCTTACTTGAATAAGGGCAGGGTGCGAAATGCACTGTTTATCACGCTAAACGGCCATATAAACAGTGTATATATTATATTTTTGTCAATACGGTCTTTTTTCCTACTCAATTCAAGGGTATAATGCACGCCCCTTTTGTTATGAATCATTAAAGCCGGGGCTGCTGAGCTGTCTGTTATCTGCGTGGATTGGCCGTCTGGCGAGTGATTCATGGCAGTGCCGGTGATATTCAAATGTAATCTAGATAAGTAATTGTTATTTATGATTTTTAGTCATGAGAATCGTGAAGTTTTTTATTTGATAATCATTATCTGATGATTTACTTATATGTCCAGGAGTAGACAGTGAATACGATTTTTTCCGCTACCAATATCAAACGTTTCATCATGGCCATTGCATTCCTGTTTCTGGGCTATTACCTGGCCGGCATCGCTCCCAGCACTGAAATAGCCTGGGTCATGGCTATCCTGTTACTAACGATGTACCTGTTCATTTTCGAGATTGTCGGTGTCGATGTGGCTGCGATTTCGATCATGGTGTTACTCGGCTTGTCGACATTGTTCGCGCCGTTCATTGGGCTGGAACAGGGTCTGGTGCCGAACAAACAGCTATTTGATGGCTTTTCCAGTAATGCGGTCATGTCGATTGTCGCGGTTATGATCATCGGCGCAGGCTTGGATAAAACCGGCCTGATGAGCAAGGTTGCCACGTTTATCCTGAAGGTTGGCGGCAAGACCGAATCGCGCATCATTCCAATTATTTCCAGTACGGTCGCGTTTATCTCATCTTTCATGCAGAACGTCGGTGCGGCAGCACTGTTCCTGCCCGTGGTCAGTCGTATTTCTTCACGCTCGGGATTGCCGATGTCACGCCTGCTGATGCCGATGGGTTTTTGTGCAATCCTCGGTGGTACCATTACCATGGTCGGTTCCAGCCCATTGATCCTGTTGAACGACCTGATCCTGACCTCCAACAAGGCCTTACCACAGGTACAGCAAATGGAGACCTGGTCATTGTTCTCGGTAACCCCGATCGGTATTGCATTGGTTGTCGCCGGTATTTTGTATTTCATTCTGGCCGGGCGATACGTGCTGCCCACCAGTACTGATCTGAAGGCGTTGGCAGAAGCCGTCAATCCGATGAAATATTTCAAGGATGTCTATGGCATCGATTACCGTATGACCGAATTTGTCGTGCCATTCGACAGCAAGTTGATCGGCGATGATGTCCTTGGTATCGAGAAGCGGCACAAGATCCGTGTGATTGCGATCTGTGATGGCAAGGGGCAATCGCCGATCTGGCCAAACCGTGAAACGGTGTTGAAGAAAGACCAGACCCTGTGTGTCCTGGCTGGTGTTGAAGGTCTGGCCTCGTTTGTTGAAGAGATCAAGGCCGAACCGAAAAAATCTCTCGATGTATTCACTGATCTGTTATCCAGTAACCAGGCGGGTATGGCCGAAATCGTCATCGCACCTGGATCATCACTGATCGGTAAATCGGCGACAGATGTATGGTTACGTAAAACCTACGGTTTTGCGCTGATGGCCCTGCACCGCGGTGGTGAAACGATCCGTGAAGGGGAGGGCGCACGTGATATGCCGTTCCAGGCCGGCGATACACTGATCGGTCATATCTCATGGGAGGCACTGGCACGACTGGAGACCAATCGGGATTTTGTTGTTGTTACCACGGAATATCCGCATGAAGAGATGCGTCCGCACAAGGTCGCCTGGGCCGGTCTGTTTTTTGCGATTGCCCTGTCACTGGTCATTTTCAGTGACCTGCGTCTGTCGGTCAGCCTATTGGTCGGTGCCCTGGGCATGATCCTGACCGGCGTGATCAAGATCGAAGAGGCCTATCAGGCGGTCAGTTGGAAGACCGTGTTCCTGCTCGCCAGCCTGATTCCCCTTGGCCTCGCGGTCGAGACTACGGGAACTGCGCGCTGGATAGCAGAGGCAACATTGAGCCTGTTTGGCGATGACCCAGTGGTGTGGATGGTGCAACTAGCCGTCGCGGTCCTGGCTACCTTCTTTACCCTGGTCATGTCCAATGTCGGTGCCACGGTGCTGCTGGTACCGCTGGCGGTGAATATTGCCATTGGCGCCGGTGGCGATCCAGCCATCTTTGCCCTGACTGTGGCCCTGGCAACATCAAACTCGTTCCTGATTCCGACCCACCAGGTCAATGCGCTGATTATGGGGCCGGGCGGCTATCGCGTGCCGGACTATATGAAAGCGGGTGGCATCATGACCGTGCTGTTCCTGGTTGTTATGATGGTTATGATGAATATCGTGTTCTAATCCGCCTAACCATATTGTATGAATAGTGGACAAATTGTATGCTGCGTATCAACGATTAATGAGAAAATGTTGATTAATAATAGTGAAACATAGTCTGCTACTTACAGCATTACTGGTGTTATTCTGGCTTGCATTGTCAGGCCATTATGTCGCCTTTACCCTGATCCTGGGTGTCCTGTCCATTGCGCTGGTGATGTGGTTGAACCGGAAAATGCACATCAGCGATGAAAAGGTAATGCCGCCTTTATTACTACTAAGGTTACCGCGCTACTGGGCATGGTTGTTACTGGAAATAATCAAATCCAATATTCATGTGGCAATAAAAATCTGGCAACCGCGCCTCGATATACAACCACAGTTCAAAAAAATACCCAGCCCGTGGAAACGTGATGTAACCCGGGTTGTCCATGCGAATTCGATTACGCTGACACCCGGTACCGTCACAGTCATGGTCGATAAAGACACGCTTCTTGTGCACAGCCTGACCGATGAAACCATGCAGGCTCTGGAAAGCCCTGAGATGAAAGAACAGCTTGAAAAACTGGAGCGATTTCAATGATCCTGGCGGTGACGGCAATAGCGTTGCTGGTCGCTATGGCCCTGACCCTGGTGCGCGCGTTGCTTGGTCCGAGTATTTTTGACCGTATCCTGGCCGTCAATACCTTTGGCACCAAGATTGTACTGTTTCTCGGCGTTTATGGTTTTCTGACCAACCGTCCGGATTTCCTCGACATCGCACTGGTCTACGCGCTGATCAATTTTATCAGTACACTGGCGGTGTTGCGGTTTTTTGAGTCCGGCCAGCTGGTTATGCCAAAGGACAAGGAGTCGCGCTAATGTGGGATATACTGGTCAGTTATTGCAGTGACGCGTTACTGATAACAGGCAGTTTTCTGTCGCTGACATTTGCCATCGGTCTATTGCGCTTTCCCGATTTCTATACGCGTATGCACGCCGCCGGTGTGTCTGACACCTTGTGCGCGGGTCTGATAGTGCTGGGCCTGGTACTGCAGGCCGGTATCAGTCTGGTGACATTGAAATTGCTATTCATCCTGTTATTCCTGTGGTTTACCAGCCCGACCGCAAGTTTCGCCCTGGCCAGGGCGGCCCATCGCGCTGGTTATCGGGTTAGCGAGCAGGAGGAGGTAGCGTCATCGAACTCGTGATCAATATCATCCTGCTGGGTTTCCTCGCCGTGGTCGCCATTGCCGTTGCCATGATGCGTGACCTGTTTGCCATTGTCATGCTGTTCGGTATTTACAGCCTGTTGACGGCCGGAATTTTTGTGTCGCTTGATGCCGTCGATGTGGCCTTTACCGAGGCGGCTGTCGGTGCTGGCATTTCCACGATCCTGATTCTCAGTACCCTGGCATTGACATCAAGGGAAGAAAAGCAACCGACCCACAGCTTTTTGCTGCCCTTGCTCGTGGTGCTGGTAACCGGCGCCACACTCGTATATGGCACGCTCGACATGCCGGCATTTTCCGATCCTGAGGCACCGGTTCATCAGCATGTGGCCCCGCACTACCTGAACCAGGCCGAGCAGGAAACCGGTGTGCCCAATATTGTTACCGCCGTGCTGGCCAGTTACCGGAGTTACGATACCATGGGCGAAGTGACCGTGATTTTCACCGCCGGTATCGCGGTATTGTTATTGCTGTCCGCTTTTCGACACCATGAGGACGAGGCGAGCAATCTCAATGACCTCAGTCACCACCCGGTGCTCAGGTACATCGCGCGGCTGATGATCCCGTTTATTCTGCTGTTTGCGTTGTACGTCCAGTTCCATGGTGATTACGGGCCGGGTGGCGGGTTTCAGGCCGGGGTCATATTTGCTGCCGGTTTTATTCTTTATGGACTGGTTGTCGGTATCGATAAAACGCGACAGATGTTCAGCGAGTCGAAACTGCACTGGTTGATGGCCAGCGGCCTGTTATTGTATATCGGTGTCGGTATCGTCTCTCTTTTGCTCGGCGGTGAATTCCTTAATTATAATGTGTTTGCTGCCGATCCGCTCAAGGGTCAACACTGGGGGATATTCCTGGTCGAGCTCGGTGTCGGTATCACCGTCACCGCCACCATGATCAGCGTGTTCCTGGCATTTTCCGAAGTCAGGAGGTCGGAATGAGTACCTTCATCGACCTGTATAACTACTGGATATTTATTTTCCTGATGATGGTCGGCTTCTATATCGTTATTTCGCAGGGTAACCTGGTCAAGAAAATCATCGGCTTGAACATATTCCAGACCGCGGTGTTCCTGTTGTACATCAGCATGGGCAAGGTCAAGGGGGGCACCGCGCCGATCATCATGGCCGGTGATGTGAGTTATTCCAATCCCTTGCCCCATGTGCTGATCCTGACGGCGATAGTCGTGGGCGTCGCCACCACGGCATTGGCTATGGCGCTGATCATTCGCATCCGCAAGGCCTATGGCACGATAGAGGAACAGGATATACACGAGCAGGATGCGTCACTTTGATCAGTAGTCATCTTCCAGTCCTGCAGGTTGTCCTGCCATTGATTGCCGCACCGTTGTGTTTGCTGTTACGCCGGTCATCGCTGTTATGGATATTGAGTTTTGCAGCCAGTCTGGCTGCAATGATCATAGCATGGCTGTTGCTGCAACAGGCCGGCAGCAGTGGTGTCATCAGTTATACCATCGGCGGTTGGGCCGCACCCTGGGGTATCGAATATCGGATCGATACCCTGAATGCCTATGTACTGCTTATCGTGACCTCGATCAGTACCGTGGTGTTGCTGGCGGCGAAAAAGAGTATCGAACAGGAGATACCGCAACAACACTGGCCAATGTTCTATAGCAGTTACCTGCTGTGCCTGACCGGACTGCTGGGTATTACCGCGACTGGTGATGCCTTCAATGTATTTGTGTTTCTAGAAATCAGTTCACTGTCCAGTTATGCATTGATCAGCCTCGGTCGTGATCGCCGTGCGCTGACGGCGTCTTATCAGTACCTGGTCATGGGCACAATCGGCGCGACCTTTATCCTCATTGGCATCGGCCTGTTATACATGCTGACCGGCACATTGAACATGCATGATCTGGCCCAGCGTCTGCCCGCAGTGGCGCAGTCTAAAACGCTGCTCAGCGCCTTTGCCTTCCTGTTTGTCGGTATCAGTCTGAAGCTGGCATTGTTCCCGTTACATCTGTGGTTACCCAATGCCTACACCTATTCACCCTCGATCGTCAGTGCATTTCTGGCCGGTACGGCTACCAAGGTTGCGGTATATGTGCTGCTGCGTTTTATTTTTACCGTGTTTGGCGCTGACTATGCGTTTTCTGTATTGCCGCTCACCGAGATATTAATGTTGCTGGCTGTTGCCGCCATCATGTTCGCCTCGATCAGTGCGATCTATCAGAGCAATATCAAACGCCTGTTTGCCTATTCCAGTGTGGCCCAACTGGGTTATATCATCCTCGGCATCGGTTTCCTGTCCGTCAGTGGTCTTACCGCGACATTACTGCACCTGTTCAATCACGCACTAATGAAAGCGGCATTGTTCATGGCATTGGCCTGCGTATTGTACCGTCAGGGCGATGTCATGTTCAGTAACGTTAAAGGGCTGGGCAAGACTATGCCATGGACCTTTATGGCCATTGTACTCGGTGGTCTGAGTCTGGTCGGCGTACCGTTGACCGTGGGTTTCATCAGCAAATGGTACCTGGTGGTCGCGGCCATCGAGCAGGGGCATTTTGTTCTGGTCGCGATCATTCTGTTCGGTTCTTTGCTGGCCCTGGTCTATGTCTGGCGTCTGGTTGAGCAGGGCTATTTTCATAACAGCGAAGAGGATCATCCACGTCAGGAGGCACCACTAAGTCTTCTGATTCCAACATGGATGCTGGTACTGGCCAATATTTATCTCGGTATTGACACCAGTCTGACTATTGGCGCTGCTGAACAGGCCGCGCAAATGTTACTCGGTCAGGCAGGGGGTGGTTCACCATGAGTGCCGTTGAATTGATGATTGCCAGTATTGTTATTCCCTTTGCCGGTGCAATCCTGATTGCATTATTTGGCAGTAAACGTCTGCCCGGTGGACATGCAAGGGAATGGCTTGCCCTGATAACGTCAGTAACTTTACTACTCCATGTTATCCCTCTGTTACAGGCGTTTCTGGAAACGAAAACAGCAATCACACAGACCCTGATCGAACCTATTCCCGGTGTTGCGTTAAAACTCTCGATAGAACCACTGGGTATGATGTTTGCCGTCATTGCCAGCCTTTTATGGGTCATCAACACGATTTACTCGTTTGGTTATATGCGTGGCAATAATGAAAAAAATCAGACGCGCTTTTATATCTGCTTTGCCATTGCAATCGGCAGCACCATGGGTCTGGCATTTTCGGCCAACCTGTTCAGCCTGTTTGTTTTTTACGAAGTACTTAGCCTGTCAACCTATCCGCTCGTTGCGCACAAGGGCAATGAAACCGCGAAGCAGGGCGCACGTACCTATCTTGCCATTCTGATGGGATCATCGATTGCTTTCTTCCTGTTTGCGCTGATCTGGGTATGGTGGCTGGCAGGCACCGTTGAATTCAGGGCGGGTGGCATCCTGCCTGAAGGTGTCAGTGCAACCACGACAGGTATTCTTTTACTGTTATTCATGTATGGTATTGGCAAGGCAGCATTAATGCCCCTGCATCGCTGGTTACCTGCGGCCATGGTGGCGCCGACACCGGTCAGCGCCTTATTGCACGCGGTTGCCGTGGTTAAGGCAGGCGTGTTTAGCGTGGTTAAAGTCATTCTTTATATCTTTGGGCCGGCTACCTTAGCTGACAATTTTGCCGCCAACTGGATCATGTATATCGCGGGTATCTCGATCGTACTGGCTTCAACCATTGCCCTGTACCAGGACAACCTGAAAAAACGTCTTGCCTACTCAACAGTTAGTCAGCTCTCCTATGTCACGATAGCCGCCATACTGGTGGCACCATTTTCTATCATGGCGGCCGCCATGCATATCGCGGCACATGCCTTTGGCAAGATTACATTATTCTTTGCGGCCGGTTCGATTTATACCGCCACAAAGAAAACGGAAATCAGTCAGCTAAAAGGCATCGGCCGACAGATGCCATGGACCATGGGGGCCTTTGCTATCGGCGCCATTTCAATGATTGGTGTGCCACCGGCTGCCGGTTTTTTGAGTAAATGGTAT
>CAMYJD010000011.1 GCA_947258655.1 uncultured Gammaproteobacteria bacterium | reverse complement strand
GCCCCACTGCGTAATCGCAGCATCAGAATAAAAGGTGTAGGCACTGTGATATCGAATGTCATCTCACAACTTGTACGTAACCACATGTGACAAATCCTTCAGTAGAATGTAAGTTAATAACACCTGGGTAAGGGGCCGAGGTCCCAGCGACCAACGGGAGCGGACTTGATCCACTTGTTATACATTATTTTTCCAATTACTATATAAGAGAAAATTATAAATTAGGAGCACTTGTTCCGTGACGCAGTTATTTTTAATAAAAACAATCCAATTGCACCTATAATTATTATTAGGGTTGATGCTGGATATTTTACGTTATATATAAGTGTCATCAATATCCCGCAAATAATCAACAAGTATGTACTAGCACGATGCATCAAATAAAGATTAACAGCAGCGAACAATGATATAAATGGTGTTGCTAGATACGAAAAAGCAAATATAAATATAAAGAACTCAATACTATAGATTAATAATGAACTAGCACAAAGAAACCGACAGTCGATCAAAACATAAATATAATAACCTGATGAGGCTAGAGCGACTACAGCTAATATTTTTATTAAATTATCATAATTATACATAACGCCATGCAGCAGTGGCCAAAACGCGAGCGTAGCGACTGGTTTGGCCACTGCTGCATGCGCTTGTTAGGTGTCGTTGGTTGTGTCATCGCCATTTTTGTAAGGAACAAAAAATATTCGCTTATTACCCCAATAGATTAATAGTCCCAGTATCACATAACTAAAAAATGAAGGAATCAACCACTCTGCGCTCTCGAAGTACAATAGCAAAGTAAAATATTTGAGGTCAGAGTAAAAACTCAAGCCAAAGCGCTGTTATTGTAAAATGTTTTTACTCTGACCCGAATGGCACTTACTTAAGATGACAATCTCTTTCAGAGTAATGGATTGTCGTCATTGCGAGCCAATGGGCCATACCTTACTATGATAAATTCGTCATTCCCTATCAGGCAATGCGATATGTCAATACGGAATTGGGGAGATTGCTTCGCACGGCTCGCAATGACAGGATTTTTTGGCTAAGTAAGTGCCATTCTACTCTGACCCCAAATATTAAGTTTTCTACCAAATATTAGGCATTGAATTGAGCATTAATGATTTCAATGCAATTATCAAAAGGGTCATGAATATAGAGTCTATAGTACCCATCTGCATATTGCTCACAGGTCGAGCGTTTATCATAACCAGATTGTTCAATTTTGCTAATATATTCATCATATTTGTCATGTTCGACAGTAATGGCAAAGTGTGTATTCCCAGCTTTATATTTTGGGTGCTCGTTAACATGTAATTCAATTGGGCCAAGTTTATACCAAAGCCTGGGGCCTGTAATTTCCTTGGGAATTTCTATTTCCTTGAAGCCGAGAATTGAACTATAGAAAGTTTTTGCGTCCTCAATATTGCCCACGGTTATCATTATATGATGGACACCCGTTATATATACATCCATGTCTTTCTCCAATATTCGTACCTAGTAGTTCATGAGACGTTGTACGTATTTTGCCTTATTAGGCGAACGTTCGTCTAATATTAATAAATTAAATTTCACTTAACATGGATCCTAACAGACTTTTAGCAGCATTTTTCATCATGTAAACGAATATGGCGTATTTTTATTCGTATATGTCTAAAAATCAGGCGAATATTAAGATGAAAAAAGCGGCATGGTGCAATGTGGTTTAACGAAGCTGTTACAGAGACTAGTTCGAACGATCAGCGCTGGGCCGTTAACCTGGCAGATCGATAAAAAGTCTTAATCGATCGGCTTACTTGCCATCGCGACTGTGTACTGCTTGCCCTGTTTCAGTTTCTTGTAATTACCAAAAATTTCCTTGAAGTTACGCTCGATATAACGGCGCAGGCCGGTGATCGTGACGACATAGATCATACCGCCGGGGTGCAGTTGTTCGTAGGCATCATTGAGCATGATGGTCATCATTTCACTGCCGACCTTGGCGGGCACATTCGAGGCGATGCAATGGAAACGTTTGTCGCGGATGTGTTGCAGGCCGTTGCTGAGTTTGATGTCGCAATTGCGGATGTTGTTGATGTCGGCATTCTTGCGGCTGTATTCGATGGCCATGAAGTCCTTGTCGACCATCGTGGTTTCACCGTCAGGGGCGAGGCGCGCCATGGTCAGGCCGAGCGGTCCATAACCGCAACCGAGGTCGAGGCAGTCGAAGTGCGCTTCGATGTCGAGATAATCAAGCAGCATGATCGAGCCCTTGTCGATGCTCTTCGGTGAAAAGATACCCCAGGTGCTGTGAAAGGTCAGTGTGTGACCGCGCAGGGTTTCGTTGAAGACGATGTCTTGGCGCAGTTTGTCCAGGTCGGTGGTTTTATTCATACGTGCAATCTAGCACATATCGCACAGACGGACATTATGATAGAGCAGATGACCACCGTGCTGATCGTGCTGGATGCGGCTGATGCCGGCATTGTCGACCTTGATGCGGTACAGGCCCAGTGGTGCACTATGCAGCGTGTCGGCAATGATCGCGCGCATGACACCGGCGTGGGCTACGATCAGGATGTGTTTACCGCTATGTTGTTGCAGCTGTGCGTGATAGGCACGCGTGACGCGTTGAATAAAATCATCCAGTGGTTCGGCGCCAGGCGGGCGGCAATTGACCGGGTCGCGATAGAAGTCCTGGTATTCCTGCAGACTGTCGGCTTTTAGTTGCTCGCGTGTCTTACCTTCCCAGCTACCGAAACCGACTTCCCTGAATTCTGTCTCGATACTGATAGCAAGCTTGTGCTGTTGAGCGAGTTCCTGTGCAAAGGCATGGCAGCGTTGCAGCGGTGATGTGATGATGTGTTGCCACGGTGCCTGGCCGTTTATGGCATCACGCATCTGTTGCCAGCCTTTGTCACTGAGCGGGTCGTCGATCGTATGCCCACGGTACAGGCTGCCCCGTTGGGGCTGGCCATGACGAATCAGGTCGACCAGGGTGTGTTTGTGCGCTTTCATCGTAAGGCGGAAATGGCCATTACGTCCGATGGACGTGATGGCTATGGGCTAGTGTTCAGCCGTGCCATGCGCATCGATAATGGTCTTGGTCATGATGCGGTCCGTATAGGCCATGGCAATGGCCGAGACGATGAATGTGATGTGAATAATGACCTGCCACTGGATTGTGCTATTGCTTATTTGATCGGCATTGATGAAGGTCTTGAGCAGATGGATCGACGAGATACCGATCAGCGCCATGGACAGCTTGATCTTCATCGTCGCCGCGTTGACGTGTGACAGCCATTCAGGCTGGTCCGGGTGTTCTGTGATATTCAGGCGAGAGACGAAGGTTTCATAGCCGCCGATGATGACCATAATCAGCAGGTTGGCGATCATGACGACATCGATCAGTCCAAGCACCATTAGCATGATACCGGTTTCACCGAGTTCGTTGACATCGGAGACCAGGTGTGTGAGCTCGACCATGAAGTGATAGACATAGACGCCCTGGGCGACAATCAGGCCCAGATAAAGTGGCGCCTGCAGCCAGCGGCTCCAGAAGATCAGTTGCGCCATAATGGACAGGTAGGGTTTGCGTTGCATATTGGTCTGGTTGTTCACGGTCTGTTTACTCTTCTTGAAAATCTTTGTTGAATTATAGGGTCTGGTATTTAATTTTTAAACTGGCGATGCAGGCTTGTGCAGTCGGGTCTGTATTTCACTGGCCAGTATCAATGCTGCGTCGATACTGTCGGCAACGACATTGTAATGGCCCATCTTGCGTCCGGGTCGCGCCTGCTGTTTACCATACAGGTGTAATTTGACATTTTCGTGATCGAGCAGCAGGTGCCAGTCCGGGGCATTACCGCCATGCCACAGGTCACCGAGCATGTTGACCATGACCACCGGCGACAACAGGCTTGTATCGCCAAGGGTCAGGCCGCACACGGCACGCACCTGTTGCTCGAACTGATCGGTGACGCAGGCATCGAGCGAGTAA
The DNA here is from genome assembly GCA_947258655.1 of uncultured Gammaproteobacteria bacterium. Classification (GTDB taxonomy): domain Bacteria; phylum Pseudomonadota; class Gammaproteobacteria; order JAADHQ01; family JAADHQ01; genus JAADHQ01. Next base: position 68,147 of record CAMYJD010000011.1, on the reverse strand, counting down.
TGGCCACTATTATGCGGACGTGGTGCGATCTCGTTGACCAGTAATTTGCCATTGGAGACAAAAAACTCGACGGCCATGACGCCGATATAATCGAGTTCATTGGCAATGTGTGTGGCAGTTTCAATGACCTGTTGTTTGAGTGCGTCATCAATACGCGCCGGGACAATGCTGATATCGAGGATGCCCTGTTCATGGATATTCTCGGCAACCGGATAAGTCACGACCTGGCCGTCCACCCCGCGTGCGAGTACAACCGATACTTCGACATCCAGTGGCATGCGTTGTTCCAGTACACAGGCTTCACGGTTTAGAGACTGCCAAGCCTGCTGTGCCTGTTCTGCGCTACTGATACCGTATTGTCCCTTGCCGTCATAACCGAAGTGCGACACCTTCAGGATAGCCGGGGTGTCGATACTCTCGCTGGCCGCTCGCAGGTCTTGCTCTGAATTGATTACGGCAAACGGCGCGGTCGGAATTTGCTGCTCCTGTAAAAAAGTCTTTTCGTGGATACGGTCCTGGGTAATCGTGACGGCCCGTGCTCCGGGACGCACCGGGCAGTCCGCGGCCAGTTGTTCAAGGGTCGAGGCCGGGATATTTTCAAATTCGGTCGTGACAACATCGCAGTCCCTGCCCATTGTGTCGAGTGCAGCCTGTTCAGAGTATTGCGCACAGATATGGCGCGTCGCCAGTTGCCCGGCGGGACTGTTTACATCCGGATCAAGTACGATCACTTCATAACCCATTGTGCGCGCCGCAATCGTGAACATACGTCCGAGTTGGCCGCCTCCGAGCATGCCTATGGTACTGCCGGGCAGGATCTTCATACCTTCGGTAGCTTCATCGCCCGCACCTTGGTGCGTTGTTTCTTGCGGAAGGTGTGCATTTTTTTCGCGTACTTGTCATCATGGTTGGCCAGCATCGATACGGCAAACAGACCGGCATTTGCGGCACCGGGTTCACCGATGGCAAAGGTTGCGACCGGAATACCTTTCGGCATCTGCACGATCGACAATAATGAGTCCAGCCCTTTCAACGCACGTGATGTGACCGGCACACCGAGTACCGGTACGATGGTCTTGGCTGCGAGCATGCCGGGGAGGTGGGCGGCGCCACCGGCACCGGCAATGATGACCTGGATGCCACGTTCGGCTGCAGTCTCGGCATATTCAAATAACAGGTCCGGGGTGCGATGGGCAGAAACCACCTTGGCTTCGTGGGGTACGCCAAACTCCTTTAATACTTCAACGGCATTACTCATGACCTTCCAGTCGCTGTTACTGCCCATGACCACGCCTACCAGCGGTTTCTTCATATGATTACCTGTATCAGCCTGTATCCGAGTGGCTAAAGTCTATAAAAAAACAAGTATACACCATGCCGTGTCGGCACCAGCAGTATACGAATGATGTTGATGTTACCTCAGTGAAGCAAAAGTACGCTGCAACCGCTTCTGCATGTCCACGTGGCAGGAACTGAAAACCAAGTGTTTCATCCGGCTAGCCTGATCTTCAGGCTGAGCATGTTTATATGCCGGCCCCTGCGGAGCGAACATTATAGTCATGGTTATAATAAAGTAAACCATGTTCTTGCCGGCATGTAAATTTTAAATATATAGATAAAACATATACTTATCCATTGTGCGTGGCCCGTTCCGGCGCGCAATTATGATGATTTTTTGATGCATGTAACGGATCTGGCAGATTGAATATAATATAAACAAAACAAATACTTATGCCTTTTTGTGATAATCATCGGGAGATTATCCTGTTCCAATGTTCGTAGTGAATGGCCGTCATTGCATGGTAATGATTTTGACTTTAATCAAAAATAATGAACGTTTGTGCCAAACATCGATCAAAGTGATTGACAGCATTGGTATGCAAGATTATTTTTAACTGGCAATTGTTCAAATACAAAAAGGACATCGGTTTGTTGGGGTTTTTCACAAGACATAAACAGATTACGGGAATCCTGCTGATTCCGGCATTATTGCTGGCGTGGCTGTCGTTCAGTTGTCAGAGCTGTTATGCCGATAGTGAAACCGAAACCGTACAAATCATGCATGCTGCAATGGATTGTTGCCCGTCAGGCGTACATGCCATGGATGACAAGGTAGAAAATCAGAACTGTTATAATTATTCTCTGATCAAGCAGCCGCTGCTTGCCGATGAGAGCGCCGTGCAGCTGGCCGATTTTCAGGATGTAAAGCTATCTGTTTCAAGCGAAGGGCTTACAATTGCTTACCCGTCATTGCTCCAGTCGACAGTACTGGATAGTGATCCCCATTATTTCTCCGATCGACTCTTTTCAAGCTACCGTATACTGCTGATCTGATTCATCCTGAAATAATTCAACCCTTGTTGGTTTGTCTTTCAGGAGCAGGAGCATGTTATTTCGTAATCATTACTATTTCGTTTTTTTATTTGCTGTCTTTGGCGTGAGCGCTGCCAATGCCGGCATCGGCCAGGCATTGACGCTGCAGGAAGCTGAGTCTCTGGCGCTGGCCACCGATCCGGGCAGCAAGCGTTTTCAGTCACTGGCCCGGGCGCTGCAGGAAAAGTCTGTTGCCGATGCGCAGTTACCAGACCCCAAACTACGTTTTGGTCTGATGAATTTTCCGGTGGATACTTTTAACCGCGATCAGGAGCCGATGACGCAGATTCAGCTGGGTGTACAGCAGATGTTCCCGCGTGGCGATTCCCTGGATATCAAGGCGCAACGTTCCCTTATCGATGCCAGGACGCATGAGCATCGGGCGCAGAACCGTGAGCGTATGTTGACAAAACAGGTGCGTCTGAAATGGCTGGAACTGTATTACTGGTTACGCGCCGACGAAGTAATCAAGCAGAACAGGGGGCTGTTCCAACAACTGCTTGAGGTCACGCAATACCACTACGGTTCGGGTCGACGCAATCAGCAGGATGTTATCCGTGCACAGCTGGAATTGAGTCGTCTGGATGACAGGTTGATAGATATCAAGACGCGTCAGGAAAAGGTGGGTGCCGAGCTGGCAGTGCTGATCGGGCGGGAGCCACAGTCTGTGTTGCTGCCGGACGAATTGCCGCTGCTTGCTGACGACTTCGACCCGGAGCAACTGCAGGCAGGCCTGAACACACATCCGCGGATACTGGTTGCGCAGTCTCAGGTCGAGGTCGGGCAACAGAACGTGGCGTTGGCACGCGAAGCCTACAAGCCGGGATGGATGCTGGGTGCGACCTATGGCATACGTGATGGCAATAATCCCAATGGCAGTGAGCGGGCCGATTTCTTTTCGCTTGGCGTTACTGTTGATGTGCCGTTGTTCAGGGAAAAACGTCAGGACCGTCGGCTCAAGGCCAGCCAGTACAAACTCGGTGCCAGCAAACAGATGCTGGATCAGCAATACCTGGAATTACGTCAGATGCTGGACAAGGAGTATGCCGACTGGAAACGCCTGCATCAGCGCCATCTTTTCTACCAGGACACATTAATACCGCAGGCGCAACAGAATTCCGAGGCAACATTATTTGCTTACCAGAATGATCGTACCGATTTTCCGGCATTGATGCGTGCACGTATCACGGAGCTCGACACCCTTCTGAAATCCATTCGTATCAATGTTAACCGTGTCAAGGCCCAGGCACGTGTGCTGTATATATCCGGAGATGAACAATGAACAAGTTAGTAATGATTTTTTCAGGCAGTATGATGCTGTTGTTGGCAGCCTGTTCACAGGATGACATGGAAAAGTCTTCGATGAAGACCGATACCGCCGCAACCGAGACAGCTATCGAACATGGACTCAAGCATCAGGACCCGAAGTATGTCTGCCCGATGCATCCGCAGATTATCCGTGATCAGCCTGGTAACTGTCCGCTCTGCGGCATGGACCTGGTTCTGAAAGAAACAGAGGAAGAGTCTGCCGCTACAGGCGAGAAAAAGATCCTGTACTGGGTAGCGCCGATGGATCCTTCGTATCGCCGCGACGGCCCGGGCAAGTCGCCAATGGGTATGGACCTGGTGCCGGTCTATGACGAAGGTGGTGGTGTGTCGGTGAAGATATCGCCCGTGGTCGAGAACAATCTGGGTGTGCGTACGGCACAGGCGGAACGCAAACGCCTGTGGCGCCGTATCAATACCGTCGGTTATGTTGATTTCGATGAGAACATGATCTCGCATGTGCATCTGCGTACCAAGGGCTGGATAGAAAAACTGAATGTCAAATCGGAAGGTGAACGTGTTAAAAAAGGACAGGTCCTGTTCGAATTATATTCACAGGAACTGGTCAATGCGCAGGAAGAGTATGTTCAGGCTCTGAATACCAGAAACAAGATGCTGATCGAGGCGTCTGCCGAACGTTTGCAGGCATTGGGGGTATCAAAAAGCCTGGTGCGAAGACTGAAGCAGAGCAAGCGCGCACGCCAGTATGTACCCGTGTATGCGAAACAGGATGGGATTATCGCCAAACTCAGTGTCAGGGAAGGTATGTTTGTACAACCCATGCGCGAGATCATGAGCCTTGCAGACCTGTCCAGTGTGTGGCTGCTGGCCGAGGTGTTCGAGAGCCAGGCTGACTGGGTCAAGGTCGGGCAAGCTGCGGAGGTGAACCTGTCCTATCTCCCCGGGCGGAAGTGGGAGGGCAAGGTTGAATATATCTACCCGAGCCTGAATCCGAAAACACGTACGTTGAAGGTGCGCCTGCGTTTTGATAACCCGGATGAAGCACTGAAGCCAAATATGTTTGCCAATGTCACTATTTATGGCGGAGCAAAGAAAAACCTGATTGTTATACCGCGAGAGGCGCTGATCCGTGCCGGCGCTGAAGAACGGGTGATTATCGCCGAGGGTGAAGGTCGCTATTCGCCGCGCAATGTCACGGCTGGTATCGAATCCGGTGACTTTGTCGAGATCATCAATGGCCTGCGTGAAGGAGATACCGTAGTGACCTCGGGCCAGTTCCTGATTGATTCGGAGGCCAGCCTCAAGGCCAGTCTGGCACGCATGAGTCAGCCTGCGGAAATGACTGACAGCAAGAAGGATATGGCGATGGCTGCGCCCCGGGGTAACGGTGTCGTGACTGAAGTTGTCAGTGGCGACAGTAAAATAAAAATTGCCCATGAACCCATCGAAGCCCTGGGCTGGCCGCAAATGAACATGTATTTCAATGTCAAGGAAGGTGTCGCCCTGGATCAGCTCGAAGTCGAAGACAAGGTGTCCTTCGAGCTGGAAAAAGGCAGCGACGGTTACATTATTACTTCCATCAATAAAAGCGAATAGGAGGCGATCAACATGATTGCAAAAATCATAGACTGGTCGCTCAATAACCGCTTCCTTGTGTTGTTGTTGACCGTTGTATTAATCGGTTGGGGTCTGTTTGCGGTCAAGCAGACGCCTCTGGACGCTATTCCGGACCTGTCCGATGTGCAGGTGATTATCAAGACCACGTATCCGGGTCAGGCACCACGGGTGGTCGAGGACCAGGTCACCTATCCGCTGACGACCGCGATGCTTGCTGTGCCGGGTGCGATCAATGTGCGTGGGTACTCCTTCTTTAATGATTCCTATGTCTATGTCATTTTCAAGGACGGTACAGATCCGTACTGGGCTCGGTCACGGGTACTGGAATATCTGAGCCAGGTCGCTACTCGCCTGCCTGCCGAGGCAAGACCGGCGCTTGGTCCGGATGCAACCGGGGTTGGCTGGGTATATGAATACGCACTGGTTGACCGTACAGGGAAAAATGATCTGGCTCAATTGCGTTCCCTGCAGGACTGGTTTCTCAAATATGAACTGCAGACCGTTGCCGGGGTATCCGAGGTGGCGACCGTGGGTGGGATGGTCAAGCAGTACCAGGTCGTGTTGAACCCTGATCGCTTGCGCGCTTACGGCATACCCCTGCACAAGGTACGCATGGCCATCAATCGCGCCAACAAGGAAGTTGGTGGTTCGGTCATCGAGATGGCCGAGGCCGAATACATGGTGCGTGCGACCGGTTATATTGATGGACTCGATGATTTACGCCGCATTCCACTGGGTGTCAATGAGCAGGGAACACCGATCCTGCTAAAGGATGTCGCCGAGGTCAGGCTCGGGCCACAGATGCGGCGTGGTATTGCCGAGCTCGACGGTGAAGGGGAAGTGGTCGGTGGTGTTGTCGTGATGCGCTATGGCGAGAATGCATTGAAAACGATCGAGGGTGTGAAACAGAAGCTACAGGAGCTGAAAAACGGTTTGCCCGCCGGGGTCGAGATTGTCGAGACCTACGATCGTTCGGCATTGATCAACAGAGCCGTAGATACTTTGAATGCAAAACTGGTCGAAGAGTTTATTGTCGTCGCCCTGGTCTGTGTTGTATTCCTGTTTCATCTGCGTTCCGCATTGGTGGCGATCATCAGTCTGCCAATCGGTATCCTCGTGGCCTTTATCATCATGCAGTCCCAGGGTATCAATGCCAACATCATGTCATTGGGCGGTATCGCGATTGCGATTGGTGCGATGGTCGATGCGGCCATCGTCATGATCGAGAATGTGCACAAGCATATCGAGAAAGAGCCTCTGACCAATGAGAATCGCTGGCGCATAATAAGCGAAGCAACCAAGGAAGTGGGGCCGCCGCTGTTTTTCTCGTTATTGATTATTACCTTGAGTTTCCTGCCGGTATTTACACTGGAGGCGCAGGAAGGACGCCTGTTCTCACCGTTGGCGTATACCAAGACCTTTGCGATGGCGGCCTCGGCCGGTCTGTCGATTACACTGGTGCCGGTACTAATGGGTTATTTCATTCGTGGACATATCGTTCCGGAGCACAAGAACCCGCTCAATCGTATCCTGGTGACGCTGTACCGCCCATTTATTAATATGATATTGAGGGCGCCGAAGACAGTGTTGTTAATTTCACTGGTGATTGTCATTGCCGGGCTCTGGCCGATCACCAAGATCGGTTCCGAGTTCATGCCGGACCTTGATGAGGGTGATCTGATGTATATGCCGACCACGTTCCCGGGAGTGTCGGTCGGCAAGGCCCAGGAATTGTTGCAGCAGACCGATAAACTGATCCGCACAGTACCCGAGGTCAGGCGTGTGTTTGGCAAGGTCGGGCGTGCAGAAACTGCGACCGACCCGGCGCCATTGACGATGATTGAAACCACGATCCTGCTGAAGCCGCGTAGCGAATGGCGCGAGGGTATGGACCTTGCCAAACTCAAGGCAGAACTGAATCAGCTGATCAAATTCCCGGGCCTGACCAATGCCTGGGTCATGCCGATCAAGACCCGTATCGATATGCTTGCAACCGGTATCAAGACGCCGGTCGGTATCAAGGTGGCCGGTCCGGATCTGCAGGTGATCCAGGATATCGGCAAGCGCCTCGAGGAGGTCGTTATCAACGTGCCCGGTACCTTGTCGGTCTATTCCGAACGTGTGGCCGGTGGTCGTTATATTACCGTCGATATCGACAGGGTCGCGGCCTCGCGCCTGGGCCTGAATATTGCGGATGTACAGGACGTCGTCAAGACCGCAGTCGGTGGCATGAAGGTGGCGCAAAGCGTTGAAGGCCTAGAGCGTTACCCGATCAATATCCGTTATCCGCGTGAGACGCGTGATTCCCTCGAGGAACTGCGGCATCTGCCCATCGTGACGCCATCCGGTGCGCGTATACCGCTGGGTGAGGTCGCGGAGATCCGCGTGGAAATGGGGCCGGCGATGATCAAGAGCGAGAATGCCCGTCCCAATGGCTGGACCTTTGTCGATATCGACGGTCGTGATCTGGGTTCCTATGTCGCCGAGGCACAACAGGTCGTGTCCGAACAGGTTGAATTACCTGCCGGTTATTCAGTGGCATGGTCCGGGCAGTATGAGTACATGGTACGTGCAAAGGAACGTCTGAGTGTCGTCGTGCCATTCACACTGGTGATTATCGTGCTATTGCTGTACCTGAACTTCCGTAACCTGACCGAGGTGCTGATCATTATGGGCACGTTACCGATGGCCCTGGTCGGTGGGGTCTGGTTGTTGTATTTGCTGGACTATAGGGTGAAGGTGGCAAGGTGCACAGCCTGTCACTGACGGAATTACGTGAGGCCATTATCGAAGGGGCGCTGTTAAGGGTGCGTCCTATCATGATGACTGTCGCAGCGATCATCGCCGGCCTGTTACCGATCATGTTGGGCGGTGGTACCGGTTCCGAAGTAATGCGGCGTATTGCGGCGCCGATGGTCGGCGGTATGGTCAGTGCCACTATTCTGACGCTGGTTGTTATTCCTGCTGCCTATATGGTGTGGAAGAGTCGCTTTATTAACAAGTAACAGAGGAATGTCATGAGTATTTATAATGCGTTCCTGGGAGCTACGTTGGCCTTGTCGGCTGACGACATTGACGCTCTGCCGTGGTTACATGAATAATCATGGTCAGCATGCGCACTGATAGTGATGTGTGCTTAAGCGTTTTATCGATAAAGGAGAATACCTATGCGTGGCACCGGTTATATAATGCTAGGCCTGCTGCTTCCGGGCCTGCTTGCCTGCAGTGAACAACAGCAGCAACAAGCGGCCGACACGAATGTTGTTGCGCAGGTGTCGTCCGAACCCGAACTGCAGCAGGATCCAGTGCGTTATACCAGGGGATTAAAGTTGTACCAGAACACCTGTGCAGATTGTCATGGCAAACAGGGTGAAGGCGCGCCCAACTGGCAACAGCGCCCAACTGGCAACAGCGCGATGCGAATGGAAAATTCCGTCCGCCGCCACTGAACGGTAGCGGGCATACCTGGCATCATCCGATGCATGTGCTGGTGGATATTATTAATAACGGTACCCAGCGCCTGGGGGGCGATATGCCACCATGGAAAGGCAAGCTAAGTGATGAAGAAATACAGGATATCCTGTTCTGGGTGCAATCGCAGTGGAGAAAAGAGATTTATGCTGCCTGGTATAAAAACAACCAGGAAGTCATACGTAATCGGTCATCGGGCCGATAACATCAGGGGGTGGATCATGCATGGCGATAGCTGGTTTCCATTTTTCGGCTTTGGGCACTGGGGCCTGGGACTGCTGGTGTGGCTGCTTATCATAGTGGCAATAATCGCTGTGTTTAAACTGTTGTTTCCGACCAATAAGGACTAAATCTGCATTGATGGAGATGTTAGATGCTTATTGGTGATTTATACAAACCTCGATCAATGTTAGAATGATTCATTATTAACGGGTGGTGAATATTTAAGGAGTTTTTATATGTACGGTTTTACTGTCAATGTGAATGAGGGTTTTGATGATGCAGTCAGCAAGGTGACCGAAGAACTGCAAAAGGAAGGTTTCGGCGTCCTCACCGAGATCGATGTCAAGGCGGTGTTGAAAAAGAAACTCGATCTGGACAAACGTCCCTACAAGATACTGGGTGCCTGCAATCCGGTGCTGGCGAACAAGGCACTGGATGCAGAGCCGGATATCGGTCTGCTGTTGCCCTGTAATGTCATCGTGCGTGAAAACGAAGACGCGACTGTGACGGTCGGTTTTATGGATCCCTCTTCTGTGCTCGGTCTGGTTGAACGCGAAGAGTTAAAGGAGCTGGGAGACGAGGTGCTGTCTCGCCTGTATCGTGTCAGGGACGCACTGGCTTAAAAAATGACAGGTGGCGGTCCTGCTGCCACCTGTTTATTGGTTTTATGCGGCCTTGATGTCCGGCATCAGCAATGCGTGAATTTCTGCAAATCGGTCCGGTGCAATACTCAGTACATCGTTGACCATATCCATGTTCAATCCACTGGTTTTCCATGCCTGTTGGCTGATGCCCTTCGGTTGTGCTGTCATGGAGTTATCCTCGTCAAGGATGTTGGCCATATGATTGGCGATATGAATGATGGCCGTTTCCAGCGGATATTCGCGCGCCTTCTCCGGGGTATGATGAAAGGCGATCGTCTCAACGATGTTATCCGGCAGCTTCCACAAATGGGCAATACGACAGCCAATATCCGTGTGTGTAAATCCCAGCAGTGTATGTTCTATCGCCAACAGGTCCTTACCCGTTTCTGCTGCCTGATTGATGGCTTTATGTGTTGCTTCGGGTATCCCCTGAAAAAGTATCAGCCTGCCAATATCATGTAGCAAACCGGAGACGAAGAAACGTTCGGTATGCGGTTGCTTGATGGCCTCCGCCAGTAGTTTTGCATTAACAGCACAATACAGACTATGGTGCCACATCTGGCGGATGTGTTTTTGTTTGTGTTGTTTGTTGGCGAACAGGTCTACCGTGGTAGTGGCCAATGTCAGGTCGCGTAGGTCCTGGCTGCCGATTATCGTGATCGCCCTGGGGATACTGTCAATAGTGGACGGAAAACCGTAATAGGGGCTGTTGACGATCTTGAGCAGCCTTGACGACAGGCCAATGTCTGTTTCCGCTACCCGTGATATGTCTGCGACAGTACTGTTTGGGTCCTGGGTCAATTCGTTGATCTGTAGAAAAACCTCAGGCAACGATACCGGGGCGCCAGATTTCTCAATGAGTGCGTCAATTGAAATCTCCATATCGAGCTACTCCTGGTGAATAGTATGATCACTAGTTAACGTCCCTGTACAGAAAAGTAAAAAAGTCCGTTGATCCAGATCTTGTAGACTTGAATCAGACCAGAAATTAATTACAAATGTATTAAATGATTATAGATTTTTCAGGTATGTTGTAAAGGCTAATGAAAATAGTCAACTATAAGTAGGGAATAACAATCCATTCACAAGTCTGTAATTCTTTGTATTTTAAGATGTTAGATTTTACAGCTGTGCATATGAAATATTTTTAATGGCATAAGAAATAGATGATTTACTTCGTTGCAGTGCTTTGAGAAAATGCCAGAATATACAGGAATACGGCGCCTTTAACCACATATTAATTAATGAATATAGGGTTTATTGTTCAGCTGCGATTCAGGTTAACAGATTTAGAATTAACCCAGGATTATCGTAATCCCACATTTTTTGCTCTCACGTAAAGGAGAAAGATATGAAAAAGTTATCTGCAATCATGGTTGCCATGTTTATGGTAGCAGGTGTTGCACAGGCAGCTGGTGATAAAGCAGCAGGCAAGGCCAAAGCGGCAGCGTGTGTTGGTTGTCATGGAGCCGCAGGTATCAGTAACAATCCGGCATGGCCAAACCTGGCCGGGCAGAAGGGTCCGTATATCGTCAAGCAACTGAAGGCGTTCCGAAGTGGTACCCGTAAGGACCCACTGATGGACAGCACTGCGAAGGGCCTGAGTGATGCAGATATCGACAACCTGGCCGCCTATTACAGCAGCCTGAAGTAATCATCCGATTACGAATAAAAAAACCGCGCTCTCATGGCGCGGTTTTTTTTGTTTGATTAATGGTGATTATAGCCTTCTCTTGTAGCTTTTATCTTTACCCTTGTATCTGCCCTAATACCATAACGATATAAAGAACTGAACGACATCTGCCTCAAGCGTGTACAGGGGTTCTGCGCCCGGTGTGCCGCCAGCGAGTACGTTACGGAAGTTATCGTATTCAAATTCTATATGGTCAATGGAAAAGTTGATGCTACCCTTGTCGATGAATCCCCAGCCGCCGTTGGCGAATTCATAACTGACGCCGGCGCCAATCGTTATTGACGAAAAGGAGCTGAGTTCCTTGTCGCGGGCGAGGAAGTTCTGTGCGCTCTGGAACGGGAACAGGTCACTGTAGAAATCGGCTTCATTCTGCTGGTAGGCTCTGACCTTGAAGTCAAATGTCCATTTGTCCTTGAATGGATGCGTATAACCAATCTCGACATTCTGCGCAGTAATGCCCCAGGTATCATTGAACCAGCGGTATTCACCATGCAAGGCAGCACGATAGGGGAGGTAATATTTGCCACGCACTGCCACGGCATTACTGGTGCGGGTGTTGGGATAGACCTCGTCTTGATAATCGAATGTCGTTGCTGAGGTCAGGTAACGCACACGCCGGTACGGATTATTCAGGAAGCCTTCGTCCGTGATGGTTTCTGCGGCAACTTCCATGATCAGGTCCTTGGTCAGTACCTGGGACAGGCCGAGACGATAATGATGTCGATCGACGTCTTTCGAGAATGCCGCATCACCGCGCTTGCCAACTTCATCCCAGCCGCGTGAGTAACCAAGCGAGACCGTGGTCATGCCACCGAAGACCTCCTGACTGACGCTGAGGTGCAGTGAGCGGGCATGGAAGTCGTTCTCTTCACTATTGGCATAGGCCATACTCATCGTGACCTTGTCGCGCAGATAATCGAGGCTGATACTGTTCTCGGTGCGTTCCTCGGTATACGGGCTGGCCGTCGTAACGACGTCGATCGATGCGCTGGTGACCGAGTCGACATAATAATTACCGCCAACAGAGAAACTGTCGCCAATCTGTTTACGCACCAGTATTGAGGGACCGGTTATCTCGACACCGCCACCCTCATAGGAATGGTACAGCGCATCGGCCCTGTCCTCGGGCAGGATGGCTGCGTGGCATAAATTGTTCAGCAACAATATGCCCAGAATAAATAATCGCTTGCTATATCTAGTTACAACCACAGCCGCCACCCTGGCCACCTTCAGCACCGCGTGCCGCCTCGCGTGCCTGATAGACGTGATGCAGATAGGAGGATGAAACGGGGTCGCGGTTGAAGCTCATTATCGGATCGGCGAGACGGTCGCGCTCATAGGGTTTGACCCATGGCTCTATGTTACTGCAGCCACTGATGATCAACGCAAACGCGAGACACACAATTACCGATAATTTACGCATCGCTATTCCCTGACCAGCGTCTTGATCTGTTTTGCATACTTGTGTTCATAACCCGGTTTGTAGGCCTTGTGCTGGTAACGCAGGTTACCGTCACGATCGAGCAGGAACGTGGTGGGCATCGCGCTAACACCATACAGGTCGCTGACCTTTTTGGCATGATCGAATAGCACCGGGAAGCTGACCGGGATTTTACCGAGCATACTGACGGCTTTGCTGGAGTCTTCATCGATATTGACACCGAGGATAACAAAGCCAAGGTCCTTGTACTTGCTATAGAGCTGTTCGAGCGCCGGCATTTCCTGACGGCAAGGGCCACACCAGGAGGCCCAGAAGTTGATCATGACGACATCACCGCGATATTCATTCAGCTTGATGTTCTTGCCGCTCTTGCTCTTCAGGGTAAAGTCTGGGGCACTGCCGCCTATGGCCGCGGCCTGGCTGCCAGTTGAGAGCAGCAGCGCGCCGGTCATGCATAGGGTAGTGATAATGTGTTTGCATAATACTTTCATGGATTACCTCGTTCTAGAAAAAGAAGCTGATGCCTGCATTTATTTCCAGGTTATGTGTCTGTTTATCGGCACCAAGGATGTCAGAGTTGAATATATGATCGCGGAAATCGATATGGATGGCATACCAGTCCTTGGGGATGAACCGGTATCCGGCTCCAATACTCCAGGTGAAATGGTCATCATTGGCGAAGTTGGTGTTGCCTATGCCTGCAATCAGGTACAGGTCACTGTTGAAGGCGCTTTTGCCGAAAAATGCCTCACCAGAAAAAAGGTTATAGCCAAGGGCAAGGTTGTAGTATATGTAATCTCGCTCATCATCACTCAATAGCTGTACATTGCCTAGCAAGGCCTCATAGCTGGTTTCAGAGGCCTTGGAGACACCGACGCTCAACTCGGTAAAGAAGTCCTCGGTGACGTGATATGTCAGTCTGGCACCGACAGACGCATTGACACCGAAGTCCTCGATACTTAGGGCACCGGCAAATATCCCGAATTCAAAGTCCTCTGCATCAATAGCCGCCTGTTTGATTTCGCGACGTTCGAGTTCGGGGAGGATAATCTGCTCGGTCTTTTTCTCCAGTGGCTCAGCGGCATGGATGTCTGTCATGGACAGCATCAGCAGTGCAAGGAATGTGGTATGTGCGCCGGTTAAAAAAAGACGGCAAAGCCTGCTTTCCATTCTTCTACTTCCTCATTGTCATTTCTGCTGGTGAATATCTTGTAATTATTGTATTCCAATCGGAATATAAACCGTTTTGTCAGGTATATATGTGTCCCGATGCTCACATTTGCGACCGGATCATCGCGGTCGACCGTTCTGACCAGTGTTGCATCCGGTTCGGTTTTGATATAACCGGCGCCGAGCGCAAAAAAAGGCGATACCCGCCATTCCGGGAACGGGTGTGCGGCGATCCTGACATTGGCCATGACACTGCTGGAGAAGTTGCCAATGGCATGCGTGCCTGATAGCTCCGTCGACAGCGTCGGGGTCAGATAATAGGTGCCATACAAGGTCACACTTGCAGCGCCTTCGAAATCACCGCTGAGCAGACCGATTTCCCAATCTCTATTGCGATAGCCCTCGATGCTTACATCCCTGAATTTAGTTTTCCTGCCGTCCAGCGTCAGGGTCTGCCTGAGCTCATTCCGATGCACCCAGCCTTCCTTGTTTTTACGGGTCCTTACCTTGTACCAGTCCGTTTTACGAATCAGTACCTTGATTTTTTCGCCACGCTCGATGACATGTGTTACCGGATAACCCGATGCCGGTCCGGTATGCATTTCGATGTACGGGTCGGAAACAATCACCTCGAGGTATGTTTCCTCGGCCCGGGCTTGCCCGCTGGCCAATGCCTGTAATACAAGTAAACAAAAAAAGACTATTCGCATAATTTCGTTTGTCTGGCGTTTGGGCAGCAATCGCCAGGCAAAATCCTGTCAGTTTATTATCTCGTTTGCCTGTTAGCGGCCACCTGGGCGCAATTCCTGACAAACACTTATTGTTATCCCGTACCTGGTCACAGTATAAAGGTGAATATCACGGCTGACTACAGCTAGTTGGCCATAACATCATGCATTTTTTCATCCAATCAGTTCACCGGCACATTCATATTGGTCGGATCATTGTAATACTGCGCACCAATATCCAGCCATTCGGACAGGAGTTTCTTTTCATGCGTCGACAGCATGGCTTTGTGGTCAACGGTCTGGCACATGATGTCGGCCTCAAAGCGGCCGAAAAACACACTCGCCAGGGCGCCATCGGTTGACATCTGCGGGTCCACATTGACTGTACGCAGATCGGGTACAGTCATGGTCGCATCGGGATCATTCGGGTCCGGCGGCACCAGTGGCACCTCGATGGTCAGGGCCTCGCAAGTGACCGGATCCCTGGCCTGCTGGTTCTGCAGGGTAGCGCCTTGAAACAGCTCGGTGTAGGACAGCACATGGTTGTTGTTCCGGCGCGGGTCCTGGTTCAGGGCCAGACGGGTCTGCGGTGTCTGTAGGGTATGGCATGAAGTACAGGTACTGTCGACGTTGACCGTCAGCGGGAACACATACGGCACAGGCGGTGGCGTGACCGGGTTGATGAATCGTTCACAGCGCGGATCATTGATGACCTGGGTCGGGTCACAAACAATGTCCTCGGCGCGCGCAGCCTCCCATATCGGCTGGATGATGTCTGGATAATTAATGATGTTACGACAAGTGGCTTCCCATTTGTTCATGGCAAGTGCGGGATCATAGCAGTTGATACTCAATGGTATGACTTCATCGTTTAGCAATTGCCTGAACTCATAGCTGAATGGTGTCTCGGCGCCATTGGTCCAGATATCGACGAAATCTATATCAAAATCGGGCCGACAATCCGTTGTTGCGGTTTTTTCACACTGCTCGCCATAGCGTGCCTGGGCCATGGTCTGTCCCGTTGTCTGTGAACTGATCGTATCGCCGACAATCATTGGGTTGGTGTTGGTGCCGGGGAAAATGTAGGCATTCTCAGGTGCGCCATGATTCGCGCCCAGCGGCTCGGTGGTATGCCCATGGATACCGTCGACCGGATTGACAGTATTGGGCGTGTCGTTATGGCAACCGCTGCAGGTCACGGTCTCGCCCGGTTTTACCTGTATCCACGACAAATGGCGGAGTGATATGCGCTGACCGTTCTTGTCGACAACGCTGATTGCCAGCGGCACATTCGCCGGTACTTCGACCATGACCGAGCCATCCGGTTCGATTGGCGCATAGCCGATGATCTCGCGCATACCCTGCTGCACATTATTGTTGCCGAAGGCATCGTCGGCAATATCGAAATCCGCACCATTGAGCTCATCCGGGATACCGACGGATTTTATGATGCGCAGAAAACGTGCCGGGCGCTCATCTGAATTGAAACGCGCCGGGTCCGCCAGGTAGGCGATCAGGCGGTTGTCCTGGGAGAAATTGTACAGGCCTGTATAGCCGTCTGGATCTGTATTTGCGAGGTTTGTGAGCGTGTTGAAGCTGGTCGCGTTCATACCCAGGCTTGAGAATACACCATCGATATCATAAACGCTGCGTATATGCAGTAATCCGCTGTTACGGTTGGCCAGTTTCAGGTTCAGTTCCTGATCGACTCCGGGGACCTTGTTGGTGATCGCGGTGGGTTTCGTCCGGTCCTGGGCAACGACGATGTCGCTATACAATATATCTTCTTCCGGCGCGAAGATGGGACGCTGTGTTTTGTCGGCCGGATCGAAGATAAACAGGCCATACAGGGGCTGGGCCTCCTGTGCTGCCGGATTGGCCAGGCGTGCGGGTGTGCAGGCGACGATAGTTGTGACTTCCAGCAAGCGACAGGGGCTCCAGCTGACCAGTATACGGTCGCTGCCGTCCCACAGTGGGTATGCAGCACTATAACGACCACCCGGGGACGGGCTGGTGTCAGTAGTAACATTGTTATCAATGATTGAAGCCTGGCCGCTTGTCAGCGATGTGATCTGGTTGGGCAGGATCGCGCGGGTATTGTCCGTGTAGTTGTCGATATCGATGGCGATGATATCGCCGCCACCGAATGTGCCGGTAAACGGCCGCAGGATCGATAACAGGCGACCGTCTTCCATTTCACGCGGTTGCAGGAACTGAACATCAGTGTTTATGCTTGTGCCGGTATCGTGGCTCTGGCGTCCGTATACCAGTTTCATTTCCGTGCCATCGGGATTGGATTTGTACAGATGCATGGCACTTTGTGGTCGCGGTCTGCCAGCATGATCCCAGCGTGTGAAGATGACTTGACCCGAACTCAATACCGATGCATCGATGTCATGACTCTGATTGAACGAGATCTGACTGATATCGGAAGATGAATTGATCGCGCAGCTGTCAAAGTCGTCTCCCTTGCAGGGTATGTCCAGCGTGTGTAACACAAGGGCGTGCTCGTTTCTGCTTTCATCCAGGGCCGTGTAGGCGGACTTGCTGGTGTTATTGATCGAGCCTTCATCGGTGCGAATAACCTTGCTGACGATCTGTCGTGTAGAACTGAAAATAATCCTGTCGTCAGGGAGGAAATGTGGAGCAACATCCTCGCCTTCCTCGGCAATAATGTCATCGGTGATGACGCGTTTGAGTTCCTGGCGTGCGATATGATAGACCCAGATGTTCCAGGTTGGTGTTTGCAGATCGGTCGCACGCTCAGGCTCGCGCATCGCAAATACGAGCATGCTGCCATCGAACGATGCTTCGACGTCCTTGACATCGCCCATACCCTCGGTCTGTATCAAGGTCAGGTTGCGCGCGTTGGCCGAGGGATTGGCGCGGTCGCGTATCCACAGGTCGCCGCCTGCATTGAAGGTCAATGCCTCTCTGGCATCTGCCTGTACGGGCAGGTTGTTATTATCTAGTGGCACGGCGCGTTTGACATAGGCAATCGGCAGATCGATGACCACGGGATCGGGTGCCTGCTTGTCGCCCGAGCCACCGCAGGCGCTGACAAGTATTATTGCGCACAGGTATAGCGTTTGCCTGAATGCGTTGGCAGTTACATGAATCCCTTTGTATGCAGACAATTTCATTACTTACCTCTTGCTGACAAACAAGCACCTTGTGGTTTTATTTGATCGGCATGTTGCGGAAATATTGTACGGGGCCTGGCTGTTTTTATGTCTGTGCCACTATGCAAGCGTGAATCGATATTTTTACTTTATCGGCACAGTTGATATATCTATTAATTCTGTTGCTGCATTTATACCATAAAACAGCATTCATGCCCTGTTTCCAGTTAATATAATTAATATAAAAGAATAAACCAGCCTTATTCGTCCGGATTGTGAACTCGATCATAAGTTTTTCAATATTATTACCGATAATGAAAAACAGGACCCATGTCTCTATACCAGAAAAATGAACGTCATAACTGGGGGAAATGCGGCATGGTTCGCAGAATTTATGCATAAATCATTCAAGAATTGACACAACAAAAAACAAAAAGGATGAGTCCCGTTGTATACGGATGCATATACAGGGCAATCGAACAGATAATTCAGGATCCCAAGGACACTTGCAATGAACACTGACAAAATGAATTTCAGGATCAACAGGCTGCAAAAAACAATAATGGCGAGTTTGGCTGTCGTTTACCTGGCAGGCCTGCCATTGACTGCAACTGCAGCACCGGGTGACAGGGAGATGGCCAAGCGCATCCATGACAGACTGGCCGGTGTGCCGCCAACTGAAACAGTGCTCGATACCATGGAGTCCTGTTTTAGTACGGTCGACACCAGCGCCTGTGACTCGGCGGTTTCAGGCTTGACAACAAGTACGGACCCAGCAGTCAAGGCGGCCTACATTGCGATGGAAAATTCCGCTTTTTATAACGTTACATTGAAAAATTTTGCGGCGCCGTGGACGAATGAGGCGCAATCAAGCTTCGTTGCGCTGAATGACTATACCGCAACGGTCATCGGTATGATTCGCGATAATCTGGATTTCAGGACCGTACTGTCAGAAAACATTTTGTATGTTGGCGCAACGACGACGCCCGGATATCAGACCAGCAACAATGCGCATTACGCAGCCATGGAAGATAGCGGCGCAGACCTGAAAACAGAATTGACCAGGACGACACAAACAGGAATTCCCGCCGCTGCGACTGCAGGTGTTATGACCACGCGTGCCGCAGCAAGGGCATTTTTTGTTGATGGTACCAATCGCGCAATGCTTCGATTTACGATGATGAATCATTTGTGTCATGACATGGAGCAGGTCAAGGATATAACCCGCCCAGCCGATCGTATTCGCCAGGATGTATCCCGCAGCCCTGGCGGTGACAGCAGAATCTTTATGAACTCCTGTATCGGTTGCCATGCAGGCATGGACCCGTTGGCGCAGGCCTATGCCTACTACGAATGGAATTATCCGACCGACCAGCCGGACAACGGCCAACTGGTTTATGACAATACCGAACGCCCTGTCGATCCGAATGATCCTGCCAAGGGCATGACCCGGGCGCAACCGAAAAATCTCATCAATGCCGGCAACTTTGAACATGGCTATGTGACCCGTAATGATGACTGGGTCAATTACTGGCGTAACGGCCCGAATGCCATCCTTGGCTGGTCTGGACCGTCGGCCAATGGTTCGGGCGCAAAATCCATGGGCGTGGAACTGGCCAATAGCGAGGCCTTTACCAGTTGCCAGGTGCGTAAGGTATTCGAGAGTGTCTGTATCAGGGATCCGATGGAAAGCGCTGCTGATCGTACCCAAATCAATCAGATTGTTGCATCCATCGGAACCGGTGCCGTCAATATGAAGCAGATCTTTGCTGAATCAGCTGCTTACTGCAAAGATGGAAGTACATACTAGCCTTGCTGATTAAATTATGGAACAACGCGATTTTCAATTAATTGCACATGGCCTGCATAAAGGTTTGTGGAGAATTAGGATGATAAAAATGCTAACGACTGAACAAATACAATCCTGTAAACCGGTGAGATCTCGCATCACTCATATATTGCAGTTGTTAGGATTTAGCGCGCTGGGCGCGATGTTGCTGGCAGGTTGTGGCGGTGGCGCAAGTACCGAGAGTAACGTTAATACGCAACCACCGGTATTGCAAACCTATACCGGCCCTGCTGCAGACCCGTCCAATCCGGATATCAGAAAGTTCCAGCTTGGGTTCTGGGAAAATCTGAGGGCAGGTAATCGCTGTGGTGCCTGCCATGATCCGGCATCGGCGACAGCGCAGGCCCCTTATTTTGCCCGTAATGATGATGTCAATGCGGCCTATCGCGCGATTATCAATGATACCGATGTCAATAACCTGGTCAGTCTGAACAGTACAACTAGTGTACCCTTTATCGACAGAGTACAGACACAACAGTCATTTTTCGTTGACAAGGTGCGTAATCATCAATGCTGGCTGGGTCCATCGCAGGGCAGTGTCTGTTCCGATATCATGAATGCGTATATCGATGGCTGGATTGGCAATAGCGGCAGCGGCTCGACCAAGACCATTCAACTGAATCCACCGGCAGTAATCGTCGACCCTGGTGCGAGCAAGAATTATCCCGATGATAATGCCGTCGGTGTTGCCAGCTTTACTACATTGCCCACACCCTCTACCAGCCTGCATGGATTGTTGAGTACGCATTGTGCGGGTTGTCATGTCAGTTCTTCGCGCACGCCACAAACACCATTTTTTGCCGAGAGTGATGCGACCAAGGCATATGAAGAACTGAAGGGCGCGCAAAAGATTGACCTCGATAATCCAGACAAGTCACGTATTGTAGTCAGATTGCGCGAGGAATCCCATCAATGCTGGTCGGATTGTGTCAGTGACGCCCAGGAGCTTGAAGATGCGGTCACAGCCTTTGCTCAGGACCTGACCGAGACCGCGATAGCAGCAGACCTGAAGTACAGTAAGGCACTGAAACTGGCCGATGCGATTGTCGCCAGTGGTGGAGATCGTTTTGAGAATAATGTCATCGCCCTGTATGAATTCAAGCGTGGTACCGGTAACACCGCCTATGATACCAGTGGTGTAGACCCGGCCATGAACCTGTCACTGAGCGGCGATAATGGTGACTATAGTTGGGTGCGCGGTTACGGTGTCGAATTTAAAGGGCGTGCCAGGGCCCAGGCCAGTGTCAATGACAGCAAGAAGCTGTATAACATGATCAGGGATATCGGTGAATATTCCATTGAGGCCTGGGTCGTTCCTGCCAATGTAACCCAGGAAGGTCCTGCACATATCATCAGTTATATGGGAGGTGATAGCACCAGCAGAAATTTCACCCTGGGACAGTCGTTATATGAATACGATTATCTGAATCGCACCAATACGACCCTGGGTGATGGTGGGCCGGCTACCTCAACCCAGAATGAAACCCTGCAGGCGACACTGCAGCATGTTGTTGTCACCTTTGATCCTGTTGAGGGCAAGAAGATCTATGTCAATGGTGAACTGAAGGAGACCGACGCGAGTTCGCTAGGTACTCTGGTTAACTGGGACAGTAATTATGCCTTTGTCATGGGCAACGACCAGGGGAGAAATAATCCATGGTCCGGTAAATTGCGTCTCGTGGCCATACATAATCGGGTACTGGATCAGGCGCAGATTACACAAAACTTCGGTGTCGGCGTCGGGGCCAAATTCCTGATGCTGTTTAGCGTCAAGGACCATACCTGTCCCGGCAACACCAATGCCAATGAATGCAGTGACTTCATCATGTTCGAGGTCAGTGAGTACGATAACTACAGTTATCTGTTCACGAATCCGGTCTTTATCCGTCTCAGTAGTGATCCACTGGCGGCTGATATTGATATCAAGGGTATGCGTATTGGGATCAATGGCAAGGAGGTCGCTGTCGGCCAGGCCTACAGAAACATGGCGGTCACGGTCACGACTACGGATGATATCAAGGCCGGTGTTGCATTGTCCGATCTCGGTACCATTGTTTCCAGTCAGAAAGGCGCGGATGGCGACGAGTTCTTCCTGACCTTCGAGCAGCTGGTTGCCGTGTCATCGCGTGACTATAGCGATCCGGTGCCAACCGGGCAGCTGGTCGATCCGCTGCAACAGGGCCTAGCGGCCAAGCCACAGTCATCGGACATCGGTGTGCGTACCTTCGATGAAATCAATGCCAGCATGATGCAGATCACCACTGTAGATCCGTATGCCGGCAGTGCACCCAATCGACTGATCGACGAATACAATAACCTGCAGCAGCAACTGCCCGCGGTGGAGACTATTTCCGGTTTCCTGTCGGCGCATCAGATGGCTGTTGCGCAGTTGTCGATCGCCTATTGTGATGCACTGGTAGAGGATAGCTCCAAACGCAATACATTCTTCGGCAGTTTTGCCTTCACAGCCGATCCCGATACAGCATTTGGTAGTGGCGATTCAACACAGAAAAACCAGATCGTCAACGCCTTGTATAATAAAATGATTGGTCTGCCCGGTACCGGTACAGCTGTAACCGATGCACCGACGCTGGCGACCGTCAAGGCGGAACTGATTGGCCCGGCCGCGAGCAATCCCAATAATTTGTTTGATCGTCTATACAATGGATGTGCAACGAATTTGAGACAGGATGGATCACCACGGCAGCCCGCATGCGTACAGGATGCGACACGGACACGATCAATGGTGAAGGCGATGTGTGCATCTGCCCTTGGTAGCGCTGCGATGTTGGTGCAGTAGGTTAATCTGGTGAATAGCGATCAGTGTAAGGAATAGAATCATGACGAAACGAAATCAACCTCTTCATCCGGATGCGCCATTACTATATCCGGACCATCCGAAACCGGTCAGCCGCAGGGATTTTCTGCGCCAGGGACTGATCTCCGGCATGGGCATGACACTGGGAGGCTCGGTGCTCAGCCTGTTTGCCAATCCGCGTGCGGCACAGGCGGCGCTGTCGACTGATCTATCTGATCTGGCCGGCAACCTGTCGACCAGTTGTGTGCTCGGGGCGGCAGGCGCCAATCCAATACCTGTTATATGTTTCGATCTGGCCGGTGGCGCCAGTATTGCCGGCTCCAACGTGTTGCCCGGTGGTCAGGGTGGGCAGACAGACCTGATGACCACGGCAGGTTACCGCAAGTTCGGTCTGCCCGGTGACATGATTCCCGGCGTGGCTGAGCCCGCGCCATCCGCGACCGGAACCAGTAATGGCGATCATACCGATTCGACGCTGGGCCTGATGTTCCATTCGGACAGTGCCTTTTTACGCGGCATACTCGACAAGCTGACGGACCCGGCCGCACGCGCCAAGGTCAATGGCACTCTGATTGCGGCACGTTCGGATAATGACACCGGTAACAATCCGCATAATCCAATGTATGGGATTGCCAAGGCCGGCGCGAACGGCGGCATCGTCACACTGATTGGCTCGCGCAACTCCGATTCCGGTGGCAACTCGTTGGCGCCGGCGACGATGATCGATCCGAAGATCCGTCCGACCAAGGTCGATCGCGCTTCCGATGTGACCGGTATGGTCGATACCGGCAACCTGACCGGCATCCTCAGCGAGAAAGACGACGTCGTTGCGGTCATGGAATCCATCGTCCGCATCAGTAACCAGAAAATTGACCAGGTCAATACCCTGGTCAGCGCCGATGACGTGGCCCGGGACCTGGTCCGTTGCGGTTATCTAAAGGCGGCCGATATTGCCGATCGTTTTGCCAATGTCCAGATCGATCCGTCCCTGGATGGCAGGATCGTCGATGGCGCCGATCCGGCCAATTTCGGCGGCACCGGTATCTTCACCCAGGCCGAATTTGACGGCGAGCGTGAATTCCGCAAGACCGCGGCAGTCATGAAGATGGTGCTCGATGGCCATGCCGGTGTCGGTACCATTGCCATGGGTGGTTATGATTATCATACTGGACGCCGTTCTGACGGTGAAATCCGCGACCTGCGAGCAGGACGTTGCATGGGCGCCTGCCTGCAGTATGCGGCGGCCAATAATACACCCCTGCTGATGTATGTATTCAGTGATGGCTCACTGGCCAGTAACGGTATGATCGATAATTCCACCGATGGTCGCGGCAAGGGTGTGTGGACCGGCGATAATTCGTCCACGGCCGGATCGTTGATGTTGTACTTTGATCCGAATGCGGGTACACGTCCGACTGTGCTCCGAGACCAGATTGGCTGGTATCGTGATGATGGCTCAGTAGACACCGCGTCCAGTGCCGCTGCCAATAATGTCAATCTGCTCGCAGAGACAGTGGTGCTGAACTATCTGGCCCTGCAGGGCAGGGAAGGCGAGTACGCCAGCCTGTTCGGTGGCCTCGGCAGTTCGGTCACGTCACTGGCGCCGTATATAGCATTTCCGCAGATTGTCTGAGTATAGATTTAATGGATCATAAGAAGGGGCCGCACAGGTCCCTTTTTTATTATCAACTCCAGATGCTGTTGTTCTTGCCGTTCAATAGTGCAAGCAGTTCTTTACATTCTTGAACGTTAGCATGGCTGCCAGAAACAGATCTTTGTCAGGGTTGCAATAATAGGGAACACGTTAATACAATTGTTATCTAGAAAGCTATGGGATTCGTAACAAGATACATCGAGGTAGAAATTTTCTGAAAGCCTCGGTTTCCAAAGGAGTTCCGTGGAAACAGTCCAAACAGGTAATCAATCAACCGCACAACAGCAAGGTGCCGAATCTGCTTCGATAGAGCACTGTTCCGTGTTGCGTCACCGTGTGCCCTGGCAATAGACTGTATGGGAAACACAGTCTCGCAAGATAATGTTCGGGGTCAATTCGGGGTATCGGATGGTGACGATGCAGACCACTGATGGCAAACGACCGCTTGAACTGAGCAGGATAATGTATCGAGGCAAAAAAGAATTGGCTTGTTACAATTTTTCATTATGGTGCTAAAAGGAGCAATCAAGCATTGGCGTTAGCGCACTTCATCGTATGGTTACGATGCTTTCCAATTGTTCAGCCTCGACCGGCACTGTTATTTCATTTTATGTGGTAATAAACCCCAGCACCTCATCCATAGATGCAACATGGCAATAGATCATATTGATAATCTCCAATTCCTTGTCATGAAGTTCCATCGTTCCGGCCGCGCAACAATCTTCTGCGACAACCACATTGAAACTTTCATCTGCCAGGCTGCGTACTGTTGACGAAACGCACTGGTCTGTAAAAATACCGGCACAAATGACATGCTTGACACCCATATTATGTAATAACAAGCGCAGGTTAGTGCCGGTCAGTGCACTGTCTGTGGTCTTACAGACAACAATATCATCTTCCCCGGGTTGCAACTCCGGAACGATTTGCGATTCTTCACTGTCCTGCGGAAGAAGCAGGTAATTCCAACCTGGTTTTTTCTGGCTCAGTGAACGGTCGCGGCCATCCTGTTTGAGGCAGGCAATGCGCGCGAACAGGATTTCCAGGCCTTTTTCGCGGCAGGAATCAATAAGCCGACGGGTGTTGGGTATGACTGTATTGTTCATACGATCGAGAAAGGGCTGCCAACGCAGATGCTCGGACGCGTCTTCTGGTGCTTGCATATAAGTATTCTGGATATCGATGACTAGCAGTACTGTTTCCTGTGCCGGCAACAACATGTCATCAGGTTCAGGCGCGTTAGCATAATAAAATGAACGATGTTCAATCTTCCAGTTCATAGTTTGGATTCCTCCTGTTGTTTTTCAATCGTTGACTTCGCATGCATGGCACGTGTGAAAAAGCGCTGAAATACTGCCAACTCACCTAATTCGGCCCCGCGCACGATACCACTTGGACGAAGGATCAGGATTGCAATCATGGCAATTGCAAGCACAATCTCGGTAAGCCCCACCAGGCGCATTGGCAGGATTTGGGCAATATTGACTGCATTTTCGGTTATGCGCAGTGTTTCGAAGGCAACAGTAATTGTAACAGTGCCCACAACTGCACCGGTTACCGTCAGTGAACCACCTATGACCAGCATGCCCAGAATGACAAATGTCTCCTTCAGATAAAAAGCGCTCGGTGAAAACGAGGTAATAAAATGCCCCCAAAGCGAACCGCCCAAACCGGCCATGAACGCACTGAGGATGAAGCCGCGCCAGCGCAACACGGAGACATGCGCACCCATGGCAGCTGCAGCAGTCTCGTCATCACGCACTGCGCGCAGCAGCAGTCCGGTGCGTGATTCCTTGAACATCACCGCCACTCCTACCATGGTACAGGCACTGAAGGCTGCCAGATACAGTCCCGTCGCTTTCGGTAGACCGAATAATGTACGCGGGCCGTTGGTAATCGCACTCCAGTGCACCATGATCGTATGCAACACAACCAATAATGCGAAGGAGGTGATCACTGCCGCTGCATCAGACAAACGCATGAGTGGATAGGACAGGACTGTTGCCACGGTCGCTGCCACAAGTGCACCGGCAATCATTGCCACATAGGGAGAAAACTGTGCCGATGCCAGCACAGGGTACAGATCCGGCAAGGCAAGTCCCTTCATCTGTACAGGGATTGTCAAAACGGCCGAAGCATAGGCACCAACCCCCATGAAACCTATATGGGCAAATGAAAGAATACCCGAATTACCCATGTATACCTGCAAACCAAGCACCAGAATAAGATTGATATACAACAGGGTTGTGATGCGTTCGGCCAGATTTACCTCTATTATATCTATTACAAGTGCAAGTCCAAGCAGCGGCAGTATCAGCAGTAATACGGTCAGCAGAACTTGTGGGCGGATGTTCCTGGTATTACTCATGTTCTCTGTCCTGTTGCCGGTCCTGCCATGAGTCCCTGTGGTCGCCACAACAAAATGAATATTACGATGCTAAAGGTAAATGCATCGCGAAATGCCAGCAGGTCCTGCGGCAATAGGTAATTAAAACCGGTATCGATCATGGCCAGTACGTATCCACCTATAACGGCACCGGGCAGGCTGCGCATGCCACCGATAACCGTGGCGATAAAGGCAACGAGTAATGGTTCCAATCCGATACCTGGCACGACTGAGCCTATGCGACCAAACCATAACAGTGATACTACTCCGGCCAGTAGCCCACTGATGGCGAAAGCAGTACTTATAATAAGATTGGCAGGCACCCCCACCATCCTAGCCATACGAAATTGTGAAGCCGCGGCACGCAATGCCATGCCCAGTACCGTCCGACGTAGAATCAGCGCAAACAATGCAAGCAATAGTATTGTAGAGGCAATGGTAACCAGATTGCGCACAGGAACGATAATCTCCCCTATCTGGACGACTTCGGAAAAAAGATCCGGTAAGGGTACCTGACGTGAACGAGGTGATATAAAGAGGAGTGCCGCATTCTGCAGCAATGTTGAGAAAGCGAACGAGGTAATCAATACCGCGGTAACTGATCGCTCACGTACAGGTCTGAACGCCACCAACTCGGTGGCAATCCCGGTAAATATGGCCATGACAATCGCCATTACGGCCATCACCAGCCAGGGCAAAGGCGAACCACCTAGCAAATACAGGGTATAGCCGGCTACCATGATCAGTTCTCCGTAGGCGAAATTTACCAGCCGCAATATGCCGTAGACGATCACCAATCCCAGGGCCATCAATGCGTATAGGCTGCCAAGCGTCAGGGCATCTATAGAGAATTGGAGTAGGTCAGATAACATTCACGCTCCCAGATAGATTGCACGGAGATCAGAAGATGATGCGATATCCTCGGCACGACCGGCGGCAGCTACTGTCCCCAACGATAGGACATAAGCACGATCTGCCGACCGCAATGCCTGGGATGCATTCTGCTCTACTAGCAATATAGTGAGCCCGCTCTGCCGGAGTTTCTCGATCATGCGGAAAATCTGTTCAACGATGGTCGGCGCAAGCCCCAGCGAGGGTTCATCCAGCAACAGCAACCTGGGCCGAGACATCAGGGCGCGTGCAATGACCAACATCTGCTGTTCTCCTCCCGATAGCGTGCCGGCCGCCTGTTCTTCCCGATTTATCAGGATAGGAAACAACTCTTCGATCCATTCAATGTCCTTGCGAAATCCAACCAGATCATGTCGACGGATATAAGCACCCAAACGAAGATTCTCCTTGACGGTAAGATCGGCAAATACATCACGCGTCTCCGGGACCATAACAAGTCCACGGCGTACTATCTGCTCCGGCGATATGCCGGTAATGTCCTCACCCTCGAAACACACTCTGCCACCACTACTCTTTAGCGCTCCTGCTATAGAAAGCAGCGTGGTCGATTTGCCTGCGCCATTGGCGCCTAGCAGGGTTACCAGTTCACCTTGCTGTACCTCCAGATCAACTTGCCTGACGGCCTGGATTGCTCCATAGCAGACCTGCAGACCATGTACTTCAAGCATATGCGTCCGATCCCAGGTAAGCCTGGACCACAGCCGGCATTCTGCGTACAGTGTCGACATCGCCTTCGCCAATTGTGCGGCCAGATGCCAGAACGTGTAAGCGATGACAGAGGCGCATTATCAGGCGCATGTCATGATCGATAATCAAGAGGCCTATGCCACGTTGTACAGGTAATTCTGCCAGCAGTTCGAGCAGAACATCACTTTCGACTTCATTCATGCCGGCGGCCGGTTCATCGAGTAACAGGAATACTGGGTCCGCAGCTAGAGCACGAGCAATCTCGACACGCCGTTTGTCGCCATAACTCAATGCATTCGCCGCCTGGTCCCGATAGTCCCACAGGCCGAACTCCTGCAGAAGTTCCTGTGCGCGGCGACGGGCAGTTCTACGTGAAAGTCCACCAGCGACGGCGGCAGATTCAACGTTCTCGCTGACCGTTAGGTTGGAAAAGAGACGTACAATCTGGAATGAACGTAGCACACCAAGTAAGGCGATATTGCGAGGCGGCAACCCGGTAATATCATAGCCGGCAAGGTTGATCCTGCCCTCTGCTGGTATGAGCTGACCTGTGATCGCGTTGACCATGGTTGTCTTGCCTGAACCGTTTGGCCCTATCAAACCGAGTATTTCGCCGGTTGCAATTTCGAGGGAGACCTGGTCTAGGGCACGCAGACCATCAAATTCCACGCTGACTGCATCCACAACCAGCTTGGCACCCTTATCTTTCAAGTATGGGGGTGACAACTTGTCCATACTTGAGTCTGCAAACATATCAGCAGAGTCTCGGGCTATCCCTGCCCGTCCTCCCGAAACCCTGGATTAGGCTGCTAATCATGGCGCGGGTGGATTTTTCGGTTGGCGCCAGCCCAGGAAACCAGGCTTGCCGTTGGAAAGCTCCACCAATGCCGCTGCTTTCAGCGGGTAATGACCGGCCGTCGCATCACTATACGTCAGTGAACCCGTTAGTAATTCAAACTGGTTGGTTTCAAGTACCTTGGCAACCTTGGCACCATCAGTGGTACCGGCAATCTTGACCGCTTCGGCCATCAGCATAATGGTGTCCCAACCAGTAGCCACAAATGATGTATCCGGCTCGGTTTTATACATCGCCTTGTAAAGTTTGACGAAGTCCCGTGCCTTGGGGCTGGCGCCTTGGCCCAACCAGGTATGCGTAACGAAATAAATATCGCTACCAAACTTCTTACCCAGTGCATCCCACAGACCTGGGTCATCGTAGGAATCGCCTCCTATGATTGGTGAGGTGATGCCAACTTCACGAATCGAACGGATAATGGTGCCCAGATCAGGCATATAAGAGGAGATAAAGATCACATCCGGTTGCTTGTCCAGCTTGCGTAAGCGTGCCAATTGAGCCGAGAAGTCCTGTTCACCCTGCGTATACTTGTCTTCAGCCAACACCTTGCCACCAATTGCATCGAAGTGAGCAACAAAATATTTACTCAGACTCTTGGTGTACGCAATGAATTGATCGGTCACTACATAAGCCGTCTTCCAACCACGTTCCTTGAACGCATATTCCGCTGCCGTGGCCCCCATCGTTGTGTTCCACATAGACAAGGTAAATTGCTTATCACCCAGGGACCAAGCACTGTATAGCGGATCCGAGGCACAGGTTGAAATACCTACAATACCGGCCTTTTGTGCTTCGCGGCTAGCCGGGCCACCAAAATCGAAGTCACAAGGTGCGACCATCAGCTTCGCACCCTTGTCTATAAGTTCAACAGAGATATTCCCAACTGTGACAGGATCACTTTTGCCATCAAAATTGATAAACTTAACGGGCTTGCCAAGTAAGCCACCCGCATCATTGATTGCCTTGACCGCAACCTTGGCACCCTTCAGTCCGGGTTCATCCAATGGTGCCTGCACTCCGGTTAGACTCAATGCTCCACCGATCAGAATTTCATCGGCCGCGAAAGCAGTCCAACTACCCATGAATATTGTTGCTAGTAATAGCGACCTCATTTTACCTGTAAAGAATTTTTGCATCAGTGACTCCCCCTTATTGACTCTTAATGAGTAACCTTATTCGATGCAATATATATTCCTACACAGTATCCTGTTATTTATTGCGTCATATTAGACGTCGGATACGAAAACGTGCGCAAACATTGTGCAAAAGAGACTAATTACAGGTTATTTTTGTGCATGATGGATAGAGCGTTGATACACCTTGAAGGTGTACCATAACAACGAATCATTAATGTTTCGCGCATGCATATCCTGCCTGTCTTTGCGCTACTGCTGATCATATTGCTTCAACCCCTTGTATTTACTGTAAATATATTTTGTACATGGCTGGCTTTTACAGCTGCAGGCTACATCGATAGTTTCATAGCTCTTTCTTGTTACCTGGTCTTGAGGAATAATCGATAGCGTGCCTGCCTGGAAGTCTCGGGATAACAGCCCAGCTCGGCATGTAAGTTACGGTTTTCGAAACAGGTACGCACAATTAGCAGAACCGTCAACAACAATGGCATTGATGAGGAAGCGGTTAAACAACTGGCAACACACAAAGTGATACCCGGAAAAAACCAAGCAATACCATTATTATGAAAAGCTGACGCCGTTTACACTGAGTGCATTGATCGCGTTGTATGAGCACAAGGTATTTGTCGAAAGCGTGATCTGGGATATCGATGCGTTTGACAAGCCGTCCACTTTGTTCGCAGCGGAGCGCCCCTTATGGCTACGTTGAATGTCGCTTTTGCTATTTTTCGTAGTGCCTGAAAGACCGCTATAGGGTGTATGAGACCTTCATGTCCAGACAATATTGTCTGGTCAGATGAAGTTTGTATCTATAACAACTAGACAGAAAATTCCCCTGTCCATTGGTCGTTTTTATGGTCAATGTAAAGTTCACGTGGATGCATTTTTATCGCCGATGTCGTCACCAGCGTTTTTTTACCCGGGTAGTGCGCGGCAAACTCCTCAGGATCGCATGATTCGGATTGCACACAGCGAAAGGCGATGCCGAGGTGCTGGTTGATCGGGGTCGATGTAGGTGCATCTGTACCGGTGTGGAAGATCGTCCTTTTCTTGACCATGCATGAGAAATACAGCTGCATTTCCACAACCAGTGGCTGACTGCGTTGGTGTAAGGCCTGTTGGGCACGATCGGTTAATGCAATATTTATTTGCTGCCCATCAAGCATGAGCATTTCGATGTGTTTATATGGATTGAGCCAGCGCTCGATAACATTCAGCGGATTCAGTCTGTTATCGAGTGAAAAGTAGCTCGTGTTTTTCATGCCTATGGCCCATTCGTCAGTGCTGCCATATGCATAAGTGGTGCAAATCACGCGTACATTGGATCGACTTCTTTTACCGCTGGCAGAGAAAAATAAAAACTTGTGTATTGGTTTGGAACCGATTTGCAGGTGATAGTTCCATTATGTAACTCTATGATATGTTTGCAGATATTTAGGCCCAGGCCGGTGCCTGGCAGTTTCTGGTTGCCATTATTGCCCGCCTGTCTGAATTTTTCGAACAGCTGCCCTTGCTGTTGTTGTGTCAGGCCCTTGCCGTGGTCGGTGACCTTGATAGAGACTGTATTGGCGTCGCTGGCGACAGAAATAATAATGGTGTCGTCCTGATGCGTGAATTTAGCGGCGTTGGATATCAGGTTGCCAAGTACCTGTAACAGGCGTTGCTCATCACCATTAATCTTCGGGATCTGCGGCGCAGCCGGCTGTTCAAGTTTTATCTGGCAGCCGCACTGTTGACAGTAACTGCTATTCAGTTCTATCGCCCGTTCGGCCAGTGCAATGGGATCGATAATTTCATTATTGATATCGTATTTGCCTGCTTCCAGCTTGGCCAGGTCGAGGATGTCGTTGACGATGCCGATGAGTCTGGCGCTGTTGCGGTACGCGATATCAATCATCTGTCTGCCCGTGTCAGGTAATGATGATGCCTTTTTTTGTAACAATCCAAGTGACCCATAGATCGAGGTAAGTGGAGTACGCAGTTCATGGCTGACGACAGCAAGGAACTCATCCTTGGCCTGATCCAGGACCTTCATTTCCTGTAGCTTCAGACGCAGTTGCAACTGGCTGACGACCTGGCGGGCGAGTGCTTGCAGGGACTTTTTTTGATCTGCAGAAATGCTACGGGCCTCATTATCGATGACACATAAGGTCCCCAGATGAATGTTATTGTCGAGTATCAAGGGTGCGCCGGCATAGAATTTTACATGCGGTGCATCGGTCGCCAGCGGATTGTCATGAAAGCGCTCGTCTTTTTCCGAATCCTCGACGACCATGACCTCGTCACCGAGGATGGCATGGGCGCAGAAGGCGATGTCACGAGGTGTTTCGCGTGCATCCAGGCCGTGATGAGATTTGAACCATTGGCGATCGCTGTCAACCAGGCTAACCAGGGCGATGGGTGTGTTACATATCTGTGCCGCCAGGAAGGTCAGGTCGTCATAGGCCTGTTCCTCTAATGTATCCAGTATATCCAGATCTTCGAGTTTGTGGATTCTGTCATGTTCATTGTCGGGGTAGGGAGCTGCGATCATCGTATAAATTCAGTTTGTCATTTCCTGCTTGTACATGTTGCTGGGACTCGGAGGATCCGCGTGACCTTGGTATATATCGACATCTACCTTGGATATATTTAGTAACAGTAACTTATATATTGTTATTGTAGCCGTAATGCCACATATATATTACCAAGTTAACAGAAGTTTACAATTTCGCGGTAATTCTTATGCTGAGGGTGTTAGAAATAATGCGGCGGTATAGTGCGGTGAGAAGAATATTTACTGCTTGATTGTGTCGAGCGCAGGTTATCAGGACGGCAGGAACTCTATCGGGTAGGTCGTGACCATGGTGTCCACATTCCTGGCGCCAAAGCGGAACAGTTTTACCCGTGCCACCAGTTTACGTTCCAGCCTGGGATTGTTCAGCTCGCTGGAGACGATGCTGCATTTGCTAACATGCCCGGATGGAGCGATGGTCAGTTTAAGCACGACTTTGCCTTGCAGGCTTGGGTCCTTACGTAGCGCGCGGTTGTAGATGGCATAAATGGCGCCCTTGTTCTTGTCGAATACCAGTTGTAGCTCCTCTATCGAACGCGAGGCCTTGCGACTGCTGCCAGAGCGTTTAACCGTGGTTTTCTTTGCCTTGAGTTTGCTCTCTACCTGGGTCACGCTGCGACTGGCAAGATTGCTGCCGCCGGTATCACGACTGAGGCGCGAGGTGTTGATACCGCCACTGGCGCTGGTCGCTTTGGCGCTGATGATATTACGTGTGGTTTTCTGCGCCTCATTACCGCCTTTTTGCAGATTGCGGTTTTTCAGTACCTGGTCGGAAACACTGGTCCTGAGGTCGGCAAGATCATCCTGGAATGCCAGCAGCCCTGACTTTTCTGCTACCTTGCGCGCGCGGTCCGGATCAGGTTTGACGACCTTCTTTTTCTTTTTGACGATCTTCTTTTTCGGAATGACTTTTTTCTTCTCGACCTTCTTTTCCGGTTTCTTCTCCACCTTGGGTGGCGGGGGTGGTGGCGGGGTCTTTTTTTCCAGGATCAGTTTGGCAAAACGCGGTGGTATTTCTTCCGCTTTCTTGCGCTCCGGCTTTTCGACGGTCAGATTGGGGATGATAATGGACAGTATTAGCGTAACAGCCAGGACAACAATGACGATATTGCGAAAACGGGTGCTTTCATCGGCATTGCTAGACCAGGGCAGTTCGACAGCTCTTTCCATTGTCAGGTTCATGTCTATTGACTCCCCGATCCTGCCTGGTTTACTGCCAGTGATAGCTTGGTGTAATTACTGCGCGCACACGTGACCATGATTTTCTTCAATAACTGGTAGGGGATCTTGCGGTCACCCATGATGGTCACTTCACCTGCAAATTTTTCTCCGGCTTCACGCGGCTGTGCGCGACTGGCCTGATAGTCGAGCTCCTGTTTGAGCAGCGGGATGGTTGCGTCCTTGCTGTTCATGACATCGGCAGCCGTAGCGACCTTGCGCCCCTTGACGATAATATCGTCGTTATTGACCATGATCACGAGGGTTTCCTTGGGTTTCTTCTCAGCGGTCGATTCCGGCAGGCGTATGCTCTTGTTGTTTTGCAGTTCCTCGACATCGGACGAACTGACCAGCAGAAAAAATACCAGGATCGTAAAGATGTCCATCAGCGAGACCATGTTGAAGGCAATGGCACTTTTTTTACGTTTATGGTGACGTTGCATTCGTCTT
Source organism: uncultured Gammaproteobacteria bacterium (assembly GCA_947258655.1). Taxonomy (GTDB): domain Bacteria; phylum Pseudomonadota; class Gammaproteobacteria; order JAADHQ01; family JAADHQ01; genus JAADHQ01. The sequence continues at coordinate 33,859 of CAMYJD010000011.1, read as the reverse complement.
GCGCGACGAGACATCTTCATGACGGACATCCTGCCTTTAATTGCGCCGGATTTAATGGTGGCGCATCGCCGATGGAAATGTTCGGGAACAGTTCAGCATCAACGACCGCCAGACCCTGAGTCTGCTTGATTGAGCGTGATGCATCCATCAGCTTGACGATGATTTCGTAAGCGGTGTTGGTTTCTGCCAGCAGGGTAATATTTTTCTTGTTCGGTACGCGCAACTTGATTTGCTGGATCAGTTCGGACAGTGCCTGGTAATCATAACCGTCTGCAGTGGCCTTGAGGCAACGGATACGTCCGGCTTCGCGTGTGCCGACATCCAGATAGTCCTTGCGTACGGTGATTTCAAGGTGCATCTCCTTTTTCAGGTTCTCTATTGCCGCATTACTGCCCTCAGGCAGGTTCAACTGCAATATCGTGATGCGCGAGAATACCGCGGTAATCAACAGGAACGGTACCAGGATTACCATCAGGTTCATGAACGCAGTGATGTTCAGTTCCGGGGGAGAATTGTCCCGGTAACGGTTATATCTGTTCATTATGATTTAGTGGCTCTTTCCTTGACTTCCTGCACCGCATTCATGAATTTCACCGATGCCATTTCCAGGCTGTCCACGACTTCGGTAGTCTTGGTCTGTAACACGGTATAGATCAGCAGTAATGGTATTGCCGACATCAGTCCAAAGGCGGTCGTGTTCATTGCCACCGATATACTGGACGATAACAGGTTGGCCTTGTCTGCAGGATCGGCATTGGATACCGCTGTGAATGCCGAGATCAATCCCATAATGGTACCGAGCAGGCCCAGCAGCGTCGCAATATTGGCCAGTGTCGCCAGGTAATGCGTGCGCTTCTCCAGTCGTGGAATGACTTCCATCAGGCCTTCTTCCAGTGCTGTTTCCAGATCATCGCGGCGGCGGGCAATCTTGATGCGGTCCATGCCGTAGGACAGGATCTTGCAAATGGCTGACTTGGATTTATTGATGATTTCGTTGGCCTGATCAAAACGCCCTGTTTTGACCATTGGGATGATCTTTTTCCATAAGCGGCTGTTGTTGGTCTTGGCCAGGGTTAGGTAAATATAACGTTCGATAGCGATAGCCAGGCCCAGTGCGAAAACAATAACAATGGGGTACATAAAGATACCTCCATCCTGAAAGAAGCTGACTATAGCGTTATAGGTATCCATAAAGATCTCCTTGCTTAGATACGGATTTTTGATCCGATTTCATTACACGCATGAATTATAAGAATGTATATGCTTTTATTATGATAACGGTTTAACAAAATACTTATATTATTAAGCAATATTGCCTGTTTTGTATACTCAGGGCTTGCCTGCCTGCTGTTGTTCTGCCAGCTGATCATGATAACGGATGGTCCTGGTCATTACGTCACGTTCGATCGGAGCCAGCGTATCATTGATTAATGAGTTGACCGGGCGCCCCAGTTCGCTCATATACGGTTTTTTCCATGGCGCGATATACAGCACCTTGGGTAACTCACGGTTACCGATGATCGATGTGCCTTCCAGTTCAACTTCATCTGCCGCCAGGGCCGCAAGCGAGAAAAGCATACCTGTTAATATATACGCAAACTTTTTCATGCTTCACCTCTATATTATTTCGACACTTTGATGCGCCGCTTGAGACCAATAATCCAATTTTTTACGGTATTGTCTTCCGCAGCCTGCAGTGACTGAAATTGCTGATAGTGCTGTAAAGCTTTATCTAACTTCAGTAGGTAAATATCGTACAATATGGCCAGGTTCAGGTGGGCATTGGCGTAATCGGGTTTGGATTGCAGCGCGTTCAGGTAGGCTTGTTCGGCCTCGCTAAAGCGCCCCTGTTGACGATAGATAATGCCCAGATGGTTATTGGCAACCGCATTGTTCGGATTGACCCGCAGCGCTGCATTGAATGCCGCTTCGGCCTTGATGCTGTCACCCTGGCGCAAATAAAGCAATCCCAGGTTGGCATGTGGACCCGAGAAGTTCGGGTATTGGCCGGTCATGTCTGTGAGCAGACTGACGGCCTGGTCTTCATTACCCTGCGTGATGGCGCGTAGCGCCCGTTGGTAGGCGTTGCTGGCTACCGGATCGATGGCTGGTTTTGCAGCCTGTTTGGTTGCGCTCCCGGCAGTCGTGACCGCGGCCGGCTTTTTGTCCGGACTGACAGTGGTAGTGCTACAGGCCTGGATGGCCAGTATCAGCACAATGCCCGGCGCAAATAACAGTCTAGAGTAGCGCATCACTGCTGACCTCGCTGCGTTCTGCTTTCAGATAATGGTTCGGCTTGAGCTTCTGCAGAATTTCAAAGCTCTTCTTGACCCACTTGTCATAAATACCCTGGACGGTTCTGTTGGCATTGGCCTCATGTATCTCGATGGATTTTTCCTCGAACGGGAAGGCCTGCTCTTCGAGTAGCACTTCATACTGTTCGAGTTCATCTGCCTTTAGTCCTTTGGGTCGCTGGGATTTCATCAGGTCCTTGCTGAACTGGTTGTAGATCTCACCAATCCGGTAAGTGGCAGCCGTGGTATATTCAGAGACATTGTATGCCGCTATTTTTTCATAGGTTGCCAGTACCGTTTTCATGCTCTTCTTTTTATGTTTCAGGCTGCGCTTCAGTGGTACCGTCAGGCGTATCTTACTGAAGGCCTTGTATTGCGGCTCCGCCAGGATATAGGCGGCACTGACGCCGAGATATTTTGTCCGTGCCGTCCTTTGATTACCGCCACGGACCTCTGCGTTGACGATTTTTTGCAGCCATTCTTTATATTTTCTGTTGTTGCGGCTGCGCTTGTACAATTCGGCGACCTTGTTGCGTGCCTCGATCGAACGCTCAAACGGTTGCGGGAACTGGCTTGCATAATTGATATAGGCTTGTATGGCCTGATGACGGGCACCGGACTTTTCATATAGTTCTGCAGCCTGCCAGCGGGCCTCCTTGACCCGGGTGGGATCCTTGCTGCTACGGGCTATATTTTCCAGCTCGCCGGCAGCCTTGCTGTGTTGCTTGCTACTCAGATACACCAGGGCCAGTTTGTCAGGAATGGTTTTGCTGAGCGGATGTTTGGGGAACTTACGTCTGAAATCCTCGAGTACGCTGGCAGCACGTTTCCAGTCCTGTAGCTGGATCAGGCTTGCGGCGGCATCATATTGGGCGGTGGCACGTATCTTCGATTGTGGTGCCAGTGCACCGATGCGCAGAAAATGCTTGATACCTTCGCGCAGATTACCGCTGTCACGTTGTTGCTCGCCCTGCTTGTAGACGGATGCAATCATGCGTTCATGAATAGCGGCATATTGCTTGCTGTCTGGCGAACCCAGATGCAATACCTGAGCATAGCTCTGTTCTGCCTGTACATATTGTTTGTGTTCAAACTGACTATGCGCAAGCACTGTCCAGGCGGTGCGGCGCAATTCCTTGCTCGCTGGCGGCTGAACATTGATAACGCGTTGGGCAATTTGACTGGCACGGTCCAGCTTGCCGACCTTGAACAGATCTTCGGCTGCCGAGGTCAGTACGCTGGCGGTATGCTTGTGGGTTGGGAATGTATCGGCAAAGCGTATCTCACTGTCTATCGTACGTGCATGAAAGGCCTTTCGTTGTCTGGCATCCAGGGTTTTCTCGTACTGTCTGTAGGCCAGGATGCTGGCGTAGCCGGCCTCCGCACGGCGTGGGTGTTCGCCATATTGATAGGCTGTTTTCTCGTATTCGCTCGCAGCGTCGAGGTAATCCCTGGCTTCAAACAACAATTCCGCGAGGAGGAAATTCATTGTTGGCGTTTGTGGATCCTGCGGGAATGAATCGACATACAGGCGATACCAGCGCGTGGCCTGGCGATAGATTGCAGGTTTTTTCTGTTTTTGCGCCTGGGCATGATAGTACTTGGCAAGATCCTCGAGGTGCAGTTTCAGTTGTTTGCCGATACGCTCCTTGTTCTGTTCGGATTGTGTTTCCCAGAATACCGTCTGCTTGTTATAACGCTGGGCAAATTCCTCTTTTGCTTTCAGTGTCAGTTGCAGGAATCCGCCCTTCTTGTAGGCGTCGATGACTCTGGTTTGAAAGTCCGGTGCGGCAGCGTGATTTGGTTGGCTGCGGACAAAGGTATTATAGGTGTCAGCTGCATCGCGTATACGCTCCTGCTTCATATACAGGTCGCCAAGACGACGGTAGACGCGGTATTCATAAGGGCGGTGCTGATAGCGCTCAAAATATTCCTTGATACTGCGTGCACCGTCCAGATAGGAAAAGCTCAGACTGATAACCCTGAATGTATCCTGTAACAGTTCCTTTTCGCCACGGCTTAATGTTACGACTTCTGCTGTAAGCTGACCGCTGTCGGGATCACTGAACTTGATATCGAGCAGGGCAAAGAACGAGTGCAGGGCATTTTCAAAGCGGCTGCGTTTGAATTCCGACCAGCCATGTTTATATAACGCACGCTGGTAAAAAGGGGTGCCCTTGCCCGCATTCAACACCGCCTGGTAGGCGCTGTTGGCGTCCTTGTAGCGACGCAACACGAACAGAATTTCGCCACGACGGAACTGCACTTCGGTGGCATATTTTGATTGCGGGAACTGTTTGATCAGGCGGTCGAAGACCTCCAGCGCTCTTTCGATTTCTCCACTCTGCTCATGGACCTTGGCCAACTGGTAGAGAACACCATCATTGTTGGCGTAGTTCGGATGGTTACGCAGCATTGAACTGTATAATTCGACAACCTTGTCATAGTCGGCGGCGCGGGTGGCACGTTCATTATCCGTCCCTGAATACCTGGCGACGCGATCTTCCAGTTCTTCCAGTTCCAGATCGGCAACACGGCGCATCGCTTCGGCGTGGTAGCGGTTCTGTTCGGCACTGTTGAGGAATTTCCGATAACTGCTGATTGCCTGGTTCCTGGTTGCGTCCAGGGTCGTGTCCTGTTCAATATCAACCGGGTTGTTTTCAATCGACGCGATGGTTGGAGGTTCAGGTCGATCCTTTTTGACGGTCGAGCAGGCAGCTAGTCCGAGTGATAGTAACAGGACAGAGAGCAGGCGCATCATGGCTGCGCATCCTCTTTGGAGTGCGCCGCCTTGTCCTGGATCTGCGCCACCGAAAATTGCGCATGGGTCAGGTAGCTGTCAATGCGCTGTTGCTGTTCCCTGAGTCTGTTGATGGCCAGTGTTTCCAGCAACTTTTGTTGATCTTGTTGTGCCTGGTCGGTCAGTCCAATCAGGGCATCGATGTGTGCGCGGTAACCGTCTATGCGTGCACCAAAACCTTCAAAACGTCGTGGTGCTTGTTTCTCGGCCAGCAGTAGTTTTTTGGACATGCTGGCATTTTCCTGCAGGGCCTTGTCGAGATGTTTGAGTTGTTTTTTTAATGACCATGCGCGCGGGCCAAACTGGCTGGCTATATCCCATTTGATGACGCCGTGTAGCAGGCGATACTTCTCCCTCGCTGCATCCGTGTTGCGATGCGCGGAAAGTCTGTTGATGCGTTCCTTGACCTGGGTTAGTTTTTGCAGGTGTTTTTTTTCTTCGTTGGTGGCCATCGCGAGCAGGTCATCGGTCAGAAAGATACGCTTGATTTCATTATCGAACTGATTACGTCTTGACTGCAGGTCGTTGGTATTGATGCGGGTAACATGCTTTTGCAGTTCAGGCAGACGCTTGGCATATGCCAGGCGACGGGTTTCAAGAATGGTGTCGAATACATTGATATTATGCGCCCATTCCTGCAGATTGTTTCTGAGGATGTTCAGATCGCGGTAATTTTTCAGTGATTCCTGAAATGCATGACTGGCCAGCAGGCCCAGCAAGTAATGGCTTTCTGCACTGTCCGGTGCATTTTCCATTTCCCAGAACCAGCCCATTTCGTTGCTGCTCTGTTTTTCGAGGATTTGGTTGATAAATGTACCGCTGCTGATATTGATGATGGTGGCCTCAATACGTTCGATTTCTTTGCCGTAAATCTCGATCGCACTCTGGTAATACTCGAGGGCACGTTTGTCCTTGTTCAGTTTTGCCAATGCATAGGGGGTGGCAAGCAGCGATTCCTGTACAGCCGAATCGAGTATATTGCGTTTGTTTAGTTCGAGCCACGGAGCCAGTGCACGTTGGTAATTTTCCTGCTGGTCGTAGGCCCAGCCCAGGCCGAGCAGGGCCTTGTTGGATAGATGCCCCTGTAGGCGTACCTTGCGCAGGTATTGTATGGCTTGCTCGGGCTGCTTTTCCTGAATATGCGAATAGCCCAGGGCGAGGTTGGCCTGGTCCCTGATTGCCTGGGCCTCCTTGTCGACTGCCTTGACCTGGCCCAGCTCCTTGAGGATTTCCCGCCCCCGGGCCGTCGTACCTTGTCTAATCAGTGATACGGCGAGGTTGTAACGCGCATAGGTCGACCAGATCGAATTATCGTTGAGGGAGGATAAATGCGCATCGGCTTGCGTGTAACGTTGTTGTGTTAACAGGATATTGGCCAGCAGCAGTTGCCGTTCGCGTTCCATCTTGTCGGGTAATTGACCCTCGATTTTCACAATCGCCTGTTCGGCCTCTGCATACAGTTCACGCTGGTAACGGATTTTGGCCAGATAGAACCAGGCACGGTTACGGATACGCAGGGGTACGTCGGCGGTAATCAGTCGATCGAACAGGATCCCGGCCTCGCGATGCATGCCAAAGGAAAGATACATTCCCGCGAGTAGCAGCTCCGAGTCACCGGCATGGTGAGGAATCGTTTGCTTGTGTTGTGCAACCGTCAGGTTCACTATCGCCGGCATATATTCGCGCTGGAAAAAATAATAAAGCGAGTGCCCGAAATCGAGGTCGCGCAAAGCCTTCAGTTCGATTTTTTCAGTGGTTGCAGACAGGGCGGGTTGAGCAGTTAATAGCAGGCCTGCCAGGACTGGAACCAGAACGGCTGACAGCATGAGCCTCACGGTAGCGCCTTCCCTTTTAATTATTCCCATTCCTTGATCTTGAATACTGGTTGATATTTTGCCTCGGAATCGACGATCTGTAGTTCCAGGTATTTTGCATCCGTCTGTTTTTCGAAAACCAGAGTCGAAGCACGGCGGTAATCTCTGCCGCGAGGTCCTTTGCCGGTAAAGGTGGCAACCAATTCGTGTTTGCCAACTTTCAGATTGCCGATGTGCAAACGCTGCACACCACCGCGGTGCAGCGCATCGACTTCACGTTCTGTATACAGGTAATTGTTAATGACCTTGTTGTCTATCTTCAGTTGTACTGCGTCCAGTTTGAAAAATTCACCGACATCAACTGACAGAAAGACCGCCACCTGAGATGTGGCCGGAAACAGCAGCTCCTCCTCAAGTATAAAAAGATCGCGGTTCAGCTTCAGTACCTCTTTTTTCAGGTCCTGAATCTGGTTGTCCAGCCCACGCATGTCCTTTTTGCCTGGCGTTGTCGGGGAAGTTGCAGGTGATTGTGCGAATAGCTGGGTGCAAAACAGCAGTGCACAAGTACCGATCGCTAAAAATGTCTTCACGCTAATCCTCCCTGGTTATTTCTGGCCGTGATGGGGTATTTATGGCTTGCTTGTCGTGTTGTTTATCTGTTGTTTTCACAAATCTGTCCAGGGATAATAAACGCTTCAGAAAAGATATGCATCTGTTTGTTTTACTTTTGTTTATTGTTATCGACACTGCTAGGTAAAACTGTTGTATCAATCACAAAACTGCGATTAAGCAGCAAAATCAGTGTCAATAAATCCATGTTCGGATTGCGGAGTGGGAAAAACACCTGTTTAATTGTTTAATTAGCTGAATTTTAAGGTGAATTTTTCTGTCCTTTATTGGCATTTGCGCTCAATAGCCCCGATGAATAGTGCAAACGGTTGTCGTGGTCGATCAGCACGGCCTCGATATCGGCAAGCCTTTCGACCAGTTCCAGTCCTTTTTCGGGACCCAGTACAAAGACACTGGTTGACAATGCATCCGTCGTCGTCGCATCTGGACCTATTATTGTGACACTACGCAGCATGCGTGCCGATTTACCCGTATCCGGTCTGAGGATATGGTGGAAGTGTTCCCCGTCTTTGACAAAATAACGTTCATAGTCACCGGATGTCGACAGGGCCGAGTCGACCAGTGGTATCATCCCCTTCACGGCACGCGCCTTGCGCGGGTCACGGATACCGATCATCCAAGGTCGCCCGCGTTTGTCACCAATAATGCGACTGTCACCACCGGCGCTGACAATGGCATGCCTGATATGCAGTTTTTTCAGTATCTTTATCGCCGAATCAACCGCATGTCCCTTGGCAATGCCGCCGAGATCGATTGTGACTCCCGGCATCGCAAAACGTATGCTGTGTACCTTGTCGTCGAGGAGAATATGGCGGTAGTCAATATGGCGCAGTTCACGACGGATCTGCTCATCCGACGGGTGTATTTTATTACGATAGTCATAGTGACGGCCGATACTGGCAAAGCTGATATCGAAGGCACCGTTGGTCAGACGTGAAAAATATTGTGCCCTGGAAATCAGTTCGAACAGTTCCGCGTCGATGCGGACGGCCTGGCGTGCCGCTTCACGATTGATGTGCGATAGTGTACTGTCTTCTTTATAGGGTGACATCAGCCCGTCGATACGGTGCATTTCATTCATGACGGCCTGTATGGCACGTTCGGCCTTATGCTTGTCCATGTGCCACAGTTCTACCCGGATCAGCGTGCCCATAATGGCCTGTTCCTGTTTGAACCAGTCAGCACGGCTCATGTCGGAGCCTGTGAGCATAAAGGCAGCCACAATCAGGTAAATCCGTATATAATAAGGCCGATTCATGGTTTCACAGATTAACATTTTTTCTTTTGCAAACGCACTTTTTCCCGTTCCTCGGCCGCTGTGCCTGGCGCCAATCCCTGCTAGCGGTGTTTTTAACGGCGATTTACTGGTAATTTATCCTTATTAATAATGGCCATGTCTTTAATATCATGACAGATAGTCAGAAAATCCGCCTGTCCATATCAGGTATGAGTTGTGCCGGTTGTGTGAATGCGGTTGAGAAGGCCCTGCTCGGTGTAGATGGGGTCAGCGAGGCCAGCGTTAATTTTGCCGAACATACGGCTGATGTTAGTGGCAGTGTCGATGCTGGCATACTGGTCAAGGCGGTACGGGATGCAGGCTATGATGCCGCCGAGATGATCGATGAACAGGCCGAGCAACAGAAACAGGCACAAGAAGCAATGCAATACAAGCTGTTGTGGCGCAAGACCGCAGTGGCCTCTGCCATCGGTGTGCCATTATTGCTGGCCGGTGTGTTTGGTTATATGCCGGGGATGGAAACCACCCCGCTGAGGCTGTTCTGGTTTGTCATCGGCCTGTTGACCCTGTTTGTGCTGGTGTATTCCGGCGGGCGCTTTTTTAATGGTGCGTGGAAGGCTTTTCGTAATCATAATGCCAATATGGATACGCTGGTGGCCATGGGTACCGGCTCGGCCTGGTTGTATTCCATGCTCGTGACCATATCCCCCGACGTGGTGCCGACACTGGCAAAGCACGCCTATTTTGAAGCCGCCTGCATCATCATTGCATTGATCAACTTTGGTTCGGCACTGGAGATGCGTGCGCGTGGCAAGACGTCTGAAGCTATTCAACGCCTGATTGGCCTGCAACCACGCACGGCGCGCGTTATTCGCGATGGCAGGGAAATCGATGTTGAGATCAGCGCGATCGGTTTGCAGGAGACGCTCAGGGTCAGACCCGGAGAAAAGATTGCTGTCGATGGTATCGTCATCGAGGGTCATTCCAGTATCGATGAATCGATGCTGACCGGTGAGCCACTCCCGGTTGAAAAGGCGCCCGATGATATGGTCGTCGCAGGCACCTTGAATAAAACCGGTACATTACTGTATCGGGCAGAAAAGATCGGACGTGAGACCGTGCTGGCACAGATTGTCGAAATGGTCCGTCAGGCACAAAACACCAAGCCCGGTATTGGCCGTCTGGCCGACAGGATAGCGGCCGTATTCGTACCCTCTGTATTGATTATTGCCGTACTGACCTTTCTCGGCTGGTTTAATTTTGGTCCCGGTATCGCTTATGTGTTTGAAACGACAATGACGGTCATGATCATCGCCTGTCCCTGTGCGCTGGGGCTGGCAACGCCTATTTCGATTATGGTCGGTGTTGGCAAGGCGGCCGAATACGGGGTTCTGATACGCAATGGCGATGCATTACAACAGTCAGGTCAGCTGGACACGATTGTGCTGGACAAGACCGGAACGATTACCGAAGGTAGCCCCCGCTTGATGCATGTCTATGCAGCAAACGGATTTTCTGAAGACGATATATTAATGAAGGCGGCCAGCCTGGAATCGGTTTCCGAGCATCCATTGGCCGAGGCAATTGTGCTTGCGGCTACGGAAAAAGCCCTGCAACTGCAGCAGCCTGAAGGTTTCAGTGCGATCCCGGGTCAGGGTATCAGGGCCGCCTTGTCTGCCCAGTCTTATGCCCTCGGGAATGCTCACCTGATGCGATCATTGCAGGTCGATCAGGGCGATTGGCCACAGCGTGCAGAACAATTATCACAATCAGCGCAAACCGTGATGTACCTTGCCGATGAGCGGCGGGTTATCGGCCTGCTCTCGGTGGCGGACCCGCTTAAACAGGACTCGAAAGATGCGATAAAACGCCTGCATGATCTGGATTTGCGTATTGTTATGTTGACCGGGGACCAGCTCAACACGGCCCAGGCAGTGGCCGCGGAGTCTGGCGTTGATGAGGTGCTGGCCGAAGTGCTGCCGCAGGACAAGCATAACAAGATCACCGCGCTGCAACAGCAGGGCCATGTTGTCGCGATGGTCGGTGATGGTATTAATGATGCGCCTGCGCTGGCGCAGTCCGATGTCGGCTTTGCAATTGGCACTGGTACAGATGTGGCGATAGAAAGTGCCGATATCACGCTGATGGCTGGATCCCTGCACGGGGTTGCGGATTCCATTGCCATATCCAGGGCAACCCTGGGTAATATCAGGCAGAATCTGTTCGGGGCCTTTATCTATAATGTGATCGGGATACCGATTGCTGCCGGTATCCTGTTCCCGTTCGGTGGACCGTTACTGAATCCGATGATAGCCGGAGCGGCGATGGCGATGTCATCGGTGACCGTGGTTACCAATGCCAATCGCCTGCGTTATTTTTCAGCACGCCTGAGGAGTCGTGTAACATGACGTTATTGGTTAATATTATCGGTATTGCATTGATAATCATGATTATATGGTGGTTCTGGCTAAGTGATAACAGTTAATAAAGGAAGTAACAGACGATGAACTGGTGGGGTAAACTGGTAGGCGGCGCGTTCGGCTTTATGCTCGGCGGTCCAATCGGCGCCATTCTCGGGGCCGCACTCGGACATCAGTTCGATCATGGCCTCGGTGGCATCATGAAAGATGAGTCGTTTGGTGCCGGTGCAACCGAACGCATCCAGGCGGTGTTTTTTACCGCCACATTCTCGATTATGGGTTACCTGGCCAAGGCCGACGGCAGGGTGTCGGAGCAGGAAATTCATGTAGCCCGGCAAATCATGCAACAAATGCGTTTGTCCGATGAACAGAAAAAGGCCGCCATGCGCCTGTTCAATGAAGGCAAGCAGGCGGATTTTCCGTTTGATGATGTTATCGATCAATTCAGGCAGGAATGTGGACGTCGGACCAACCTGGTGCAGATGTTCCTCGAGATCATGATATCAACAGCGATGGCGGACGGGGTGCTGGATCAGCGTGAACGGGAATTATTATACAAGGTCAGTGAGCACCTGCATTTCCCCCGCGCTATTTTTGAACGTCTGCTGTCGATGGTGCAGGGACAACAACACTACGCCGGTGGTGCCCAGGGTACCACCACGGTCACATTGGCAGATGCCTACGCGGTCCTGGGTATAGACAAGAATGCATCAGATGGCGAGGTCAAGAAGGCCTACCGACGTCTGATGAATCAGCATCATCCGGATAAATTGGTATCCAAGGGTCTGCCCGAGGAAATGATCACTATTGCCAAGGAAAAGACCCAGGAAATAAAATCAGCCTACGAGGATGTCAAGAAGTCACGTGGCATGCGCTAGCCTATTGCCATTGATCTGCATCAGAGAATATTCACTGCAACAAAACGATCATATTTTATTCATATAAGCTTCAATTATACTCTTTAGATTCAGCAGTAAATCAGCCATAAAACAGGATGGTAACAATGATTGTATCTGCTGCAAACAAAGATCAGCGCAGCCCCTTGCTGAGTCGCCATGCATTGACTGTATCTGTCGCTGCCACAGAGGAAGAAATCAGGCAATGCCTGCGCTTACGTCACCAGGTATTCGCCGAGGAAATGGGCGCGCAGCTGGAAACGATACAATCCGGGCTAGATCTCGATTATTTTGACGGCTATGCCAGACACCTGATGGTGACGGACACTGACACAGGCAAGGTCATCGCCACCACGCGTCTGCTATCCAGTGATGCGGCGCAACAGGCCGGGGCCTTTTATTCAGAAACGGAATTCGATATCCATGCTATCCACAGGCTCAATGTACGCCTGCTCGAAATCGGGCGTACCTGTGTTGCTGAAAGCCATCGCAATGGCGCGGCGCTGAGCCTGTTATGGCGGGGCCTGGTCCGTATTGCGGTCATGGAGGAAGTGGATTACTTTATTGGCTGTGCCAGTATCCCACTGCACAAGTCATTTTCATACGCCGATTCGATCATGCAGTATCTGCGCGACCATTACTATGCGGCGGATGAATTGCGTGTGTATCCAAAACACAATCTGCCGGCTTCGAACGTAGCGGATACAACGGATGTTATCCTGCCAACCCTGCTCAAAGGCTATCTACGCCTGGGTGCAAAAATCTGCGGTGAAGCCTGTTATGATAAAGACTTCAATGTTGCCGATGTGTTTATTTTGCTGGACAGGGATAATGTCGTCAGGCGATATTATCGCCATATCGCCAACTAGTATGGTCATTAGAACAGGTTTCACCACGAAAGCACGAAGACATAAAGTTTGTTCTTGATCGATCTGGAGTAAACCTGCCGGCATGCACATATATCTATAATATAAATGTTTGTCTTCGTGCCTTCGTGGTAAAAAATCACTGTCTGATAGTCTCGTGCTGACAAATCAGCCCAGATATCTACCGCCACTGGCTATGGCTACCACAATCAGACCCAGGCTCAGATTGATACCAACGAGAACGCGGATTTGCGCCAGTTTGGCACCTCCGGTCGGCCAGTCCTCGATGGCCACGGCCTGTTTGAGACGGCGAAACGGCGCAAAGAACACATGCATATAGATAAGTATCATGATGATGCCAAGGCCATTCATGATATGGATGTACAATGGCGCACCGCCCATGCCGCCGAACAACTTGAATAACATCCAGTAACCCGTCGTGAGCAACAGTACGATGCCGATCCACACCCAGGGGAAGAAGCGCGAAAATACACCGGCCCACAGGCGCAGGCGCGCGGGTGGCTCAAGTTGGCTCGCCGCCACCGGTCGCAGGGCCATATAGGCGAAGAACATACCGCCTACCCAGATGACCGCGGAGAGTAAATGTAGCGCCAGGATTACTGAATTTGTCATGTTATTGTCCTTGATATTCGTTTATGGCTTATTTGAAAACGTATTTTAACCAGGGATGGATCAAGAACACCAGCACATGTCAGTTATCCAGGAAGGTGCAGGTATTCACTCTGGAAATGCGCATGCCAGCAATCATGGCACAAGCATTTCGAATTCATTCATGTGCGCTCGGATATTAGCGGTTCGATTATAAATTATTGATAAATAAATAATAAACATTATTGTTGTGCGGATATCATAAATTTCCGAGGGGTATTCCGCTAGCGTTTTTTATAGACAAGGCTGCAAAAAGATGGCCAATAGGGTAAAGTGCGCAATCCGGATTTTCGGCAAAATAACATCAATTCAGGTCAACACGAGTGAGGTTTCAACATGGCAGCAGATAATTTGATCGCCCCTTCAATCCTTTCTGCGGATTTTGCAAAACTGGGTGAGGAAGTGGATAACGTACTGGCGGCAGGTGCAGATATTGTGCACTTCGATGTCATGGACAACCACTATGTACCTAACCTGACTATCGGTCCACTGGTCTGTGAAGCATTACGTAGTCACGGAGTCACTGCGCCGATTGACGTGCATCTGATGGTCAAGCCGGTTGACCGTATTATTCCGGATTTTGCCAAGGCCGGTGCCAGTTATATTACTTTCCACCCGGAGGCTTCCGATCATATTGATCGCACCCTGCAACTGATCAAGGGCGAAGGCTGTAAAGCCGGTCTGGTTTTCAACCCGGCCACACCGCTGGACTATCTTAAATACGTTATCGACAAGGTGGATATGGTACTGCTGATGTCAGTCAACCCCGGCTTCGGTGGACAGAGTTTTATCCCGGCCACGCTCGACAAGTTGCGTGAAGCACGCAAGATCATCGATGATAGTGGTCAGGATATTCGCCTGGAAATTGATGGTGGGGTCAAGGTGGATAATATCCGCGAGATCAGGGAAGCCGGTGCCGATACCTTTGTTGCCGGCTCTGCCATTTTCGGTGCCAAGAATGATAAGGATGCCAATGTCTATGATACCGTGGTCGCTGCCATGCGTGATGAGTTGGCCAAGGCAGGTAGCTAGTCCCGCGGTAGTTGATCATGACATTAAAAAAACCTGAAATGGTGCTGATCGATGTAGACGGCACCCTGGTCGACAGCGTTCCCGATCTGGCCTATTGCGTCGATGAAATGATGAAGCAGCTCGACATGCCGGTGCATGGTGCGGACAAGGTACGCGAGTGGGTCGGTAATGGTGTCGAGCGCCTGGCCCGGCGCGCACTGATCGGTCAGCTGGACGGAGAACCGGATGATGAGCTGTTTGAGAAGGGTTATCCGATATTCCTGGAACTGTATTCGGACAACACCTGCAAACGCAGCCACCTGTACGCCGGGGTCAAGGAAGGGCTCGAGTACCTGAAGGCGGCCGGCTATCGGCTCGGCAGCGTGACCAATAAGGCGGCCTGCTTTACCGAGCCGTTATTACAACAACTGGGCATTTATGACGAGTTTGAAATCGTCATCAGCGGTGATACGTTGGAGAAGAAGAAGCCGGATCCGATGCCATTGTTGCATGCGGCGAAATTCTTTGGCGTTGCGCCGCAAAATGCGTTAATGTTGGGTGACTCTGTCAGTGACGTAAAAGCGGCACGGGCGGCCGGTTTCCAGATTATATGCATGTCATACGGCTATAATCATGGCATGGACATTCGCGAATCAAGCCCGGATGCCGTTATCGACAGCATGGCAGAGTTGCCATTACTTCTGAATTAGGCGAGACATGGTTATTACAGACGGACAGAAATTGAGGAAGCTGCAGATCAATACCCGTTGGTGAAGCGGGCCTTGATGCGCATTTATGCGTGCTTATCTGTAGTTTTTCCTTTATGCTTTTTGACCGGACGTAATGATGATGAATGCTGAACTTTTTTCCACACTGGCCGAGCAGGGTTATAACCGCATCCCGGTGATGCGTGAGGTGCTTGCTGACCTCGATACCCCGTTAAGCACCTATCTTAAACTGGCCGAAGGCCCGTACTCCTATTTGTTTGAATCAGTCCAGGGCGGAGAGAAGTGGGGACGTTATTCCATTATCGGCTTGCCCAGCCGTACTGTCATAAGTATATATGGTTATGAGGTGTGCGTGACTGTCGATGGTCAGCAGCACAGTCGCGAGCAGGTCGAGGACCCGCTCGCCTGGATCGAGGAATACCAGGCGCAGTTCAAGGTTGCGGAAATAGACAATTTGCCGCGTTTTAACGGTGGCCTGGTCGGTTATTTCGGCTACGATAGCATTCGCTATATAGAACCGCGCCTGCGTGATTGCCCGAATCCTGACACCCTCAATACCCCGGATATCCTGCTGATGGTCTCCGATGAAATTGTCGTGTTCGATAATCTCGCCGGCAAGCTGTATGTGATCGTGCATGCAGATCCGCAGCAGTCATCGGCGTTGGCGGTTGCCGAGCAACGTCTGCTCGAGCTGGTACAGAAACTGCGCACGAGTGTGCCTGCCTATCCTGTCAGCAAGCAGAGTCGCCAGATCGATGAAGCGGACTTTGTTTCCGGCTTTACCCGCGAAGGCTACGAACAAGCCGTGGCCAAGGCCAAGGAATATATTATAGAGGGCGATGTCATGCAGGTGGTGTTGTCACAACGCCTGTCATTGCCGTTCCAGGCCCCGCCCCTGGACCTGTACCGCTCCTTGCGCAGTCTGAATCCGTCACCGTATATGTTCTATCTGGACCTGGATGACTTTCATATTGTCGGCTCATCTCCGGAGATCCTGACGCGTCTCGAAGATGATGTGGTTACGGTTCGCCCCATTGCCGGCACCCGCCCGCGCGGGGACACCGACGAGGCCGACAAGGCGTGGGAAGAGGAGTTGCTGGCCGATCCGAAAGAGCGTGCCGAACACCTGATGCTGATAGATCTCGGCCGTAATGATGCCGGTCGTGTCAGTGAAATCGGTAGTGTCAGACTGACCGAAAACATGATCGTCGAACGTTATTCGCATGTTATGCATATTGTCTCCAATGTGACCGGCAAGCTCAAAAAGGATCTAACGGCGATAGATGTGATCCGCGCGACATTTCCTGCCGGAACCGTATCCGGGGCACCAAAGATACGGGCAATGGAGATCATTGACGAGCTTGAGCCGGTCAAGCGCGGCATCTATGCCGGTGCCGTCGGTTACCTGTCATGGAATGGTAATATGGACACCGCAATAGCCATACGTACTGCCGTAATCAAGGACGGTGTATTGAATATACAGGCCGGGGCCGGCATCGTTGCGGACTCGGTACCGGCGTATGAGTGGAAGGAAACCATGAACAAGGGGCGCGCGGTGTTTCGCGCCGTGGCCGAGGCCGAAGCCGGCCTGGATAATGTACATCGATAATCGGGACAGGTAAGCAGACAATGCTACTAATGATTGATAACTATGACTCGTTTACCTATAACCTCGTGCAGTATTTTGGCGAGCTCGGTGCCGATGTGCATGTGTATCGTAATGATCAGATCACGGTAGCACAGATGGAGGCACTGCAGCCGCAGCATATTGTGATTTCTCCGGGCCCGTGTACGCCTAATGAAGCCGGTGTATCGGTCGAGGCCATTAAACATTTTGCCGGCAACATACCCTTGTTAGGGGTGTGTCTTGGTCATCAAAGTATCGGTCAGGCCTTTGGCGGACGGATTGTGCACGCCGGACATATCATGCATGGCAAGACCTCGATGATTCATCATGCCGACAAGGGTGTTTTTGCCGGTCTGAGTAACCCATTTGAGGCCACCCGTTATCATTCCCTGGTCATCGATAAGGATAGCCTGCCGGATTGTCTGGAGGTCACGGCATGGACACTGAATGACGATGGCTCAATTGACGAGATCATGGGCGTGCGCCACAAGGACATGCTGGTTGAGGGTGTGCAGTTTCATCCCGAATCGATCCTGACCAGGCATGGTCATGACATGTTGAAGAATTTTCTGGAGATGTGATTTAAAATCAGGGAAAAGATAAAAGATAAAAGATAAAAGATAAAAGGTGGATACGGGATAGGGAAATAGTCAGCATTTTAATCAGGCTATAATAACGACCTTTTTGCCTTTTAACTTCGTGTCTTTGTGCCTTTGTGGTGAATATTCTTTCATGAAGTCGTAGACACCCAAAAAATGCGAATAAATGATATTCTCCAAATCAGTATCGGGAGTGAATAATGGACATGCAAGCAGCAATAAAAACAGTCACCGAGCGTAAAGACCTGAGTCACGATGACATGACAGCAGTCATGCGCCTGATCATGACCGGTGAGGCAACACCATCACAGATCGGCGGCTTTCTGGTCGGACTGCGTATGAAGGGTGAAAGTATCGATGAAATAGCCGCCGCCGCCGCGGTCATGCGTGAGCTGGCGACGCGCGTCGATGTCAGCGGCCCGCACCTGGTTGATACCTGCGGCACCGGTGGTGATGCATCGGCAACATTCAATATCTCCACTGCCAGTGCCTTCGTCGTTGCCGCCGCCGGAGGCAAGGTGGCCAAGCACGGTAACCGTTCCATTACCAGTAAATCCGGTAGCGCCGATGTGCTTGAAGCGGCCGGGGTCAATCTTGATCTTGATCCGGACCAGGTGGCCCGTTGTGTCAATGAAGTCGGCGTCGGTTTTATGTTTGCACCGAAACATCATGGCGCCATGAAGCACGCCATTGGGCCACGCCGGGAGATGGGTGTGCGCACAATATTCAATGTATTGGGTCCGCTGACCAATCCTGCCGGCGCACCGAACCAGGTATTGGGGGTATTCAGTGATGCGCTGGTTGAACCGCTCGCCAATGTCCTCAAGCAATTGGGTAGTGAGCATGTACTGGTCGTGCATTCCGAGGATGGTATGGATGAAATCAGTATCGGTGCGTCGACACACGTGGCCGAATTGAAGGACGGCGAGGTCAGGGATTACTTTATTACGCCCGAGGAGTTTGGATTCGAGCGCGCCGATATTTCCCAGTTGGCGGTAGACAGTGCCACGCAGAGTCTCGCGGTCATACGTGAAATCTTTAATGGTGAATCGGGTCCGGCCAGGGATATCGTCGTTATGAATGCCGGCGCTGCTATTTACGCAGCCGGGCTTGCGCAGAGTCTCGCGGCCGGGATCAACACGGCACTGGAGGTGGTTGCCAATGGTGGCGCGACAGCCAAGCTGGATGCCCTGATCGAGATCTCGAATTCGTTTCAGGCATGAGAATTCCTGCCTGTTTCACTGCGGCAGCCGTAATTGCCAATATGTATGACAACTGACAGTGACAGTAATATAGATAATAAATGACAATGACAGACAAGACCCCCGATATCCTGAAAAAAATAATCCAGCGCAAGCAGGAGGAAGTCGCTGCAGCGCGGGTAACAGTGCCCGAGGCCGATATTGTCAGGCAGGCGCGGTCAGCACCAGGCAGTCGCGGATTTGTCGACAACATCAGACAGCGAATCGCTGCAGGTGAGCCCGCTGTTATTGCCGAGATCAAGAAGGCCTCGCCGAGCAAGGGCGTGTTGCGCGCGGACTTCGACCCGGCCGCCATTGCCGCCAGTTATCAACAAGGCGGCGCCTGTTGCCTGTCGGTATTGACCGATATCGATTTTTTTCAGGGTTCGATCGAATACTTGCAGCAGGCGCGCAGTCATTGCCGCTTGCCGGTGCTACGCAAGGATTTCATGATTGATCCATACCAGGTTTACGAAGCGCGCGCGATCGGTGCCGACTGCATCCTGTTGATCGTAGCCTGTCTCGGCGATGCGCAAATGAGCGAACTTGCAGATATTGCCCAACAGCTGGGTATGGATGTGCTGGTAGAGGTGCATGATGAGCAGGAACTGCAACGTGCACTGCAGTTGCCACTGCCGATGGTCGGTATCAATAATCGTAATCTGCGAACCTTTGAAACCAGTCTGCAGACGACCCTGGATTTGATTAAACAGATACCGGATGAGCGTATCGTCGTTACCGAGAGTGGCATACTGGAGCCCGCAGATGTGGCGCTGATGCGCGCACATGACGTCAATGCCTTCCTCGTGGGCGAGGCCTTTATGCGTAGCCCGGACCCAGGCAAGCGTCTGTACGAGTTGTTTTTCTGATCAGTATTGCTGCAGTGGCCTGAACTAGACGATAAAAGACAAGGCCTGGATCGAAAACCAGACGCCAAAAACAAGCCCGCCCATGAGTAGTAGTGCCATACTGCTGATTTTTGCAGACCAGATGGCGATCCCGGTTATATAGTGTTTGATTGTATGCATTAGTATTACTCCGCGGTGGTGGTCTTGAATACAGGTCGTTTCCGCTGCGCATATGAAACCCCATGCCGTTACCGCAGACAAGGGCGTTTATGTAAACAAATGTGAAACATGGAGCAGGGAGAGCGTACAACTCGATGCGATGTTGTGGATGGCAATGTTTTTAACAATGATTTTACAGAAAATATGCCCCTATGCTGGTATGCTTGCGCATAAACCGGTTTCCACTTAAATGTAAATACTGATTTTCCAAGTGACTATCATGCGCCAATTGTTATTCGTTCTGTTCACGGTGTTTGGCATACTTGCCTGTGACAGCCCTTCTGCACAGCAGGCAGGTATCGATAATTACTATGAGGCTAAAAAACTGTTCTGGGCCAAGTTATATGGCAAAGGCGGTGAAACCCTGTATTGCGGGCAGCCATTTGCTTCGAACAAGGGCAAACAGATCAATGTCGAGCATGTTCTGCCAATGTCCTGGGCCATGAAGAAACTGGGTTGCCGGGATCGTGAATCTTGTCGGCGCAGCAGTAAACGCTTCCGCCAGATAGAAGCTGACATGCATAATCTTTATCCGGCGCGTGTGGATATTAATCAGATCCGTAGCAGCTTTCCTTTTGGAGTCATTCGTGGCGAGGCGCGTGTGTACGGCAAGTGCGATTTTGAACTGGATAAAAAAAGACGTATGGTCGAACCCAGAGCCGCGGTGCGCGGGGATATTGCACGCGCCATGTTTTATATGCATGATCGCTATGGTATCCGTCTGCATAGACGTATGGGGCAGTTGTTAAAGCAATGGAGCAGACAGGATCCACCTGATGCTTTTGAGCGCGGGCGCAATATCCGGATCGAGAAAATACAGGGGAATCGTAATCGTTTTATCGATCAGCCGGCTGCTGCAGATCGATTACGTTTTTAATTGCGGAGGTACTATGCGCTGGAGATCAGGAAGAAGGAGTCGCAATATCGAGGACCGCCGGGGTGTGCGTACAACTCGCAGGGCAGGCGTACTCAAAGGTGGTGGTCTGGGTGCCATCATCATTGCCCTGGTGGCGATGTATTTTGGCGTTGATCCGACTTTGCTGTTACAGGGTATGCAGGGCGGCCAATCGACGCGCCCCGAGGTCAGCAGCAGGCCGTTGTCAGCGGCCGAAAAGGAGCTGACCGAGTTTGTCTCGGTTGTGCTGGCGGACACCGAGGATACCTGGCATCAATTGTTCAAGCAGATGGGGCGGAGCTACCAGGAGCCAAAACTGGTGTTGTTTTCCGGTGCTGTACAATCCGCATGCGGTTTTGCCCAGGCTGCAATGGGCCCGTTCTATTGCCCTGCTGACCAGAAAGTCTATATCGATCTGAGTTTTTATAATGATCTTAAGCACCGCCACCGTGCGCCCGGTGACTTTGCCCAGGCCTATGTCATCGCCCATGAAGTCGGGCATCATATCCAGACCCTGCTGGGTATTTCACAGAAGGTGCACAATGCCAAGCGCGGACTCAGCAAGACCCAGGCCAATGCCTTGTCGGTACGCCAGGAATTACAGGCCGATTGTCTCGCCGGTGTCTGGGCCAATCACGCCGATCGTGCACGCAATGTCGTTGAGGAGGGTGATATCGAGGAAGCCCTGAATGCGGCCACGGCTATCGGCGATGATCGTTTGCAGCAGCAATCACAGGGGCGCATTGTCCCCGAGAGTTTTACCCACGGCAGTTCTGCGCAGCGCGTACGTTGGTTCAAGACAGGATTACAGCGCGGCCAGTTCGATAGTTGCAATACCTTTGCGGCCACGCAACTTTAGGGCAGGGATATTGATACCTGAGGCGTAGAGATTATCAGTTCTTGATATAGGGCTCGGCCCGTTTGACCTCGATCGTTGTGGGTTTGGCCTTGCTCCGTTTTTGCGGGCGCCTGAACAGGCCCATAAACAGGGACCATAAGAATTCCAGCGCGACACTGGCGATCAGACCGAAAGTCAGACCGCAAATCGCTGCATCAGCATTCAGGGGCAGGTTGGCAGTATAACTGTGATAGGTGTCCTTGATGATGTTCTTGTCGGGCGCACTCAGTATATGCCAGGCCTGCGACCAGAATGAGCCCTGCAGGGCATTGATCTCACTGCTGTAGAAATTCTTGCGTTGAACGGTCTTCTTCAATGGCTCGGCCTCTGCGCGAAAGGTCGGATCCTGACTGCGTTCATGCTTGTCAATCAAGGCCTCGATTGTACCCGCGGGAGAGTGTTGGGCGATTTTCAGGTATTCGTCATATTGAATCTGCGCTTCCTTGAGGTGGGCCTCAATGCGTTTGACGTACTGATCGACGAAGTTGGGCAACTGCACACCCAGCATGAGTGCCGCAGTAAAAATAAACATGGAAATGTAATGATGTATTTTACTCATAATTCCGATTAATGCCTGACTGCTAGTGTGATTGTGTTCATTGTCGACTTAATTTTATATCTATAATGATTCCGATTGATAGCTTGATTATGCCTGTCTTCGCACGTTGGTGGTATTGCACGGCGACAACTGCGCTCCAGACACTGGAAATTAAGCACCCCGTGATGAAAATGTACACGCTTTTTTCCTCCCGGGACGGATTCGGGTGAGTATGGATGGGCGTGTATGTACGGGGTAAAAATATAATAGCCATAAAAAACAATAACATATGCAATTATTGATTTGAAATTGACAAAAATGTTGACTATTTTAACTGACATGCCTAATTCGACTCCTACAATCCGTTATTTTCATGTAGAATAGCGTCCTTTTAAATGGCGCGAGAGTCAGCGACAGAGCCAGTAGCGGCTGACATTCGGGTGTCTATGTTTAACATACACCGAAGACATTTTCCTGAGCAAGTATCAGGTGCGCCGGCATCGCGGATTATTTCGTCGCTATGCAAACGGAATTTTTACGCCCAACTTTAGAGTGTTAACATGACTGATCTAACGCAATACAGAAACATTGGTATCTTCGCCCACGTTGATGCCGGTAAGACAACCACGACCGAGCGTATCCTGAAACTGACAGGAAAGATTCACAAGCTGGGTGAAGTACATGATGGTGCAGCCACTACTGACTTTATGGAGCAGGAACAGGAACGTGGTATCACGATTCAGTCCGCCGCGACTTCATGTACGTGGAATGATCATCGCCTGAATATTATCGATACTCCCGGACACGTGGACTTCACTATCGAGGTGTATCGTTCATTGAAGGTACTGGATGGCGGTGTCGGTGTGTTCTGTGGTTCCGGTGGTGTTGAGCCGCAGTCAGAAACCAACTGGCGTTATGCGAATGAATCTGAAGTGGCGCGCATTATTTTTGTTAACAAGCTCGACCGTCTGGGTGCGGACTTCTACCGCGTGGTCAAGCAGGTCAAGGATGTACTCGGAGCCAATCCGGTCATTATGACCCTGCCTATCGGTACTGAAGATGATTTCACTGGTGTGGTCGATCTGCTTAGCGAAAAGGCCTATGTCTGGGATGATTCCGGTGATCCACTCAAATACACGGTGCAGGATATCCCGGCCGATATGGTTGATGATGCGGCACAATACCGTGAAGAGATGATCGAAACCGTCATCGAGCAGGATGACGATGTGATGGAGAAATACCTCGAAGGTGAAATGCCGGATGTTGATACGCTGAAGCGTTGTATCCGTAAAGGCACGATTGCCCTGGATTTCTTCCCGACCTATTGCGGTTCGGCGTTCAAGAACAAGGGCGTGCAGCTGGTGCTGGATGCGGTCGTTGACTACCTGCCTAATCCGACTGAAGTGAAGCCACAGCCCGAGGTTGACCTGGAAGGTGAGGAAACCGGAGAATTCGCTGAAGTCGATCCTGATCGCCCGCTGCGCGCACTGGCATTCAAAATTATGGATGACCGTTTCGGCGCTTTGACCTTTATTCGTATTTACTCGGGCGTACTGGAAAAAGGTATGACGGTGCTAAATACCTTTACCGGCAAGACCGAGCGTATTGGTCGTATTGTCGAGATGCACGCGGATTCGCGCGAAGAGCTGAACTCTGCCCAGGCCGGTGATATCGTTGCCGTTATCGGTATGAAAAATGTACAGACCGGTCATACCCTGTGTGATCCGAAGAACCCGGCCACGTTGGAACCGATGGTGTTCCCGGACCCGGTTATCTCGATTGCGGTTGCGCCGAAAGACAAGGGTGCCTCGGAAAAACTGGGCGTTGCGCTGGGTAAGATGATCCAGGAGGATCCGTCATTCCGTGTCGAGACCGATGAAGACAGTGGCGAAACCATCCTTAAAGGTATGGGTGAGCTGCACCTGGACATCAAGGTCGACATCCTCAAGCGCACCCATGGTGTTGAACTGGAAGTCGGCAAGCCGCAGGTGGCCTATCGTGAAACGATCACCCAGCGTACTGAAGACAGTTATACGCACAAGAAACAGTCCGGTGGTTCGGGTCAATTTGGTAAGATCGATTATGTCATCGAGCCGGGTGAGCCAGGCAGTGGTTTCGAATTTGAATCGAAGGTCACCGGCGGTAATGTACCGAGGGAATTCTGGCCAGCGGTCGAGAAAGGCTTCAAGAACATGCTCGATAACGGTGTACTGGCCGGCTATCCAGTACTTGATTTCAAGGTCACGCTGATGGACGGTGCCTTCCATGCGGTCGACTCCTCTGCGGTCGCGTTCGAAATCGCGGCCAAGAGTGCATTCCGTCAGACCATGCCGAAGGCCGGTCCACAGTTGATCGAACCGATCATGAAAGTCGATGTTTTTTCACCGGAAGATAACGTCGGTGATGTTATTGGTGATCTGAACCGTCGTCGCGGCATGATCAAGTCGCAGGAGCCGACCGTGACCAGCGTACGTATCAAGGCCGATGTGCCGCTGAGTGAAATGTTCGGTTACATTGGTGATCTGCGTACGATGACCTCGGGTCGTGGACAATTCTCGATGGAATTCTCGCATTACATGCCATGTCCAAAAAACGTGGCCGAGGAAGTCATCAAGGAAGCCGCAGAACGCGAAAGCAAAAAGTAACAGCATTGGGTCGTACAGGGTGGGTCCTCCACCCTGTGCCTCCTGTTGTTTTTCATCGCAGGATTTTTTTCACCAAGTTGCCAGGTTCTGGCGCCGTTATGTCTGTGTATCGATAGCAACGATACTGCAATGACGTATGCATGAACCTGTTCCCTTGTATTCAATTTATTTTCCGGAGTAATAAATGGCTATAGAACGCACATTATCGATTATTAAACCCGATGCCGTTGCCAAGAATGTGATTGGCAAGATTTATACACATTTCGAAGATGCCGGTCTGCAGATCATTGCTGCGCGTATGATGCATCTGAGCCGTGAGCAGGCGGAAGGTTTTTATGCCGTGCACAAGGAGCGCCCTTTTTTCAATGACCTGGTTGAATTTATGACTTCGGGCCCGGTTATTGTACAGGTGCTCGAAGGGGAAAACGCGATCAGCAAACACCGTGAGGTGATGGGCGCGACCAATCCGAAAGAGGCGGCGGCGGGTACGATACGTGCGACCTTTGCCAGTAGTATCGATGAGAATGCCTGTCATGGTTCGGATGCGGCGGAAACGGCCGCTGTCGAGATCGCCTATTTCTTCAGTGATGAGCAGATCTGTCCACGTACGCGCTAGCGCAAACCAATAGCATTATCTGGTTGAGCTGCCGGAACAGGCCCAGAGCCTGTTCCGGCAGTCTTGTCTTTACTGTTACAGCCTGCTTCGTGCGCTGTCTATTGTTTTAATAATGGCTTCAGAAACTGGCCGGTATAAGATTGCTTGCACTTAACAATCTGTTCCGGTGTTCCTTCAGCGATAATCTCTCCGCCATTGACACCCCCTTCCGGTCCCAGATCGATGACCCAGTCTGCGGTCTTGATGACATCCAGGTTATGTTCGATGACAACGATGGTATTGCCATGGTCGCGCAGGCGATGGAGGACATGCAGTAATTGCTGGATGTCATGAAAATGCAGTCCCGTCGTCGGTTCGTCGAGTATATACAGGGTCTTGCCGGTATCGCGTTTGGACAGTTCGCGCGATAATTTGACCCGTTGTGCCTCACCACCGGACAGCGTGGTCGCGTTCTGGCCCAGGCGAATATAGGACAGCCCGACATCCAGCAGGGTCTGCAGCTTTTTGCGCACGACCGGGATGTTCTCGAAGAACTCCAGGGCATCCTCGACGGTCATGTCCAGTACCTCATAGATGTTCCTGCCCTTGTAACGTATATCGAGCGTTTCGCGGTTGTAGCGTTTGCTCTTGCATACATCGCAGGTCACATAGATATCGGGAAGGAAATGCATTTCAACCTTGATGACGCCGTCGCCCTGACAGGATTCGCAGCGCCCGCCTTTGACGTTGAAGCTGAAACGTCCCGGGGTATAGCCGCGTGAGCGTGCTTCCTGGGTGCCGGCAAACAGTTCGCGGATGGGGGTGAACAGCCCGGTGTAGGTGGCCGGATTCGAACGCGGTGTACGCCCGATCGGGCTCTGGTCGATATCCACGACCTTGTCGATCTGTTCAAGACCTTCAAAGGATGCAAACGGTGCCGGTATATTACTGCCCTTGTTCAGTTGTTGCGACACATGCTTGTAGAAGGTGTCATTGATCAGTGTGGATTTGCCTGAACCGGACACTCCGGTAACGGCCGTCATCAGACCAACCGGGATCTGTACGGTGACATTTTTCAGGTTATTTCCGCAAGCTCCTTTCAGGACCAGTTGTTTGTCCGCATCATTCGCTGTACGTGATTCGGGCAATGCTATCATCAGTTTGCCCGACAGGTATTGCCCGGTCAGTGAGTCGCGGTTTTTCATGATCTGTGCCGGCGTGCCCTGGGCGATGATCTGTCCGCCGTGGACACCGGCACCGGGGCCGATATCGACGACATGGTCGGCAGCGCGTATTGCATCCTCGTCGTGTTCGACAACAATGACGGTGTTGCCGAGATCGCGGAGAAAATTCAATGTGTTCAACAAGCGCTGGTTATCGCGCTGATGTAGTCCGATCGACGGTTCATCGAGTACATACATGACGCCGACCAGGCCGGCACCAATCTGACTGGCCAGGCGTATGCGTTGAGCCTCGCCGCCGGACAAGGTGTCGGCGCTGCGTTCCAGGGTCAGATAATCGAGGCCGACGTTGACGAGGAAGTCGAGGCGCTGGCCGATCTCGACAATGATCTTGCTGGCAATTTCACCGCGTTTTCCGGGTAGTTTCAGTTCAGTGAAGAATGTCTGCGCGACCCCGATCGGCATCGAGGAAATATCCGGTATGGTCTTGTCGTCGATGTAGACATGTCGGGCAGAGCGTGTCAGACGTGCGCCGTGACAGTCAGGGCATGCCTGGATGCTCAGATATTTGGCCAATTCCTCGCGCACAACATTGGATTCGGTCTCGCGATAGCGTCGTTCCATATTACGGATGATGCCTTCGAAGGGATGACGTTTAATGGTAATGCCGCCACGTTCATTAAAGTATTCGAATTCGATGATCTCATCGCCACTGCCGTACAGAAGCAGTTCCTGTGATTCACTGTCGAGGTCTTCAAAAGGTGTTTCTATATCGAAGCCATAATGATCTGCCAGTGAGCTGATCAGATTGAAGTAGTAGGCATTACGCCTGTCCCAGCCACGGATAGCACCCCCGGCCAGACTGAGGTGCGGATTATTTACGACCAGTTGTGGGTCAAAAAAGGACTTGCTACCGAGACCATCGCAGGTGGGGCAGGCACCGACGGGATTATTGAACGAAAACAGCCGCGGCTCGAGTTCACTGAGACTGTAACCACATTGTGGACAGGCGAATTTGTCCGAGAAAACCAGTTCCTGCTGCTGTGTATCATCCATCCATGCGATGCGCGCGGTACCGTCACTCAGGCGCAGTGCCGTCTCGAACGATTCGGCCAGGCGTAACTGCAGATCCTGTTTGACCTTGAAGCGATCGACGACAGCCTCGATGGTATGTTTCTGATGCAGGTCCAGTGTCGGTGCATCGTCCAGGTCAACGATAATGCCGTCGATACGGGCGCGAATGAATCCCTGTGATTTCAGTTCTTCAATGACATGCAGGTGCTCACCCTTGCGGTTATCGACCATCGGTGCCAGCAACATCAGCTTGCTACCCTCGGGTAGGGCCAGCACATGGTCGACCATTTGACTGACCGTCTGTGCCTCGAGAGTAATATCATGATCAGGGCAACGCGGATCGCCGGCGCGTGCATAGAGCAGACGCAGGTAATCGTAGATCTCGGTAATCGTGCCGACAGTGGAGCGTGGATTATGCGACGTCGACTTCTGCTCGATCGATATTGCCGGCGACAGCCCCTCGATATGATCGACGTCGGGTTTTTCCATCATCGACAGGAACTGACGCGCATAGGCCGATAATGACTCGACATAACGGCGTTGGCCCTCGGCGTAAATAGTATCGAAGGCGAGTGAGGATTTCCCTGAACCGGATAGGCCGGTAATAACGATCAGCTTGTCGCGAGGTAATTCGACATCGATGTTTTGCAGGTTGTGGGTGCGTGCCCCACGAATAATGATAGTGTCCATTTAAATCGTAATACCAGTTATTATTGCAACCTGCTAGTATACGCTAGTTTTAAGTTTAAAAATCAATACTAATGAAGGAAGACGTTTTGACCGTCGGCAGCAAAGCAGCTCACAGTATGACCCCGCTTGAACGCAGGGCGGCGCTGTCCCTGGCCAGCATCTATTCCATACGTATGCTGGGGTTATTTATGCTGTTTCCGGTCATCAGCCTGTACCAGGACAGGTTGATCGGCGCGACGCCGGCGCTGATCGGTCTTGCCATTGGCATATACGGCTTGACCCAAGGCCTGCTGCAAATCCCGTTTGGGCTGTTGTCCGACCGTATTGGCCGCAAGCCGGTTATCCTGATGGGGCTGGGCCTGTTCGCGCTGGGCAGTATCGTCGCGGCGATGTCAGACTCCGTCTATGGTGTCATAGCCGGGCGCGCGTTACAGGGATGTGGAGCGATCGCCGCGGCAGTAATGGCCCTGGCCGCCGACCTGACCCGCGAGGAACATCGGACCAAGGCGATGGCCATGATCGGTATGAGTATCGGTAGCGCGTTTGCATTGGCGCTGGTATTGGGACCGTTGTTTGATCACTGGCTAGGCTTGAGCGGCCTGTTCTGGTTTACCGCGTTTATGGCAGTGCTGGGTATGCTGGTGCTGACCTGGATGGTACCCAATCCAGTCAGTCAGCGCGTGCATCGTGATGCGGAACCGGTGCCTGCACAGTTTGCGCAGACCCTCAGAGATACCCAGTTACTGCGCCTCGATGTCGGTATTTTCACGTTACACATGATCCTGACGGCCAGCTTTGTCGTTTTTCCGCTGGTATTGCAGAATGTGCTCGGCGTGGACTCCGCGCGGCACTGGTGGATTTATCTGCCGATCCTGCTGCTATCGGTGCTGGTCATGGTGCCCTTTATCATTATAGCCGAACGCCACCGGCGCATGAAGAAGGTATTCCTCGGGGCTATCCTGTTCATTGGACTGGCACAACTCGGCCTGGCCCTGTGGTATCAGCATTTGTGGCTGGCCGTGCTGATGTTGCTGGTTTTTTTCAGTGCCTTTAACCTGCTTGAGGCCAGTCTGCCATCACTGGTATCAAAGATTGCACCACCGGCCAGCAAGGGCACGGCGATGGGTTTTTATTCCAGCAGCCAGTTCCTCGGTGCTTTTCTCGGCGGCAGCCTTGGTGGTGTGATGCATGGTCAGTTCGGCTATAGCAGTGTGTTTATCCTGTGTGCAGCGCTGGCGCTGGTGTGGCTTATACTGGCCAGTTCGATGAAAGATCCACGTTACCTGAATAGTTATCTGTTAAACATTGGCAAGGTCCAGCCCGGGCAGGCGGCACATCTGTCTGCGCAATTGACGGCCGTCACCGGTGTTGCCGAAGCCATTGTTATTGTTGAAGATCGAGTGGCCTATCTGAAAGTCGATAGCAAGGCCCTCGATGAGGAGGCGCTGCTACAGTATTCGGCATCGGATCAGGACAGCTGAAATGCGTTGGCACTGGCGTTATAAGGCGTTATAGTTAGCGTCGCAAACAGAATGATAAGTGTTGGTTTCGGCCGTTGAAACGTCCATCGATTTCGCGGCAATATGAATACGCTGTAATGTTTTGCACACATTTATTAAAAATTACCTAATCAGGCAAAATCAAAACATACATTTGGAGAGTGAATATGGCACGTGGTGTAAACAAGGCAATTATTGTTGGCAATGTCGGTCAGGATCCGGAGGTCCGCTATATGCCCAGTGGCTCTGCCGTGGCCGAAGTTTCTGTAGCAACGTCCGAGCAATGGAAGGACAAACAGAGCGGTGAAAAGCAGGAACGGACCGAATGGCACAAGGTGACTTTTTTTGGTCGTCTGGCAGAAATCGTCGGCGAATATGTGCGCAAGGGATCGCAGATCTATGTTGAAGGTTCCATTCGTACCGAGAAATGGCAGGACAAGCAGGGCCAGGATCGTTATACCACCAAGATCATTGCCAATGAAATGCAGATGCTCGGTGGACGCAGCGGTGGCAGTGCCGGTTTCCAGCAGGATATGCCGTCGCAGGCACCCGCGAAGTCGGCGCCCGCTGCCGCACCCGCGGGTTCATCGGCAGACTTTGATGACGATATCCCGTTCTAGCGGAGAATTGATCATCCGCATCACATCAGGCCAGCCATTGCTGGCCTTTTTATTATTCGAATGAATATGCTAAGTTATGTTTCGTATCTTCTTCAATAAGGACTCGTATAACAATGTTGATACCAGTAATTCTATCCGGCGGTGCCGGCACACGGTTGTGGCCAATATCCAGAGAGGCACATCCGAAGCCTTTTATGCGCCTGCCCGATGGCGAGGGTCTGTTACAAAAAACGCTGAAGCGCACAGCGCAGCTTGATGACGTCAGTAAGATCCTGACCATCACCAACCGTGATTACTATTTTCAGACCCGCGATGAATATACTGAGGTAGAGCTGGATCAAGCGCTGGAATTTTCCTACATACTGGAGCCATGTGGCAGAAATACGGCACCGGCCATAGCGATGGCAGCATTGGCCGTGCAACAGGATGAAGATGCGGTCATGCTGGTTCTGCCGGCGGATCACATTATCAAAAAACAACAGGCGTTCGCAGCAGCCGTGACCAGTGCCGTGGAGCTTGCGCGCCAGGATTATCTGGTCACCTTCGGTATCCGCCCGGACAAGCCCGAGACCGGTTATGGCTATATCAAGCAGGGCGAGACCCTGGATGCACAGCTCAATACCAGTAAAGTAGACAGTTTTGTTGAAAAGCCGGATCTTGCCACTGCCAATGCCTACCTCGAATCCGGAGACTACCTGTGGAACTCCGGTATGTTCTGTTTCAAACCCGGTGTTTATCTGCGCGCGCTGGAAAACAGTGCTCCTGACATGTATGCAGCAGTTATATCGTGCTGGCAGGAATCTGCGCGGGATATACAGCCAACCGAGCTGGATGCAGATTGCTTTGCCACTGTCCCGGCCGATTCGATCGATTATGCGGTGATGGAGAAGGCCGACAGGGTTGCCGTGGTAGCCTGTGACATCGGCTGGGGTGATGTCGGTTCATGGGATGCGATCAGTGAGCTGTCGCCCGCAGACGAGCAGGGTAATCGCATGGTCGGGGCGGCGATGACGATCGAGACCCGCAACACCTATATACACAGCGAGGACAGACTGGTGGCAGCGATCGGTGTTGAAGACCTGATCATTGTAGATACACCGGATGCATTGCTGATCTCGGAGCGTGAGCATGTCCAGGACGTTAAAAAGATCGTCGAAAAGCTCAAGTCCAGGGGTAACGAGTTATTCCGTTTTCATCAAACGGTGCATCGACCCTGGGGTACCTATACCACGCTGGAGGAGGGTCCTCGCTTCAAGATCAAACGTATTCTCGTAAAACCGGGGTCTTCCTTGTCGTTACAGATGCATCATCATCGTAATGAACACTGGATTGTCGTCTCCGGCACGGCCGAGGTGGTCAATGGTGAGGAAACCTTCCTGTTGCATACCAACCAATCAACCTATATACCGGCCGGTCATCAGCATCGTCTGAGTAATCCGGGTATCTGTGATCTGGTCATGATCGAGGTGCAGAGTGGCGAGTACCTGGGAGAAGACGATATTGTCCGTTATGAGGATGTATACGGGCGAGCCTGATTTATATTCTTATAGCGCTTTATAGCAAGACCGCATTATCGCGCTATCAGCTATTACCCGATTGCCTGGTGTTCATACCTGGCTCATTAATCCATGCAGGCTATCGACGTGGCGCTTGAAAAATTCACCCAACTTGCTTGCCCAATAGACGGATTGGTGTTGCAGCATCATGATGGCACATTGAAGTGTGAACAGGGTCATAGCTATGATATTGCCCGTCAGGCCTATGTGAACCTGTTGCCTGTGCAACACAAGAAGTCACGCGATCCCGGAGACAGCAAAGCCATGGTGACAGCCCGTGCACGTTTTCTGAATGCCGGTTTTTATGCCCCCATCGCCTCCCGTCTTGCTGAATTGTCACTCGAGTACAGCGCCGGCACATCGTCGCTCTCCTGCGTGGATGCAGGTTGCGGAGATGGTTATTACCTCGATTATTTTTATCACTACCTTGAACAGCAGCATGCTCAGGCAGAGTACATGCTGACCGGGCTGGATATTTCCAAGTGGGCGATTCTGGCCGCGGCAAAAAGAAACCGTGATATTACCTGGGTCGTGGGTAACAGTCAGTATGCGCCGGTTTGCGCAGATAGTGTGGACATACTCTGGAGTGTGTTCGGTTTTAGTCACGGGGCCGGTTTCAGCAAAATGTTGCACACGGCAGGCAAGCTGATCCGGGTCGATGCCGGTCCGGATCATCTGCTCGAGCTGCGCGAGATTATCTACCCGGTTGTCAGGAGAGTGGATCAATCCAGCGCCGTTGTCAGGCAGGAGGTCGGTTTCAGACAGATCGACAACCAGTCACTGTGTTATCAGACGGCCGCTGTCGGACAGCCGTTGCTGTCTGACTTGCTGTTAATGACGCCGCACCTGTATCGTGCCAGCCACGAGGGCAAGCAGGCGTTGCAGCAAATCGAGCAAATGGTGTTGACCGTCGATGTCCGCTACAGTGTTCTTGAACCCGTATGAACGTGTTGTAATCTCATGAAAATAAAGAGATATTTTATTTTCCGGCGCATAAATCAGGATTGTCCGGAGCCTTCCTCTGGCCCGCTGTAATGGAAATTTTATAGAAAAAGTAGTATCTTACGCGCTCTTGAAAACGGGCTTGAGGCAAGTATGGCAGGCAAGGTACATATCCGCACATTCGGATGTCAGATGAATGAGTACGATTCCGATAAAATGGCGGACGTGCTGCAGGCTTCGCATGGCCTGCAAAGGACGGCTGATGCGCAACAGGCTGACGTGCTGCTGTTAAACACCTGTTCCATACGCGAAAAGGCGCAGGAGAAGGTCTTTTCCCAGTTGGGCATGTGGCGCGAAATAAAGGAACAGCGCCCCGAGGTCGTCATCGGTGTCGGTGGTTGTGTGGCCAGCCAGGAAGGTGATGCGATCCGCCTGCGCGCACCCTATGTCGATATGGTGTTTGGCCCGCAGACCCTGCATCGTTTACCCGCCATGCTCAATGATGTTACACGCAAGCGCATTGCTGTGGTCGATATCAGTTTTCCGGAAATTGAAAAATTTGACTGTTTGCCGCGCCCAAAGGCGGATGGCCCGACGGCCTTCGTTTCTGTTATGGAAGGTTGTAGCAAGTATTGTACATTTTGCGTTGTACCCTACACGCGCGGCGAAGAGGTCAGTCGACCCCTGGATGATATTATTGCCGAGGTCGTCGCCCTGGCTGAACAAGGTGTGCGCGAGATCAATTTACTCGGTCAGAACGTCAATGCCTATCGCGGTATGATGGATGATGGTGACGTCGCCGATCTGGCCCTGTTGATCAGTTATGT
>CAMYJD010000010.1 GCA_947258655.1 uncultured Gammaproteobacteria bacterium | reverse complement strand
CAAGATAAACAGCGCGGCCCTGACCCCGAAGTATTTGAAGATCCTCGACACCAGAAACAACTGAAACAGCAGGCTGAACAGGTTCACCCAGGTATAGAAATCGCCATAGAAGGCGCCGATAAGATTACCCTTGCTCTGTTCAGATCCAGCCGCAATCAACGCCTCGGCGTGATCGACGACCATCTTGGCCAGAATGAACTCACCGGTACTGTTGATCCAGTTCAGCAGCACGACAAATAATGCGATCAGCAGCAGGTAGCGGTCTGACAGCACCAGGCGAAAGCCACCCGGTATCCACATGGACTCTTCCTTGGACAAACGACTATGACTACGGTCTTCTCTGGGCAGCTTACTGCTCGCCAGCAGGCCCAGCACAATGGTCACGCATAATAGGCCAATCGCCAGCAGCATCAGACCCAATGGCCCTGTATAATTGATGACCTGCTTGGAAAAGTTCGCGCCCATCAGGGCGCCCAGTGATGCACCGACTGCGATAATGACAAACAAGCGCTGGCCGCTTTCGACATTATAAAGGTCGGCGCAAAAGGCCCAGAACTGCGCCACGACCATGACGTTGAACACACCAAGCCAGATAAAAAACACGATGCCGAGCTTGATATCTGTATGCCCAAGCACATAGAACAACAACAGATTTTACTGACAAAGAATAACGTGACCCAGATATAGATCCTGCTGCGATTATGTTTGTAGTGGCGAAACAGCACATTATAGGCAGGCATCAGTAACAGCAGCACCAGTGCCTGAAATGCGACTGCATAGCTGCGGATCTCGGCACTGTTTTCCGCCAATAGCAGCGATTCACGCGCCGGCTTCAACAGGTAATACGCAAACAACAGTATGAAGGCTTGCACGAGCAACAACAATGCGGCCTTGCCTTCGCCGGGTTTTACCGGCGTAAACAGGCGTATCAATTTCTCCAGCAGCGTGAGCCGTTTGGCGGATTCCGTCATGGTCGCTTAACGCTGACAGGCAACGAAACGATAATATCTGCCGCCCCTGATATCCAGATTAGTGGTTGAGATCACATTCGACACCGGGTTCACGCTTGTAGGCAGACGCTTCCATTCATCATAATACAGGACCCACAGTTCGAGTTTGCTTTCGTCCTTCAGCTTCTTGCCAATTTCATTTCTTCTCGAATTCTCCTGCAGGTATTGCCAGGACAGGTTTATCTTCATATTGCTATTCGGTGTTTTATCGATCAGGAACCAGGTACGCTTGATACAGCGATGTACATCCACACCCCCGGGTACATACCTCGGTATGGCCAGCTTCTCGACTTCGGTACTGATATCCGCCGCACCATTCAGGCTTAGTGCCTGCATGCTCCCCAACGTTAATCCAAAACCATCCACCCAGGACTCGGTGTCGCCGGCCTTGTCGATATGCACACTGGCCCGATCTGCTACCCAGTCTGTGGAGCCAAGGACTGTCTTGCGCAAGTAATTATAACGGAAGCTGGCATAGTCTTTCAGTGCCCGTGCATGTTCGCGCAACTTCTGCTCGCTCGTCGCGGTATAACGTTCACGATGCAAATCCCCGACCAGCATGGCCGTCAACGCATCGATCCTGTCGTGCATAACCGATGGCTTAAACCACACCGGGGTCGCCGAGTAGCCTTCGACAGGCATACCCATCAGCCCTCTGAGCTTCTGCTTTAGACGCTTCAGTAATACCGGATTCTTCAGCAGCTTGTCTTTCAGCGGATTGGGCAGACCTAGCTCAAGCGGATAGTAATACTGGAAATTATCATTCAGTATATTGTCCGGATATTTGAGGAATTCATCCCAGTTTCTGCCAAAGGACAGGTCGAAATCCCATGGAATGATCACCCAGCGCTCTTTGTCACGACTGAAATAGATAAAATAGTTTTTATTATAGGTATCACCATTACTGGTGATTATATTCGTCACCATCCAGTTGATGACAGAGTCTACATCAAAATGCTGCTCCAGAAATGTATCGAAATCTTCCACCGCCATTTCCTGCAACTGCTCGGTTAATTGCTCGAGCGCTGAAAAGTCCTGATCACGTGGTGATAATTTCAGCCAACAGCGTTCGCGCTTAGTGACAGATTGCGTGCTCAGATCACCACAAAATCCACTGTCACGCGGATGAAAAAATTCACCGTCGTTGCCGAGTCCGAAACGCGCCAGCATATCGGGATCGATCCACTCTATATGCAAGAACATACCGATGTAACGCCGGTTGATATACAGGCGGGTAAAATTGACACTGGGCGCGGCCATACCCAGTGTATGCACCAGGTCCCAGGCAAGCCACTCACGCATCATCGATGCATCGGTGGCCATGGCATTCAAGGCAATACGTCGTTGGCCACGCCAAAGCTGTCCTTTATCGAGTTTTATTTTCAGTGACTTTTTATCGAAATTCCTGCTGAAACTGCCCTTGACTTCTATCCGCCCGGACAGGCGCTCACCGTCGTGAAACAACTGGACCGGAAATGTCGAGCGGTCGTAGGGTTCTTTTTTGAACAGCACATCCGCGTCACGCGCCTTCATTTCCAGGTGCAGCGAAACGACCGGAATCGTGTCCTGCGCATGGGATACATTCCAGTACATGAACAGGGCGCAGAACAGCGACAGCATAACAACAGCTTTATTCGATTTACCTACACTCATATTATCTTCTACCCCACACATAACCCATATTAATAAACAAACCCTCACGCTGACTGGTATCTCGACCCCACAGGGTCTTGAATACGCCGGCACCCACTCCCAGTCTTCTGCTCAAGCGGCGGCGCACCCCTATCTCGGCACGAATCACATCGAATTCGGATTCGAAATCCCCGGTAAGGGAATTGAATGGCGCCGAATCGCTATTGTTAAGTGAAAAGTTACCGGCCAGAGCTGCATTGTATGACCATTTATCGCTATGCCTGTATGACCATCTTAGCTTCGTACGCAGTTGGTCTGCCGGGGCGCCGGCCCAGAAACGCAGACTGCCACCGTAGTTGATCGAAGACTTCTGTGAAATCTTGCTGGTACCATATATACCCAGGTCGAGGCCCACTTCGCCATAACCCAGACGATTACTGCGATCGCTATCATAACCGCTAGGTATGATAAGTATAGCTTCCCATGCATATCCGTTTTTATACAGTTTGAGTCTGCCACGTACACCAAGGTAGAGATCACTAAAACCGCTGACCTTATCGTTACCACACTCAGAGCTCGACATGCTGATTCTGCCAAACAGGGTGCGGTAATAGGAGTAGCCGTATTCATAATCATGCGTTAATGATCGATTCTTCGATGTACAGCTCGATATCTCGTCATTTCCGTCCCTGTCCCAGGACTTGTCGGAAGTCGAGCCTTGCAGGTGGGCACCATAACGATGCTCGCCTTCCGAACGCAACCAACCGCCTGCTTGTGCGCTAACACAAGTAACAAGCATGCTGAAAATCAGTAGAAACCGGGCCCAAGCAGCCATCCATTTGTTAATCGAATTAAACATTATCATATTTATCCATTCCCTACAGAAACCTGAATTTCGTGCTAATATATTCCTGAATACACAAACTGATACGACTTAAAGTAAATTCCCATGCATAAAATCATCACTGATAAATTACTGCGCTTCTTTGCCTATACATTCGTACTGACGCTATTAGCATCATGTTCAAATACACTTATAGCCCCTTCCGTATCCGGTAAAGCATCGGTAAAGCGCATAGTACTGATCAGTATCGATGGCCTGAGGCCGGATGCGATCAACAGTAAAAATGCCAAAAACCTGTACGCCCTGAGCCATGCCGGACTCTATTTCCCGAATGCGCAGACCATCAAACGTTCTGTTACACTACCCAGTCACACCTCGATGCTGACCGGTCTTGATGTCAAACGACACAAGATCACAAAAAACAAACCCCTGCCCAGCTATATAAAATACCCTACCGTCATGCAGATCCTGAAAAAACATGGCAAGACCACCGCCGCCCTGTTTTCCAAGGAAAAACTAAAGTACCTGTTTCCACCGGACTCGCATAACTACCTCTATGGCCGGGGCCACAACGGCATAGACTACAACCAGACACGTGCCGCGAATGTAGCCGCCGAATTTTCCCGCGTCTGGACAACACAGGACTACTCCCTGAGTTTCATTCATATCCGCGAACCCGACAGCGCCGGACATAAACATGGCTGGATGAGCGATGAATATCTCAACCAGGCCGTTACGACTGCCGATGAGGCCGTAGGCCACATATACAACCTCATCAAAAACAGCCGTTATGCCGACAATACCCTGTTAATCGTAACCTCGGACCATGGCGGCAAGGATACGACTCATTGGCACCAACGCCCCGAGGACCTGAGCATACCGCTAATGGTTGTTCACCCCGCCATTTCTCCCGAACTTCGTACGGATAGCGACGTATCTATCTATGACATAACGCCTACTATTCTGTACCTGCTGGACACCCCTGCCCCGAAGGGACTGGATGGCCGCATCATTGAGCGCATCAAAACATTATTCAGTGCTGATGCCTTATAGGCATCAGCATTTCTTTTTCCAGTAACAGCTTACAACCGCTTCAGCCGATTTGTTCTGTATCGTGAAGCCGGTATCGGCCGGGCCACCCTGCTCTACATCACTGAACCAGCTCCAGATCAATACACCATGAATCCATGAATGCTGCAGATTCTTCAACCACAGGGACAGTACCTTTGCCTGCATATTGGCATCCGGTACGCCTTGTAGACGGTCCGCCACCAGCCACGGATGACTGTAACTGCCCTGCCGAGAGGAAATGCCGACTTCAGCCACCCAGAACGGCTTGTCGATGGCCTCGCTCAGCTGTTTGATTTCTGCAATCTTGTCCGTTATAACCCGGGTAACATGCTCAATACTCCAGTCGTTTCCCAGTGACGGGTATAAGGTCAGACTGGTCGAGTCGAGCAAATCCCAGTATGGAAATTGTTTGAAACCGGCTGTACCATGTGCTGCATAGCTAAGCTCACCATAATAGATTTTGCGTATTTCAATTATCAATTGGCGAAACTGCGGCTGTATAGCCGCATGCCGCAATTCCGTGCCCACCACCAGCTTTTCAACTTTATAGCGTTGTGCGATCTGCGCATAACGCAGCAGCAGTTTCTGATAATGTTCAAACCATTGTCGCCAACCGGCATCCGTACCCGGATTAACTTCTCCTGCCCACGAACCGGGCACCAGAATTTGTGGCTTGAGGATGACTCGCAGGCCGATGTCATGGGCATCGGCAATGGCTTGCGTCAGCTGATCATCGGTCACCGCATTTGATGGCTGAATCCGACTCGACGCAGGCTTGTCCTGCTGCATGAATGCGATCAGTGCAACGGTATCAGCTCCGTTGTCCTTTATTTTGTGTAGCGATTGCATCGAGGCAAAGGAATTGAGCGATACCGTCGTCGTTTGCAGGTAATTTACTCCCTGAAAATTACTAGCATCATGATGTGCATATACACCTGATAAAGACAACAGCATGCATGCGCTACTTATCAGCATCTGAATGGTGGCCGGCATACGACTCATGTACCAGCCCTCATTGACAGGCGACGATAGACTCGCCAGTGCATATAATCATACACCAGTGTATAACCCGGCATGCCGTTTGCGTATAGCTCGGGAAAACGCTGGTTCAGGTAATCCTGGCCATCATGGACATACCCCGGCTCCGAAACCGCTATCTGCTCAATCTTCGGCCACTGATATTTCAGATTGACCTTGTATTCGCTTGAGAATGGCAGGACCAGATGTCTGGCATCACCCCTGGCGACGATTACCCGGTAAGCCGCCTTGTCGTCGAGCAATGTAAGCTGCCGGTTTTGTTTCAGCCATAACCCCAGTTCGATATCGCCCGGGCTCGTATCCTGCAGGGATTCCCCCATGACTGCAGTCCGCCAGCGTTGCATATCCGTTGTCTGATACCATGGAAATACAAACCATGCAGTCACGCTGCTTAACGCCAATAGCAGTATCAGGCTAATCCGCGCGCGCCTGGTCTCTCTGGGAATCAGTACGACACCGGCCATAATTCCGGCACTGAACAGGAATATCATATCCATCGGATGTGACAGAAAATAGTTGCCGGTCGCGAGACCCGATGCCACCACCGGATGTAACAACAGAACCAGCGTGCTACCCAGCAGGATTCGATGACGTTTGGCATGATATAGCAACCACAGCAACACCGGGTATGCCAGCAATGCATACAATCCGGTGACCAGAGTTGGCACGATAAAGTCGCCGCCATAGGCCCTGAGCCAGTCCACATGGGGTGTATCCTGCCACACACCACGAAAAGACGAATCTGCGGAACTCAGGAACAGGCCGGCATCATCATGAAAGATCCAGTTCAGGTAGGCCCAGGATGCGACCGAGATCGCCAGCGGC
The DNA here is from genome assembly GCA_947258655.1 of uncultured Gammaproteobacteria bacterium. Taxonomy (GTDB): domain Bacteria; phylum Pseudomonadota; class Gammaproteobacteria; order JAADHQ01; family JAADHQ01; genus JAADHQ01. The sequence goes on along the minus strand of CAMYJD010000010.1, from coordinate 55,380 downwards.
GCCGCAATAATCAAATACACACTGGACGTGGATTCCGACAACATACGCTGTGGCGCAATGATCGATATCAATGGCAGCAATGCAATGAACAGATAAAAGGTACGCTCATCAATGAAAAAATATAGCGCCAGCGCCAGGCCGACCATGATGAAGGAACGCACATCCTGGACATTGACCAGACGTACGAGGGCCAGATACAACCAATAGAACATCAACAGACTCAGGGCATGTTGCGCTCCGGTCAAAACACCCCAGAGGAAAAACGGATGACTGCATACGAACAGGATCAATAATATGCGCACACGCAGACTGTACTTTTTTTCAGCAAGATGAAAATTCCATGTGCCAATCAATATCGCACCAACCAGTAGCGAGGCGAAATAGGGGGCGGCACCGGAATCAAGACCCGGCAAGTAATAGAACGGCATCAGGATATACACTGGAAAATGCGGGTATATCAGCCCCAGGTGTTCGATACGTATCTCGGGGGAATCCAGCACAGAGAGGACCTTGGCCCAACGACTCATGGCAAATTCATTGACATAATTATGTGACAGCAACCAGATACTGCAAAGACACAACAACACCGTCACGACGATAAAAACAAGGAAACTCTCCAGCCTGTCTGCCTTATGCACGATCTTCGGCCTTGTGCTCGTTGTTATCAGGATTATAGCTGGTTATACCATGCAAGGTCTTTTCCCAATAGAACGGATTATGAATCAACTGCCATAATGCCTTATAGGCAGCGACTGACATCATCAGCCAGTACAGCGGCATGGTCAATCCAAACGGAATCAGGTAATAAAGATGGCGCTTGAATGCGCCCAGCATTGACAGGTAAATAAGATAACCATTACCTACCAACAGATTAATAAGACTGATATACAGCACCAGTGGCGGGAATACTATATCGTAGGCATGGGTATCGGTTGCCAGCCAGAAGATATACATGAAATACAGGATGGGGGCCAGTAATGTACTGAGTACTGCCCCGCCTATGAAAAACTGGAAGCCCCAGAAACCGATGTGACCAAGACTCCTGTATAACTCTATCGGACTGCGCATATGCACCAGGTAGGTCTGCATATAACCCTTGATCCAGCGCGAGCGTTGTCTGATCCAGTTACCGTAGCGGCTGTTGGCTTCCTCGAATGTGGTCGAATTGACTACGCCGACGCGGTAACCGAGCTGGGTGATACGCACACCCAGGTCGGCGTCCTCTGTGACATTAAATGGATCCCAGGCATCGACCTCGCGCAACACTTCCATCTTGAAATGATTCGAGGTCCCTCCCAATGGAATCGGTATTTTCAATGCCTCCAGGGCCGGGAGGTAGAAATCGAACCATAGCGAATATTCCAGCGTGAACATGCGCGTCAGCCAGTTTTCATTGGCATTGAAATAATTCAGTCGCGCCTGTATGCATACCGTGTTATCGGGGGCGGCCCTGAATGCTGCGATGACCTTTTTCAACTGGTCCGGTTCGGGCCGGTCTTCGGCATCATAGATTGTGACATACTCTCCACGGGCAAAGTGCAGGGCGTAGTTGCAGGCCTTTGGTTTCGTCTTTGGCAACGAATCCGGAACACGAATAATTTCGAAGATGCCCTCAAGACCGAGTTTTTTGGCCGCTTCGATCGTCTCCTCATCGTCCTCTTCCAGGATCAGCTTGATATCCAGTTTCGACAACGGATAATCAAGCTGGCGCAGGGAAGCGGCCAGATACTGGATAACCTCGGGCTCCTTGTACATGGGCACCAGAATTGTGTAGGTCGGCAGCTCCTTGTCATCCAGGGTCTTGACGGTATTATCAGTGACCTTGACATCGATATGCCGATCTCCTCCGACCCAGGTCAGAATTGCACGCATACCGAAATTAAATAACAGAAAAACCGCAATCAGCATGTTTACCGTAACCAGTGTTGCGATAGGAAACATGGTCAGCGATAACAATAGCAACATCAGCAATAGATAGATAACCAGCAATTGTGGACCGGTAAATACCTGGCGCGCCGACATCTCGAAATCATGTTCCGACAGGGCGTACACCGCCTGATGGCTCAGGTAGGCGTCCTCATTGTGCTGCAACTCCCACATGATGTCGAACTTCGAGGTAACGGCAAAATCGACATCCTTACCAAAATGCTGCCGGGCAAAATCCATCGCTCTCTTGCCCGGATCGGCCATCAGAACCGTCAGGCGGCCATTGTGTCTGCGCCATGGCACAACAAGGTATTCGGTATATAAATCGATATCGTCCTCGGTCAGCAGCTCCGCTTCGAGCGGCTCCTTCAGCAGATTGACGAAGGGCAGGTTATTGTGGCGGGCCAGAGTCTGATAAAAATCAATTGCGCGCACCCAACCCTTGGCCAGCAGGATGTCACCCAGCCGCGTACCCCATTGCTGCTGCAGGGTCAGGGCCTGATCGAGTTTATCCTGCTCGAGTACTCCGCTATCCACGAGCAATGTACCCAGCGGCACTTCCCCGGGTCTGTCCGTGCCAGTGTCCTGGTGATCCGCCATGCTACTCCTGCCTGATTATCCATGTCATCATATCGATACCTGATAATCTATTTTTTCTTACGGTGAGAGCGGGACAGTCTGTACATATAAACGATAAGACTGGTTAACAACAGCCATCCAAGTGCGAAATACCAGAAACGATATTCACCGAATAAATCAAACCAGCCGTTACTGTCAGGATACTCAATCCGCGATAGACCGGGCTGGTCGCTATCCAGCGTCAACAGCACACCGCGCTGGTCGGCAAAAGCGACATCATCCTTGCTCAGATGTAGACCATCGATGCTCGACAATTGCCCGGATTCCGGTGGCATTAACCACAGACCGTAGACACCATCCCGTGCAACGATCTGGGCAATGCTGATTTCCGGCAGGCTGTCTACCGCCAGCAGCACATCGCCACGCTGATTAACGACATCCATACGGCCTTTGTCAAAATACACGCCCTGGCGATCAAATGCCGTCTGCGCCGGGCCAAGCAATACGAACGGCTTTTCGGGTTCAATCTTTTCCTCGGCTTTATAGAAACGTAGACGGTCTGTCTGCAAAGGCAAGTCCATGTCGGCCATCATCGATGCCACATAGGGCAATAATTTTTCCGCTTGCTGCAGATAGCCCTGCGGCAGATAGGTGTCGTACCCCCTGGACAGGTAGGCCGGTAACTCGGCAAAGCGTTCCGGAGCAGTATCATCGATACTGGTCTGCACGATGCTGTCTGGTTTGATCTGGATCGGGAAGCGCGCAGGTTCACCGTCACAGTTCTTGTCCAGATCGGAGAGGTCACGTTGTGCAACAAAATGCAGGTTATTGGCGCGTTCCATCTGTTCCTGCGGCAATTTCAGCACAATCTCCTGCGTCTCGCCGCTATCGACGAGACGCACGGCATTGATCAGCACACCATTCAGGTAACTGTAAAACATCAACGGTCTGTCGTTGATGCTCGGCGCTGAAATCAACTGCAAGCGGACCGTGTCGAGACGATGACCCGGTGGTAATTGCGAGGGCTTGATCGTGGTTGACCAGGATGCCTGGCGGGCCATCTCGATGGCCGTCGTGTTAACACCCAGATGCTGCAATTTCAGCGCATAACGATCGTCTTCCAGCTCTGTTGGCGTCAATCCACTAAAGAGCTGGTATTCGCCCGCCGCTGCCAGACTATACCAGTCTGTAGACAGGAATCGCAGTGACTTCCTGTCATGTATTCCCGTCACCACCATGAACTGTCTGTCCTTTACATTCACCAGCGCCAGATTTTTCTTGCCGATCGACTTGCTGAAATTATCGGCTGCGTCATCCTCGTACCGGGCACGTATCCATTCCTCGATCTTTGCACGCGGAGCAACAACAATGTCCCCAAGTTTTGGCAAGCGTGTAAAGCTGACCTGGTGGCCGCTGTGTAGCAACTGCTGGCTCAGACCGAGGGCATTTTGAAATACACTGGCCTCCAGTACCCCTTCAGGCAGGCTGACCTGTACCCGTTTCGGCAACAACTGCCAATAGCTGCGTATAGTCGCGATTTTACCCTGTAACTGCCAGCGTAATGTCGTGTCCGGCAGAATATGTAAAAATGCCCCGCCAATACGTTCATCAAAACAGCGGTCCTTTGATATCAGCATCGCACTCCTGATCTCGACCTGCACAAACGCTTCCTGCAGATCCACCGGCTTTAGTCTGATTTCCAGCCAACCGCTATGCACATCACCACCGAGACTAACGATACGTCTGGGTAAGCCATTGACATAGACACGCATATTAGAATGCTTATCCAGTAATGACGAGAAGCGATAGTGGATACGCAACAGTCCCTGTCGGGTTGTTATATCCTGCGGTACCTGAAAATATAATTTGCGCGCATGGTTTGCCGCTATGCCTTCGAACAACACTCCGTCCTTGTAACCGAGTTCAGCCAGGCTTGATGTCAGTGCAGCGCTACCCTCCACAGAGGTTGAAGCCGGGTGTGCAGCCCTGAGATTTGTGTGAAATATCCAACCTGCCTTGTTCTGCCCCTGTAGCCTGATCCTGATCCATTTGCCCTTGCGTAATAACTCCTTGACTGTATCCCCGCGTTGCAGACGCTGGATGATGACGCCCTTGGTAGACGGCAAGGTACGCAGGCGTGCGCCATCCCTGCTGACCTCGTAGAAATCGCCGATACCTGCATGACTGTGCCAGGAAAGACCGAGTAAACAGATGCACACGGTGAATAGAGACAATAGCTTAGTGAATGTCCTGTCGAATAGGTCCATGATAGCTCCTTGTGACGGCAGGCCCCCCTGCCCATTTTTATTATTTCCAGGTCTTCATATTATTGTTAGCAAAGACTATAGTATTTTTGACAAGTCTTACACTGAAAAACCCTTAGTCCATTGTCATTAATCAATTACTGCGCAACGGATAGATTTAACACAATGATTTTTCAAGACAATATTTCGACTATTGTAAAGAAAACTTTAATACTGAATCAAGCAAGATATACAGGGAAACGGATTTGATTATGTGATTAACGCGCAAGGCATTGCAAGCACTTGATTGCCCTGACGTTTTTTTGACGCTGATTTGATGTGTTTAACAGCTGTCCAGGCCCAAACAAGCCGAACTTGATGAAAAAACGCGCTTACCAGGCGCGCGGTCTGCCGGTATCGAGGTGAATAAAGTTCGATTTGGGATAATATCCGACACCACCGGCCTTCAGTGACACTGCAGCGCGGCGTAACCGGGCGATATCATGACCGGGAACACGTATATCGATCGCCTTGCCCTGCATGTGATAGCTTTTCTTCGCTACACCCGAGGATTTACTCCGTAGCTTGGCATTGGTTTGTGGTGAGCGGTACCCGGAGATGATATGGAATGGCGCATCCTGCTTACCGATGCGGGCCTGCAAGGAATGCAATAAATCCAATAGCTTGGGATCCATCGCATGCGCTTCATCGGCACGGTGATCGCGCAATAACCAGCCAATTTCCTTAAGACTTTCAAGATGATACTGCCCCTCGGACCAGTAAGTAGAGGTCAGACTTTCACCGGTATGGGTATTATAAAAAGTCAGCGCCCTGTCGGCCGCCGGAACAGTGGAGGCAAAGGCCTGAGGCATGACAAGCCCACCAGAAACCCCAACTAAAGTACCCAGAAATCCCCTGCGACTAAGCAGATGTTTGTCTAAAACTGACTCTTTCATAAAATAAACGCAACCTTGATTTAACAGCTTAAAAATAAACGTAACAGTTTTTTACACTTCATATACTATATCGGACTTTTTATTGAGATTTAAAGGCCTTTATGCAATAAAACTGCGATTTTTGATCTGTTTCACACAATTTCATCATATCCGACCTGTATCCAGGTATTCCAGAATCAGCCTGTCACGTTGATAAATATCCTCTCTGAAATGCATATTGCCTGTGCGATCGGCCCAGGCCGTTGCGTAAATCAGGTATATCGGGATCGGCCTGAGCAGTGAAACACTGCGGTGCTGATCCCTGTAGATCAGACTGAGCACGCGCTCCTCGCGTGCATGTGTCGGCGCATCCAGCAGGTAGGCCGTCAGGCGAATAGGATCGGCGACACGGATACACCCGGAACTGAAGGTACGCACACGGCGCTCAAACAGATACTTGTGCGGTGTATCATGCAGATAAATGTCATAGGGATTCGGGAACATGAACTTGATGCGTCCCAGACTGTTTTCGGGACCCGGATCCTGCCTGAAACGATAAGGGAAATAATCCTTGCGCAGTTTTTCCAATGGCACAGTGGAAATATCGACCTCCTGGGCGTCGGCATCCCAACCGTCAAACACCCGGATATGCTTGCGGGCAAAATAATCCGTCTGGCGTAACTGCTGCGGGATCAGGTCTTCAAGGACAATCTTTTTAGGTATGGTCCAGTACGGATTGATTTCCAGATAGCGGACCTTGCTGCTAAAGCTGGGAGTAGCGCGATATTTCTTGCCTATAATAATCGGCATCGCCAGTACGACCTTGCCGTTTTCCTCGGCATACAATTCAAAACCGGTCATATTCACGAGCAAATAACGCTCCCCGAGTTGGCGCGGCAACCAGCGCCAGCGTTCCATATTGACCAGGATCTGCTGCACACGTTGCAGCACAGGGACGTTCATCGCGGCACGGGTTTTATCGCCGATATGCCCATCGATCGCCAGACCATGCCTGGCCTGAAAACGCATGACTGCTTCTGCCAGTACCGCATCATAACGGTTGGAAGCGGACAGTGAACCGCTGACCAGATCTCCACTGATGCGTAAGCGGGTACGAATCAATGGCATCTGCATATGGCGCATGCCTGGCCGCAGGACCGGCCCATCCGGAATTAATGGCCAACCGCCCTGTTGGGCAATTTTCCTGTAACGCTGCAACTGCTGACGTAACTGCACATAAGATGGATGTTGTGGTTCCAGATCATGCAGCAGTTTCTCCAGGTCCTTCCCAGTGTCGAGTAGATCCAGGTGCGCCTGAATATCCAGTGTGCCGGGATAGATATGCCAGTCAGGTTCGACTATACGGGGATCGAATCGACCCTGGAACAAATCACGACTGAAGTGTATGAACGCTTTTGTCAGCATAACCTCAAGCGCAAAGTCATTCACCTGCTGTTTTTTCCAGTCACGTCTTATGCGCTCAAGATCGTAATCCCCGGATTCAAGTCCTATACGCTCTGCAAACTGCAAGAAACGATAGAGTACGTAGGCACGTGGCAGCAATCCGTGCTCGTTCATCCATAGCGGCCGATATTGATGGCTTTCATAATAACGCTGTATCTGTACTGATATTGCATCCTGGCCAGTGAGTCTGTTGTGCTGCAAGTAAGCGGCAAAACTCCCTTGCGGCGCGTCAGAGTCACCCTCCTGTGCATGCGAATTCATGCACAAAACCGCAAATAAAACGGCATAAAAAAATGGCTGCAATATCAGCCTGCCCATGAATGCATGCAAGCCTTTTGTTGTGTATAGAACATTGAATTAATCACTATATACCACTCATTGAAGATATTCTGCCGGGGATAACGGAATCCTGACTGATACAATGAAAACACAAGGGAATACTCAATTCCACCGCTAACAACCCGCCCCGCTCTAATCTACGAAAATCTGCTACCTTGATACGTACAGGCAGGATCAACAAATATCAACAACCACGAACAATCTAACCATAATTCCAGGCTGTCGCCGACTTTTGCATTTGTGATTTTATATCAACAATATAACGATAGCGGGTATTGCGCTGCATATTCACACTACATTTTGCGATAGATTTGCTATCACCACACAAGCGTGAACGCTGCATTTAAAAGTCTTCTCAAATCCAGGCCGTTGTGATTTAATGGAACCAGATCAATACTATTCGGAGGGCGTGAGCTGCTATGTCATTCCGTGGATTTCTACCACGAGAGCGCTTTGATACCTTGTTCAGCATATTGCACAAGATTGGCGCACAGTGCATCGGCCCTACTGTAAAAGAAGGCGCTATCACCTATGCACATCTCAGCTCATCCGCCCAATTTCCACACAAAGTCACAGACCAGCAAGAGCCTGGTAGTTACAGACTAACACCCACTACCGATGCGCGCTGGTTTGCATGGGCAAATGGTCCCCAGGCACTAAAGCCACTGGTGTTTGCGCCTGAGGAAATCCTGTGGCGTAGTGAGCGCAATGCGACCGGCACCATTGCCTTCACAACAGATGCCGCGCAAATGCCATTAACGGCGGTTATTGGCGTGCGCGCCTGCGATCTGGCAGCACTGGCCTTGCAGGATCAGCATTTTTTACATCCGCAGGGACAGGATGCCAGTTATGCCAGTCGCCGGCGGCAATTGATACTGATTGCAGTCAACTGCACCCATCCATCTGCAAGCTGTTTTTGTCATGCGACCGGCGACGGGCCCGAAGTCGACCAGGACTATGACCTGTTGCTGGACGAACTGGATCATGGCTTTGCAGTACGTTGCAGTGGCGCAACGGGTGAACAAATCGTACAGCAATTATCACTGGAGCCGCTACAACCATCACAGCTGAATGAAATCGACAACGCCAACCGACACGCAGCCGAACAACAGACACGGCATTTACCCGCAACCGATCTCGAGCAGGTATTGAACACGCTGCAGGAATCAGGACGCTGGCAGGATATTGCCGAACGTTGCCTGTCATGTGGCAATTGCACCTCGGTTTGCCCCAGCTGTTTTTGCCATAGCCAGCATGATGTACCTGCCGCTGACGGCATCACATCCACGCATGTTCGCCAATGGGACTCCTGTTTTACCCAGGGCCATAGCTATATTCATGGCCTGGTCATCCGCAACGAGACACGCTTTCGTTACCGGCAATGGCTGACACATAAATTTGCCGGCTGGATCCGGCAATACGGACGCAGCGGCTGTGTCGGTTGCGGGCGTTGCATCACCTGGTGTCCGGTCGGCATCGATGTTACCGAAGAATTACAGGGTCTGACTGAGGAATACAACAATGCATGACAGCCAGATACCGCATGAAGCCGTCGTCATCAGCCGCACACAGGAATCTCGCAGCATTTTCTCAATCGGACTGCAATTCACTGATGAAGAATTGAACAAACAGTATCGCTTTCAACCCGGACAGTTCAACATGCTTTATGTATTCGGCATTGGCGAGGTGCCGATATCGATTGTGTCTGATCCACAAGGCAGCGATGAATTTATCCACACGATACGCACCGTCGGACGGGTCACCCAGATCCTTGAGCAACTCCAACCTGGCGATCGACTGGGTATACGCGGGCCATTCGGCCGCGGCTGGCCACTGCAGACATTGCAGCATCGCGACATCCTCGTAGTTACCGGCGGACTCGGCTGCGCCCCGTCTGTTTCGATCATTAACTACATCATGTTACGACGCGAGCAATTTGGCCGCCTCGCGATCGTACAGGGCGTCAAACACAGTGAAGACCTGATCTGGCATGATCATTATCAGCAATGGATGCAACAGCCGGACACCCAAGTATTACTGGCCGCCGATGTCGCAACCCACGGCTGGCCCTGGCATATCGGCCTGGTCACGGAATTGCTGCCACAGGTAGAACTCGACATCAGTCAGGCCGCGACGATGCTATGTGGGCCGGAAATGATGATGCACGCAACCGCACAAATGCTGCTGGAAAGTAAAGCTAAGGCAGATCAGATATGGCTCAGCATGGAACGCAATATGCAATGTGCCGTCGGCCTGTGCGGTCACTGCCAGTTCGGGCCGGACTTTGTCTGCAGGGACGGCCCCGTTTTCAACTATGCAGATGTGCAGCACAGACTAAGCAGGAGGGGCCTGTGATATGAGTGAACAACATCAACAGCCACGTGTTGCCGTGCATAAATTCAGCTCCTGTGACGGCTGCCAGCTTGCGTTCCTGAACCTCGGCGAAGACCTGCTGGCATTGACTGAGCGCCTCGACATCGTATTTTTTGCCGAGGCCGGCATGATGAATGAGTCGGCTGAGGTTGACATTGCCTTTGTCGAAGGCAGCATTTCCACAGCCAAGGATGCCCAACGCATCCGTAATATCCGCGAACATAGCCGCTATCTGATTACCATCGGTGCCTGCGCCACAGCGGGTGGGCTGCAAGCCTTGCGTAATCTGGCAAAATCGGATGACTGGGTTCAGGCCATCTACACGAATCCGGAACATATCGATACGCTCGACAAGGTCTCGCCGGTGCGTGAACATGTGCATGTTGACTTCGAACTATGGGGATGCCCGATCAACAAAAACCAGCTAATCGCTCTGGTCAACAGCCTGTCACTCGGTGTATTGCCGTTCGAGGAAACCGACAAGCTGTGCATGCAATGCAAGCGTCAACAACATGCCTGCGTCATGGTGACCAAAGGCAGTCCCTGCATGGGCCCACTAACCCGCAGCGGCTGCGGTGCACTATGCCCAGCTTTCGGCCGCGACTGTTATGGTTGCTATGGCCCTGCCGAGAACACCAATGCCAGCGCCCTGGGGCAGCGATTCGATGGTGTAGGTCTGTTGTCCACACAGATCAGCAACCGTTACCTGTCTATCTATAGCAATGAACAGGCCTTTGCCTGTACTGGTCAGGGATGGAACGAGGAATCATGAGCGACCAACGTAACATCTCTATCCATGTACCGGTACTCGCGCGTGTCGAAGGTGAGGGCGCGCTTGATCTGCACATCAAGGACGGACTGATAGAAGACCTGAAACTGACGATTTTTGAGCCCCCGCGCCTGTTCGAAAAGTTTCTTGAGAAACGTGAAACCGACCAGGTCATCGATATGGTTGCGCGTATCTGTGGCATCTGCCCGGTCGCTTACCAGATGACGGCCGTGCATGCTTTCGAACACCTGTTCGAAACCGAAGTGAGCCCCTGGATCCGCGACATGCGCCGGGCATTTTATTGTGGCGAGTGGTTGCAGAGCCATTCCCTGCATATTCATCTGCTGGCCGCACCGGATTTTCTCGGCTTCAACAGTGTCACTGAAATGGCGACCCGGCATGCCGCAGAAGTGCGCCGTGGGCTGCGCCTGCAAACACTCGGCAACGACCTGATTGCATTATTTGGCGCCCGCTCCGTACATCCAGTGGGTGCACGCACAGGTGGCTTCTATCATGCCCCTGATGTCGACAGCGTCAACAAGATCCTGGCACGACTACAGGATGCCAGAGAGGATGCCAGCGCCCTGTTAAGCTGGACTGCCAGCCTGCCACTACCCGACGATCACCAGGACTTCATCAGTGTATCCTTGCACCATGAGCATGAATACCCGATGAATGCAGGGCGCATCGTCTCGAGCGCGGGGCTCGATATCGATGCATGTGAGTATAATGATCATTTCCGCGAATTCCAGATTGCCCACTCCACTGCGCTGTATTCGCTGCTACATGAACAGGTCTACCTGGTTGGACCATTGGCGCGCATGAACCTCAATCACGAATGCCTGCCACAGGAAATACTGGCGCAGCTCAATGATCTGAAGATCCGCTTTCCCAGCGATAATATGTTCCACAGTATCATTGCGCGCGCAGCTGAAATTTGCCTGGTCATTGATGAGGCCATCCGCCTGCTTGAAAATTATACGCTACCACAGCAGCCGTCTGTGGCGTGGAAACCCAGGGCCGGCATCGCCACGGCAGCCACCGAAGCCCCACGTGGATTATTATGGCACCGTTATAGCCTCGATGAGCAGGGTCTCGTCCGCGACGCGCAAATCGTGCCTCCCACCAGTCAGAATCAGGCGCGCATTGAACAGGACATCAAACAATCCCTGCAGGCCTTTGGCCTGAATCATGACGAAGATGCCCTGCGCCTGCACGCAGAAACCGTGATCCGTAACTACGACCCGTGCATTTCCTGCGCCACACACTTCCTGCGCCTGAATGTACAACGGGATTGAATCAATACCGATGACACGAATAAGCACGCGTATTATCGGCATTGGTTCACACCATGGAGCCGACCGGCTTGGCTGGCTGTTATGCGATCAGCTCAATGACATGCAATGGCCGCAGACCATCGACATCCACCCCTGCCGTACGCCCGCACAGTTACCCGAGCTACTACGTGACTGTGATAGTGCGATCGTGCTGGATACCGTGATAACAGGACAAAGTGCCGGCCAGGTCATAGCACTCGACATGCACGAACTTGGAACCCGCTCATGCAGCCGCCATTCCAGCCATGGTTTCGGTATCAGCGAGGCCCTCGAACTGGCCCGGGCACTCGATCAGTTACCTGCCGCAGTGAAAATTCTGGGTATCAGTGTTGTAGACGCAACGCAGGATGCCACTGAAGTTTCACCAATAGCACTACCTGCTGTGCAGCAGGCAGTTCGTGAGTTTCATCTCGCATTACAGCATTAGCATGCACAGCTTTCACTGACAACAAAACAGGCAATCGGGACAGGCATGGCACGCTGGTTAATGATCGTCGGAGTTATACTGCTGGTAACAGGCGCGGCATTGCACTACGCACCGTGGCTGCTAAACTGGTTTGGCAAATTACCCGGCGATATACGTATCGAGTCAGAACGCGGAAAAATATTTATTCCGATCACATCCATGATCATCGTCAGCATCGTAGTGACAATCCTGATTAACCTGTTCAGGCGTTGACGCCTGTTGGTTCAGGTAACAATCATGATGCCTGACCTAAAATGGCGGCATAAACTGACAAACTGCGAAAACTTACTGCCGAAGGAGAACAGAATTCTCATATCTCAAAATGGATTGATTATAACTAACTAGAAAATATGGACCGGGGCAGGTATTACCTGGCCCGGTCTTGATCGGATTAACGCAATATTTTACTGATCAGGCGAGTGGATTATCCGCTTATTTTTTGATTTCCAGCAACTCGATATCGAATATCAGGGTCGTGTTCGGGCCGATCCTGTCACCTGCACCATTAGGGCCATAGGCAAGCTGGGAGGGCACGAATACCTTCCACTTGTCGCCCACCTTCATTTTTTGCAGTGCTTCCGTCCATCCCTTGATGACCCCGGATACCGGGAACGTTGCCGGCTGGCCGCGCTCAACGGAGCTGTCGAATACCGTACCATCTATCAAAGTACCGTGATAATGCGTCACGACTGTGTCTGATGCCTTGGGACTGGCGCCTTTACCCGAGCTAACAACCTTGTATTGCAGCCCGCTAGGCAGTGTTGTGACGCCTTTTTTCTTCTTGTTTTCAGTCAGAAAGGCATCGCCTTCTGCCTTGTTCTTGTTAGCCAATGCCTGGCGCTTTTCCTGTTTCTTCTTTTGTTGATTTTCGCGAAAGCTTGTCAGGGCTTGTTGCATTTCCTCTGAACTGAGCTTGAGTTTTTTGTCTGCAAAGGCATCTTTCACGCCCTCAATAAGCTTGTCCAGGTCGATATCGTCCCTGGTCCTTCCCAACTGGGTACCAAGATTGACGCCAATGCTGTAGCTGACCTTGTCCTTCTGCGATTTCTGGCTATCTTCAGCCAGAGATGACAGGCTGTAGCCAAATAGCAGTGATATTACGGCAATAGTTTTAATTTTTACTAACATTTTGACTTCCTATTTTTTTTGAGGGCGTGATCCACTAGGGATCGTTCTGGCCATACAATAATACAGTTGTTGCCAAATAGCGACTGTGCGGATGGCTGAAACCGGCTAAACCAAGGTTTAATTTGAGAACAGGCAGTACTCAGCGCATCAATTGATAATGAGTCAGCTTATTACACAACGGCCTCGTCTGGCAGATATGCCACTGACATCTAGCATTGTTAAACAAAGTATCTCATATCCACGCCAGCGCCTTACCACATGCGCTATTAACGTGTCCGCTGCGGATAATATTACAGATCGCTGCCGACAGGTAGACAGGCCAGGCGCCCCGTGGTTCCATCACACAAGGAATAATATACACCCCTCTCATCGGGACTATTATGCCTGTGCAAGCAGGCTCTGGATGTTAATCAGGCGAGATTTTATTCCGAAAACGTCATACAGGTAGAACTGGCCAAGAATTCACAGTTACCGCCCCGATAAAAGCGGGTCGTGGACTGCTGGGCCGTTATAGTTTACGCAGGGTATTTTTCCAGTTGTCATTCGCGCTGGCTTGCAGAAGTTGATGCATGGACTCACTGGCCTCCGCTCTCCAGCCATGCGCCTCTTCAGATGGCTTGCTGGAAAACCCCCACCACATTCCATCGTTGTCCTGGGCGACCCATTTTACGTCATCGGGCAACAGACTCTTGTCGGCAATTTCCCTGATTTTCTCGCCAGACGCATTTTTAAGAAGTTTCTCCAATTCCACAGAATTGAGAATCCGGGTTTTGTCGTCATCGCCTGCAATTGAGTCATCCTTACTGAACTCGTAAACCAGCTGGTACTTTCCAATGGTAATGACATCACCATCACGCAGGGTTCGCTTCAGGATACGATGCTCGTTTATATAGGTGCCGTTAGTACTGCTCAGATCCTCAATATAGGTGGGCTCGAAAAAGGTCACTATTTTTGCGTGGTGAGCACTTACCGTTGCATCATTGAGCCTGATATCATTATGCTTGCTACGCCCAATAGTAATATCTCCGTATTCCACGGCTATTTCATCTGCTTTATTCCCGTCAATTGTGACTATCAGTTTTGACATATTCGTCCCCGCTGTGTGGATTGAAACCACTAATGCTCATGTTGCTAGAAATCCTGGACCAAAAAATCGATCATGGCTGAAGCGTTCGTGGATTCGATTTGCATGTCAGCTCGATCCTGGTATTGCAGGATTTTTGCGCATCGTTAATTATATCATTTTTTTTCAGGCTTTATTTTAACCAAAATATACTTATTTTCAATATACGATCGCGGAACTCACAGCGGCTCATAGTACCGCCATGCAATCACCCGACAGTGAAGATATCAGCTGTCCGGTGCCTTTCGCACACAATAAGAAAAGGCATATTTCTAGACCGGAGGTGTCAGCAAGGTCGTCACGATCACCATCATGACCAGCGCAGAAAAAAGCTCATCGTTAATGACGTCCAGGCTTTTACCTATCGACGCAAATACCAGCCCCACTTCGCCGCATGGTATCATGCCCACACCGATCGGTAGCGCCCGGATGCCTCTTCCGGCCGCAAAACCACTGACAAATTTACCCACAATAGCCGCAATAGTCAGACCTGCAGCCATGAACAGCATATACGGATCGTACATCGTTTCCAGCTTGACCTGGACTCCCATTAACACAAAGAATATCGGCACCAGGATGACTTCCAATGGTGAAATGAGATCCCTGATACTGACCGGATGCTCATGTATTTCACCCCAGTGATGAAAATAGGCATCGTGTAAAATC
Organism: uncultured Gammaproteobacteria bacterium; assembly: GCA_947258655.1. Taxonomy (GTDB): domain Bacteria; phylum Pseudomonadota; class Gammaproteobacteria; order JAADHQ01; family JAADHQ01; genus JAADHQ01. The sequence continues at coordinate 40,032 of CAMYJD010000010.1, read as the reverse complement.
ATGCCGGCCGCAAAGGCGCCGACTATCGTCGCCAGGCCGACCAGGTTGGCCGTCCATGCAAGCACCATGACAAACAGGAAAGAGATAAACATCTTTGCTTCACCAATGTCCAGATGACGAACCAGATTGACTGCAAATTTTAGAAAATATGGACCAAGCCTGAAGCTGATCCACAAAAACAATATGGCGAGCCCGATAACCATTAAACTGTTCATCAGCTCGAACTGCCCGGATACGATAATACCGGAGACGATGGCCAGCATGACCAGACCAAGGATATCATCGATAACCGCCGCCCCCAGGATAATGCGAGACTCATGGCAATGCATGACTTGCAGTTCGGTCATAACGCGTGCCGTAATGCCAACACTGGTAGCGCCCAGTGTTGCGGCAACAAACAGGTCGACGTCAATGGATAATTCAGGCATCAATAGGCGCGCCGCCATAAAGCCCAGTACAAACGGTGCGATTACACCTACAAGTGCCACACGCAGGGATGGCCCGCCAACCTGACGCATTTCCTCGATACTGGTCTCCAGACCAATCAGAAACAACATAAAGATAACGCCATAACGTGAAAACACATCTACCGTGTGCGCCACCTGCGTTAATGCCGGTCCGCCCGGTCCTTGCAGAATTCCCAGTACCCTGATGCCATCTGCCTGCCCCAGGGCATGCACGGCCGTCGACTGTAAGGGCTCACCGGATAATGCCAGGTCAATCATCTCGAAGATAGCTGGCCCATGGCGCAAGACCTCGATGAACTCAATTCCAAGCCAGTAACCGACGTTGCCCAACGCAATACCCATTAACAGTTCACCCAGTACCGAGGGTTGCTTGAAACGGCGCGCGGCAAACCTGCCGAGCACTGCAAAAAACAGGATACCGGTCACGCCCAGAATGACAGGCGCGATCGGGTCCACATGCCCCTCGGTGGCCGCCTGCACCGACGAAGCCATAAACAAAGCCACCAGCAAAAAAATCCACAACTTACATTGTTTCGATAGATCTTTTCATTGACAGTGGCTCGAGTCATTCATGATTAATATTATAGATTCTGGTTATGGCCGTAATTTGCGCTAGCAGAAATGAGTTATCCATATGCTCGCACATGAATGGCCATATCAATGCATGATCGGATCATAATGCGCTTGAATACAGTACTTATGCAAAACAAGTACATAGCAATAGTAAGATAGGGGTTAACGGAATGGCCTGCAAGCTTGACAGCAACTTTTTGCGGGTGTTTACTGGTCTGTGTCAGTATTTTGTTAGCGATATCATTATGTGTCTCGCCATACCTATGCAAATTGTACACATAGACGGCTTTATGGCGCGCTGCCATGCCAAGGGCATAGAGCGGGATGTCAGCCTGTTTATGCTACAGGATGAATCAGTGACAGTTCATGATTACGTCATGGTACACGTCGGCTATGCCATCCAAAAAGTCAGCAAACAGGACGCGCATTCTTCCTGGGAGTTATTTGACGAGATGCAGGCAGAAAAGGGCATTAACGATGCATGAACTCGCAATCTGCCGGCAAATGTTAAAACAGGTAACCCAGATCGCTGCTGCCAATGATGCGCTATCCGTTGCCAGCATAAGCGTGCGCATCGGGCCTTTATCGGGAGTGGAATCACATCTGTTAAAGCAGGCGTTTCCATTCGCCGCAAGCGGCAGCGTTGCTGAAAAAGCACAGCTACTCATTGAGTCCATGCCTGTACGTGTTCGCTGTGGCCAATGTGGCAGTGAGACCGATGCCAGAACGAATGATCTGTCATGTGCTAATTGTGGCGATTATCATACGCAATTACTGAGCGGCGATGAATTGTTACTGATCGGCCTCGAGCTGAGCAGGAAAAACCAGGAGACAACACATGTGTGACACCTGCGGTTGCAACGTAACCGAAGCGAACCGTCATCTGCTCGATGCAGGTGGAAAATTCCATCGCACCACTGCAGGTCATGAAGCCATCAGCGTGCTCCAGGACCTGCTGTCGGAGAATGATCATATCGCAGCACATAATCGCAGCCACTTCGACAAACATGATGTACTGGCGATCAACCTGATGTCGTCACCCGGCTCCGGCAAGACGGCATTACTGGAGGCCACGCTCGATGCACTCGCCGGACGTTTCCGGGTTGCGGTCATCGAAGGTGACCTGGAAACCGAAAACGATGCCGAACGTATTCGCCAAAAAGGAATAACAGCCATACAGATCAGCACCGGCAATGCCTGCCATCTGGATGCACACATGGTGCATGATGCGCTGCATCAACTATCACTGGACGATCTGGATATCGTTTTTATCGAAAACGTCGGCAACCTTGTATGCCCGGCCAGTTTCGACCTCGGCCAACACCTGAATGTTACATTGTTATCGGTGACCGAGGGGGATGACAAACCCAGCAAATACCCGGTCATGTTCCGTGCCGCCGACCTGATGCTACTGACCAAGACCGACTTGCTCGAGGTGCTCGATGACTTTGTTCCCGCGCAGGCCGAAAACAATCTGCGCAGACTGGCCAGTAACGCCACGGTCTTGCAACTGTCGGCACGCACACAATGCGGCATCCAGAAATGGGTGGAATGGTTGCAACAACAACAACAGCAACACCGCGAACGCACCCGCCAGGGACAGACACGCAGACCAGCCATCCAGGTTGACGGGGCACGCATGCATGCCGAGAGGCAGACACGATAACAGCGACCATGAACAAACACGACGCCAGTTTCTGGCTACAACAAATTCGTGAACTGCCTGTGGACAGGCATATCAGGATCATGAATGTCTGTGGCGGGCATGAACGTACCATCAGCATGGCCGGCATTCGCAGCCTGTTGCCGCAAAACATCGAACTGATAGCGGGCCCGGGCTGCCCGGTCTGCATTTGCCCCGAAGAGGATATCTACCAGGCCATGCAGCTGGCCCTGCATGAAGACCTAATCCTGGTCGCCTTCGGTGACATGTTACGCGTACCGGTCAACACCCCCCGAAGCGAGGCGCGCAGCTTGCAACAGGCCACCGCGCAGGGCGCCGATGTGCGCGCGATTGCGTCGCCACTGGAGGCATTGCAGATTGCGCGCGCCAATCCGCAACAGGCAGTGGTATTTTTTGCCGCAGGATTCGAGACCACGACAGCACCGGTTGCCGCAATGGTCGCGCAGGGTCTGCCCGATAACCTGTTCCTGCTGTTATCCGGACGCCTGACCTGGCCTGCCGTGGCCATGTTACTCGAATCCGGCAAACCTGGCTTCGATGCGCTCGTCGCACCCGGCCATGTGTCCACAGTCATGGGACCCGAGCAATGGCAATTTGTCGTCGATAAACATCGGCTACCGGCCGCCGTGGCCGGCTTCGAGGCAGACAGCCTGCTGGCGGCATTGTATTCGCTGCTACGACAACGACTGGAAAACAGACTGTTTCTCGACAATTGCTATACACAGGTGGCGCATAGCGGTGGAAATCCAACGGCGCAACGTTTTTTGCAACAGACGCTGGATGTTGTCGACAGCAACTGGCGTGGAATCGGCATGATTCCAGCTTCCGGTTACGCCCTGAAGCCGGCCTATGCCGACCATGATGCACGCCTGCAGTTTCCCGATCACGGCAATCCGCAGCGCCGCCGCCTTGGCGAGATGCCACCGGGCTGCGACTGTAGCAGGGTCGTGCTCGGCAAGATCCATCCCGACCAGTGCCGTCTGTTTGGCGCGGCATGCACACCGCGTCAGCCGATCGGACCGTGTATGGTATCGGATGAAGGTGCCTGCCGTATCTGGTGGTCGAGTGGCGCACGCGCGGGCGCCCGTACTCAAACCGCAACTGGCAATAACTGACGCCGAGCCAGCTTCTGAACCCGGCATCGACAAATCACATTACCGCCAGGCTGCTCCGTATTGGCGGCCGGGTCCAGGGGGTCGGTTTCCGCCCGTTTGTTTACCGGCTCGCGCATTCCCTCGGCGCCAGTGGATGGACTCTGAACCAGAAAGGCAATGTCCTGATTCATATAGAGGGTAAGCCACAGGTGGTAGGCACATTTACCCGGGACCTGATACAACGGGCACCGGCGATAGCGCGGCCACATATCATTGATAGCAAGACTGTCGACTGTGAATATATGCAGCACTTTGAAATACGCACGAGTGATGCGTCCACACCGGCACATATCCATATACCCCTGGATTATTTTACTTGCCGCGATTGCCTGCGTGAACTGAACGACCACGATAACCGGCGTTACCGCTATCCATTCATCAATTGCACCCAATGCGGGCCGCGTTATACGCTGATCCGGGCACTGCCCTACGACCGCAACAACACCACAATGTCGATATTTACACTGTGCGAGAAGTGTCAGCGTGAATATAACGATCCACTCGAGCGCCGCTTTCATGCCGAACCAATAGCCTGTGCCGATTGTGGCCCGCAATTGCAATACCGCGATAAAGCAGACACCATCGAAGATTCTGACCTGGCCCTGCAGCGATCCATCAAGGCATTACAGGATGGACAGATCATTGCCGTCAAGGGCATCGGCGGCTATCACTTGTTGTGTGATGCGGGTAATGACGATGCCATCATCAGCTTGCGCACACACAAACCACGTCCAGACAAACCGCTGGCAGTCATGTTTCCGTCGGCAGGTGAAGACGAACTGGAACTGATACGACAGGCAGCCGTATTGTCAGCCGACGAAGCCGCATTGATACGCAGCCCGGCGCGACCGATTGTCATTGTCGATAAAAAATCCGATACCGGCCTATCGAGTCATATCGCCCCGGGCCTGCAACAGATCGGCGTCTTTTTACCCTACAGCCCCCTGCATCATCTATTGCTGCAATCATTCGCGCGGCCCGTCGTGGCAACGTCGGCCAATATCAGCGGCGAACCATTGTTAAGCGAACAACAGGAAGTGCAACAGCGCCTGTCTCATATCAGCGACGCCTTCCTGCACCACAACCGCGCGATTGCGCGTCCGGCAGATGACAGTCTTGTTCGCATCATCTCCGGGCACGCAAGACTGTTACGAAGCGGCCGTGGTATGGCACCAATGGAACTGACGCTACCGTATGCAATAGCAAGACCGACACTGGCCGTAGGCGGGCATATGAAAAATACCATTGCCCTGGCATGGTCCACACGCATGGTCATAGCGCCGCATATTGGCGACCTCGATTCACCCCGTAGCCAGGCAATATTCGAACAGATCATCACCGACCTGCAGCAGCTCTATGAAGTCAGAGCCGAACGGGTCGTCTGTGACGCACATCACGGCTATGCATCGCATCGCTGGGCATATCAATGCGGATTGGCAGTCATCCCGGTATTCCATCATCATGCCCATGCTGCAACGCTGGAGCTTGAATACCCGCAGCAAACACCCTGGCTCGTTTTCACCTGGGATGGCGTCGGTTATGGCGAGGATAATTCCCTGTGGGGTGGTGAGGCACTGCTGGGGCGACCAGGAAGCTGGCAACGCGTCGCCAGTTTCAGGCCATTCCGCATTCCCGGGGCCGAACGTGGTGCACGCCAGCCCTGGCGCAGCGCAGCCGCGCTGTGCTGGCACGCAGGCCTCGATTACAAGGCCCCACAGGAACACAAGCTGGTCAGGCATGCATGGGAGAATAACATCAACTGCGCCAATACCAGCGCCGTTGGCCGCCTGTTCGATGCGGCCGCGGCATTGACCGGACTCCTGCAACAGGCCAGCTATGAGGGTCAGGGGCCGATGTTGCTGGAAGCCAACTCAACCCGACTGCAACAGCTACAAGCGCTACCGATCTCGGAGCGTGACGATATTCTGCAAGCCGACTGGAAACCTTTATTACCGATATTAATGGACCACACAATAAGTCTGCCACAGCGTTGCAATCACTTTCATGCAACACTGGCAGCCACCCTGGTCGAACAGGCCAGTCTCGCCCGCCAGCGCTACGGTGACTTTCAGGTCGGCCTTGCCGGCGGTGTGTTTCAGAACAAAAGACTGACTGAATTTGTCATTGCCGAGCTTGAAAGTGAGGGATTCAGGGTTTGTTACAATCAATCAATACCCTGTAATGATGGCGGACTGTGCGCCGGTCAGATTATGGAGGCAATAACAGCAGTATAAAAATAGCAATCAGAAAAAAGCCCGCAATGACTTGTCATCACGGGCGATTTGTAGATCCTGTAAATAATAATTTATTTCTTTAACGTCTCTGCTATCTGCTCGGCCACTGCCACCAGACTCTGCTCCATACCGTCCAGCAGTTTGTTGCTATCCATAAATAGTGCGTCCTTATCATCGAAATGATAAGCCTTGGGCGCATCGAGATCTGTGCCTGACATAAAGGGATTATGGTAACCATACATGTATTTATCGGCGAAAACAGTACTGTGATTACGACTGTCAATCATGGCCACCTTGATCTGTGAGGCCGGACGCCAATGCGGTGACAGCATTGGATGCTCGGTAGCATAACCGACGCTGACAATGGCAATATCCAGAATCGCATCAGCTCCTGCCACATCCACTGCATCATACTGCGGCAACAATTCATGCCCTTTCTCACGTGTAACTTCAACCAGTTTCACCTGATAGCCTGCAGCAGTAAGCTCCTGTTGTAATAGAGTGGTTAAACGCTGCCCAGCCGAGAAACTGGCTTCTGAGGCTATCTGGTTAACACTCTTGCCGGCATTGGCAGAAGAATTGCCCGCGATGACTCCGCCGACTACACCAAACATCATGCCCGGGTTGCCAAAATCCTGCGCCACATAGGCCTTGGGTTCAACAACCTTGATCAATGCAATGGTGCGCACATGGGACGTTGCTTCCGGACGTACTGTCACTTTATTTGCACCACATCCGGCTATTACCAGAGCAAGCAGAGCCATTGCAAATATTCGCATTAATGTTTTCATGTCATATCCTCATATATAAATCCTGTATAGCCACCTTTGCGGCAGGTAACAAGCTTTCTTGAGAGCATATTCAACTGAAAACTGGAGTGATTTTTATTGTCTTCTAGAAACCGCGATATGCAATGTTCCGGTTTTTGTCATATTCGAGGACGATTAAATACACCAAGTTCCAGACACATTTATGCAATTCTGCTGTCGGGGCTTAATCTGCAGCAAGCCGCAGGCGCAACAGCTTGTGCAATTCCATCGTCAACAACACAGCCAGGGCCACTCCCATCAGTTCCAGCCAGTGCGTTGGCGAGACCGGGTGGATATTCAACACATCGCTGATCCACGGCGTATACATTGCGCCAATATGCACCAACTGTGCCGCTACGGTACCGATCAACAGGATTGGATTAGCGAAAAAATTCATGCGGAATATCGAACGCGTTTCTGAGCGACAATTAAAGACATGTACATTCTCGAACAACACCATCAACAGCAAGGTACCATTGCGTGCCTCATCCAGGCTAAAGCCACGCTGTAACAACCACTGGAAGACGACGAAGGCGAGGATACCGATTGTCACTGCCGATATCAGTACCCGCTCGATCATCAGGCGATTAAAGATCGGCTCCCTGGGCGGTCGCGGCCCGTGTTTGAGCTCATCGCCTTCGGCAGGCTCGAAAGCCAGGGCGATATCCTGGATACCATTGGTGACCAGATTCAGCCACAACAATTGCACCGCCAGCAATGGTAGCGGCAACGCGGTCAGCAAGGCGAGTGTAAACAACACCAGCTCCGCTGCGCCGGTCGAGATCAGTAGAAAGATGACCTTGCGTACATTGGCGTAGGCAATCCGCCCTTCCTCCACCCCGGCGACAATAGAGGCAAAATTATCGTCGGTAATAATAATGTCGGCCGTCTCCCTGGCTACATCGGTACCACTTTTCCCCATCGCCACGCCAACCTGCGCGGCACGCAGGGCCGGTGCGTCGTTAGCACCATCGCCACTGACCGCGACAAAATGTCCATTATTTTGCAACGACTGTACAATATCCAGCTTCTGGTGCGGACCTACACGGGCGAACACCTGCGCCTTGTTCACCACCGTGTCCATGTAGCCATCATCGAATGCCTGACTCAGTTCCGGCCCACTAACGACTTGCTCGGGATCCTGAGCCAGGCCGAGCTCTCTGGCAATAGCAAGCGCCGTCACGGGGTGGTCACCTGTCACCATCGCGACCTTGATACCGGCCTGCTTGCAAGTAGCTATCGCATCCCTGGCCTCGGGGCGTAATGGATCGATAATACCGACCAAACCGATGAACACCAGGCCTTGCAAATGCTTCTCGTTGAATGCTTCATCCTCGTCCATATGAATCTCACCGGCAGCCAGTGCCAATACACGATAGCCCTCGCTGGCCAGGATCACAGCCTGCTGCTCCAGTTCGCCTGGCATCAGCGCAACGTCCCCATCCGCTGTTGCCATATGCGTACACATAGGCAACAGGCGTTCTATCGCCCCTTTGACAAAGGCATAATTGACGCCATTGGCATTATTTAGACTGGCTGAAAAAAGGCGCTCCGACTCGAACGGTATATTGTCTATTGCCGGAAAAGTATTAAGCGTTTCAGCGATGCCCACACCCAGTTTATGCGCCAGTACCAGAAAGGCCACGTCTACGGCATCGCCCTGATGGGTCCAGCCACTGTCACTGCGCCCAAGAAAACCCTCATTGTTCAATACCGATGCCTGGCACATACGGACTATCAACTGTTGCTCAGCTGCGGTGGGGACGCCTTGCGGGGTACGTACTTCCCCTTGCGGCACAATTCCCTCGCCACTGACATCCCATGCAGCTCTACCTGGAAAGACCATACGCCGCACGGTCAACTGGTTCATGGTAAGGGTACCGGTCTTGTCTGTGGCAATACAGGTACAGGAACCCAGGGCCTCCATCGCCAGTAATCGACGTACAATGACATTGCGCCTGGCCATCTTGCCCATACCAATGGCCAATGCCACCGTCAGTGCAACAGGCAGGCCTTCTGGTATAACCGATACGGCGAGCGCAACGGCCAACAGGAACATCTCACCCAGTTCGGTGCCACGCATTATCGCGACAAGAAACATCATCACTGCCGCTAGTCCAACTAATATGGCCACCCTGTGCGTGAACTGCTCCATACGCGCCTGCAAGGGTGCCTTCGGTGACGGTCTGAACAATACATCCGCAGCGATATGGCCCAGCACTGTATCAAGCGCCGTGGCCATAACCACCGCCTGTGCACGTCCACGGCTGACCAATGTCCCGGTAAAGAGCATATTGAGTCGGTCTCCCAGACCTGCATTCGCCGCCAATACCTTGCCCGCATCCTTGGTCACCGGCAGCGATTCACCAGTCAGCAAGGACTCATCGACTTCGAGATCATGACTAACAAACAGGCGCAGGTCTGCAGGAACTTTATCTCCCGATTCCAGCAACACAATATCGCCAACTACCAATTCATCGGATCTTATTTCATAGGTTTCACCGTCACGTAAAACACGGCTCCTGGATGTCACCAGTTTACGCAGTGCTTCGGCCGCCTGTTGTGCCGAATATTCCTGAAAGGTTCCAATAATGGCATTTACAAAAAGCACTGCGGTAATAAAACCCGCATCTGACCACTCCTGGATTGCAACAGACAACAGCGCTGCAGCCAACAGCACATAGATTAACGGACTGGCGAATTGATGCAGGAATATCCTGCCGATACCGGGCGGCCTGGCCCTGGGTAAGGTATTCGGCCCATTGCGATGTAAACGATCTGCGGCCTCGCTTACGCTCAATCCGTGGGTGGATGTATGCAGCGCAGAAAACACTACAGCGGTCGCGGCTGCATGGGGTGCAATCAATGGATTGACATTTCCCCACTCTGACTCATATGGAGAGGCGTCTGTTTCCTTGTCACCTGGTGGCACATTCGTCATATATCAGGTCTTTATCCGCAATACCCGCTGCCGCATATATTCAGAACAGGGACCTGATCGTGCGTACGATCTGCGGATGGTTAAAGTCCCTGCCCCCTTTGGCACGAAAGACTATTCGCCCATTAGTGTCGATAATGAAGCTGGATGGCAGTCCCTGAACTTCAAAAGCAGCAGACACCTTGCTTTGCGGATCAAACAGAATAGGAAATGTAGGGATCGTCTGCAACTGACCCATGAACTCAAATACGCGTTCTTCATCCTCCCATTGATTGATAGCGAGTAAAACAAAAGGCTGGTCCTTGAGATTCTGATAAAGTTGCTCCATTGACGGCATTTCACGAATACAGGGCGGGCACCAGCTTGCCCAGAAATTGATTAGCACGACCTTGCCCCGGTACTCTGTTAACGAATGCTTTTTCCCATCCATATCTTCGAGGGTGAAATCCGGGGCTGGCATTGGCCTGGCGAGCCGCTTGAGCTTGTAATCACTCGGATCAGCCTGCTGTTCTGCAGCACAAATATTTATTGGCAACACCACAACCAACAGCATGACCAAATAATGTTTAGCGTGTCGCTGGCTTAACAGGCGCACATTGCATCCCCTTTATTTCATTGTGATAGGTCTTGCCTTGCCGGCTCCATGAGTAATACAGATCGAATCTGCGTCCGGGCGCCAAGCTGATCGTGGAGAAACCCTGGATCCAGTCACCCTCATCGAAACTCTGCGCATCTGCCAGCAATAACCAACGAAAACCAACGCCCTTTGTACTCCATTCCTTGACCCATGCGGATTTTAACTTCAGTTTGTGGGTATTACCGTCGTCTGTAACGAAGCGCCAGTCAGCCAGGCGATAGGAGACCGGGGCTTGGGAACGATTCTTGACGATTGTGCCGAACACACAATAACGGCTGATATCCTCGACGACTTCATCGGGTAGACCACGCGCAGCGAACACGGCACGGACATAATCTGCATGTACCTGCACCAGCTCGAGACTGAAATCCTGCTCTGTTGCTTTCCATGTAGACAGGCCAGAGACGGGATTCACATGATGCTCCACCTCAGCGAATACTGACAAGTGAAATAACGCCAGGCAAAAGAGGCCGAACAATTTAGCGATCATGGTGCTCTCGGGAATCAGCAACATCAACTATTGATAGTATCCCCGTTGACCGCCACAGGCAATGCTATATTGCGACCACCTTGTATATAGCGGATACATCAACAGACAAAGCAAACCCGAACCCGGGCCTGCACAAAAAAAATGCCACACCATTATGATGTGGCATAGTTAGCGCCAGGACTTAAATAGTATTTCGCTTCAGTTACGCTTGAATTGAACAACCAGTGATTGCAGTTCATGCATAATATTTCCGAGCTCATCAACCATAGTCAGACCTTCCTGACTGCGCGAGGCATTCTGTTCGGCAGCCTGGCTGATATTGATGACATTGCGATTCATCTCCTCACTAACCGAGCTTTGTTCCTCGGTCGCACTGGCTATCTGAATATTCATATTGGATATCGTGCCGACAATATCAGCAATCTTGTCCAGTGATTGACCGGCTTTATGCGCCTGTTCGACACTGCCATCCACCTGGCGACTGCCGTTCTCCATGGCACCGACCGCATCGGCAGCACCCGACTGCATACTCTCGATCATGGATTGTATTTCCTGCGTGGATTCCTGTGTACGTTTTGCCAGGGACCTGACCTCGTCCGCAACGACGGCAAAGCCGCGACCCTGCTCGCCTGCGCGCGCTGCCTCGATAGCAGCATTCAGGGCCAGCAGGTTGGTCTGTTCGGCGATGCCGCGAATGACATCCAGCACAGTACCGATATTGTTACTTTCTTCCTGCAGCTTGGAAACGACAACGGCGGCCTGCCTGACATCATCTGCGAGCTGAGAAATAGACTGAACCGTAGTCATAACCTCCTGTTTACCCAAGGCCACCTCCTGATCCGCACTTTGCGCGGCCTCGGCCGCATCTGCTGTGCTCCGGGCAACTTCCTGCACTGTCGATGACACCTCGTTCATTGCGGTAGCCAGTTGCTCGATCTCTGCCTGTTGGCCGAGGATACTGTCACTGGTTTGCTGGGACATCTGTGTCGTCTGTTGCGTGATACCCAACGAATGATTAGCGCTGTCATTAATGCGTGCAACCACACTGTTAAGCTCAAGCTCCTTCATGCGCAAGGCCAGACGAATCTGTGCAAGCTCGTCCTGTGCACCCCCATATACATATCGTGCCAGCTCATTATCGATCGAAGACCTTGTCTCAGCGGCCAGTTTCTGTATCGGTTTGGCGATGGCACGGCTAAGGCCATAAGAAATGCCCAGGCCTGCTGCAAACGCGATACCCAGGTTCAACATGGATTGCTCTGATGTCGCCATCATGTACACCAACAACAACGACAGCATGGATGTGAAACCCGCCATCAGCTTGCTAAGCAGGCCGAAACGTTGCCAGGGCCTGATTGCCGCATTACCAGCGCGAATACGCGCATACAGGGACTCGGCCCTGGCGACGGTTTTTCTATCCGGGACCGTGCGCACGGACTGGTACTCTACCACCTGCCCATCCTTGCTGACCGGCGATACAAAGGCATCGACGTAATAGTGATCGCCATTTTTACTACGGTTCTTGACGATACCCATCCATTGCTTGCCGGATTTGAGTGTGCCCCACAAGTCCGCGAATGCCGCTGGCGGCATATCCGGATGCCGCACCACATTATGATTCATGTGCAGCAATTCATCCTCTTCAAATCCACTGATTTTAAGAAAGTTTTGGTTGAAGGACGTAATCGCGCCTTTAAGGTCAGTGGTCGTTATCAGATCCTCGTCAGCACTGAATTTGTGCTCATTCCCACTGACGGGCATGTTAATTTTCATAATTGATCGTCCCCTACAATTGCATGATTGCTGCTATCATCCGTTGCCTGTGACTCCTGATACATCCATAATTATCTAAATATAAACAATAAGTTATAATATTACCGTAGTGAAAATGTATATTATATTAGTCCATAACGTCTCTGGATTTGGAATCTTTAGCCATTATCCCGTCCGCCATCGAAAATATTTTCGATAACTGCGCTGACGTCTACCCCAATAACTTACGTACACGCTACAATTGAACGCCTTTCGCTGCATGAAAAATGTTAATCTTGCTCTATGGAACACAGCCACATTACCCTCGCCCACGGCAATGGCGGGCGCCTGATGCGCGAACTGATTGATGCAATCTTTACCCGCCACCTAGACAATCCGAAGCTGGACACACATGCAGACGCTGCTAACCTGTTGCATATCGATGGTGAAATCATGATGAGCACCGATGGTTTCAGTGTGCAACCACTGGAGTTTCCCGGCGGCGATATCGGCTCACTTGCCGTGCATGGCACTATCAATGATCTGGCCGTGGCGGGGGCAAGACCACTGTATCTGAGCCTGAATGCCTTTATTGAAGAAGGACTCGAACTTGCATTACTGGAACGGATCATTGCCAGCCTGGCAACTGCTGCCAGACAGGCCAATGTTTTTGTGGTTACCGGCGATACCAAGGTAGTCAGGCGCGGGGAAGGCGGCGGCCTCTATCTTGCCACCACCGGTATTGGCGTCAGGGATATACTGCATCTGGGGATGGACAAAATACGCCCGGGCGATCATGTTCTTGTCAGTGGACCTGTCGGTGATCATGGCACTGCGGTGATGCTGGCACGCGAACAGTTCGGTATTCGCGGTGACCTGCAATCGGATGCAGCTTCCGTCCTGCCTTTGACGCAAGCACTTGCCACTGTGGATGGTTTACATTTCATGCGCGATCCGACCCGCGGAGGACTGGCCTCAGTGCTGCATGAAATTCAGCAGGCGACAGGGCTGGGTATACGCGTGCAACAGCAGTGTATACCGGTACGTGAGCCGGTCAATGCGGTGTGCGAGATGCTCGGCTTTGATCCTCTCTATCTGGCCTGCGAGGGACGTGTTGTTGCCATCGTTGAGCCATCCAGTTCGCAGCAGGCGCTGGCATGCTGGACTCGAATGGGCGCTGGCTGTGATGCGGCTATTATCGGCACCGTTGATGAACGACAGCATGTTATCCTCGAGACCCCTCTGGGAGGTGAACGCATACTCGAACAACTGGAAGACGACCCATTACCGCGAATATGTTAACTACAGTCATGAACAATCCCTGCCAGACACTAACAGCACGCTACGGACCCTCGCCATTGGGACAGGTTGTCATTGTCGATATCGGCAAGCAATTACTGAGCCTGTACCAGCATGACAACTGCCTGCACAGCTGGCCGGTATCGACATCTGCACGCGGTAGCGGAAACTGCATCGACAGCCTGCAAACGCCGCTCGGTGCTCACCGGGTCGCCGAGAAAATCGGCGCGGATTGCCAGGCCAATACAATCTTCAAGGCACGCCGTAATACCGGCAGGCTGGCCGAGATTATCCAACATGCACAAAGCTCGGGTGACGATCTGATTACCAGCCGTATCCTGTGGCTGAAGGGTATCGAGAGCGGAAAAAATCTTGGCGGCGATGTTGACACACAACAACGCTATATCTACATCCATGGCACACCCGAAGAAGGCCTGATCGGACAAGCCGTTTCACATGGATGTATTCGCATGCGCAATGCGGATGTGATTGAACTGTTTGAGCAAATCGACACAGACACACTGGTCTTTATCATGGAATAGACGCGCGCCATGCCCGGCATGGCCTCTCCTGCATGCGCCCAGACCCGCTGCCCGGTACAATTTTCAATGACATATCAAGCGCATAAGCGATATATAGGCCTGTAGGCAATCATTGTCCGATTATGAATCCTGCCATTTCGCATGCTAAAATGCCCTGAACCATCTTACTAGATCACCTTTATTTATTATGGATATAACACTGAATGGCGAGCACCGCCAGATACCGGATAACTTCACCGCGGCCCAGCTGGTTGATTTACTTGATTTAACCGGCAAACGCATGGCCATGGAAATCAACCGTGAAATCATCCCGCGCAGCACATTCGCCGAGCACGTCATCAGGGACGGTGATAATATCGAGATCGTTGGCGCCATTGGTGGCGGGTAAATGACGACACAGGACCACAGACGTATGAGTACACAGACACAACAGAAAAGCAGCCCCATCAATGACCCCCTGGTTATCGATGGTATTGAATACCAGTCCCGCCTACTGGTCGGTACCGGCAAGTACGAGGACTTGCAGCAGGCCAAACAGGCCATCGACATGAGTGGTGCCGAGATTATTACCATGGCGGTCAGGCGAACCAACATTGGACAGAAAGACGGCGAACCGAACCTGCTCGATATCCTGTCGCCACAGGACTATACTTACCTGCCCAATACCGCTGGCTGCTACAGCGCCGATGACGCGGTACGCACCTGCCGTCTGGCACGCGAACTGCTTGACGGTCACAACCTAGTCAAACTGGAAGTGCTAGGTGATGAAAAAACCCTGTTTCCGGATGTCGCCGAGACCTTCAGGGCTGCGGACATCCTGATCAAGGAAGGCTTCAGGATCATGGTCTATACCAACGACGACCCGATAGCTGCCAAACGTCTCGAAGAGATGGGCTGCGTAGCCGTTATGCCACTGGCCGCACCGATCGGTTCCGGCCTCGGTATCCGCAATCCTTATAATATCGCCACGATCGTCGAGAACGCCACGGTCCCGATCCTGGTCGATGCCGGTGTCGGTACCGCTTCAGATGCTGCAATTGCGATGGAACTTGGCTGTGATGGCCTGCTGATGCAGACCGCTATCGCTGGCGCCAAGGACCCGATATTAATGGCATCGGCCATGAAAAAGGCCGTGCAGGCCGGACGCGAGGCCTATCATGCCGGGCGTATCCCGAAGAAACGCTATGCGACGGCCTCTTCGCCCGTGGATGGTTTGTTCTTCTAGAATCATCCAGCCTGCATCAGCCTCCTCAAGATCGGAACGGATGCATCATTGGATAACAATACCTGTTCAAAGCAATTGAGTTTTGCTAAAAAATCCTGATGCGCATTACCACGAAATCATTATAAATCTTTTTGCCCCCTCGCCTCCTGAGAGGAAAGGGGAGTGTATATTGAAATTTCATCATGCCTTTGTGGTAAAAACATGAACAATCAGGGCATCGAGGGCAAACAACCATTATGAATCAATCCAGGCATCGTCCCATCCGCAGCTTCGTCAAGCGTGAAGGTCGCATGACACAGGCGCAACAACGCGCACTCGAGGAACTGTTGCCGCTGTATGGCATAGAAGACATCGAGACCTGTATTGATCTGGATGCGCTGTTTCCACGCCGCGCACCGCGCTACCTGGAAATCGGTTTTGGTATGGGCGCCTCTTTAATTGCGATGGCCGTGGACAATCCCGATAATGACTACCTGGGTATCGAGGTGCATCGACCCGGAGTCGGTAGTATGCTGATAAGGGCCGATGAACAACAACTGCACAACCTCAAGGTCATTAACCACGATGCTGTCGCCGTATTGAAACAGGCCATACCCGACAATAGCCTGAATGGCATTTTTCTGTTCTTCCCGGACCCGTGGCCGAAAAAGAAACACCACAAGCGTCGTATTGTACAGCCTACCTTTATAGAACAGGTATACCGCTGCCTTAAACCCGGCGGCATATTCCATATGGCGACAGATTGGAAGGATTACGCAGATTACATGCTAAATGTCATGGCAACCGTACCTGGCTTTTGCAACACGGCCGGAGCGAAACACTTCGCCGCACGCGGTCAGCGCCCCGAAACCAAGTATGAGCGTCGCGGGCTACGGCTGGGGCACGGCGTATGGGATCTTGTTTTCAGGAAAACTGACGGTCAACAAAAACAATAACAGTAAATCAGTCAAACATTAGCCATACGGATCTTCGCTGAACTGCTGCTGGATGGCCTCGATATCGGCCAGATTATCCATTAGCGCGCGCACACAATCCTCATCGAGCTTGCTGCCAACCATCTTTGTCATCCATTTGAATGCCTCGTCATTTGACCAGGCCTGCTTGTATGGACGCCGACTGGTCAGAGCATCAAAGATATCGGCCACCGCAACAATACGTGCCTCAAGCGGGATCTGATCGCCTTCGAGTCCTTGTGGATAACCACTGCCATTGATCGCTTCATGATGGTATTCAGTAATATTACGCAGCACTTCGACATAGTTGTTTCCTTCAAAGCCAAAATTTTCAAGCAGGCGGTCAATCATTTCCCTGCCCAGAACAGTATGGCTTTTCATCGTCTCGAATTCACTCTCCGTTAACCTGTCTTCCTTGAGCAGGATACTATCAGGTATGCCGACCTTGCCGATATCATGCAACGGCGAGAACATGCTTATCTTTTCGATATACTCATCACTGAGGTTGTAACTATCGGCGAGTTGTATCGCTATCAGACGTGCATATCTGGACATTCTGTCTATATGCGAACCTGTCTCGGGATCACGTTGCTGAACAATGTCCCCGGTTGTTTTAAGGGCCGCTGTTAACGCATATGCACTACTTAGTTCGTTCATAACCATTAATGAAATCATATGACCAAACAGGTCCATTTGATGCAGGACTTTTTCCTCGAATACATCAGCGCAATTCGAATTGAAAAACACAAAACCGAAGAGCCTGCCATGCTGGTATACCGGCATGGTATAACTGGCTGCAAATTTCATTTCTGCAATCTTTCTGGTGTGCGCATGTTGGCCGGCAGAAAAAATTTCCAGGTTATTGACTACTCGGGGCCTGCCTTGCTTCAGGATCTCGAGCAGTGATGGTGAATCCTGCAGACAGGCACGGTAATGCCGAAGTATGTTCTCGCCATGACAACTGGCAACAAAGGTTTTCAATTCATCGCTGCTTTGCTCGTATACCGCAATGGCGATACGATCGATAAAATCGAAGGTGGCTGTAATGACTTCGTGGATACTGGTAAGCTTGTCCTGCAGCGAACCATCATTATTCAAAACCGCCAGACTGTCCTGGTAATCGAACAGATTTTTTAACACAGTTCAAACACCTTGTTGTTATGTAGTATTTACTGATGATAACGGCCCAGTTGGTGTAATTCTGAATAGTCCCTGCCGTAATCGTGAACAGTGTCTCCGTCTGCATATCTGGCCTTATTATTTACCTTTTATATTATATGGTTAAATTGATCGCCCACACCCGCCTATTAGGCTAACTCGTTGTTATTACTAGTTTTAATAAAGCGCGCGGACCTGGCTCGCTCAATTCCACTTAAAATAACACCACTTTTCCTTGTCTGGATACGGTAAAAAATGGTTCAATACGCAATCTTGTGGCCCACTGGGCACACATCCCAGGATGAAACGGGTTCCGGTCTGTCATTTCAGGACAGAGTATCTAGCGGTTTCATTCACAAAAAACGACATACTAGCGGTAATGGCACTGGTCATTACCTATAAAGATTTATTTATTATTTTTTATGCTTAGGAGTTTGGAATGTCCAAAAAACATCCCGTTGTTGCGGTCACCGGTTCATCCGGCGCAGGCACTACTACCGTCAAAGTTGCATTCGAACACATCTTCAGAAGAGAGGGAATAAATCCTGTCGTTGTGGAAGGTGACAGCTTTCACCGATATGACAGAGCTGCGATGAAAGGTGCCATCGAGGAATTTACCGCCAAAGGCAAGCAATTAAGTCACTTTGGCCCCGATTCCAACCTGTTCGACAAGATCGAAGAGCTGTTCAAGCAGTATGGTGAATCCGGTACTGGCGCGAAGCGTTACTATCTTCATAGTGATGAAGAGGCCGATGAACATAACGCCCGCCTCAACACCGACCTGGGTCCAGGCCAGTTCACCCCCTGGGAAGATATTTCGGCAGGTAGTGACCTGCTGTTCTATGAAGGCCTGCATGGTGGCGTTGTTACCGAGGATGCCAATGTAGCCAAGTATGTCGACCTGCTGATTGGTGTCGTACCGATCGTCAATCTCGAATGGATCCAGAAAATATTCCGCGACAATGCGCAGCGTGGTTACAGCGCCGAGGCCATAGTCGATACGATCCTGCGCCGCATGCCGGACTACGTCAATTATATTACTCCGCAGTTTTCGCGTACCGACATTAACTTCCAGCGCGTACCTACGGTCGATACCTCCAACCCGTTTATTGCACGTGATATACCGACGCCGGACGAAAGCTTTGTCGTCATTCGCTTTCGTGATCCTGCCAAGTTCAGTGTCGACTTCCCATACCTGCTTAGCATGCTCGACAATTCGTTCATGTCCAGACGCAATACCATTGTCGTACCCGGTAGCAAGATGGGCTTCGCGATGGAGATTATCCTGGCGCCGATCATCGAGCAAATACTGCATGATAAACGCAATGCGTAAATAGCGCTAACCTTTAAAAAGGGCTGCAATCGCAGCCCTTTTTTTATACCTGCCATTTCCGATACTGCTAACCGCGGATATCTCATAAACAGCATGTTCAAGGTAGTTTCAACGGCCATACTCAAGCACGATACCGTAACAAAGATTAAATCCAGCTTATTCAATAGCGTAGGCTACACACTAAAACATCGACTCATGATACCTGAGTTCTGGCCTGTTATTAACACAATAACCTGACCCAAATAATGGGGTATAAGCTATACAGTTTTTTTAAATATTACACTTGAAGACTGGATGACTTGCTTCTATACATTAAGAGAAGAACAATGAATTACTACACATAGTGCACACAAACGTTTAGTGAACAGGTATACATCATGAATCTGGAAATAACGCCCAACGTGGGTGACTGGTACCAGAATACCAGTGGGGAATCCTTCGAAATCGTCGCCTACGATTCAAGCCAGGGGCTGATCGAGATCCAGTATTTCGATGGCACCGTTGAAGAACTTGATACGGACACCTGGTACGAGCAGATGATGGTTGCGATCGAACCCCCCGAAGACTGGTCAGGCTCGCTGGATATAGAAAAGCAGGATTACGGTGTTGATCTGGAGGAAAATTACCACCTGAGCATTGAAAACCCACTGGACACCTTCGACGAACAGTAATATCGATAAATACAACTTATAGCAAATACGGCCCAATAATAAACTCGATTAATAATCAGGTCAAAATAATAGCTGAAATTACTCTTGATAAAAATTCTCTATCATAAAAACACATAATATCTCGCGTCATTTTCTTGATCTGCTTTCATCTCAACTATACTGAATCTATCAGTATACAACTTTCTCAATAACAAGCAGATTTTGGATCATTTCCAGATCAGGAGGCTAGCATGAGAAGAAGACTGTACTTTTTGTTACCCGACAGCAAAACCACGCGCGAAATCGTTAATGAATTATTACTGGCAAGGATCGATATCGGTCATATCCATGTCATGGCCCGATCCGGAACGGCCATGAGCGGGCTGCCCGAAGCGGACATCATGCAAAAAAGCGATCTCGTCTATGGTCTTGAAAAGGGACTATTAATTGGAGGCTTCACCGGCATCATTGCAGGCGTCATTGCCACCTTGTTACCGACCATCGGTCTTGGCGGCGGCGGCCTGATACTGGCCTGTGCACTCGCAGGCGCGGCTATCGGCGCATGGGCCTCGGGCATGATTGGCAGCGATGTCATCAATAGCCGGGTAAAGCCGTTTGAAGATGCGATCGAAAAAGGTGAATTTTTACTGATGATCGACGTACCCAAAGATGATATCGAAACAATCACCCAGATGGTGAAAAGTCATCACCCGGAGGCGCATCACGAACAGGTCGACCCGACCA
This sequence comes from uncultured Gammaproteobacteria bacterium, assembly GCA_947258655.1. Classification (GTDB taxonomy): domain Bacteria; phylum Pseudomonadota; class Gammaproteobacteria; order JAADHQ01; family JAADHQ01; genus JAADHQ01. Next base: position 19,390 of record CAMYJD010000010.1, on the reverse strand, counting down.
TACCAGCGTTCCCCTGATCGATTACCCATCCTCGACAGTCCTGTAAACAGAGCCAGCACCACTGGCTCTGTTTATTATTCTATGCCCGCCCCCATCAAAGCAGTGTTATTCCAATGTTGCGTCAGTTTCCATTAAACGCATAACGCACCCTATCTATCTATTTAATAAGGGTTTTATGCTAGCTCCATATTAGAATTTCCAAATTTATTCAAATTATGATACAAAAGTACTGAACTGCAGGCGTTTTGCAGGTTCTAAATTTTCAGGCAAGGCCGCCGCTATAAACTATATGGATGTAGATTAATTTGGAGGTAAGGCATGATCACAGTCTATGATATGACATCAGGCAACCTTCGAAAGGAGTTCGAAGAAGGTCGTCAAACGCAAAGCATACAGCAGGTGGAGTCACACGAAACCGTCTATGCGCCTGAACTGCAACTTCAGGAAATTGCAATGGAAGCCCCCGATTCCAGCGATACCCTGCCACAACACTTGCTGGGCATCAACGCAGGAGATTTCATCAAAAACATGAAATAAAAGCGGGGACTGGCGCAATGCCAGCCCAGACGAGGCAGTTGCCTGGCCATATATTATTCAGGCCGATGAGTTCCTATTCCCTTCAATTTCGGCAATTACATGCTCTCCTTCCACCCTGACCGGTACCTTTTTCAATGACTGGCCTGCGCATGGCCCTGCTACACAGAAGCCATCCTCGATCCTGAATAAGGCATGGTGCGTGGAACACTGGATATGTGTTTTATCGAGATTCAGGAATTGATCGGGCATCCAGTCCAATGGGGCGCCGGTATGCGGACAGCTGTTTTGGTAAACATAAAACTTATCGCCTTTGAATACTACGAAGATTTCCTGTGTAAATGCTCCATCAGCTATCCTGAACGTCCTGCATTGGCGATCTATTATCTCATCAGTACTGAATAATACCGTTGCCGATTTCATTTCTACTCTCCAACCACGCCAGAGAAACCATATTGACTGCACTTTCTGCCTGCCAGTTTGCAGGCCTGTTGCAAACCTTCCTGCAAATCCAGCCCGTTGATTTCTGCGTCTATGAGCGCTGCATTGAATACATCCCCTGCCCCAACCGTATCGACCACGTCTATGCCCCCGAGCGCCGCTGCATGATATATTGTGCCATGTTGATCAATGGCATATGCACCGCTCTCACCCCATGCGCAATAATGCACAATATGCGGATGCTTTATGTGCATATCCTGAAGAAAAGCAGATGGATTGTTAAAGCCGGCATGGCGGGCAAACACTTTCGAGAACATCAGTATATCTGCAAAAGCGAACAGTCGCTCTATATCCATCCGCGGCTTTTCGATTTCGATTGAAACCGGGCGCTGGTACTGTGACTCACGTATTCGTCGCAACATAAGTATACTCTGTTCGACATTACGCCCTTCAAAATGCAACCAGTCGTAAGCATGAATATCAATATGATCAAAGTCTGCGCAACTGAATTCACGCAGATCTCGGTAATGTACAATACAGCGTGTACCCGAATCCTGACTGAGTGTAATACAGGACAGTGGTGATTTTGAATTAGCCTGTTCTACAGCATTGTCCAGTCCGATACCATTATTAAGCAAATCGCTACGTATATATGTAGCGTACATATCATCGGCCAGCACGCCGGCCCAACTGCACTGGTGGCCCATTGCCGATAATAACACCAGTGTGTTACTGGCATTACCCCCCCTTTGCACCGATTGTGCTAGTGCGCGTACTTCATCGTCAGCGCCGGGATAATGCGCTACCGTGTGGATGATGTCGACAGTTGCAATACCGACTGCAAGAATATTACTCATAACTGTGTCTTGATTAATACCCGGAACAGGCATGCTATTTTGTCAGGGTCATGGACGATGTCAACAGCATTCCGCATTTTTGTTGTTACAAACAGAAACATGCGACACAGACCTGAGGGCGGCAATACGCTAGTATTTGTTATGCGTGTACATTATTAAATAACAACTCATGCACATAAAATGCCAGGCAACTCGCGCTACCTGCATGCTATGGAGCAAGGGAGACAGCAGACAGTATGGCGCTTAGCGCACACGCACGACACGGAAACCAATCTGGTCTACGGCAGTGCCGGCATCAAACGCACTACGTTTGCTGACCCTGATATCCTCGACAGGACTGTGAAAAGAACCGCCTCTGACGACCCGCTGGCTACAGGCACCCTGTGACCAGATCGTGCCATCGATTGGCGCGCCATCATAATTCTGGTGATAGCAATCCGAGACCCATTCCATAACATTCCCGGACATATCGTGCAGCCCCAGGGAACTCGGTGAAAAACTACCAACAGGTGCAGAACTGACACGATCCCAACGACTGCCGCAATTAAAGCAATTCGCACGATTGTTTTCGTACTGGGCACCCCACCAGTACTTTTCCTTGCTGCCCGCGCGCGCGGAATATTCCCACTCGGCCTCACTTGGCAACCTGTATTGATGCCCGGTCTGCTTGGACAGCCATTGGGTATAGGCAACGGCATCTTCCCAGCTAACATTGATAACAGGACGTTTGCCACGACCCCAGCCATTATCCGCAGGACGCGGACGACCACTATCTTCGGCGAAACGATCATAGTCGTCAAAACTGACCTCGTATTTAGAGATCGTAAATTTCCTGATCGATACCTTGTGTTGGGGCCTTTCGTTAAAATAGGTGGAATTGACCGGGCTACCCATTGTGAAGATACCTCCGGGCACACCGACCATAACTGGCCCACTACCTCCAGACTCGAGAAAATCACTGAATACACGAGTAGGTTTAAGCTGGCCCTTGATAGCCGTACTGGCCTTGACCGTCTTAGGCGTTGCTTTTACCGGTTTCCGGGGCGTGGTTTCACGCGCAGGGCTGGCCTGAATAGTGCCCGCATCAGCAATTTGAGTTTGCGATACTTTTCCGGATAACACATCTGAAGTTTTGTCTGTGGTATTTGCCGACGGTGCAGAGGTAGCCTGAGCACCCTTATGCATAACAAAATACCAGTAGACACCACCCGCAGATAACAAAGAAAATAGCAATACCAGCACAACCATCATCAATGTATTACTTTTTGATGCAGGCCTGTCTGTATTGGTATTAAAAAGATTCTTGTCAATATCAGGAAGATTGAACAGGGCGGCATGGTCTTCCACAACAGATGCAGTACCCGCCTCTTCCACCTGCTGCGGCTGTTGACCCTTGGTAACCGGACGACCCGTCTGAATAGCGATTTCCTGTTCCTTGTAGGCATTCTGCAGTTCGTCACGCAGTTTGTCGTTTTCCTTCCTCAACCTGCCCGATTCATCATCCAGGTCGGATTTATATCGCTCCAGTTGACCTTCCATGTCATGCTTCAATTGTTCTATTTTTCCTTGCAGCTCATGCTCCAGCTTCGAACGGTCATTCTTTTGCACACTGTTTTCCAGTTGCGCTATTTTTTCCCTGGCTGCATCGATATGTTTACTGCTCTGCTGCAACTCGGCCTCCAGCTCCTTGACTCGAGCTTGCGACATCTCCAGCTCGTTTGCCTTGACCATATCCTCTTCGGTAATACGCCAGTTCTTCTGCTCTTCTCTTAGCTTGTCCAGCTCCTGCTGCAACGCTTGCAATTGTTCATGACTATTGTGCAGGGATTGCTGATATTGATCAGATTCATTGCGTAGTGTATTAACTTCCTCTTCCATGACTTTGAAAGCAGACTCGGCGTCAGTGCGCAATGCATTGGCCTGACTCGCCTGATCGTTATATTCATCGATCAGACTGTCTTTCTCCTGCAGCTCTTTTTGCAGACCTGTAATGATTTCCTTGCTTTCGATTTCTGACTGCTCAAACCTTTCTCGCACAAGCTTCAGCTCTTCTTCTGCCGCCTGCTTACCCTTGTTTGAATCATCATCCTGCTGATGAAAATCGGAAATCGTCTGCGCCGCACTCTCCAGTTTATTCTGCAACTCTGTGAATTCGGATTCCTTTTGCACATACACCGCGCGCAAGGCCGCTAGTTCCTTGCGTATTTCATCGCTTTCATGTGTTTTCTGTGCAAGCAGGCTCGCATTGTCCTGTAACTTTTGCTCGGCCTCATCCAGTGTACCTCTGAGACCCTGTATTTCATTATGCAAGGCTTCATCACCCACACCCGATTCCAGTTGCGTATTGACCTGAATCAATTCATCGATGCGTTTCTGTGCCCGTTGATATCTTTCGTCAACTGCAGCATTCTCTATTTTCTGCAGCTCCAGCTGTTGCCGGTATTCTATGACCTGTTTTTCCTGTTCCTGTTCGGATACGTTCTGCGCTGTTCGCAGGTCTTCCAGGTCACGATTTAGAGCCTCAAGCTGAGATTCCAGTTGCTGCCTATCTTCCCTGCCCTGATCAATTTCCTGCTGATATTTCTCGGCAGACTCTTGCAGCTCCTGCCGAGCTTGCAGCAGCGCTGCTGTCTCGCTACCTACACCCTCCAGCTCCGACTCCAGTGCACTGATTCTGGCCTGGCTCAGGTTATTTTGTCGCTCTGCATCCTCCCTGGCGCTTGTCAGGCTGGCCTCGGATTCATTTATTCTGCTTGTAAGCTCTTCTATTTCCTTCGTCAGTTGTTGCCGTGCAACTTCGGATGTGGACAGGCTTTGCTGTAATTCGGACTCACGCTCACTTTTCTGGCGCGATAATTCCTCCAGTTCTGCCTTCAGGGTTTTAACGGCTTCCTGATTGCTCAGGTTCTGTTGTTCGAGGATTTGCCTTTCACTGGCAAACATGGATTCATTTTCAGCCGACCTGTCCCGCAGAGACTTTAATTCAGCTTCCATTTGTCGACGGTTATCACCGAACTCGGCTAATTGCGCCAACAGCTCCGACTCACGTGCTTCACTGTCATTAACAGATGTTTCCAACTCGGCTTTCAATGCCTTGATTGTTTCCTGACCGGCGCTGACCTGCTGTTCAAAGGAAGCCTTTTCATTTTCATATCTGGAGGTTTCCTGCGCCGACTGTTCCGTCAGCTTCTGGATCTCGGCCTGCAGGTGGCGCTGTTGCTCCTCATAGTCTGACAACTGTGCCTGCATCGCCGACACTTGCTCACCATGTTCACGTGCGGCTTGTTCCAGCCCTGACTCCAACGTCTTTATTCTATCAAGACCGTCGCCTTTTTCCTGTTTTCGCGCTTCCATGAGGCTGGCAAGACTCGACTCGCTCTCCTGCAGCCGGGTCTTGAGTTCACCGATCTCGGATTCCTGTTGCTGCCGCTGTTGTTGCGCCTCCTCCAACTTCGCTTGCAGTTGCTGATTATTCTGCTCACTATCAGAGAGGATTGACTGCTTTTCGGTAGACTGCTGCTGAAGCTCGGACTCGAGTGAATCAATGCGCGCAAGCGAAGCTTGCATATCCTGCTCCAGTTTCGTCTTGTGCTGTTCCAGTTCCTCTATATGTGTCTGCAGTTTTACATTATGCTGATCACTTGATTGGTTCTGTTGTTGCAGTTTTCCCTCTAGCGCTTGCAGCTCTTGTAGCCGCTCTGCATTATCGGACTGTAACTGCCTGGCACGTGACTGCTCTTCATCGAGCACCGCGCTCAGTTCGGCAATCCTGTTCTCGAGCACCTGCTGTTCGGCACTTTTATCTTGTAACTGTTGTTGCAGGCTTGCACTTTGCTGATCACTCGACTGATTCTGTTGTTCCAGCTTTTCCTGTAATCCTCGCAGCTCTTCAATCCGCTCGGCATTTTCTGATTGCAGTTGTTGCGCATGTTTACGTTCTGCATCAAGCGTCTGATTCAATTCAGCGATCTTTTGCTCGAGCGACCCTTGCTCCAGGCTCTTATTCTGTAATTGTTGCTGCAGGGATTCCTGCTGTTGACGGCCTTGCTGCAGATCCTCCTCAAGGCCTGCCTTGTTCGCCTGGATCTCCTCCAGTGACGCACGTAATGACGTAATTTCCTCGTTCAGCGCTGTCACACTGGCATCAACACCCTTACCCAGTGCATCCTTTTCCCGTTCGACACTGAGCAGTCTTTCACCAAGAGCATCTTTTTCGGATTGCAACACTTCCATCTTGGCGTGCAATGACTCAAGCTCCCTGATATTGGTTTCATGAAGCTCTTCCGCCTCTGCAGCTCTGGACACGGCTGCTCGCAGATCTTTCTCAAGCCTTTCCATTTCGGCCTGTTGGGACAACAGCTTTTTCTGTGCACTTTCATCTGATTGCCGCGCAGTTATCAGTAGCTTGCCTTGTTCATCGGCTGCAACCTGTGCTTTTTCCAGCTTCTCCTTGAGCTTGTCTGATTCTATCTCCAGATCACGCAAACCTTGCAGTTCATCCTCCATGCTCCTGACATTTGCCTGCTCTTGCTTCACTGCAGCCTGCGTTTCCTGTAGCTCACTCTCATGCTGCGCTATTTTCTGCTCCGCATCACTAATCTGCTCTTTCAGGCTGGCCACTTCTGCAACGAGTTTTTTTACATTATTTTCCAGTTGCGACTTTTCTGCGTCTATTGCCTGCAGTTCCGCGGCATCTACTTGCTGAGCGCTGCTTTCCGACTTGTCCCTGTTGATGTCGATTATTTCTGCGCTCTCCGCCCCTTTTCCTTCGACCGGATTATAGTCCTCCAGGGGTACATTGCTCAGACCATCTTTGAGCACATGTGCATCGATACCAAACTGACCCAACAGAAACACGGCACTGGTACTACGCCTGCCCGTATCACAGTAGACGATATAATCCTTATCGCGATCAATTGAGCTTATTTCGCTACGTATCGCCGCCAATGGCATATTGATACTGTCCTGCAGATGGGCATTATTGTATTCACCCGGCAAACGTACATCCAGAAATACAGCACCCTCTTCGACCATCTGCTTCGCTTCTCCATAACCGAGCTGACTCAATAATGGTGTTTTCAATAATTCATTAAAATCGTTTTTCGATAACCGCATTAACTTGCCATTGGTCAGCATGGTCACCGAGGCATTGCGCTTGGCACCGGACAATAATGACTCTTCACCGAAGCTGTCGCCATCTTTCAGTTCAGCAAGCTTCACTTCCCTGGCATTGGCAGAGGGCTTGCGACTGACGACACATTTGCCTTGCTTGATAATGTAATAATAGTCACCCTCATCGTCCTGATTGACGACGACGTCGCCACCCTTGACATCGACCTCCTGCATGCGCATGAACAACTGTTGCAGATTATTGGCAGGAAGCTTCTGCATCAAATCCGACTGCATCATGCGCGTCATCCAGTCCTCATCGTCGGACTCGAACTCATCCACTTCATAACCTGAAGACTGCTCCCATGCCAGCATCACGTCGAGCAGGCCGGAATCAATACTGACTATCGTACAATGGGTCTTGGCGCGTGCTCCGAGCTGTCTGGGCTGTTGTGCTGCGATCGGATGCCTGGCCTCTGCCGTACCACCCTCGATCGTCAATTTAATATCGCTACCATCCACAAGGGCTATCTCACCCTCGAGCACAAAACACGTGGAATTGTCACGCTCGCCCTTTTTGAACAGGTATTTGCCTGGCTTCAGTTCAAGCACAGTAGCCTTCTTCGCCAATTCCTCGAAATGAGTCGGCGACAGGCCATTCAATGGCACCAGGTTCTTAAGCGATTTCTTATCAGCCAGTTTTGGCAATGCACTCATGTAGGATTCCAGCCCAGTCTACTATAACCTTATTACCTATATGGGAATAGAGGTCAATTCATAACGATCAGTTTTGTACAGTGTATGTATCCAATACACGGGGAAAGGTGTGAATTAATTCACTAGCCGCATATAGAGATATAACGGCTGCAAGCGGCGTAATTTTAAGGGGTATGCAATAAAAGGATGAGTGCGTCACATTTTCCCCTAATCCCATATATATATTATAGAAATAGGTGTAGTTACTGGGCAGCACGAAACGGTGAAATCCGGACATAAAAAAACCCGCCATGTCATGGCGGGTTTTTGCCTGCTGAATTTCAGCTTATTTAATCTTGGCCTCTTTGTACATCACATGCTGGCGTACCACAGGATCAAATTTCTTGATCTCCATCTTGTCGGGCATTGTACGTTTGTTTTTGGTGGTCGTATAAAAGTGACCTGTTCCGGCACTGGACACGAGTCTGATCTTGTCACGCATAATTGGACTCCTTATACCTTCTCGCCACGGGCACGTATGTCGGCCAGCACGGCCTCGATACCTACTTTATCGATAATACGCATACCCTTGGATGAAAGACGCAGGCGTATAAAACGGTTTTCGCTTTCAACCCAGAATCGATGGGTATGAAGATTGGGCAGGAAACGCCTTCTGGTTCTGTTTTTTGCATGGGAAACATTGTTTCCGCTCATCGGCCGCTTGCCTGTTACCTGACATACTTTGGACATGACTCTATCTCTCCAACACTAGATCCATTCATCACAAGATGAAGGCGGGCAATTGTACAGATTAACGCATCGATATACAAGCACCGATGTCTACCTATTTATAAAACAAAGGCTTATGCAGCACAGTCTCAAACAAGCCCCCTTTCGGCAAGCGAAACGAGCTCGCCGTCACCAATAATAAAGTGGTCCAGCAAGCGTATATCCACGAGGCCGAGGGCCTCTTTCAGATGCCTGGTGATATGGATATCGGCCTGGCTGGGTTCGGACACGCCCGAAGGGTGGTTGTGGGACAGGATCACAGCAGCCGCATTGTGTTTCAATGCCCGCTTGACAACCTCACGCGGATGCACAGTAGCACTGTTAATAGTCCCGAAGAACAGCTTCTCAAACTGCAATACCCGATGGCGGTTATCCAGGAACAGACAGGAAAAGACCTCATACTCGTAACCACGCAACTCAGTGCTCAGGTAATCGCGGGTTTGTTGCGGATTTTCCAGAACCGTACCGCGTTGCAGGGTCTCGCGCAGATGTCGACGCGACATTTCCAGAATGGCCTGTAACTGCGTATATTTGGCCAGCCCTAATCCGGGCGCACGGCAAAACGCGTTAAAATCGGCCTGCAACAACGGCCGCAGGCCACCGTAATGTGTGATCAAATCCCGCGCCAGGTCGACAGCTGTTTTGCCAGGAATGCCGGTGCGCAGAAAAATAGCCAGTAGTTCGGCATCTGATAATGCACCTGGCCCTTGTTGCAGCAGTTTTTCCCGGGGCCTTTCGGACCTCGGCCAGTCCGTGATCGCCATATACCCTCCTTAGCATGTACGCGTATCTGTTGTTGGTGCCTGCGCCTGTGCATCCACACCCGGCAAGCCTTCGATCACAAGTTTATAGCATATATCGCTTTATAATCAAATACTTGTTTATTCGGTAGCACATACCGATATTGCCATGCGGCAAACGCCTGGCTGGCGCGCGTATGAATATCCGCTTACCGCTGTGACAAATGGCCGACTACTGTTAGCGCCCATGTAATGTTACACTTTCATCGATGGACACCTTATATAACAAGCGCATTATTGTCGGCATCAGCGGCAGTATCGCAGCCTATAAAAGTGCCGAGCTAACCCGACGCCTGCGTGATGCCGGTGCAGATGTCCGGGTAGTGATGACCCGCTCGGCAATGGAATTTATTACACCTTTGACGCTGCAGGCCTTGTCTGGCAGGGCGGTGCATACGGAATTAATGGACGCCGATGCCGAAGCGGCTATGGGACATATTGAACTGGCACGCTGGGCCGATTTGATCCTGATCGCACCGGCGAGTGCGGATTTTATTGCGCGCCTGTCAGGCGGTCATGCCAATGATCTGCTGAGCGCAATATGTCTGGCCAGTCAGACCCAGCTCGCCATCGCCCCGGCCATGAACCAGGCCATGTGGGACAATGCCGCTACCCAGGCCAATATTGCCACGCTCAAACAACGCGAAGTGTCCATCCTCGGACCCGCACAGGGTTCGCAGGCCTGCGGAGAAACCGGTCCAGGTCGTATGCTCGAGCCCGAGCAACTGCTAAAGATATGCAATAATCTTTTCCAGAGTGGATTGATGTCCGGACAACACGTACTGATCACGGCCGGACCGACGCGTGAGCCGATTGATCCTGTCCGTTACATCAGCAACCGCAGCTCAGGAAAAATGGGTTTTGCGATAGCCGAGGCCGCTATAGAGGCCGGCGCCGACGTTACCCTGATTGCAGGTCCGGTACAACTGGACACGCCTGAGCGGGTAACACGTGTGGATGTCGAGACTGCCAGTCAAATGCAGCAGGCAGTCCTCAAGCATGCCGGTGCCTGTGACATTTTTATCGCCACCGCTGCTGTTGCCGACTATCGTCCGGGACTGCAGGCGGTCAACAAAATCAAGAAGCAAGCCGATGAAATGCAACTTAAACTGGTCAAAACCCATGATATCCTCGCTGCAGTAGCGGCGTTGGCAAAGGCCCCGTTTACGGTTGGTTTCGCAGCCGAAACAGACAAACTGCTTGAGTATGCACGCAGCAAGATGGAGCGCAAGAATCTCAACATGATTGTCGCCAACCCGGTAGGCCCGACACGCGGTTTTGACCAGGATACAAATGAACTTGATATTTTGTGGCCAAATGGTCATATTCATCTTGATCTGAACAGTAAAAAAACACTCGCCAGAAAACTGATAACTATAATCGCCGAGAGAGCTCATGCAATCGATACAACTGAAAATACTGGATGACAGACTGGGCAGGGACATCCCACTACCAGATTACGCTACTGATGGTTCGGCCGGACTGGATCTGCGCGCATGCCTGGATGAGCCGCTACTGATACAGGCCGGAGAGACCCATTTGATTCCTACCGGTATATCTATCTACATTGAAGACCCTTCCCTTTGTGCAATGCTATTGCCACGCTCGGGCCTCGGCCATAAACACGGCATAGTACTCGGGAATCTGGTCGGCCTCATTGACTCCGACTACCAGGGGCAATTGTTCGTATCCTGCTGGAATCGCGGTCACGAGTCTTTTACAATTGAAATCGGCGAACGTATTGCGCAAATGGTCATAGTCCCTGTAGTACGCGCACATTTTGAACGGGTTGAGGAGTTTACCGAATCACAGCGTGGCACAGGTGGATTCGGACATACTGGACGACGGTAATACATACGCGATGACAAGTGAGATTACTCGCCATCATTTCACCCAGCCAGGCATTTACACTAAACTGCAAGAATGCAACATACAGATTGATTACTGAATCAGGATAAATCAAAACATGAAGTCAGCATCGAAGTCCGGTCGTAAAAACAAAAAGCAGAAAAAAATTGCCAAGGGCACGCTAAAACCTAAAACGGGCACGACCAGTCTCGAAACCATTTTTTTGACATTGTTTATTACGCTATCGGTTCTGCTGTTTACAGGCTCGCTTTACATCTATCAGACGCTACAGAGTAAAATGTCCACCAACATCGACCAGAACAAGCGCCTGCTTGTCGAGAGCTATGCCCTGCAAATCGAACAGATCATGAAACAATACATCGATGTCATGGACCTGACCGTCAAGGAGCCCGGTCTTATGCATGCCTTGCGCAACAACGACGAGGAATTACTGCACAAGCGAGAATCACTGCTTGCGTACATGTTTCCGGCCGCACTGCGAATCCGCATTCTGCCACCCGAGTTTGATAAACCGGATAACAGCATAAACCCGCCCATCAGTTATTCATGCCTTGACCTGTTACACAAATCGCGTTCGGGTGACAGCTCGATAGTTGAGGTCCACCTGCTTGGCAAGCCCGAACAGCATATAGACATAGCACGAAATATTCGCGGCAATAATAATGTAACCCTGGGTAATCTGCTGTTAACACTTCCTGTGCAGACAGTAAAGCAGGTCTTCAAACAAATGAAGGCCTCTGATGGCCTATTGGAATTACAGCAAACCAATAGTCGCGGTCAAACTATTACGATAGCCAGCCGTGGCGACAATGTCAGTAAATCAGGCCAGGCACTTGTCTCAGTACCAATTAGAAACACATTGCTAAAAATAGATTACTGGCCGGATTCTACTGCTGGCGGTGTGGCCAATAATGAAGCCTTGTTCTACTGGGGTGTCGTTGCCGCAGTGTGGTTGATCTTCAGCCTGATACTATTACTAATGTACCGCAAGACCAACAAGGCACTATTGAATGACCAGGTCATGGTCATCAAACTGGTCAAGGACATCCAGCAGGGCAGCATTAGTAACAAGTATCCTATCTCTCTGAAAAATTGCCTGGGTGCGATGGAGCAATTGCGCATGATTGCGGGCGACATGACAGGGCTGCGCGAGAAAAACAAGGAGATGGCAAGTCCGAGCGCCCTTGCAACAGAGGCGAGCGCTGAGGCATCCGACTTTAATTTCGGCGCCAGCACCGATGCACTCGAAGTACGCGAGCTTACAGCCAAGGACCACAGTGGCGAGGTGACCCCGTCCATATTCAAGGCCTATGATATACGCGGTATTGTCAACAAGACCCTGACAGCCGAGATCACCCGCAAGATAGGACAGGCTATTGGCAGTGAGGCGCAGGACCGTGGCCAGCTCAAGATAGTCGTTGCCCGTGACGGTCGCCTGTCCGGCCCGGAACTCAGCGAGGCACTGATCGCCGGCCTGCAGCAATCGGGCAGGGAAGTCGTCGATATTGGCAGAGTACCTACCCCGGTATTGTATTTTGCCAGTCACTACCTCGGTAATGGTTCCGGCATTATGTTAACCGGCAGCCATAATCCACCCGAATACAATGGCATGAAAATGATGTTATGTGGCGATACCCTGCATGGGGAGGCCATCATGGCACTTAAGGAACGCATTGAAAGCAACAGACTGATCAATGCTGAAGGCAGCGTGCAGAATGCTGAAGGCAGCGTGCAGACCCTTGATGTTGTCCCCAGTTATATCGAACGGGTCACCAGCGATGTTCGCCTTGAGCGCCCATTGAAAATTGTCATCGATTGCGGCAATGGCGTCGCTGGCGAAGTTGCACCGCAACTGTACAGAGCCCTGGGTTGCGAAGTCATTGACATGTTTTGTGAAGTGGACGGTAATTTCCCCAACCACCATCCTGACCCAAGCAAACCTGAAAACATGATGCCACTGGCACGAGCAGTCACTGAACAGGGTGCCGATCTTGGCCTCGCGTTTGATGGCGACGGCGATCGTCTCGGTGTTATCGACTCGGCAGGCAAGATCATCTGGCCCGACCGTTATCTAATGCTGATGGCGATTGACGTACTAACAAGACAACCTGGAGCACAGATCATTTATGATGTGAAATGCACCAATCATCTTGAGAAAATTATTTCCGATCACGGCGGGCAACCCTTGATGTGGAAATCCGGCCATTCTCTGATCAAGGCAAAAATGCAGGAGAGCGGCGCACAACTGGCCGGTGAAATGAGCGGTCATGTCTTTTTCAAGGAGCGCTGGCTCGGATTTGATGACGCCCTGTATGCCGGGGCGCGCCTGCTTGAAATTGTATCTTCGGAGAGCGAAGGCAGTAGTAAAATGTTTACATCGCTTCCGGAGAGCGTCAGCACACCTGAACTCAGTATCAAAATGCATGATGAGGAACACTTCAGGCTGATGGAGAAACTCAAATCCAGCGCCCATTTCCCGGGGGCCCGCCTGATCGATATCGACGGTATGCGGCTGGAATTCGAAGATGGCTGGGCGCTGGTACGCGCTTCAAATACGACACCTTCTCTGGTACTGCGATTTGAGGCAAATGATGCGGCCGCATTGAGCAGAATCCAGGATATGATCCGTTCACAGCTATCATCGATTGCCCCTGATCTCGATCTGCCGTTCTAGCGCCTGTCTGCAACTGCAGTATGCGAGTACGTGAACGTAAAACACGCGGTGCCTGCCTGCCGATTCCAGGCAGAGCTGTTCCGGGAGTCAATTACAGTTCATAATATAAACATTAAAACTAGCCGAGCATCGATCCAGACATGTCATTAAAAAGTGAAGAAGCGATAAACTTTGCCACGGTCCTGACCGAGGCCCTGCCATATATCCAGCGCTTTACTGGAAAAACTGTTGTCATCAAATACGGCGGTAATGCGATGACCGACAACAGCCTGAAAAATGGCTTTGCCCGTGACATTACCCTGATGAAGCAGGTTGGCATTAAACCCGTCGTTGTTCATGGAGGCGGCCCGCAGATAGGTGATCTACTCAAACGTGTCGGCAAGGAAACGGAATTTATTAATGGCATGCGTGTCACTGACAGCGAAACCATGGATATTGTTGAAATGGTACTGGGTGGCCTGGTCAATAAAGAAATTGTCAATCTGGTTCACCGTAATGGCGGTAATGCGGTTGGTCTGACCGGAAAAGATGGCGATCTTATTCGTGCCCGCAAGATGATTCTCTCACGCAATACTGATGTCATCGATGTACCGGAAATTATTGACCTGGGCCATGTTGGAGAAGTCGACAGTATCGACCCCGACATTGTGAATATGCTCACTGATGGTGATTTTATCCCTGTCATCGCGCCAATTGGCGTCGGTGAAGATGGCTTCTCTTACAACATTAATGCCGACCTGGTGGCAGGCAAGATGGCAGAGGTCATGGGCGCGGAGAAACTGATCCTGCTTACCAATACTGAAGGTCTGCTGGACAAGGAAGGCAAATTACTGACCGGGTTGGGCGCAAACCAGGTTCAGACCTTGATAGAGAATGGCACTATCCATGGCGGCATGCTGCCAAAAATACGCTGTGCACTTGATGCCGTTAGCAGCGGTGTCAAGACAGCGCATATCATCGACGGCCGTGTCGAGCATGCAGTATTGCTGGAGTTGTTCACCGACGAAGGCGTCGGTACATTGATCAAGGGCTAGTACTGGCAGCATTGTCCGCTGCTTTGATGGCGCATGTCATCAGCTTATTATTCTTCCGTCAGTTTCTTGTAACGGCTGATGTACCTGGCAAATTCATCACGAATCTGTTGCTGCTCATCCCTTTTTCTGTCGATATAATTATCTGTTTGGGCTATTTGCCCATTCAGGGCCTTTATCTGATCCAGCACATTTTGCGGGATCGGCCGTGATGTCCTTTCATAGTCTGCAGCAGTGTTACGTGCTTCCCGGAGTCTGGCGACCTGCGATTTACGGTTACCAAGCGCGTGCTGAATCGAGGTTTCGAGAGTCGCTACCTTGGCTTTTCGAGCAGCTACGATCTCTTCGACGCTCTGATAGGTCAGCAGCAGCATGCGATCCCGGGACTGGCGCAAGGCTTCCTGCCTTCTCTTTTCTTCACGCATTTTCTGCAGCTGCCTCAGCTCTTCCAGTTCTTGCTGGGTCTTGCTGCGTTCGATTGTCTCGATGGTCCGACCGGATTCATCCAGCTTTTTCTTCTCCTGGGCGGCATACTCGGGAGGTACATGGTCACCATAATGCACCTTGCCATTGGAATCCACCCAACGGTACAGGGCCGCCTGCCCCATACCAGGCAAGATCAGCAGAAACACAAAAATGTATACAAACACTCTCATAGCAGACAAACTCTGGCTCATATAATTCATTTTATCAGCTGAAAATTATATCTCACAATGCATGCAATATAACATGGACTATACTTCACAACTGCTTTTATTCCTCATATCCCTGGTCGCCAATATCTTCTCGGCCTTTTCAGGTGGCGGCGCCGGCCTTATCCAGCTACCTGTATTACTGTTTCTTGGCCTGCCCTTCAGTGTTGCCCTGGCCACCCACAAGGTCGCCAGTGTGGCACTGGGAGTAGGCGCTACCCTGCGCCACCTCAGGGAAAATACACTGGAGCGCCGTTTTACACTGTTTATACTGTCTGCCGGTCTACCCGGCGTCATTGTCGGCGCCAACATCATTCTCACAGTCCCTGATCAACATGCGAGGATTGCGCTGGGCATACTCATTATGGGCCTGGGTATCTACTCCAGCCTGAACCGGGAGCTCGGCCAACACTACCTGCCCCATCATCGTAATTTCTATGGTTATTGTATCGGCGCGCTGGCGCTGTTCTTTATAGGTGTGCTTAATGGCTCCCTGACTTCCGGTACCGGGCTGTTTGTTACGCTATGGCTGGTACGTTGGTTTGGCCTGGATTATAAACGTGCCGTCGCTTATACCCTGGTCCTGGTCGGTCTGTTCTGGAACGGCACCGGCGCATTGACACTCGGTATACTGAGTACGATCCAGTGGGACTGGCTACCGGCCTTATTGCTCGGTTCCCTATTGGGTGGTTATATCGGTGCCCACCTATCCATCACAAAAGGCAATAGGCTGATCAAGCGCTCCTTTGAGATTATTACCCTTTTGGTCGGCATCAAGCTGATTATCGGCTAGGCGCACAAAAGCGACCAGTAAGCCATTTATACCCCATAATTATCACGGTATTTATGTATGGATTCCAACGCCTGTTGCTGCCCGGGTAGGGTGGCGAGATAATCAAGCAGATCGGCCAGACTGACGATATTTGCAACCGAAATCCGGTATTGTTGTTCGACTTCCTGGATTGCCGACACATCCCCCGCCCCCTTTTCCTGGCGATCCAGCGAAATAACAACACCGGCGAGTTCGGCGTCGGCAGCATCCAGTATCGCCACCGATTCCCGGATCGCGGTACCCGCCGTAATCACATCATCGATGACCAGGACCTTGCCCTGCAATGGAGCGCCTACAATACTGCCACCTTCACCATGCTCCTTGGCCTCCTTGCGGTTAAAGGCATAGGGAATATCGCGACCATGATGGTCGGCCAGGGCAATCGCCGTACTGGCCGCCAACGGGATACCCTTGTAGGCCGGACCAAAGATCATGTCGAAATCAATATCGGAGGCAATTATAGCTTCGGCGTAATAGCGCCCCAGGCGTGCCAGACTGGCGCCAGTATTAAACAGACCACTATTGAAAAAATACGGGCTAACCCGCCCTGACTTTAACGTAAACTCACCAAAACGCAGCACCCCAATATCAATAGCAAATTCGAGAAAATCCCGCTTGTAGTCCTGCATGCTGTCTCACCCTGGTCTGATAATAATGGAGCGATAATATACTAAAGGCAGATACAAGATAAAAGGGTAAAGGCAGAGAAAAGGTAAAAGTGTAAAGATACAAGGTGAAAATCATCAGAAAGCGCTTGACTGAGTCTTTCCCGCTTAACCAGCCAGCTATATTGCAATAGGATGAGCAGGTGTTTCTCTTTACACTTTTATCTTTTCCCTTTACCCTGCCTTCATGAAAATTATCAGCGCCAACCTCAATGGCATTCGTGCCGCAGCAAAAAAGGGGTTCTTTGAGTGGATGAAACGCCAGCAGGCCGATGTCATCTGTATTCAGGAAACCAAGGCTCACGAAGACCAGCTCACTGACAAGATCTTTCACCCCAAGGGCTACCACGTCTATTTCCATGATGCCGAGAAAAAAGGCTACAGTGGTACGGCATTGTATTGTCGCCAAGAGCCCGAGCGCATCAATTTTGGCCTGGGCTGGGATCATTGTGATACAGAAGGCCGCTATATCCAGGCCGATTTTGGCAAACTGAGCGTGGCCTCTCTGTACCTGCCCTCTGGATCATCGAGTGAAGAGCGTCACACCAACAAACTCGATTTCATGCGGCGCTTCGCATCGGAACTCAGAAAAATGCGCAAACAAAAAAGGGAGTTCATCATTTGCGGCGACCTGAATACCGTGCATAAAGAGATCGATATTAAAAACTGGAAAAGCAACCAGAAAAACTCGGGCTGCACCCCCGAGGAACACGCCTGGCTCGACGAGGTCTTCGGCCCTATCGGTTTCGTCGATGCGTTTCGCGTCGTCAATCAACAGGCCGAGCAGTATACCTGGTGGTCAAACCGCGGTCAGGCATGGGACAAGAACGTTGGCTGGCGCATCGATTATCAGATCGTCACACCAGGACTCAAGGACAGGATCAGCAAGGCATCAATATATAAAAACAAACGTTTCTCTGATCATGCGCCGCTGACGATTGAATATGATTACGAGACAGATCCCTGAAATGGGCTTGCCGGTCGGAGTATTGCTTCATTACCATGCAACATTCATGCTACAGGGCGGCGATTTACGTCACGCACAATCCGCTTAAAACCAATATAACAAGCATGGTGCGCGCATGCGCATGAAAAAAATGTGCCGATTTCCGGGAATACTCAACTTATGCACATACATGAAAAGCATATCCGACATTCAACTGGCATATCCTATAGCCCCCAAGCACCTTGCCGATAAAAAGATAATCCATCGACAATGGCACTGTTTTCCAGTTTGCCAGACAATTTAAGCCTTCTGATGCTTTTATATCTCAAGCAATATTTAGCAGTAAAAAAACAGACATTCCGCATAGATTAACTCCATGACTGACATCATTGACAAATCGATCACGATACAACAACCCGAGCATGACATACTCTTACATGCAATGCTGATCCAGGATGAAGCTGGCACATGCAGTCGTATCAGCGACAAAACCAATATCGACTGGGACCACCTGCTCGATATGTCAGAAAACCATGGACTCACACCATTGTTATACGAATATCTACGCCGATTTCACAGCACCGATATCCCTGAAGGCATTCTAGACAAACTACATGATATGTATCGAGCCAACGAATTGAGAAATCGCATGCTCGCACAAGAACTCAACAGAATCCTGGATCTGTTCAAGTCTCATGGCATTACAGCACTCGCATATAAAGGACCAACATTAACAGTATCCATATATGGGCATCTTGGCTTACGCCAGTTCGGAGACCTGGATATCCTGATCGCTGCGGAAGATGTACAACAGGCTTGTGAATTGCTGATAAATCAGGCTTATAACAGAACGATCCCTCTCATGTCTCCCGCCAGGGAACGAGAATTTATCCACATGGACCATGAGCATGAATTTATCAGCGATGATCAATTGATATATATCGATCTGCACTGGGCACTTTCCACCCGGCGCTTTCCCTTCGAACTGAAACCGGAAGGACTGTTCAAGCGTACCTGGCACAGCTCCCTGACTGGGAGCGATATAGAATATATTTCTCCACAGGATATGCTGTTGCTGCTATGCATGCATATTAACAAGGACTTGTGGCGTAAACTTGTGTGGATTTGCGACATTGATCGGCTTGTACGCACAACGGACATCGACTGGGAGGCATTGATACAACAATCAGCGTCCAGCCACTGCCAACGCATGTTGTACCTGGCGTTACTGATAGCACATGAGCTATTGCGGACACCTGTACCGGACAGCATCCTGGATGATGCTAAAAGCCCGGATATAGCCACCCTTGGGCGCAAAGCGCTAGACCTATGCCTGAGAGATGAGATACCAGCCAGAACTTACCTGCAGTGTCTAAGAATACAACCATTCATTCTGTCAATCTGTGACAGTAATACTGACCGTTTCAAATACATCCTGCACACCCTGGTGAGGCC
>CAMYJD010000009.1 GCA_947258655.1 uncultured Gammaproteobacteria bacterium | reverse complement strand
CTGGCCTTCTTCGACGGTCTGGTTACCGATCGGATCCAGCACCGGCGGCAGGTTGCCACCGGCTGCGGTCAGGCGCAGCCAGTTCAGGTTCAGGCCACCTGTATCGAGCATGACGCGCATGACCTGCACCCCGGCGCTCAGTGTCACCGGCATACTGTAGGTCTGCCAGTTCTGGAAGCCGCCGCTATTGGGCAGCATGACCGGACCTGTGATATCGACGCCGTCCATGTCGATGTGCAGCTGGCGGTTGTCCTTCGGCGTGGCAAAGCGTACATCGAGCTGGTGCACGCCGGGGGCGGCAACATCGACCGTGAACTCGACCCATTCGCCAGTGCGGTTGGCACCGGTATAGAAGCCTTCCGTTGCACTGTTATAGATATCGACATCGTCGCTACGGTACTCACCGCCCTTGTTGCCGGCCGTGGTATCGAAGAACGCGGTACCGGCACCACCGAGGTCATAGTCCTCGATCTCGATCTGGCCCGGGATCTGGCCCGGGATCGGGGCCGGGCTACCGTGGTATGGCAACTGGATGCCGGCCGGCGGGTTGACCGTGACTAGCACGATCTCGAAGTCGGACAGGCCAGTGCCGTTGTTGTCGATCGCCAGGAAGATCACGTTATAGGTACCGGTCGCACCTGCGCCCGGGGTCCAGGTGAAGGTACCGGTGCCATTACCGTGGTCGGTAAACGAGGAGCCTATCGGCGCAGAATCTGTGCCCAGCTTCAGTTCACTTAACGGACCGTCATCGGTAGCGCTGACCGGGAAGCTCAGCAACTGGCCTTCCTCGATGCTTTTTGGACCAATCGGGTTCAGCACCGGCGGTTGGTTGCCGCCGACCGCCGGGGTCAGCTTGACCCAGTTCAGGTTCATGCCGGAGTTATCGACCATGATGCGCATGATCTGCTGTCCGGCGCTCAGGCCGACCGGTACGGTCAGGGTCTGCCAGTTTTGCCAGCCACTGGTCGGCGGCAATGTGACTGGACCACTGACGTTGATGCCATTGAACTCGACATGCACCAGGCGCCCGCTCTTCGGGGTTGCATAGCGCAGGTCCAGGTTGTAGGCACCGCCCGCGGCGACATTGACCGTGAACTCGAGCCATTCGCCGCCCTTGTTGGCACCGACATAGTTGCCTTCGCTGGCCGTGTTATAGATATCGACATCATCCAGGCGATACTCGCCGCCCGCGTTGCCGGCGGTGCTGTCGTTGTAGGCAATGCCCTGGCCACCGACATCATAGTCCTCGAGCTCGATCTGGCCCGGGACCGGCCACGGTATGCCGCCGAACGGGGTCTGCCCGCCAGCCGGCGGGGTAACCGTGATCGCCACGAGTTCGTCGTCACTGAGACCCAGGCCATCGTTGTCCGTGACCGTGAAGTTCACGTTATAGGTGCTGGCCGAGCCGGCGCCCGGGGTCCATTCGAACAGACCCGTGCCATCGCCGTTGTCGATAAAGCTCGCACCGGATGGCAGTGGCGTGGCGGCGAAGTCCAGCTCGGAGAGCGGGCCGTCATCGCTGGCGCTGACCGGGAAGCTCAGCAGTTGCCCTTCCTCGACCGTCTGCGGGCCGATCGTCGCCAGTAGCGGCGCGTCATTCGGAATTACCGTGATCGTCGCCGTGGCCGGGAGTGAGTCGAGGCCGTCGTTGTCGGTGGCGATATACGTGAATGGGGTATCGCCGCTGAACGGGGGATCGGGGACGAAGAACAGCTCACGCTGATTTGTGCTCGCCGCATACGGGGTTGCCGGCGCGGCCAGTGTGGTCAGGCCGCTGTCGGTATACAGTGTGCCGTTGGCGGGTAGGTTGTTAAGAGTGAAGGTGCTGATACTGCCGTCGGCATCGCTGCCGCTCAGCGTGACGGTGATCGATTCGGCACCCTGGTCACCGCTCGGGTTGATGTTATCGGCGATGGGTTGGTGTAAATTCAGGGCCCATAATTCTCTGCCATAAGCTGCTGTGCTTGCAGCAAAAAATAGATTGTCTCCACTAATTTCAAATGAGAGAACTCCAGCACCATAATTATGATCACCAGAAGATCCTGCACCTGGATTAATATCCTGCACCATCACAGTCCCGGAGGATGATCCGTCACTCCTCCATAGCTCATTCCCATTAGTACCGTCATTAGCATGAAAATACAGTGTACCGTTGGCATCGATCAATCTGTCCGGAGATGACGAATTTTCTCCGGGCCATATGTCCTTCACCATTACAGTGCCTGCGAAAGTGCCGTCTGTCATCCAAAGCTCTCGACCAGCAGCAGTTGTTTGACTCGTAAAAAATAACGTACCGTTTACATTGGTTAGTTTATCAGGGTACGAGTCGTCACTACCGGGGTTAATGTCCTTGATCATTACAGTGCCGGCCGTAGTGCCATCACTTTTCCATAACTCAATGCCGTTACTGCCGTTCTCAGCTCTAAAATACACCCCACCATTTGCTACAGTTAAGCTCCGCGGGTTTGAATTACCACTACCGGGATTAATATCCTTGACCAATACGGTACCAGCAGTGGTACCATCGCTCCTCCACAACTCATGCCCCTGACTGATAGTCTGTCCATTAAAATACATCAGACCGTTATAAATAACGGGGAAATAAGCTCCGACATTTGCCTTTACTATCACAGTTCCCGCGCTTGTCCCATCGCTCTTCCAGAAATTTTGTGCCGAACCATCAAAGTAATTGAAATAGAGCACACCATTGTAACTGATAAGTGACAGCGGACTTGAAAAGCCTGTACCGGGAACAATATCCTTAACCAGTACGGTGCCAGCGGTAGTACCATCGCTCCTCCACAGTTCCTGGCCATAAACTGTGTCTCTGGCTACGAAAAACAACGTACCGTTGACGTTGGTCAAATGTTCAACATTATTCCAACCACCCCTGACCACTACAGTGCCAGCCGCGGTACCATCACTCTTCCAAAGATTCCTGGTAGCATCAACAAAAAACAGCGTACCATTGACATCGGTAAACTGATGAGGAAACGCGACACCTTTGAAAGGCATAGTGCCCGTAGTCGTGCCATCACTTCTCCATAACTCACTACCGTCTATGCCGTTGTTAGCATTAAAATACAACATATTTTTAAAGCTGGTGAGATAGATAGGATTCGAGCTGTTACTGCCTGGGTAGATATCCTTGATCAGACTCGCCGGAGCCGCCTGCACCGACAATGGCGCTACAACGAACAGACAAACAAGCAATACCTGTCGCCAACCAGGCAAGCTGCGCCATGACTGCAACAATGAACCTGAATGGTGTGTGATGTGTTCTCGGATGTGTGCTTGAATATCCATCTCTTCTCCCCCCCCCGGCGTTAGTACTTCGCTTCATGCAAGTACCTGGCTCCGTACCTGCAGTAGTCACTGACAGAAACAGACCCCTGATTTAGGACCTTGCATCTGTTTATTAGATTCTTGATTTAAATTATAAATACGTCCGTTTAAACAGCATTGACATAGGTCAATTAAATGGCAATAAACATCATGGGTATAATGACTATTGGCGGGTGACTGATTTTATTGCGTGTTAATGGTGTAGCTATTTGTATACAGATGATATTTTGCTCTGACCTGATACCCGATACATATGGTGTGAAATGATATAAAACGATTTAACATGCAATACCAGAGTTATTTATTTTAAACACTTTTTCTGTAATGCGTGCGTAATTCGTTGTGCAAACATTATTATTAAAAAATGTTGTCACGATTTTGTCACGGACATTACTTTACTGATGAATGGCCTGTTAGCAGCTATGACAGATGATTAACAAATGCTGTCATCTTATGCTTGAAACAGCTCACAGCAAATAGGATATTTACTGTGAATCAGGAGAAAGGAAAGAGGCCGGGGCCATTCTATTGAAGATTACATAGGCGGTCACAGGGCTTGTACCGCAGAGATCTAACGGAGTTTATGTCCAGCTCGATCATAGCTCTTGATACGCAATTGAACAGATTGCTTCATTCCGACGCTCTCGGCCTTCCGTGGCCTTCGCGAACATCGTGCCAATCGTTTGAAAATTGTTAAACGGCAATAAGGCCTTCCTGGCCAAAATCGCTCTCGGCCTTCCGTGGCCTTCGCGAACATCGTGCCAATCGTTTGAAAATTATTAAACGGCAATAAGGCCTTCCTGGCCAAAATCCGCAATGACAGGGATATTGGTTTAGAACTACTTTAATCAGCCTGCATCACCAATCCGGTAACGTTCCATCAGGTAACACAGGCAATCCTGGCGAATCACGCGCTCGTTCAATGTCAGCATCGACGGCATGACCGCTTTGCGGGTCTGGATCTCGTTGTCATCATAGCTAAAGACCTCGTCACCGATATTGTTGCCGTCATTGTCCCAGGCCTCGAGGTGCGCCGGGTTATTGCTGCATACCCGCCCCAGGCGCGTGCCCATATCCAGTTCACGAAAGTTCATGTGATCGATGTCGCTGTCGAAACAGATCTCGCAGTCATCACCATTGAAACTGAAATTGGCTTCGGCGGGTACCTTGACGATGGCGATGGTATGAAACAGGTCGATGTCATGTGATGGAAAACCGTGGGTTGGGATCTCGGACAGGTGCAGGGCCGCATCGATGAACTCCATCGCATGCTGGTCGGAATATTTTTGTCCGACCTTGCCGCATTCGACCGTTACGGCCGGACATATAGGTGCGAAGGCCGCCGATTGCACACCAGTAGGGTTGGTAAAATAGACCACGGTGCGACTGAACAGCGTGGCCAGGTGAAAGAAGCGGTCATCGATGACATTAACGCAGGCGTAATGCGGATTGATACCGGTATTGTTATGGATGTCGATACTGGCAAAAATATTGCGCCTGCGCATATCGGCGACCACTTCCTCCATCATCTGCGCTTCGGGCACATCGGTCTGATCGCCACCCGGCCACACGCGGTTATAATCGGGCTGACCCTGCAGGCGCCGTTGTCCGTGTTCGGCGGCCGTGACATTCCCGACAAAAATCGACACTGAACGTGGCAGTTCCTGCTCCCGGTACTTGCGCAACAGGTCCTGGATCGCATGCAGTCCGGTGACCTCGTTGCCATGTAGTAATACCGACACAAACAAGGGTTCCGGACGGCGGCCCTGTAGATGGATCAATGTCGGCTGCGGCATGACTTCGCACAGGCGGGTTGCGTCCGTATCGATGAAACCCTCGGGTATATGTTCTATTATCTTTAACATTACTATTCTATTTTCCGTTATGGATGGACCAGGTATGCACCGGTTCACCACTTTGCTGACGCGCGGCATAGGCAGCGGTCAGCGCCTGCATATCACACTGATATTTGTGTACGTATTGGCGTTGCCAGTGTGCACCGTGTTGGCCACTGTCGACACGAGCGCGAATAATACCCATGTACAGATCGATGTCACCCTGATCGAGCCCGAGCTCAAGCAGACCCTGTTGTGCAGCCGGAATCAGTTGCTGTTGCAGTAATTGTTTCATCGTGCCCTTGCGCCCGTCCAGCCAGGTCACGCGCGCATTGAGACTATGCTTGGCACAGGCATAGAAATTATCGCGTGCAGTTACAAATGGTAATAGCGTCTCGGGGGCATCGGCCAACTGCGACAGGTAACGCGCCAGTCCATAATAAAACGCGGCATTGGCGATACAATCGACCACAGTCGGTCCTGCCGATATGACCCGGTGCTCGATACGCAGATGCGGGTCCCCTGCCTGATCGAAGCCGATCAACGGACGGTTCCAACGCCAGATTGTGCCATTATGCAGGCGCAGATAATTCATCTCCTCCGCCCCGGAGTCAAATGTAATCGGTAATAGTACCGGATAATGTTCGCAGTTTTCCTGAAACAGTTCGTGCATGGACTGGCGCGCATAGTCCGAACCGAAACCGACACGACGTACAGGACCGAACGCGGCGCCGTCTATGCCGCCAACCTGGACCGATTGCTCGAACAACGGCACCCGGGTCTCATCCCACAGTTCCTTGCCGAACAGATAGGGGGAATTGGCGGACACGGCAACGGTCGCCGCCGAGGCAATGACACTGGCATTATAGGCCCTGAGCGCCTCGGCTATCGGCACCTGCCAGTGTACCTGGAACGATGTCGTTGCCGATTCGAGCATGACATCGT
This sequence comes from uncultured Gammaproteobacteria bacterium, assembly GCA_947258655.1. GTDB lineage: Bacteria > Pseudomonadota > Gammaproteobacteria > JAADHQ01 > JAADHQ01 > JAADHQ01. The sequence goes on along the minus strand of CAMYJD010000009.1, from coordinate 61,739 downwards.
AATGGGTCGTCTGCAGGTGTTCGTGGCCGACAATATCCAGGCTCAACGGCTTGCCCTGGCGTTGCAGCAGGACCTGCTCATTCAGCGCGTAGTAGCGTTTCATGCGCGACATGTTTTCCAGCACCATTTGCTCTTCACGCACACTCGGCAATGTGCCGATCATGACCAACGCGGCATCGAAATCCTCTGCCACCTGGTAGCAATGCTGCCAGCTCTGCTGCAACGAGTTCTGCAGGCGCGATAATGCCCTGCCCTGCAAGGGCTCCGGATCGCCATTCAGTTCAATGTTAAAGCGCGACAGTTCCGGTGATACCCAGTCACTGTTCAGGCTGCGCAGATAGGCATCGTTGATCGGGATCGGGTTATAGTTCTGGTCGACGATCCATACCTCCAGTTCGAAGCCGCCGACATTCGCATGTGCAGCCAGCTTGTTCTGCTCGAACCAGTCGGACAACAGTGCGGTTTCATCCGCCAGATGCTCGCGGTAGTCGCAGAAATCCTGTTCGGTAAAATGAATGGTGTCTATTTCCTGTCCCATACCGGCCTGCTTGTCTTTATTGTTCGGTCTGTTGCTGCATGACGAATTGGCGCATGTCACGCAGACGTTCCTGCGTACCTATATCGTACCAGTGTCCGCGGTAATACTCACCCGTAACCTGCTCATTGTGCATGGCCTGTCTTAGCAACGGTGCGAGCGGGAATCGGCCAGGCCCGGAATCGGTAAACAACTCAGGCCGGTATACACCGATACCGCTGAATGTATAGCGTTGTCCTTGCCCATCGTCCTTGAGCCGTGAATCCTGCAATACAAAATCACCGTCGGGATTATGCGCAGGATTGTCGACCATGACCAGATGGGCAAGCCCTTGCGGCGCCTGTAATTGCGTGAACGGGTAATCGGTCCAGATATCGCCATTGACGACAATAAACGGCTCCGTGCCCAGCAGCTCCAGTGCCTGTACAATACCGCCGCCGGTCTCCAGTGGCGGTTGCGGCTCCTGCGAATAACGGATAGCGACTCCATAACATTCACCTGTGCCGAGTTCGGCGCGGATCATGTCACCGAGGTGCGACAGGTTGATGACGATGTCGTTGATGCCGGCCTCGGCCAGCCTGTGGATATGCCATTCGATCAGACGGTACTTGCCGACATGGATCAACGGCTTGGGCATTGTATCTGTCAGGGGACGCAGGCGCTCACCGCGGCCAGCGGCCAGTATCATGGCTTTCATGAGCCTAACGATACAAGATCGACACGAAAAGCGATAGCGCTTTGTGATACCTGCAAGCGCTGCATGGTTTATACACGACTCCAATCATGGACAGCATTGAGGAAGCGGTGCAGGTCCTGTAATTCGGGATAGCGGCTGCTGACGTCGATGATGTAGGCTACGGTACGCGGGATATCCTGCAGGTAACCCGGTTTGTGATCGCGATGACACAGGCGCGCAAAGATACCGGCGGCCTTCAGATGGCGCTGCACACCCATCAGGTCAAACCAGCGCAGGAATTGTGCCTCGTTTTGTTCGCGCAGGATGCCGGATTGCAGCGCCAGCTCATGGTAGCCGCTGACCCATGCCTCGACCCGCTCGCGCGGCCAGGCGATATAACAGTCGCGCAACAGCGATACCAGGTCATAGGTGACCGGGCCCAACACGGCATCCTGAAAATCGAGGATGCCCGGATTGTGCGCCGGATAATACATCAGGTTGCGGGAGTGATAATCACGATGCACCGGTACCTGCGGTTGTTCACGCGCCGATGCAGACAGAAACCTGAATGTCTGTTCGAGCATATCGCTGTGCTGTTGCTGCAGATCGATGCCCAGATGTCGGTCCAGCAGCCAGTCGCGAAACAGATTCATTTCTGTCATCAACAACGCATCATCATAGGGTGGAAAATCATAATGCGTCGCGGCGCCGGCCTGTAGCGTGGCGAGCACGGCGAGTGCATCGCCATAGAGGCGATCGACATTGCCTTGATCAAGAACCTGTAAATATTGTTGCTGACCCAGGTCCGTCAACAACAGAAAACCCTGCTCCAGGTCCTGTTGCAGGACTTCGGGCATATGCAGGCCGAGCTTTGACAGCGCCGCCGATATGCCGATGAATGGCCCGCAGTCTTCCCTGGCCGGCGGGGCATCCATGACGATCCATGATTCATCTCCGACCTGCACACGGAAATAGCGACGAAAACTGGCATCACCCGAGGCGATGTTCAATTGATAGTCACTGTGCCCCAGGATCGACGTCAGCCACGCATGCATGGCCTCAATACGTTTGTCACTCACACTGCTTTCACTCATCTTCTTCCTTCAATAAACAATAGGCATTATCTTCATCGGTCCGCTCCGGTTTATGGAATATACGCCGAACATGAGCACACATCCAGGCTCGGAAGTCGTCAGCAATCAGATAAAAACAAGGCAGTGCAACCAGGATCAGGACCGTCGCGAACAACAGACCAAAGCCGAGACTGACCGCCATCGGCGACAGGAACGCGGTTTGCCCGGTCGCAAAGAAGATCAGCGGTGATATGCCCAGGAACGTAGTAATACTGGTCAACATGATCGGGCGTACACGTACCCGTCCGGCCTCGACCATCGCATCGATGCGGTTCATGCCTTCAGCGCGCATGCGCTTGGCAAAGTCGACCAGGATCAGTGAATCATTGACGACGATGCCGGACAGAGCCAGCAGTCCGATCAACGACAGGAACTGCAGGTTATAGTCGAACAGCGCATGGCCGATGACGACACCGATCAGGCCGAACGGGATTGCAAACATGACCACGAGCGGATCCAGCAGCGAACGGAACAGGCTGCTCAATATAAAAAATATAATCGCCAGCGAGATGATGCCTGCGCGTTTCATGTCCTTGAACGAGTCCCCGGCCTCCTTCTTCTCACCCAGCGCGAGTAACTGATAACCGGGATTCTGTTCGGCGAAGTCGGCAAATTCCTTTTCCACCAGCGCATTGACTTCCAGCGGCGTCGTCACCGCCGCATCCACTTCGGCGGTCACGGTCGCCAGGCGCTGCAGGTCCCTGCGGTTGATCGTGTTCAGACCACGGCCGATGCTGATATCGGCGACATCGCCGAGATAGACCGTGTTACCGCCGGGTAATGTAATCGGTAACTCGCCGAGGGCGCTGCTATGGCGCACCGGGTCCGTGTATATCAGCCTGACCGGCATGCGCTGTTCACGCGCAGTCACATACACGACCTCCTGGCCGAGGTAACCGGTACGGATGACATTACTGATCTGGGCCTGGGTCAGCCCCAGTTCGCGTCCCCTGTCGTTCAGCGAATACTGGATTTCCAGTTTGCCCGGGTCCATGTCATGGCGCACATCATAGACACCGGGCAGGCGGCGCAGGTAATCGCGCACACTGTCTGCATGGCGACGCAATGCAGTAACATCATGACCTTCGACGCCGATCTCGATATCGGAACCGCCGGGCCCGCCCTGCGGGCGCAGGATCGAGATACGCTGCAAACCGGGAATGGCCTCGATACGCTCGCGCAAACGCTTGATGATATCCGCTGTCGGTGTCTCGCGCGTGCCTTCCCAATTGAATTTCATGCTCACGATAGGCGAAACAAAGCGTTCGATAAAACCTTCAGGCTTGCGTTTTTCCAGATCTATCATCAACTGGATGTAATGGGTGCCGAAACGAAAGCGGTTAAAGTCAATGAACGTAATACCGACATTGGTCAGTATGGTGCGTAGTTCGCTGTCGTCCATTTCCTCCAGCACCACGTCCTCGACCTTCGCGGCCAGGCGCGTCGAGTCGTCGAGGCTATAGGTATTCGGCGCTTCCAGGTTGATAAAAAACTGTCCGGTATCGACGTGCCCGAATAGATGAAACGGCAGGCGGGTCTGTGCATAGGTCACTGTGATCAGCAATACGCAGATCGTGACCGCACTGATCAGGTAACGGTAATGCAGCGCCTTCCTCAGAAAGCCGGTGTAATGCACCAGCCACTTTGCCCACGGGATGCGCGTGTCACGTTTTTTCTCCGATACCTTGAGGATATCGGCAGCATGGGAAGGCAGCACCGCAAAGGCCTCGAACAGTGAACCCAGTAGTGAGGCGGTAACGACGACCGGAATAACGGCGATAAAGGCGCCCATCGTGCCGGTGATCGCGAACATCGGTAAAAACGCGGCGATGGTCGTTGTCGTCGATGCCATGACCGGCCAGAACACCTCGCGCGCACCGACTTGCGCTGCCTGGCGGGTGCGCATACCCATTTCCATATGCCGGTAGATATTCTCGTTGACGATAATCGCATCATCGACGATCATGCCCAGCGCTATCAGGAACGCGAACAGCGACACCATGTTAATGGTATAGCCGAGATAATAGAGCATGATCACGGCGACCAGAAACGACACCGGGATACCCAGTGCGGTGATCAGGGCCACCCTGAAATTCAGGAACAGATACAGTGACACCAGTACCAGAATCAGTCCGACCATGCCGGATGACTTGACGGTTTCGAGGCGGGTCTTGACGAACACGGAGGTGTCGTTAAACAAGCCGACCTGTATGCTCGGCGGCAGGCGCTGCTCCAGCTTGGCGACATAATCACGGACATGCTGGGACAACTCGATCGTGGATGCGCTGCTGCTCTTGTTGACGGTCAGGTTAACCGATGAACGGCCATTGAAACGCCCGAGGGTATTGGCTTCTTCGAGGCGCCGCTCGATCTTTGCCACGGCACCAAGCTGCAGCTGCCCGCCGTTTTCGTTGGAATGCAGCGCAATCTTTTCAATCTGTTGTGCTTCGGGCTGAACACCGATACCTCGCAGCAGGATATCACCCTCGAGCGCCTTGATCGCGCCGCCGGGAATGTCGCGGAGATTGTCCCGGATCGCGGCGATGACCTGTTCGAGCGATACCCGACTGGCAACCAGTTTGTGTGGATCGACACTGACCCACAACTCCCACTCGCGTTTACCGGCAACACCGACACTGGCGGCACCCGGCAGTAACTGCAAATCACGCTTGACCTCTTCGGCCAGGTCATACAGGTACGAGCGCGTGACATCACCATACAGGGCCAGACTGATGACCGGAAAGCGTGTTTCCAGACGTACCAGTTCGGGCGTATCCACATCGTCGGGCAAATCGGTGATCTGGTCGATCTGGTTGCGCCCGTCCTGCATGAAATCATCGACATCACTGCCCGGCTTGAGCTTGATCAATACCGATGCCAGGCCTTCATTGCTGGTCGACTGGATCACATCGATATCAGACATGCCGTCAAAGGCTTCCTCGATGGGCAGGGTGACCTGGCGTTCCACTTCCTCGGGTGGTGCGCCTTCATACACGGCGGTAATACGCACGACATCCTTATCGATGACCGGAAACATTTCCTGCGGCATCGCATACCAGGACAGGACACCGGCCAGCAGGATGAACGCCAGCAGCAGATTGACGATCAGGGAATTATTAATTGAAAAACGTATCAGCGGCATGTTGACTATTTATTCAGCAGGCTTGATCACTTCGACCATCTGCCCTTCGGACAATGAGGCGACATCACGACTGACAATCGTATCCCCTGGCACCAGCCCCTTCAACACGACCTGTTCGTTACCGACCCGTGCGCCCGGCTCGATGACCTGGCGATGGATACTGCCATCCCGGTAACGCATAACGAACTGCTTGCCGCTCTCGTAATGCAGGGCTGTGACCGGCACGACAACAACCTGCTTCAGGGCCGGCAGGCTTATTGTCGCGCGTACCATTTGCCCTGCATAACCCGTCCCGGCAGGTAAACGCACACGCAGTTCGTGGGTGAATGTGGCCGGATCGGGATCGCGTTGCAATGCAACAATGCTACCATCAACATGACTACCATTGACCTCAACGACAACGCTGCTGTCACGTTGCAGATGCTGGGCGATATCGCCACGCACATGCAACATAAACTCGAGGCGACTGTCATCGATCAACTCGGCGGCGATCTGTGACGGCGACACATAGTCACCCTGCTGCACATGCACCTGGTTGACGACACCCGTCCACGGACTCTTCAACTGACAGCGTTCAAGGTTACGCTCTGTGCGCTGCGCGGCAGACTGGCGTAACTGCAGGCGTGCCGCGGCGGAATCGACATTGTATTGCAGGCTGGATACTTCGCGTTGCAGCGCTGATAATTGCTGGCGTGCCGAATCGAGACTGGACTGGGACGTCAGCGATTTTTTCAGCAGGCGTTGCTGGCGCTTGACCTCTTTTTCCTGTAGTGACTGGTTCTCTGTGGCCAGCTTCAGCAATTGCCGATCGCGTTTGATGGCGGCCTGCTCTTCCTGCAACTGTGCCTTTGCATCCATGGCGATGTCCTTGTAGTCGCGCTCGTCAAGTGCCAGCAACACCTGGCCCTGTTCGAGGCGTTGCCCGGGCTCGACCTCGCGCCTGGCGACCTGACCGCTGACCTCGAATTTCAGCTGCGTACGGCGCAGCGGGATCAATCTGCCCATCAGCACCTCGGTGACCGAGATATCCTTTGTCTGCACGCGATACATCTCAACCCGTGCCTTCGGCAGGGGTTTCATTTCCGGCGTCTTTTGCGGGGCTGTCCATTTCAGCAGCAGTACAATCAGAATACTGGCAATGATGGCAACATATGTTAATAATCTATGCTTGTTACTGAAGTCCAAATCCGAATCCCTGTCCGGGTTGCGGGACCATGACCCGATCAACCTGTTGCAGACATATGCCTGTCCTCCTCGAGGTATAGACAGGAAAATTTGTATATGCCGATTTATTTAATTCTTTCATTAGTTTAACATTAATTACAAGAACCCTGCAGATTATCAGGGCCAATACAAACACCTTGATATCGCATACAAAAACTGGCGGTTATTACATTGTTATTACACAGGACAGTCCTTTTTCTTGCACTTTTCAGTCTGATCAGCAGTTTGCTGGCAGAAACCATGCCCGATCAGGTCTTTTGTCCGCAGGAACCACTAGCCGGCGATAGCGAGATCATACCTGTCAAATCGATTACCGCTAATGAGACCGTCATCAGCGCCGATGATTCCAGTATCCAGGGAAATATTTTCAACCTCTACGGCCATGTCATTATCACAGACAGGGACAAACAAATCCGTGCAGACCACATCAGCTACGATAATGAAAGCGGCCAGACCACGCTGTCGGGTAATATTGCCCTGCTGAGCGAGGCATTCCGGGTCAAAGCCGCAGAGGGATCGGCAAATACCCGCAACAACACCGCACAATTCAATGAAATCGAGTACCAGTTGTATCAGTTTCCGGGACGCGGCCGGGCAGCTCGCGCCAATATCCTTGGCAAACAGACCGCAACGCTGGAAAAGGTAACCTACAGCACCTGTCCACAACATCGCCAGGATTGGGTGCTGAAAGCCGATCGCGTCAAGATCGATCAAAGCATTGAGACGGCTCGCGCCAAAAATGTCAGCATCTGGTTCAAGGACATACCACTGATGTACCTGCCGCATTTTTCATTTCCAACCGGAAACATGCGTAAAAGCGGCTTCCTGAATCCCAATTTTGGTCAATCGACCAAAACCGGTACTGAGCTCAAGGTGCCATGGTACTGGAATATTGCTCCCGATCGCGATGCCACCTTCAGCCTGCAATATATGTCGGATCGCGGCACGAAACTGAACAGCGAATACCGCCAGCTGCATCGCCAGGGTAGCAGTATCGTCGAATACGATATCCTCGATGACTCTATTCGCAACGAAAATCGCTACCGCACCTCAATATTGCACGCAAGCCGCTTGTCACCGGACTGGAAAGTCAGGACCGATCTGAACTACGTTTCTGACCAACAGTTTTTTGATGACCTGGGTGAAGGCCTGGGAAATTCCAACATTACCCATCTGGCGCGTGATATTGAACTACAAAGAGATCATGCGCTCGGCTATGCCAGTATACGCCTGCACGAATTCCAGGCGCTTAATGTCGCCAATACCTACCAGCGTCTACCGCAAATCAGGCTCGACCTGGAATCCGATAGCCATAAGGGTGCGATACGCTACAGCCTCGATGGCGAGCTGACACGTTTCGACCATCGCGATAATGTCACTAAGGGGACACGCCTGGACCTGTCACCAGGAATAGCCTATACATGGGCAGACAGTGCCTATTATTTACGTCCCGCTTTCAGGTATCGCCATACCCGCTACCAGTTACACAACACGCCGATCGGGCAGCAAAAACAATTAAGCCGCACTACGCCGATTTTCAGCCTCGACAGTGGTATTTTCCTGGAGCGCCCGCTGCAGTTATGGCAGCGTTCGCAAACACTGACACTGGAACCCCGACTGTTTTATCTGTACACCAGCTATGAGAATCAGAATTCCTTCCCGGTATTCGATACCACCGCACCGGACTTCAGGTTTGCCGAATTGTTCAGACATAATCGTTTTACCGGCCCTGACCGTCAGGCCGATGCCAATCAGCTGACCCTAGCCCTGAGCAGTCGCCTGATCGACAACAGCAGTAATCGTGAAAGACTGCGCCTGAATATCGGCCAAACTATATACTTCGATGAACGTCGTGTCGGCTTGCCCGGATCCGGAAGTGAAGATGCAAACTATTCCGACTTCACCGGAGAAGTGGAAGGTCAATTTACTGATTTCAGCCATTTTCGTATCAGTGGCATCTGGGACTCCGATGCCAACGAGATCAACAAGGCGGTACTTGCATACGGATACCGTAAGGATAGTAGGCACAATATCAACCTGAATTATCGCTATCAACGCGGCCTGTTTGAACAGACCACGCTGTCGACGCGCTGGCGTATCGGGCGGCACTGGAACGCCCTCGCCGGCTGGACCTACTCATTGCGTGACAAGCAAACCAATGAATCGGTGCTGGGGCTGGAATACGATACCTGCTGCTGGTCGATCCAGATCGGTGCCAGCCAGTATCTTAATAGCAGCGGCATCGATAAAGATAATTCAGTCTATATCCAGTTGAATTTAAAGGGAATGAGCAGTCTGGGCAGCAGTATTGGTGAATTCAGCAGCAACAAGCTCAACTACCGGACATTGCGTACAGCAGAGTGATAATGTGCTATATTGTTCGGGTTTATTACAACCTGATCCAAAGTATCCGATTCGATGAGAACACTACATTTCTGGCTATTGGCCATGGTCACGGGCCTGTTTATGCAAACCGTCCACGCCATCACACAATCCCGCGTCATCCCTCTGGACAGCATCGTTGCCGTGGTCAATGAAGACGTCATTCTGAAGAATGAACTGAATGAATACCTGAATACGGTCGTTAACCAGTTGCGCGCGCAAAACGCAGCCATGCCGGAGATGGGGGCGCTGGTCAAACAGGGCCTTGACCGCCTGATATTGCGTTCCCTGCAATTGCAACGCGCAAAAAAAACCGGCATCCAGGTCGACGATGGCGCACTCAATCGCTCTATCCAGGGTATTGCACGTAAAAACGGCATGAGCCTGCAACAGTTTCGCAATGCCCTGGTTGCAGACAATATCAATTATGAGTCCTTTCGTGAGGAGATCCGTGCGGAAATCATTATCAGCCGCCTGCAAAACCGTGACGTCGTCAATCGCATCAATGTCAGTGAACAGGAGATCGAGGATTACCTTGTGCGCGAAAAAGACAGCGGCACGCAGAAGAAGCTGGTCAAATTCTCACACATCCTGATCAGTTTACCCGATGCCGCGACCCCGAAACAGATTGATGCGGCGCGCGCCAAGGCCGACGAGGTCGTACAGATGCTTGGCGATGGCGCAGACTTCGCCCAAACCGCAATCACCCATTCTGACGGCCAGAAGGCCCTCGAGGGTGGCCTGTATAACTTTCGCCCGTTGACTCAGGTACCGCCGTTGTTCAGCAAGGTCATCAACTCGTTGAAGCCGGGCGAGACCAGTGACGTGTTCCGAAGCCCCTACGGCTTTCACCTGCTTAAACTCGAGCAAATCAAGGGACAGGAAAAACACATCGTCGCACAAACGAAATTGCGCCATATCCTGATCAAAACCTCGGCATTGATCAGTAGTGAGGACGCTAAAACGCGTCTCGACCAACTGTATACGCGTATTCACGGAGGGGATGACTTTGCTACGCTGGCCAGGTCGCATTCCGACGATACACTGTCAGCCAAGGAAGGTGGCGAACTCGGATGGGTTGGACAGGGTGATATGGTGCCGGCTTTTGAACAGGTTTATCTGGGTTTGAGCGAGGGTGAAATCAGCACGCCATTCAAGACCCGGTTTGGCTGGCATATCGTCCAGGTACTGGAACGACGACAACATGACGACACCGCCAAATTCCGTCGCGCCAAAGCCGTCAATAATATCAAGAAACAAAAGACCACAGAAGAACTGCAAACCTGGCTACGCAAGTTAAGGGATGAGGCCTATGTCGAATACCGCCTCGACAAACAACTGTAGTTATATCGCCCGGGTCTGATTTGCAGGACATGCTACCACGTATTGCGTTGACCGCAGGCGAGCCCGCCGGCATTGGCCCCGACCTGTGTATTATGCTGGCGCAACAGGAGTTGCCCTGCCATATCAGCCTGATAGCCGACCCGGATTTGCTCGCTCAACGTGCAACACAACTGGGGCTGCCATTGCAAGCTGGCGAACGCTTACAAATTATCCCGGTACCATTACGCGCTCCGGTCGTCAGTGGAACGTTGAATAAAGCGAATGCAGCCTATGTGCTACAAACCCTGGATATCGCCGTACAGGGTTGTCTGCAACAGGAATTCCATGCCATGGTGACCGCACCTGTCCACAAGGGTATCATCAACGATGCCGGCTTCCCGTTTAGCGGACACACCGAATATCTGGCGGAAAAATGCCACCGGGACGACGTAGTCATGATGCTGGCCACCGAGGGACTGCGCGTCGCACTGGTGACAACACATCTCCCGCTGGCCAGCGTCAGCCAGGCCATCACCGCTGACAGACTGCAAACAATCACCACGATCCTGCATCGTGAGTTGCAACAACGCATGGGCATAGCACAACCCGAAATTTATGTGTGCGGACTCAACCCACATGCCGGCGAAAGCGGTCATCTGGGGACAGAGGAAATAGAAATCATCGAGCCGACCCTGCAACAACTGCGACAACGTGGCATGCACCTGCACGGGCCACTACCCGCTGATACATTGTTTACCCCGAAATACCTGCAACATGCCGATGCCGTACTGGCGATGTACCATGATCAGGGGCTACCGGTACTGAAACACATGGGCTTTGGTCGCGCGATCAATATCACCCTGGGTCTGCCGATTATCCGCACATCGGTGGACCACGGCACCGCACTGGATCTTGCCGGTAGCGGCAAGGCCGATGTCGGCAGTCTGCAACTCGCTGTCGAAACGGCACTGGCCATGCAATAATGTCGGGAACATATCACAAGCCCAGAAAGCGTTTTGGTCAGAATTTCCTCCACGATGAGCATGTCATCCACCAAATCGTCGCAGCGATTGCCCCACAGCCACAACAGACGCTGGTTGAAATAGGCCCGGGTCAGGGCGCGATTACGCGCTTGCTTATCGACGCTTGCCGGGAACTACACCTGGTCGAGATCGACCGCGACCTGGTGGCGCGATTGCATTCAATATTTGCCCAATATGACAATCTGCATATTCATAATGTCGACGCCTTACGCATTGATTTTTGCACACTGTCATCCACGCAGTCGTTACGGCTGGTCGGTAATCTTCCCTACAATATTTCCACGCCGCTACTGTTTCATGTCATGGAAAATATCGAATGCATCGAGGACATGCATTTCATGTTGCAGCGGGAAGTCGTCGAGCGCATGGCAGCAATGCCCGGGAACAAGGATTATGGGCGCCTGTCGATCATGATTCAGTATTATTGTCAGGTCGAGCCGATCCTCGAAGTTGGACCGGAAAGCTTCACTCCACCGCCGAAGGTCGACTCAAGCGTTGTCCGCCTGACTCCACATAAGATAAAACCGGTCAAGGTCGATGACTTTTTCAGTTTCAGTAAACTTGTTGCGCAGGCTTTTACAATGCGACGCAAGACTTTGAGGAATGCACTCAAGAACCTGCTTAGTGCCGAGCAGATAGCATCCTGTGATGTAGATCCGGGCGACCGTCCCGATGTAATCGATATTAACGCTTATGCGCGCCTGGCGAACTGCTATGCGAAGGGCAGTCGGGTTTAAGCGTTACCAACGGTGTCCGATACTGAAATAGAGCATGGGTCGATAGCGATCATACCACTGCTGTGTGTCTATATAGCTGGCGGTACCTGATGTGCCCAACAGCGTGTTTTCCTCCAACCCCATGCTAAGAGTAAAACGAGTATTCGCCGGTAATGCCGCCGCTACATTGTCATCATCACTGCTATCGAACTGCAGATGGGCCATGCCACCCCTGAACGATGTGCGGGTAATGCCGGAACCGGGCAGTAACCAGCTATTGTGTGGATTCGATCGCAGCCCTGACTGGAACTCGGTGCGCTCAGACGCCGATATGCCATGTACAGTAGACAGAACATCTGGCTCGCCATACAGGTAATTTTCTGCATGTGCGATCGATGTCGCAATCATACCCAGTCCCACAAACAGGAACAGGAATACTAATGCATCGGGTTTATGTCGTCGGTCTGGGCGCATCATCATCTCGATTGTTTGCTGGACTTGATAATAGTATCGTCCGCCGTCATGCATATCGCCGTGAACCGGTTCACAAATGAAAAGGCCCCAGGAGATGCGCACAAGCGATCGATACTCCAAGCATTACGCTTGGCGTAGAAAGCACCTGACAAGTAGTTGATATTTAATAACTTATTGAACTGATGAGGACGCAGACCGAGGAACCGGAGCAGTAGCGGCTACTACTGCATCATGCATCCATTTTGTGAACTGCGTATCATCAAGACGGACATCATTGATTGCTAACAGCCAATGTCCTCGCCCGGGATTAACCCGCGACGAATACGCAACGGCACTTATTCGGCCAGTTCCAGATCTCCGCTGACCTCTTCAACACCACTACGCGCACATTTTTCATCGGTTTCACCCGAGGGCGCACCACTCACACCAACTCCGCCAATAATCGCGCCGCCGGCATGTATCGGAACCCCGCCGGCCGACATCACCAGACCCTGTACCTTGCCGACCGAAAACGGTGATTTAAAACGCCCTTCCAGAGCAGATGTCGCCGAGTTAAACGCCATCGCGGTATATGCCTTCTGTTGACTGATTTTCAGGGTGATATCGGGTGCCAGCACATCGCGTAACACGGCCTGGGCATGGCCGCCACGATCGACCACCGTTACAGCAATCTGAACGCCCTGCTTCCTGCACTCCTTGATCGCTGCACGCGCAACCCGCAGCGCCGTTTCCATTGACATGCGCTTGATGTTAACCATGAGCGGCTGTTCCCCGGCAGCCTGACTGACAGGCATTGCGGTGAATATCAAACTGGCAACGGTAATTATTAACTTCGAATTTCTCATTCTGCACCTCTGTACGTGTACAACAAATAATAATCAGCGCCCGGGTGGCATCGCGCCACCACCCAGCGGGATCTGGAAGGGTTGTCCATTGACCACCGGGACGCCATCCTTGAAGCTGGCAGTGAACTTGTACATGTCCCCGACCCGGGTAAAGATATTCGCCCCGACCAGCGGTGTAAAGCGCTTGCTGACCCTGTTTGTGGCCATCGTTTTCAGCTGTTCCTCGGTATACTGTATATTCACACTCTTGAATTCCTGGCGCATGGCCGCCATGTTCAGCGCGACCAGCAAGTCCTCAGGCAGCTCAACATCCACTTCACCGATAATCGCGTCCTTGATCAATAACGGATTGTTCAACATCTCCGGGCGACTGGTATCGACGGTTACTTTGGCAGTACCGACCAGTTTACCGCTGGAAGATGCCAGGCTTAATTCCCCGATCTCGATTTCCGGCCCTTTCTTCAGCAGCGTCGACATTTCAGACAACAGCGTGGTGCCCAGCATCATGCTGACCTGCTCGGGCGGTATATCGCCCTGCTTGCTGACATCCTTGTATTTGTTGCTGATACGCGCCAGGGCACCGGCGTCCAGGTTACGGAAGGCCATAGAGAACACTCCCGGGCCAAAACGATCGCCGCTAAGCGTAAACGCGCCAATATTGAATTGCGCCGTACTGTTGATGTTGTCACCGGCGGCCGTGGTATCGGCGCTGATATCGAGGTCATCGATAGTGAAATCGACACCGGCTTTGGAATCCTGTACTGCAATCTTGCCTATATTAAATGTCGCAGAACCCAGGGATAATCCTTCAATACCCGCTTCCGACTCGGAGTCAACATTAACGGATTCAAGCAGCATACTGCCGTCCTTACCCTGTACCTTCAGATACGGCGCACTGATTTTAATGCTCGCATCCTTGAGACCACTGGAAAAGTTGATATTGCCTTCAAGCCCCTTCCATTGTATGTTCGCCGCGCCGTCATCCATAGGCCCTTCCCACTCCGGGATGTCCACGTTGACATGATTCTTCCCGGTCATGGACAGAGTGGTCGTCATCGCGTAGTCAAATTCAAGCAACGGCTCGTCAGCTTCCATCGACTTCATAAGCTTGGTGTCGATCGTTGCAACCTGCGGCAGCACCGAGAAGTTTCCACTCAAAAACGGAAATGGGCCATGATAAATCGTATTTTGCAGAATCATACCCGGTATTTCATTACCCTGATTCTGTTGTACCTTATTGGCCTTGGCTAACAGTGATGCGGCCATCTCGGCCTCGATAATGGCCTCGGATGAGAACCAGCCCCGATCCATCCTGATCATAGTAAACTCGACAACACCGGACTCGTTGAGATCCTCCAGCATGCTGTTCAGGCGCGATTCGGCCCAGAAACTGAATCCAAAAGGAGCTGCAGCCAGTACGACCAGCAGAACCACCACTACATTTACGCCCTTTTTCATGTTGAGCCCTTTTCCCCGTTACGGGGTCAGTTTAATTAGCATTATGTTTTTAACATCCATTTGATGCCTACCCTGTGACGGGCAATACCTGCATAATATATGCAGATCAGGCAACAGCACAATAAGCAAATAACGGTACCAGTCGTGCTTTTTGATATATTCCCGCAATAACTCGTCATTTCAATGCCGAACAGGCTATAATGATGGCAAAATATGTCCATCCACATGCTTACCCTGACGCCGGAGTTGGAGCACAATGAACGAAGAGCAGACTTATCAATTATCCATTGATGTTGAAACGACATATATTGATGAGCAATCAGATCCAGAAAACGACCGCTTTGTGTTTGCCTATACCATTGTTATCCGAAATACCGGCACCGTGGCTGCCAAATTAATCAGCCGTCACTGGATTATCACCGATGCCAATAACTATACCCAGGAAGTCAAGGGTGAAGGTGTGGTCGGCGAACAACCACATCTGAATCCGGGTGAGGGATTTCAGTATACCAGCGGAACGGTACTGGATACGCCTATCGGCAGTATGCGCGGGACCTATCAGATGGTAAGTGACGATGGTGTCGAATTCGATGCCGAAATACCGATGTTTACATTATCCAGGCCCCATGCCTTGCATTGACACAATCACCTGACACTGCCATGAGTACGTATGCCATCGGTGATCTGCAGGGCTGCTACGACCCCCTGAAAAAACTGCTGAAAAACATAGACTTCAATCCGAAGCGTGACCGCCTGTGGTTTACCGGCGATCTCGTCAATCGCGGTCCGGATTCACTGAAGACCTTGCGTTATGTCTACAAACTCGGCGATCGCGCCATAACCGTCCTTGGTAACCACGACCTTCACCTGCTGGCTATCAGCGAAGGTCTGGCCCGTGAAAAGGCGGATGATAATCTCGGCGCCATTCTCAAAGCCGACGATAGCGAGGAACTGCTGTCCTGGCTGCGCCGGCAGCCACTGATGCATCACGACAACTCATTAGGCTTCACAATGATCCATGCCGGCCTGCCCCCACAGTGGGACTTCGAGCAGGCGCAACGCTGTGCCAACGAGTTGGAAGCCGTCCTGCGTGGCTCCGATTATCATGAATTTTTACAACATATGTATGGCAACAAACCCGAACGCTGGTCGAAGAAACTGCAAGGCATGGATCGTCTGCGCTTTATCACCAATTGCTTTACGCGTTTGCGCTATTGTTATGACGATGGCAGCCTGTGCCTGAAGGCCAAGGGCCCGCCAGGTTCACAACCGCAGGGATGCGTGCCGTGGTTCGATGTCAAAAAAAGGGCCAGTGCCAAGATGAAAATCATATTCGGCCACTGGTCGGCACTGGGCCTGCACCGTAGTAAGGGCATCTATGCCCTTGATAGCGGCTGCCTGTGGGGTAATGCACTGACAGCACTGCGCCTTGAAGACAAGAAGTATTTCAGTGTCAATTGCGAAAAGTACAGAAAAATCAGCTAAACAAGAAACCTGGTATTATGAAAATCTCTCTGATATGGGCCATGGACGAAAACCGCCTGATCGGCAGCAATAATCGCCTGCCGTGGAAACTGCCCGCCGACATGAAATGGTTCCGCCAGCACACGCTCGGCAAACCGATCGTCATGGGACGCAAGACCTATGAGTCTTTTGGTGCCAGACCTTTACCGGAACGTACGAATATTGTCATCACACGCGATAACGGTTACCGCTCCGAAGGCGCCGTTATCGTGCATTCCATCGACGAAGCCATAAAGAAGGCCGGCGATGTCGACGAACTAATGATCATCGGCGGCGCATCCTTTTACGAACAGATGCTGCCACGCGCCGAAGGTCTTTACATTACCCATGTGCATGGCCAGTTCGACGGTGATGCATGGTTTCCCGAGTTCAACCTCGACGACTGGCGCGAAGTCGAAAGCCACGCGCATGCGGCCGATGACAGGAACAGCCATGCATGCACCTTCGTGATTTACGAACGTAAACGGTAACAGCGGCGCGGCACGATTTTGTATTTGCGTCGCCGGCTGCGCTAACCTCGGCGGGAATATGAATGGCATAGGTGTCAGGGATAGGTTAAAAACAACAGCCGGCGTTATGCTATGCCATTAAACCGCCACTGGCGCCTTGATATGCGTATGACTTTGGTAGTTCAATAATTCAAAGTCTTCAAAACGAAATGCAAACAGGTCTTTGACATCCGGGTTGATTTTCATTTGCGGTGGCGCAAACGGTTCACGCGATAACTGCAGATCAACCTGTTCCAGATGATTGCTGTACAGGTGCGCATCACCGAGGGTATGGACAAAATCACCGGGCTCCAGGCCGACGACCTGTGCGATCATCATCGTCAGTAATGCATACGAGGCAATATTAAACGGCACACCGAGAAATATATCGGCGCTGCGCTGGTACAACTGGCACGACAGTTTGCCGTCGGCAACGTAAAACTGGAAGAAGGCGTGACAGGGTGGCAAGGCCATGTTGTCGATCTCGCCGACATTCCACGCACTGACGATGATGCGGCGTGAGTCGGGATTGTTTTGCAACTGCTCGATGACCTGACTGATCTGATCGATATGACGGCCGTCGGCGGTAGGCCATGAGCGCCATTGATAGCCATAAACCGGGCCCAGATTGCCCTGTTCATCGGCCCATTCGTCCCAGATCGACACACCATTGTCCTTCAGGTATTTGATATTGGTATCGCCTTGCAGGAACCACAACAATTCATGGATGATCGAGCGCAGATGGCACTTCTTCGTCGTCACCAGTGGAAAACCGGCCGCCAGGTTAAAGCGCATCTGATAACCGAACACGCTCAGTGTGCCAGTGCCGGTGCGGTCCTCCTTACGTATGCCGTGATCGCGCACATGGCGCATCAGATCCAGGTATTGTTTCATGAACTTATGACTCGTTGTTTTCTGTAGGCAAGCATAACCATTGCGCCCCCGATAATGACCATCGGCAGGGACAGTACCTGCCCCATCGTCACCCAGCCAAAAGCGAGATAGCCAATATCGGCATCGGGTGAACGCACGAATTCCACGCCAAATCGGAACAGGCCATAGCATAACAGAAACAGCCCGGAAATAGACATCAATGGCCGTGGACGGGATGAATATGTCCACAGGATCAGGAACAGCACCAGGCCTTCAAGAAAGGCCTGGTACAGTTGCGACGGATGCAGACCCTGCGTTGCACCCGGAGGAATTACGGACCAGGGCAAATCGCTTGGTTTGCCCCATAGCTCATTATTGATGAAATTACCGATACGACCGAGGCCCAGACCGACCGGAATCATCGGGGTAATAAAATCGGTCACTTCGAACAGGGACTTCTTGTGCCGATAGGAGAAATACCAGAAAACCAGGATCACGCCGATCAGGCCGCCATGGAATGACATGCCCCCTTCCCAGACCCGGTATATTATCGCTGGCTCGCGGATGAAATCGCCAAACTTGTAGAACAGGACATAACCGAGGCGCCCACCCAGTATGACACCCAGTGCGCCATAAAAAATGACATCACTGACCTGTTCTCGTGTCCAGTTGATATCTTCACGTTGCGCCCGCACGGTTGCCAGCCACCATGCCAGTGCAAAGCCGATGATATACATCAGCCCGTACCAGCGTAGTTTGAGCGGACCCAGTGTGAACAGAACGGGTTCAAATTCAGGATAAGCAATCATCGCCCGCATGTTAACACGAGTAACGATGGACGGATATATCCTGTTATGTGCCTCCCTGCGGTGGCATCGGTGCTATCTTATTCCTGCTGATAGGCCTCGGCGATGGGTTGCCATTCGACCGCATATTGCTCGGCAATTTTTTCATCCAGGCGATTGTAGACAAACAAGGCTTCCAGTACATCATCTGCAACAGCATTGCCGTGTTCATCAAAGCCCTGCTGGCTCCACATGTTGTTTGCCACCAGCTGACTGAGGCTATGCATCAGATCATCGAAACGAACCTGGTAGTCCTTGCCCAATTGTTTAAAATCTGCAAGGTTCATCGGCCGTCCCAGCTTCGCGTACATGTCCTTGGCGACGGCCTCCAGGGCCACATCCCACTTCGGAATCTCATTCATGTTTAACTCTTTCATTATTACACTAGACCTCATCATGTCATGGACTGACAAATAGTCGATTCATACCGGGTATCGACCGCAATCACAGAATATTAAGGCCAATTTCAAGCGTCATAATACTATCATTATTTTATTTTATTTCAATAAGTTATAAAACATGCCGCGGCACTACATGGAGATCATGAATTACTGTATAGTCTTTTTATTTCGATACAGGATGCATGTTAGGCATGAATAACCGCTTGAACAATGAAACCAGCCCCTACCTGTTGCAACATGCCGACAATCCGGTTGCCTGGTACCCGTGGGGTGACGAGGCCCTGCACAGGGCACGCACGGAGAACAAACCGATATTATTATCGATCGGATACTCGGCCTGTCACTGGTGTCATGTCATGGCACACGAATCCTTCGAAGATGAAGAAACCGCGGAAATCATGAATCGCCTGTTCATCAACATCAAGGTGGACCGGGAAGAACGCCCCGATCTGGACAAGATATACCAGCGCGCCCATCAACTGTTGACCCAGCGTCCCGGCGGCTGGCCATTGACCGTGTTCCTGATGCCGAACGATCATGTGCCCTTTTTTGCCGGCACCTATTTCCCCAAGGAACAGCGCTATCAGTTACCTGCCTTCAAGAATCTGTTGCAACGTATTGCCGAATTCTATCAACAACATCCCGATCAGCTGCAGGAGCAGAACCAGGCACTAATGCAGGCCATGCAATCTTTACAAGTTGAGAGCACGCAGGAAGAATCAGACTTATCGCCGGCACCGCTGGATATGGCCAGACGCCAGCTCGAAGACAGCATCGACTGGCAACATGGCGGCTTCGGCAGTGCACCGAAATTCCCGCATCCGACCAACATCGAGCGTCTGTTACGCCACTGGGCCGGCGCTCGCGAAGACACGCGCGCATTACAAATAGCCTGTCACAATCTCGTCCACATGGCCAATGGCGGTATCAATGATCAGTTGGGCGGTGGCTTCTGTCGCTACTCGGTGGACGACTACTGGATGATTCCGCATTTCGAGAAAATGCTGTATGACAATGGTCCACTGCTAACGCTTTACAGTGAAGCCTGGAGTGCAACAAAGGAGCCGCTGTTCCGCGACGTGATTGAATCGACGACGGCCTGGGTCATGCGCGAAATGCAGGCGCCCGAGGGTGGCTACTATTCCAGCCTCGATGCCGACTCCGAAGGTGAAGAAGGTAAATTCTATGCCTGGCAGGGAAAAGAGATCGAGGCTGCGCTCGATGCCGATGAATACCTGTATTTCAGCAAACGCTATGGCATAGACCAGACACCCAATTTCGAGGGTAAATACTATCCGCATGTCTTTATGCAATGGGAAGAACTCGCCGCCGGGGCAGAACACAGTGCGGAGCAAATACAGGCACTGGTTAACAGCGCCCGGGAAAAACTGTTTCAGCTACGTGAATCACGCATACGCCCCGGGCGTGACGAAAAGATACTGTGTTCCTGGAATGCACTGATGATAAAGGGCATGGCATCCGCCGCCCGCCACCTGGGCAGGGATGACCTGCTCGATTCCGCATTCAGGGCCCTCGACTTTATCAAGCACACGTTGTGGCAGGAGCAACGCCTGCTTGCGACCTATAAGGACGGCCGCGCCCACCTGAATGCCTACCTGGATGATTATGTGTTCCTGATCGATGCGATCATCGAACTGATGCAGGCACGCTGGCGCGACGGCGACATGGCGTTTGCGTTGACACTGGCAGAGACCGTGCTCGAACAGTTCGAGGACAAACAACGTGGCGGCTTCTTTTTCACATCGAATGATCACGAACAATTGATCGAACGCCCCAAACCCTATGGCGACGAGGCCATCCCGTCCGGCAATGGCATTGCCGCACAGGTGTTGTTACGCCTGGGCCATATCACCGGCAATATGGATTTCATCAATGCGGCTGAAAATGCCTTGAAAGATGCATGGCCGGCCGTCAGGCAAATCCCGTATGCGCATAATTCCATGCTCCTGGCGCTGGAAGAACATCTGTACCCGCCACAAATAATTGTCATCCGCGGCGATCAGGCTTCGACGAAGGAATGGCATCAACTTGCGATCCGACCGTATGCGCCGCGCCGCATAAGTCTCGCCATCCCGGATCATGCCAGCGACTTGCCCGGCCTGCTCGGCTCCAGACAGTCCGGTGACAGCGGTGTTATTGCCTATATCTGCAGCGGCACCCAATGCCAGACGCCGATCACCGATCTCGACGTTTTTGATTCGGCACTGTCCGACAGCAATGCCAGCGCCAGCATGCAGTTTGAGTAACCAAGAAGCGGGGCATCACGACGAAGGCGCAAAGACACGAAGCAGAAAATAAGAGTACAAATTCAGATTTGGACGGATAGAATGCCAATAGCCCTGTCACCCTACCAACTCAAATGCCATAAAGCAGACATTCAGCCAGCTTTAACTGACATTCCACTGGTAGCCGGGAGCGGCCGTTCCTTCCGACCGTCATCCCCGAATGACTTTGTCGGGGATCCATTCAAATATTGCAGTTTCATAGTTTTTACTCTGATCCCAAATATTTAAGCATTGTCATTGCGAACTAACAGGCCATGCGTTTGGGAATACAAACTGGTTGCAGTGAAGCAATCAGTTGAATTGCGCATCAAGACCACGATTCGAGCCGGACATGAACTCCGGGAGATCGCCACGTCGTATAATGCGCTCCTAACGATGACAAAAATAATGTCATTGCGCACGAATGTGAAGCAATCTCCCGGACCCCATATCCAGCTTGCTTTATTTTTGGTTGCCTGCACGTACAGATCGCCACAGTCACTACCGTTCCTTCGCGATGACAAATAAATGTCTTTGCGTGAGAAAAAAAGCCAAAAGCCGAATCATTACATACAAAATCCAAACGCATCCTTGAAGCGATCGTCAAACTCGTCCTTGCTAAACTGGTAGTTTTGCGTACCGTGGTTCTGGATCTTGATCGCACCCATCAGGCCCGCGATCCTGCCGCTGACTTCCCAGTCCATGTCGTTCATCAATCCATACAGCAGACCACCACGATAGGCATCCCCGCAACCGGTCGGATCGACCAGGTGTTCGGCCTTTGCTGGTGGTATTTCGATGCGTTTATCGTGCGTGTAAATGTGCGAACCCTCGCCGCCGCGGGTAATGATCAGTGCTTCGACACGTTCGGCGATTTCATGCGGTGACAGGCCGGTCCTTTCCTGCAACAGTTGTGACTCGTAATCATTGACCGTTATCCACGTTGCCTGCTCGATGAAGGTGCGCAGGTCATCGCCATCGAACATCGGCATGCCCTGGCCCGGATCAAAGATAAACGGTATCCCGGCTTCGGCGAACTGGGTAGCATGTTCGATCATGCCTTCACGCCCGTCCGGAGAGACGATACCGATGCTGATATCGGTGGCATGCTCAACCTTGTTCTCGTGTGAAAAACCCATCGCACCGGGGTGGAAGGCGGTAATCTGATTGTCGTCCATATCGGTCGTGATATAGGCCTGCGCAGTATAGGTATCGTCGATCACCGTGACATGCTGTCGACCGATACCGCAGGTATCCATCCAGTCCGCATAGGGGACAAAGTCCTGGCCGACAGTACCCATCGGTTTGGCCTTGCCGCCGAGCATGTGCAGGCCATAGGCGATGTTGCCGGCACAGCCACCATATTCACGGCGCATATCCGGCACCATGAACGAGACATTCAGCATATGAACCTTGTCCGGCAGGATATGGTTTTTAAAGTGATCATGAAAAACCATAATCGTGTCATACGCAAACGAACCGCATATCAGTGCTGACATAACCTTTTCCCCAATCTAAGCATAAAAATAAAGTTGATATAAAACCAGTGCCCACATAACAACAACATTCAGCAAGGCCAGAAATACAGCGGCCGAACCCATGTCCTTGGCCCGCCCGGACAATTTGTGTGGCTCGTCACCGGTACGATCGACTACGGCCTCAATGGCCGAATTCAGGATCTCGACAATCAGGACCAGTATAATACTTCCAACCATGACCATCAGGTGGACAGGATTTGTCGTCAACCAGAACGCTGCTGGCACCAGGATAAGCGCCAGCAATAATTCCTGACGGAAGGCCGCCTCATGCTTTATCGCGGCGCGAAAACCCTTCATGGAATAGATAAAGGCAAACGCAATTCTCGAGAATCCGGTACGCCCTGGTTTCATATTAACCTATAACCATGTTGTTATTCTTTTTCCCACACAAGATCCAGTTCACGTGCCGCGCGTACATCATCCAGTCTGCGTACCGGTTGGGTATACGGCGCACCTTTCACATACTCTGCATTCTCAACGGCTTCCTCTTCGATCTTCTTGAGCACATCGACAAAAGCATCGAGTGTTTCCATATCTTCGGTTTCGGTCGGCTCGATCAACAGACATTCTGGTACCAGCAAGGGAAAGTATGTGGTCGGCGCATGAAAGCCATAATCCAGCAAACGCTTGGCAAAGTCCATGGTATTGACACCCAGATCCTTGGTCTGACGCTTGAGCGTGACAATAAATTCATGCGTCGCCCGGCGCCCGGGATAGGCCAGATCAAAACCTTTTTGCTGACACAGGGTCATCATGTAGTTGGCATTCAGGGTCGAGTATTCCGACACCCGCACCATACCTTCACGCCCGAGCAGACGTGCGTAGATATAGGCACGTAACAGCACACCGGCATTACCGCTAAATGCCGACAGCCTGCCGATCGTCTGCGGCTTGTCCTTTTCCGTTAGCCACGAATAATTATCACCATCGAAGGCGACCATCGGCACCGGAAGAAAAGGTTCCAGACGCTCACTGACTCCGACCGGGCCGGCACCGGGCCCACCACCGCCATGCGGTGTGGAAAAGGTCTTGTGCAGGTTCATATGAATGACATCAAAACCCATATCGCCCGGGCGCACCTTGCCAAGAATCGCGTTCAGATTGGCGCCATCATAATACAACAGGCCTCCGGCCTCATGGACAACACGGGCTATATCATCGATGCGGCGTTCAAATACTCCCAGCGTCGACGGATTGGTCAGCATCAAACCGGCAGTCTGCGGACCAACAACCTCTTTCAATGCTTCGAGATCGACATCGCCCTCGGCATCGGTCGGGATTTCACGTACCTTGTATCCGCACATCACTGCCGTGGCCGGGTTGGTGCCATGTGCCGCATCCGGCACCAGTACTTCGGTGCGTTGATCATCACCTTGGGCGTCATGGTAGGCACGTATCATGGCCATGCCAGCCAGTTCACCCTGGGCCCCGGCTGCCGGTGTCAGCGATACGGCCTTCATGCCGGTAACATCCTTCAGCATCTCCTGCAATTCATACATGCAGGCCATATACCCCTGGCCCATACTATCCGGCCCCAACGGATGGCGCGCCAGAAATCCCGGTAGCATCGACAGGCTGTTCGATGCGCGCGGATTGTATTTCATCGTACAACTGCCGAGCGGATAGAAGTTGGTATCGATGGAGAAGTTTTGCTGGGACAGGCGCGTGTAATGGCGCACGGTCTGCATCTCTGATGTTTCAGGCAGCAGGGCGCGCTTTTTTCGCTGCAGGGATGCCGGTATATCCGTCATCTCGGGTCGTGACCGCGGTGCCTGCGATGGATTGGTTCTTCCCTGTTTGGACTTCTCGAAAATCAACATAATACAACCACTATCATTAAATATTCAGTGCAACTACGTTCATGCACGAACAAGCTGCACAAGACTCTGACTCACCCTGCCTGTCTGCAACAGGATGCCTCTCTCCTGATAAATCACGCCAGTCCGGCAATCGCCTTGTCATAGTCCGGCTCCTGCGCAATTTCCGGAACCAGCTCTGTGTAAACGACTTTATTATCAGCATCCAGCACGACAACGGCACGCCCGGTTACACCGGCCAATGGTCCATCGGTAATCAGGATGCCATAGTCCTTGGCAAAATTTTTCGAGCGCATCATGCTGAGCGGCACGACATTCTCAAGGCCTTCACCTGTACAAAAACGACCCGAAGCAAATGGCAGGTCGGCAGATATGATCAGCATAACCACATCGTCACGACCACTTGCTGCCTCATTGAAATGTTTTGTCGATGTTGCGCATACCGGTGTATCCAGACTTGGGACTATATTAAGCAATTTTTTCTTACCCGTATAATCACCCAGGCTTCGATCATTCAATTCGCCATCCACCAGCTTGAAGTCCGGGGCTGCACTGCCAACTGTAGGCAAATCACCATTCGTATTGATTTCGTTACCCTGCAAAGTAATCTTGGCCATTGTCCTCTCCTCGTGAATATTGTTATTTAAAAGTCTACTACTCAATTAATGGCGCGTAGCCATGTGATAATCTCTACCAATTCGGCTGAACAGTCACTTGACCGTATCATGCTTGCCGAGAATTCGCTGCATATGACCGACATAGGTATCGATGTCTTCATCGGTACGCATTTCCGTCGCACATACCAACAGGCAGTTTTCCAGTTCGGGATATTCATCCTGTAATGCATAACCGGGCAGCAGGTTCTGCGCATGCAGGGCTTGCATGATCTCATCCAGCGGTGCCGATATCCTGAGCACCGATTCATGGAACACGGGATTGTCAAAAACCGTATCCACACCTTGCAGGTCAGCCAGCTTTTGCACCAATTGCTGGGTATTGGCATGACAGTTCAGGGCCACATTCTCCAGGCCTTCGGCACCTAGTAGCGCCATATGGATCGTTGTCGCCGTAATCATCAGGCCCTGGTTGGTGCAAATATTGGACGTCGCCTTGGAACGGCGGATATGCTGTTCACGCGCCTGCAATGTCAGTGTAAATCCGGGCTTGCCCTCCAGATCGACGGTGCGGCCGATGATACGCCCCGGCATCTGCCGGACCAGGGCCTGCTTGCAACACATAAAGCCATAATAGGGACCACCCGATGACAACGGGATACCCAGTGGCTGCCCCTCGCCACAGGCGATATCGGCACCATCAGTACCCCATTCACCCGGCGGTTTTAACACGGCCAGCGCAATAGGATTAACAACAGCGATGACCAGGGCCTTGTGTTGATGTGCCCAGTCGCTCAAGGTATCGACATCTTCCAGCACACCAAAGAAGTTGGGCTGCGGGATGACTACAGCTGCGAGATCGCCTGGATCTGCCGGCAGCGTTTCAGGGTCTATACAACCACTGTTACGATCATAGTCGATCAGTTCTATCGTGATGCCCTGTTTTCCGATAATCGCATCGACCGTTTTGCGATAATTCGGATGCACGGTTCGCGGCATCAGGATACGCTTTGATTTTGATTTACGATTGGCGCGCACGGCCATCAACACTGCTTCGGCCAGAGCCGACGCGCCGTCATACAGTGACGCATTGGATACATCCAGCGCATTCAGGTTCGCCATCATGGTCTGGTATTCATACAGCAGCTGCAAGGTGCCTTGACTGGCCTCGGCTTGATATGGCGTATAGGCGGTATAGAATTCACCACGCGTGGTCAGCTCCCACACGCTAGCGGGAATATGATGATCATAGGCACCGGCACCGAGAAAACACAGCGGCTGTCCATCCTCGGCCGCACGTGCGTGCATAATCCGTCTGACCTCCATTTCAGTCGCCTGTGTCGGCACACCCTGTAAACTTTCATTACGTAACGACGCCGGGATTTCATCAAACAGCTCTTCGATACTGGATACCCCGATGGTAGCCAGCATTTGCTGTACTTCTTTTTCAGTATGCGGAATAAACGGCATGTACTACTTCTCCTGCATGAATGCCTAGTGCTCTTCGGCAGCCACATGGGCTGTGTAGGTCTCGGCATCCATTAATTGCTCAACATCGAGGCTATCCGCCGGACGCAGACGCATGAGCCAGCCTTCACCATAGGGGTCATTATTGACCAGCTCTGGAGTATCGGCCAGGCTTTCATTGGCCTCGACAATCTCGCCACTGACCGGACAATATACATCCGATGCAGCCTTGACCGATTCAACCACGGCCACGGCATCCTCGGCTTCCACTTCACTGCCAACTTCAGGTTGTTCCACGTATACCATGTCACCCAACAGCTCCTGGGCATGGTCCGTGATACCCACCAGCACGGTTCCATCGTCTTCCAACTTGACCCACTCATGACTCTTTGTATATTTCAGATCTGCAGGTATTTCACTCATAACAACCTCTCTAGATATCAAATTTTTCGCTATTCTTTTTCCGCGCTGCCTCGCTCAGCAACGGAAGATTAGGCTAAATGTCATCAGGTAAACAGGATTTGCCATTGCGCACAAAAGGTATCTTGACCACTTTCGCCGCTAACATACGGCCACGCATATCGATACTGCATTCACTACCGGTTGCCACCGGCACACTGGCAAAGGCTATTGCCTTGCCCAGGGTCGGTGAAAAGCTGCCGCTGGTTACTTCCCCTTCTCCCACGCCGGCGACGACGACCTTCTGATGATTACGCAAAACACCCTTGTCCTGCAATACCAGCCCTACCAGTTTTTTCACTGGTTTATTCTTGCGTACAGTCTCCAGATTCTGGCGACCGATAAAATCCCTGTCTTCGGGTTCCCAGGCAATGGTCCAGCCCAGGCCCGCCTCCAGTGGCGATGTGTCTTCATCCATATCTGCACCATACAGGTTCATACCTGCTTCCAGGCGCAAGGTATCACGCGCACCCAGGCCGATCGGGGCAACACCGTGCTTGTGCAGGTCCTGCCAGAATTGTGCTGCCTGTTGTTCGGGTAGTATCACTTCGAAACCGTTTTCACCCGTGTAACCGGTGCGCCCGATAAAATAGTCACCTACCTCGGCGGCAAAAAAAACCTTGAGGTCATCGATGACGGCGTCGGCCTGTTGTCCGAGTGTCTGTTTCAGCTTATCTGTTGCCTGCGGTCCCTGCACAGCGATCATCGCCAGCTCGGGGCGTTCGAACACCTGGACATCATAGGACTCGGCCTGCTGCATGATCCAGGCAAGGTCCTTGTCACGTGTCGATGAATTGACTACCATGCGGTACCAGTCCGGTCGCATGTAATAGACTATCAGGTCATCAATCACGCCACCGGCGGGGTTTAACATACAACTATACAGCGCCTTACCCGGCTGCTTCAGGCGAGCCACGTCATTGGCGAGTAAATAGCGCAACAAGTCGCTGGCACCGGGGCCATTCAGGTCGACGACAGTCATATGCGATACATCAAACATACCGACGGCCTTTCTGACCTGGTGGTGTTCTTCTATTTGTGAACCATAGTGGATTGGCATATCCCAGCCGGCAAAATCCACCATCTTCGCACCCATGGCGACATGCTGATCATATAAAGGTGTTCTTTTTCCCATCAAGTTTCCCGGACATTGAGTCATAAAAAAAGGGGCGGCAACAGGCTCCGACCTGTTACCGCCCCTCTGTCCCGCAACCTGAGAGATTGAGATCGCCGCTTGCCGGCTGCACCTCTGCCCCGTCGGTGGATTACTGTGGTAATCACTCTCCAGAGTCAACATAACCCGACGGTCCTTTTGCCTGAGCGTTTCCGAGCGATGTGTTGCGCCTTCGGCTCCCGGACATGGTCCGGGCATCTCCCGTCGAGTCTTAAATTGAGGAATTAATATACCCGGAGCATGCCCGGAATCCAAGTGGAATTTTAACTTATTGATTCCTATCCTGATAAATGAACGGTTATTTCTTGCGCTCTGCCGTGGCTTTCATCATGAACCACAGTACCGGCAATGTCCCGACAACGATCATCAATGCGGCAGGGGCTGCCAGTTCGAGCATCTCCTCACTGGCCTCGATCCAGATGCGTACCGGCAATGTATCAAAACCGATCGGGCGTAATAACAATGTAGCCGGCAACTCTTTCAGGGTATCGATAAACACCAGCACCCAGGCACTCAACATGCCGCGACGTATGACAGGCAGGACGACCCTGAACAGGTTTTCCAACGGACTGGCGCCGAGTACACGCCCGGCCTGCTCTATACTCGGTGTCAGTTGTTGCAGTGATGCTTCCTGTGACTGCACGGCCAATGGCAGAAAACGAATGATCAGCGCCAGTACCAGTGCGGCCAGCGTGCCATACAAAGGCGCCATCCAGGCGAGAACAAAACTGAGTATCCCCAGCGCTATGACCGGGCCGGGCAGGACAAAACCGACACTGGACAACTGAATACAGGCCATACTGTAGCGACTGTGCTTGCGCGCATGGAACAGGGCGACCGGCAGGGCCACCAGCAGGGCCAGCGTCGCGACGATAGCGGACACGGTCATCGAGTTACTGACGTATTCCCAGAAACGCGCATCTATCAGGTCAGCCTGGATCGCCTTACCGGTCCATACCAGCATCCATGCAAGCGGCAACGCAAACGAAAACAGCACAATCAGGCCCAGCCAGGACCATATCAGTAACTGTTGAGCGCGGGTGGCCGGCTTGAGTTCGTATCGGCGTTGCTGGGAACCGGAATAATAACGCTGCCTGCTACGAAATATGCGTTCGATCATTAAAAAGGTCAGGCTCAGCAAAACCAGCACCAGGCTCAGGGCGGCTGCCGTCTGATAGTCAAAACGACCGCTCATCTGCAGATATATACTGAGCGTGAAGGTCTGGAAATTCAGCATGCTGACCGCACCGAAGTCGGACAGGACATGCAGTACGACTACCGCCAGCCCGGCTGCAATGGCAGGACGTAGCAGGGGCAGATTCACTTTACGAAAAACCTGCGCGGGGGTGGCGCCCTGCATTCGCGCAGCTTCTTCCAGACTGCGACTGGAATACATCAACGCTGTGCGCACCAGCAGGAACACATAGGAAAATCCCGCCAATGACAATACCAACGCAACACCCATGACGTTATACAGATCAGGGATCGGCAGCGTATCAGCAAAAATGAACAACCAGGCCTGACCGAGCCAGCCATCGGACTCCAGCAAGGTCGTATAGATATGGGCGAATACATAGGTCGGTATGGTCAATGGCAATACCATCAGCCATGTCGCCAGTTTGCGCCCCCTGAATTCTCGTCGCGTCACCAGCCATGCGGCGCTGACACCCATGACGAAACAACCGACAGCAACCAGCACGGCCAGTGACAAGGTATTAAACAGCAGTTCCGGCAGACGTGTACTCCACAGGCCTTGCCAGCGTTGCTGGCCGATGTTGACGCTATCATAGATAACAGACAACAGCGGTATCGCTGCGATCAAGACAACCAGCGTCGCCAGTGACGAGGGCAAGGTGATTGACCTGCGTATCAATGATCTGGCTATATTGATAATACGAACCACGGTTCCCGTTCTGGAGTTAAAGACTGCTTCATTCATACCTGCGCCCGCGCACCTAAACAGCCGAGGGCCGCGTGCACCGGTGTGCGCGCGGCCCTGTCATGACTTCCCGCAAGCCTGTCAACAACAGGCGGATTAATGCAAACCTGCCTTGTCGATCAAATTCAGCGTGGCCTCCCTTTCCTCGCCGAGGGCTTCCATCGGGACATCGGCTACCTTGTAACTTCCGTTTGGCGGAATCTGGCTGGCCGCTGCAACATCGGCACGTACCGGATATTCACGATTCACTTCGGCAAATATCTTTTGCCCTTCCTTCGATACCAGGAAATCGAGCAGTTTTTTAGCCAAGTCTTTTTTACTGGAATGTTTAACCAGCGCAACGCCGGCCACGTTCCAGGCGACACCCATGCCATTGTCACCCTGGTCAGGAATCAGGATCTGTATCGGCGCTTGCGGCTCCTTGTCCAGATGACGGTATATATAATAGTGATTGACCAGACCGATGTCTTTTTTACCCTCGGCCACGGCGTTAACAATCTTGCTATGCTTGTTAAAAACCTTGCCTTCGGAATTCTTCGCCAGGCCGCGTAGCCATGCCAATGTCCTGTCGTCACCGACGGCCTTCTGGTATACGGTCACGCCGGCGATGAAACTGCCGTTGGCGCTGTGGGTTATGGCCAGACGCCCCTTGAGCCGGGGATCAGCCAGGTCGAGTACCGATTTGACGAAACCGAGTTTCTTGGCCTTGTTGCTGTTGACCACGAGCACACGTGCACGTGCGGACAGGCCAATCCAGGTATTGTCTTTTGCACGGTAGTTGGATGGAATGGCCGCCACGACTTCCTGCGGCAATGGCTCGAAAAGACCATACGTCGAACCGATTTGCAGGCTGCCGGCATCATTACTGATAAACAGATCGGCCTTGGTTCTATCCCCTTCCACCCGCATTTTATTAACCAGCTCAGCGGCCTTGGCATTATGAATGGTGACCTTGATGCCGGTCTTGTCTTCAAAGACCTTGATAACCGGGCGCACAAACTTGTCGCTACGCCCGGAGTAGATCACCAGTTCATCGGCGGCCTGGGCGGCAAATGGCATGAACATGATGCTGGCGAGCATGCCCAGCATTAGCCACAGATTCTTGCTCATATAAAACTTCCTCAAATCATACAGAAATCATGTTAAATTTATCGATAATGATAATGATTCGCATTTATAATTGCAAGTTATATTGGGGGTGCGATTAGCGCCGTATCAGGCGTCCGATGGTGAGTCCCTGGACCATAATAGAAAATATTACAATACAATAAGTTACAGTAAGTATCAGATCGCGTTCATCGCCCTTTGGCAGCGACAGGGCAAGCGCGACCGAGATGCCGCCACGTAGACCACCCCAGGTCAGAATCTTGACAACACCCGGGCTGAATTCCCTGAAGCGACGAAAAACAGATAGCGGCAGGCTCACCGATATCAATCGCGCCAGCAGCACCAGCGGAATCATCAGTACACCAGCCTTCAGATGGTCTGCACCCAGACTGATGACCAGTATCTCAAGCCCTATCATGACAAATAGCACGGCATTGAGTATTTCATCGATCAGCTCCCAGAAGGTATCGACATGCTCACGTGTTTTCACTGACATTGCCAGTTTGCGCCCGTGATTACCTATCATCAGACCAGCGACGACAATGGCGATCGGTGCCGAAACGTGAATGACTTCCGCCAGTGCATAACCCCCCATCGCCAGGCCCAGTGTCGTCAGGATCTCGACCTGGTACTGGTCCACCGAACGTAACATGTAAAAGCCGATCGCACCGAGAAGCAGACCAAACACGATGCCACCGATGGCCTCGACTGCAAACAGCATCAATACGTCGGATAATACGAGCTCGCCTTCACCGCTGATCAGACCGAGTATGACCAGGAAAATAACGACTCCGACACCGTCATTAAACAGCGATTCACCGGTAATCTTTGTTTCCAGGGTTTTCGGAGCACCGACCTTCTTCAGAATACCGAGCACTGCGATCGGGTCTGTTGGCGAGATCAATGAGCCCAGCAACAGACAATAAATAAAAGGGATGCTGAATCCGAGCATGGAGAATAACCACCATGCCCCCAGACCAACGAGCAGCGTCGAGATCATGATGCCGATCGTGGCCAACGCAAGGATGACCCATTTCTGCCTGGCCAGGTCTGCGAGGTTGACGTGCAGGGCGCCGGCGAATAACAAAAAACCCAGCATGCCATGCAGCAACACTTCATCAAATGCGAGTCTCTCTATGACCTGTTCGGCGACCGGCGCCAGACCCAGCCCAAACTGATCCAGTAACAGGATCAGCAGCGACAGGCACAGAGCCATTAACATAAGGCCGATTGTACTGGGCAGTTTCAGCAGGCGATAATTGATATAACTGAAGACCGCGGCAATAGAGATCAATGCCGCAATGATTTGCATGAAACTCATATAGCAACCATCGGATTAATTAAAAAGAAAATCATTGCATGCAAGTGGCTCTAGAAGCGTTTCGCATCGCGTATCATGGAAGGTAATTCGCCACGCATGCCCGCTGCCGACTGCATGATGACGGCCTTCAACGGGTCTAACGCATCTGTCATTCTGATGCCACTGTTGCGGACAAATTGCAGCGGTTTCGAGCGCGTTGTAAACAGTCGTTTGAAGGCATCCATCATAAACATCATGCCGAGGTTATCGCCCTTGCGCCAACGCTCGTAACGCCGTAATTGCGCATACGAACCCGGTGCCTTGTGCCGGGCGATAGCATCAAGAATGACATCGGCAAGACAGGCCGCGTCCAGCAGGCCGAGGTTCACGCCCTGCCCTGCCAACGGGTGAATACTATGTGCAGCATCTCCTATCAGCGCAACACCCGGCTTTACGTATTGATCGACATATTGTAACTGCAACGGGAAAACACCGCGTTCGCTGCATAATTTAACCTGCCCGAGGCGATGCTCAAAGGCCTCTGTCAGGCGTGCCTCGAACTGCTCCTGTGGCAATTGCATCAATTCATGTGCGTGCTCAGGCCGGGTAGACCAGACAATCGAACAGACATTGTCCCGCAATGGCAAAAACGCCAGTGGACCGTCTTCGAGAAAACACTGCCAGGCCGTTTGCTGGTGCGACTGTTCTGTGCTGACCGTTGCCACAAGTGCATTTTGGTCATATTTCCAGCCGTGCGTCGCAATACCTGCGAGCGACCTGACCATGGAACGACTGCCGTCCGCACCGATCAATAACCCGCTGTTACAGGCCTTGCCGTTGGCAAATCTGATATCGAGCCGGTTGGCAGTGGAAGACTGGAATGATTCAATGCGTGTATTATCGACAAATTCGATATTGGCAGCCTGCTGCACCTTGTTGAGGAGTGCATCTTGTATAACCCGATTCTCGATGATATGGCCGAGCATCTCCGCACCGATTTCTGCGGCATCGAAATGAATAGCGGCGCCACTGTGTTGCTCCCATACATGCATCTGGCGAAACACAGCACTGCGGCTTTGCTGGATCTGGTCCCAGACGCCAACAGACTGCAAAAACCGCTGCGACGCAATCGTGATCGCGGAAACACGAATATCATAATCCTGGGTCAGCGCTACGGGGGAATATTCGCCGGCATCAACCAGCAATACATCGACAGCAGTGTCAGCCAGACTGGCGGCCATCGCCGCGCCAACCATGCCGCCACCAATGATGGCTATATCATATTTTTTCTGCATGCAAAAAATTCTGCACCAGTCGGGGGCAGATAGCAATCAAAAACACAGCTATGCGGATGTTTATGATGAATGCATCCTGTACTCGGCAGCAACATTGACCCGTGTAATGATGCACTCCCGATCAGGGTATGATCTTGATCCTGTCCAGGTCAGTGATGAGCTTTTCCACCAATGGCTTGATTTCCCCATCAACACCAGCTGTATTGATAGCCTCGGCGGTTAATCTGACGGCGTCCACGCGCTCACGCAGTGAAGCGATATTCGCGTTGAAGGAGGCAGAGATTTCCTGTAAATGATCCTGATGGCGTAAGCGCATTTCCGTGGTCAGGTCACCTTCACCGACGCGCTCCAGGTTGCGCATCAACACGAACACCGGGCCTGAAACACGATGATTGATACGTAAGGTGTAATAATAGGTCGTCGCGAGCATGGCAAACCCAAGTGCACCAATATATAGCAACTCGGTCAGACTGGCTCCACCCAGTAATAATGGATCAACGATCCATATCGCACCCATGACCAGTGCGACCATCAGCATCAGGGCCGTGATAACGGTCAAAAACGAAAGCAGGATAAAGTGCTGTTCAAAACCTTTTAATATGACTGCATTTTTACGCTGATTCATACGCGCTTCCTTGTTTAAATGCCGCTCAACTCGACAGCGGTGTTACCTGCGGGGTTACACCTGCGGTCTAAATTGTATGCCGATGGCTAATCAGTCCATTTTATCGGCTACACAGTTGAAATATTAAGCATCCCAGGACATAAACCCTGCTGACAGTGCTTATTTAATCGGAATCCCTCTGGCCAGATCGGACACCCGCCCACCCAGCCCCATGCTCTGGCGCGCGAGCATGTTTTTCAGTGGCGGCAGAAAGTCGAGCGCTGTCAGCGCCATGTCACGACCGAATTGTACCGGGAACAGCGGATTGGAAAATACCCTGACCAGGCCATCGGTAAATGCAATGACACTGTTGTGATCGCGTCGTCGCCATTCAGCATACTGACGCAGAACATCCAGGTCACCAATATCGGAACCGTCTTTCAAGGCATCGGCAAGCACCTGCGTCAACACGGCAACATCGCGAATACCCAGATTATATCCCTGTCCTGCTACAGGATGCAGTGTATGGGCCGCATTACCGATCAGTGCGACACGCGACTGTATCTGCTCGGGTACCCTGAGCAGGCGCAATGGATAGGCATTCCGCTGACCGACACGCACTATTTTTCCGAGCCGATGACCAAAGCGACGCTGCAACCTGTGCAGAAATGCCTGATCATCGAGGGCAAGATGTTCATCGGCCTGCTCGTCACGCACGGTCCATACCAGTGAACTGCGCTGGATCTTCTGCCCGCGCTCCAGCACCGCCCGCATCGGTAATATTGCCAACGGACCACTATCAGTAAAACGCTCATAGGCCACATGCTGCTGCGGCCTGCTGGTGCTGATGTTACTGATCAATGCCGTTTGTCCATAGTCCCATTCCCTGACTTGCATGGCGAGCTGCTCGCGCACAACAGACTGACTGCCGTCGGCAGCGACCACCAGTGCAGCTGTCAGGCAACGTGACTGTTGTTCCTGTCGTATATGGACCTCGGCACATTGCTCATTGATACTTATTTGCTGAACCTCGGCCGGGCATATCAATTCGGCATGCTGATGTGTTTCCAACGCAGCTTGCAATACCTTGCCCAGTTCGCGCGCTTCGACGACATAACCCAGCGCATCCACACCGACCTGTACCGAATCCAGACGGGTAACACCAAAATGACCGCGATCGGAGATATGGATCTTTCTGATTGGCATGACATTGTTTGCCAATCCATCCCACAGGCCCATGGTCTGGAAGATCTTGCGTGTACCGTAGGCCAGGGCGATACTGCGATCATCAAAACTCGGTTGCGCAGACGACCTGAATGGATGACGCTCGATAATACCGACCTTCAGCGCTAACGGCGCCAGGGCACAGGCCAGACTGGCGCCAACCATGCCACCGCCAATGATCAGAATGTCATAATCAGTTTTCATATCTGTACCTGCGGCACTCTTTTTTGTACCCGTTTCGCTTATACGGTATCAGGCAACACATCACTATCTTCAGCGTGCCATCCATTCCTGTATCGCATCCACCGACTTCGGTGCGGCTTCGGTCATGACCTTGGGCCCATCACGCGTCACCAGCACATCATCCTCAATACGGATACCAAGATTCCACCATTTTTTTGCCACGCCTTTAGTGCCTGCAGGAATGTACAAGCCCGGTTCAACGGTCAGCATCATCCCCGGTTCGAGTTCGCGCCATTCGCTGTCGACCTTGTAGTCGCCGACATCATGCACATCCATACCCAGCCAGTGTCCGGTTCTATGCATGTAAAAGCGTCGGTATGCCTGATCGTTGATCAGTTTTTTCACCTTGCCTTTCAATATACCCAGCTCGACCATACCCTCGGTCAGGACTTCGACAGCGGCCTCATGTGCATCATTCCAGTGGTTTCCGGGACGTACCTTGTCGATGGCAGCCTGCTGTGCATCCAGCACGACCTGATACAAGGCTTTCTGGGTCTTGCTGAATGTCCCATTGACCGGAAAGGTGCGGGTTATATCGGCCGCGTAGCATTCCATCTCGGCGCCCGCATCTATTAACAGCAGATCGCCATCCTCCAGCGCGGCATTGTTTTCAGTATAATGCAGGATACAGGCATTCGCACCGGTACCAACAATGGATGAATACGCGCTCTGCATGCCGTTACGTTGGAATTGATACAATAATTCTGCTTCGATCTCGTACTCCATCATACCCGGCCTGGCAACACGCATGGCCTGTTTGTGGGCTTCGACCGAGACCTTCATTGCCTTCCTGTGCAGGGCCACTTCGGCACGGCTCTTGTACAGACGCATATCATGTAGCAGGTGTTCCAGCGACACGAATTCGCCCGGTGTGCGCGAGCCGCTACGGTTCATTGAGCGTATCTTGTTGACCCAGTGCAATACCTGCTGATCAAACTCTGGATGAGCGCCCATGGTATAATAGACACGCTCACAACCCTCCAGCATACCCGGGAGGATGTCATCGATATCATTAATCGGGAATGAATCATCGGCACCATATTGCTCACATGCACCAAGCTGCCCGGCGCGCTTACCATTCCAGGTTTCCATTTCCAGGTCGCGTTCACGGCAAAACAGGACGAATTCTCCATGCTTTCTACCCGGAATCAGAACGATCACTGCTTCCGGCTCGGGAAATCCGGATAAATAATGAAAATCGCTATCCTGACGATAGGGATAGTCAACATCGCGATTCCTCAGCGCAACCGGTGCCGCTGGTAATATAGCCACCGCACCTTCCCCCATCATACGCATAAGCTGTTTTCTGCGTTTGGCAAATTCCTTCATATTCATCTCTAGTACCCTGTCATTTTATTTCAGTCAGCACCTATTGCAGGCGATCACTACCGGCGACAGGATTAAGACTGGTAAAGATAAAGATAACCCCCATGCGGATATATTCCTCGATTTCGATTAAAGATTCTTCATCCTCATTATCATCTTCACTGACCTCTGCATCGATACGGGTGACCTCGACAAAATCTTCCAGTAGTGCCTCTATCTCTTCTCTGGATTCACCCTCGATCGTATCCAACGAGCGCATACTGAAACCCAGCAGAAATCCCTGACACCACTCGCTAAGGGCCATAATCCTTTCCTCCATTGGTGACTGATCATCTGGCTGGAACAACTGAAAGCCATAGTCTTCATCATAGAGTGATTCCAATGTTTCCTGATAAACTACATCCAGCTGTTCCTTGGTCTCTTTCATCAGCAAATCGGCAGGATCAGCCGCTTCACCAATGACCTGTTGAATCCAGGACTGCTTATCGACCCGTCCAAGTGCACACAAAATGCCGCACATCAGGCCCTGCGCTTCGGCTGCCTCGGCCGCCGCATTAATTTTCATCAATGCATGCTCAAGGTCATCAAAATCGATCGAATAGGCCATTTGCTCTGTTCCTTGTCTGAAAAGTGAATATGCTAGCATGTCCTGCAAAAAAGCCATATCGCGAATGAAATAAATAGTCATAACGGAACAAAATGCCATTTTTTTATAAAAATCCCCTCATATAATCATCATTCGGGCGGACCGGGGCATTGACCACGCGTTGCTAGCGCTCTATATTCATGTCATGACAGCAGAAAAACCCACACAAACAGTAGATATTGAACTAAAAAAACTGGAAAACCGTGTCGATGAACTGATTCACATCTGTGATCGTCTGACAGATGAGAATCGCGCTTTAAGAGATAGACACGACATGTTGCAACAGGACAGAAACCAGTTAATGAAAAAAAATGAAATGGTCAAGACCCGCGTCGAAGCCATGGTAGCGCGCCTGAAATCAATGGAGAAACATCCATGAGCAAAGAAAACAAGCGCCTCAATGTCCATATACTGGATAAGGAATTTTTAATTGCCTGTCCCGCCGATGAAGAAATCAGTCTCAGAACCAGCGCCCAGTACCTTGACAAGAAAATGCGCGAAATACGAGATAGTGGCAAGGTTGTCGGGCTTGACCGCATAGCTGTCATGGCCGCATTGAATATCACCCATGATCTGTTATCAAACAAGGGTCAAAATGATGATGTAAATCAATCTGTCAGCAATCGGGTCAAAAATATCCAGGAAAAAATCGAATTGGCCTTGCAAAAAGGCAAGCAAATGGAATTATAATAGTAATCCCTGCGATGTTTGTTAGCAGCCGGGTAAATTCTTGAGCCATATTAACATACCCGGGTCTAGTGTCATGATACTGTTGTGCAAGTCCGCCCTGAAGCGGAAAGCCTGATGAATCACCACTATTCCCACCTGAACCTCAGGTTCAAGGGCGAAAGCTGCGACGGCATCTGCGGGGCCTTAATAACATCTACCGTAACCAGCGCTTAATTCATTATTCCAGAAAAAATTATCGCTAATATGTTCCTTCTTCGCATGCCCGGCACCCCCTCCAGTTTTGAGATAAGCGCTTGAGCAAGGACATAGACCATAGTCGCACATCCATCAGGAAACGACGCCGCGAGCTGGATAGCGCGACCCAACAGCATTGTTCATGGGCAATGACTGAGCACCTGAAAAAGCAACGCTTCTTCATCAATAGCAAACATATTGCCTTGTATATCCCGATGCATGGTGAGATCAGTCCACTGGCACTGGCCGATTTCGCCAGACAAATGGGTAAATCGGTTTACTTGCCGATATTGATGCCGTTTCTGAAAAACCGCCTGTGGTTTGCACCATGGAAAACAAACGGCAGGATGCAACGTAATCGTTTTGGTATACCTGAACCGGTATACCATGGACGCCATCTCATTCCTGCTTCACACCTCGACCTGGTTATTACGCCATTGGTCGCCTTTGATAAGCACTGTCACCGTATCGGTATGGGTGGTGGATATTATGATCGCACATTTGCATTCTTGCGCTTCCGTCAACACTGGCAATCGCCCAAGCTGATCGGAATTGCCTATGAATTCCAGAAGATCAATAATATTCGCACCCAGGCATGGGATGTTCCGCTTCATGCTGTTGTGACCGAGAACACAATCTATAGGTAATCATCAGAACGATAACAAGGCTACCTATCTCGCTCACTACACAAACATGCACCCGTTACATACGTTGACAGATAACGAATGAAAAGCTTGGCAAATGCATCTGAGCGCACAAATAGATTGCATCTTGCAATTTTTACATGCGCTTCTCTGCACATTTATGGCTATCAGTTACGTTATCAGACGAAACCAAGGATGGATTTCGAGTTATTTCACCAATTCGGGGCATAAATTCTGCCTAAATTCATTGACCGATGAAAAAAATAATATGTCAGTATAAATAATTCACTAATCAAACCTGTTTTGCTAAGACACAAATAGCAATGCCGTACATCCAGTCAATCTTTTGTGTGTCTACCAGTCTGAATGTGCATTTATTTCGCATGCAAATAACTAATCAATCGAAATCTGCCATGTTATGCGTCAACATAATCGGGCTTATGCAGATAACAGACGAGAATTTGTATTCGCTTGCGGAAAAAATGTTGATAAAAGTGCATCTGATATCAAAAAAACGTTAAAAACATAAAAAAACTTTATTGTGATCGACATTTTTTCGTTTTTATACACGTTTTTCATGTCACACATTCTAAATTATGTAAAAAATTACGACACCTTATGTTCATTATTACTCTGTTTGCGACTTTAAAATCACTGTGTGTAGGTCGCATAGGCATTCAGAGTATAAAAATTTGTTAATTTCCAGAAAAATTCCTGCCCCACATTAAAAGTTATTAGATTTCTATCTAAAAACTGTACTGATAACATAAAAAAATAGTTTTTAAATGCCATGTGCGTTGAATTTATGGTTTGCAAGAAACAAAAGATTAAAAAAAGATACGATTTAGCTCACTAACACAGTAAAAATGTATCATCATCACAACACACATGAATTAGATTTAAGTTTTTTAATGAGAGCGCCGACAATAAACTTTGCTTTGATAAATTCATACATTGATTACGCATACTAATTTTTTTATTCGATTTAAAAAGAAAATACAAAATGTAAAATTTGAAATTATTTTTTTGAATTTACTGGAATTTTCTTGCTACTGGTATATACTCAATCGCGAGCAAACGATACTTTATATTTATTATTGGAGGTCATTAACATGGCAACTAAGAAAAGAGTAGTAAAGAAGAAGGCTCCAGCCAAGAAGAAAAAGGCTGTAGCCAAAAAGAAAAAGGCTGTAGCTAAGAAGAAGAAGGCTCCAGCCAAGAAGAAAAAAGCACCAGCTAAGAAGAAGAAAGCTGCTGCTAAGAAGAAGAAAAAGGCACCAGCTAAGAAGAAGAAAGCTGCTGCTAAGAAAAAGAAAAAAGCACCAGCTAAGAAAAAGAAAGCTGCTGCTAAGAAAAAGAAAAAAGCACCAGCTAAGAAGAAGAAAGCTGCTGCTAAGAAAAAGAAAAAGGCTCCAGCTAAGAAGAAGAAAGCTGCTGCCAAGAAAAAGAAAAAGGCTCCAGCTAAGAAAAAGAAGAAAGCTGCTCCAAAGAGAAAGAAGGCAGCTACAAGGAAGAAAAAGCGTTAACTGCGATTTTTCTGCCACAATTAAAGGCCCGCATTGCGGGCCTTTTCTTTTTATTATCAATAAATTAATAAAATTAATTGGCTACAGACCAATACTCCTGTGTGGCCCAGGAACGTCGAGTATTAACTGCATATACAGTAGAGATGGATGGTTAAATGCGCTGCGCAACGGGACGATGACAAACTGCAGATGTACATTATCAATATCGGTCTGATCAAAAGATATATACCAGCAAAGAACAGTACAGGTGATCGTCATTACATGTGGACTAACCTAGAAACAATGTATATGCCGCATTATCCTCTTCGAGCCAGAACTGGTACCCGAGTTGCAACAGAAATTGATCAAAACGTTGGCGATCGTGCTCAGGCACCTGTATCCCTGCTAACACTCGACCATAATCAGCGCCATGATTGCGATAGTGAAACATGCTGATATTCCAATCCTGTCCCATATTTGTCAGAAACCTCAATAAGGCACCGGGACGTTCAGGAAACTGAAAACGGTACACCAGCTCATCTTTTATACTACTTGCGTGCCCACCTACCATATAGCGTATATGAATTTTCGCCATTTCGTTGTCTGTCATGTCCAGTACCGGATACCCCAGTTCCTGAAGGTGCTCAAGGACCTCATATTTCTCCTGAATCCCTCCACGCAACTGAATACCGGCGAAAATATGTGCCTCACTATCGTCAGCATAGCGATAATTAAACTCGGTAATGCCCCGTCTGCCTATCGCATTACAGAATTTTAGAAAGCTGCCCGGCTTTTCAGGGATTGTAACAGCCAGCAGGGCCTCACGTTGCTCACCCAGTTCGGCCCGTTCAGCAACATGGCGTAAGCGATCAAAGTTGATATTTGCACCGCTATTGATCGCTATCAGGGTCTTGTCACTGAGCGCTTCCCTCTGCAGGTATTTCTTCAGTCCAGCGACAGCAAGGGCTCCGGCAGGTTCGGATATTGAGCGGGTATCATCATAGATATCCTTGATAGCCGCACAGATTTCATCGGTGGATACCAGTACCATTTCGTCAACACAGTGGCGAGCAATGCGAAATGTTTCCTCGCCAACCTGACGCACGGCTACACCATCGGCAAAAATGCCGACCTGGTCGAGCATCACCCGCTCATCTTTCAACAGGGCCTGCTGCATACACGGGGCATCGTCAGGTTCTACGCCTATCACCTTAATATCAGGGCGTAGATGTTTTATATATGCAGACATACCGGCAATCAGGCCACCACCACCTACTGGTATAAATATCGCATGGATATCATCACTGCACTGATGCAGGATCTCCATCGCCACAGTACCTTGCCCGGCGATCACATCCGGATCATCGAATGGATGTATAAAAACAAGCCCTTGTTCTTCGATGAGGGCCTGACAATGCTCATAGGCCTCATCGAAGGTATCTCCATGCAATACTATATGAGCGCCATAGTTTCGCACCGATTCAACCTTGATACTCGGTGTCGTTCGCGGCATCACGATAGTAGCGGGCATCCCCAGTCTCGACGCTGCCAGCGCAACTCCCTGGGCATGGTTCCCGGCTGATGCCGCGATCACGCCACGCGCCTTTTCAGCCTCGCCTAATTGCACCATCCTGTTATAGGCACCTCGCAATTTAAAGGAAAAAACCGGTTGTGTATCCTCGCGTTTCAGATAGATGTTACAGCCCATTTTGCGGCTCAGCATCGGCGCCTTATCCAGCGCAGTTTCCTTGGCGACATCGTAGACACGTGCCTGCAGAATCTTGTTGATATACTCGTCAGTCATGGCATAAAAGTAACAGTTTGAGAGCAAATTGCCTAGCCCGCATTATCACGGGTCGAACAGCTTGGAAACAGGCTGTCGCCATCGTTGCAGCTACTCGATATAGCTTCAGTCTATGACTATCTATCTGCCCGCACACTGGCAGCGCTTGTGCCAGGCCGACGACAATGACCCTGAATCAGTTATTGATACCCGTAGGATCTGTAAAATAGGATGCGATAGTCGCAAAAAACATGACAATTCATGCGCTCCGGCGTATCATTTCGCCAGATTATTTACTATTTGGAGCCTGAAATGACACAGGATGAGCTTAAGAAAATGGTCGCACAGGCGGCGATCGAATATGTCGTAGCGGACAGCATCATCGGTATTGGTACCGGTTCAACTGCCAATTATTTCATTGATGCACTGGCTGAGATCAAGCATACCATCGATGGTACGGTCGCCAGTTCTGAAGCCAGTGCAGAGCGCTTGCGTGGACATGGCATCCAGGTATTCGACCTGAATTCCGTTGATGAGATCTCTGTCTATATCGATGGCGCAGACGAGAGCGATCAACATTTGCACCTGGTCAAGGGTGGTGGCGGCGCATTGACACGTGAAAAGATTGTTGCTGCCTGTAGTCGCAAATTCGTCTGTATCGCAGATGATTCCAAACTGGTCGATGTTCTCGGCGAATTTCCGCTACCGGTCGAAGTCATCCCGATGGCGAGGAGTTTTGTTGGCCGTGAACTGGTCAAACTGGGCGGCAGACCGGTCTATCGCGAAGGATTCGTTACCGATAACGGCAACGTCATTCTCGATGTCCATGACCTGTCAATCGTCGATCCGCGTGGACTGGAAAAACAGCTAAACGACATTACCGGCGTGGTCACCAATGGACTGTTTGCACTCAAA
The DNA here is from genome assembly GCA_947258655.1 of uncultured Gammaproteobacteria bacterium. Lineage (GTDB taxonomy): Bacteria > Pseudomonadota > Gammaproteobacteria > JAADHQ01 > JAADHQ01 > JAADHQ01. The sequence continues at coordinate 17,848 of CAMYJD010000009.1, read as the reverse complement.
CCGGCCGATGTACTGTTACTGGGTACCCAGGACGGCGTTAAAAAGCTGGAACGCTAGAACTGAGCAACATAATATTTGTAAAAAGGCAGGTCATACCTGACCTTTTTACTATGTTCAGGACAAAGCATATGATGGTGGTCATTAATCAGCATGGCATGGCTTAATCACATAGTTAATGCATTTTTATTCATGCTTGACGCTGACTCCGCTGTAAAAAGGTTTGATCATATTACGAATCACATCATATTCAGCATCGCTGGTAGGTGCAAAACCGTCATATTTCTTGTCCAATGCCTTGATAATGGCCAGGTGATCGGGATTTCTAACATCCAGCGCAAGGAATGCTTGACGTAACGCATTCAGGGTCTTGTCATCTAACTTGCTACTGGCAGCAATATTATATGGCGGTAGTTGCGGTGACCGATAAATAATACGCAGACCCTTTTCCTGCCACTTCAAAGCCATTGTGTCCTTGAGAATGCCCGCCGTAAAGTCTCCATTCACAACAGCACGGGCGATGTTGTCATAATGCCCGAGAAACCTGTATTCGGAGAATTGCTCTGTTTGCAATCCTGCCGCCGTGACTGTTGCGCGTTGCAGTAATGCACGCTTGTCGCCAAACGCAAAACTTTTTCCAGCCAGCTCGGCAACACTTTTGATCGCACTATCCGCTCTGACGACAATCATTAACTGAAAGGATGCCTTGCCATTAGTCACTGTCTTAGCAACCAGTTTCACTCTACCCTGCTCATGTGCCTTGAGATATGCGACAGGTGTCAGATAGGCGATATCCACCGACCCGAGCGCAATTTCCCTGATAGCAACACCCATATTGGGTGACAGCTTCAGACTCACCTTGCGACTCAGGGACGTTTCCAGATAACGTGTCAACGGATTCAGACGCTTATGCATCACCGCAGGGATATCCATGGCAACCGAGCCGAACTCCAGCTCATTGTCTGCCTCTGTGTTATAAGCAATAAGCAGAATAAAGATTAAAACACTGATCAGGATCATCCGCTTATGAACATATAGACACGAGTTAATCATTTACCTGGCCCTCTGGTACCGTCATACCGATATCGTCAAAATGTGTACAACGATTACGCCCCTTCTGCTTGCTGTGATAAACCGCCTGATCTGCATGTTGATAAACGACATCAGGGTCTTCGTAATCACCAGACTGCCCGGTCGTCGCTATACCCAGGCTGATGGTAATCTTGATTGACTGCCCGGCAAATGAAAAACGTTTTTTTTCCACTGTTTCACGCAATTCTTCCGCCACAAGCATGGCTGAGTACTTGTCCGCCCTTTTACACAACACTACAAACTCCTCTCCACCAAGACGACAAAGAAAATCAGTCTTGCGAATGCGTTCCTTCAGCAACGCAGACAGATCTTTTAAAATACTGTCTCCCCCGGGGTGACCATAGTCATCATTAATTTTTTTGAAGTGATCAATATCAAATATTATCATACTGTTACATTCATCATGCCGCCTCGCTGTGTTCAGCTCTGTATGCATCAAGTCTTCAAAATGCCTGCGATTACAGAGGCTGGTTAATGCGTCAGTCCTGGCCAGCTTCTTGAAATTGTCGCTCATGATCCTTAATTCTTCCGACTGGGCGCGTAGTTGCTGGTTGGTTTCCAGTAACTTCCTGTCTGCCAGGTCAATCTTTGCCTGTAATTTCTCATTCGCCTCATTCAGCCTGGTACCAAGATAGTTGAAACTTTCCGCCAGTTGCCCAAATTCATCGCGTGACACGACAGGAATCATGTCGGTAATATGACCGTTTTCGTCTACTCCATCGGCCAGGGTTTTCGCCATAATACGCACCGGACGGATAATAAAAATGGACAGGGCGATAAACTCACCCAAAGCGATCAGCAATACGATGATTGCCTCACGCTTTAATATGGCATATTTTTTCTGTTCCAGACGCTTTATAGTATTTGCTGTACTGAGACCAAGCTCCAGTTTACCGACCACATCATCATCCAGCTTTATATCCTGACTAAACAACACCAGACTGGAAAAATACCCCGACTCCCTCACCCCAGCCTCACCCATTACATTGCCTTTCTGATTCATCACCCGGGCATAACCAATCTCCCCCGAGGATGTAATTTCATCCAATAGTAACTGGATCGTATGGTAGTCATAACCGATAACACTGAAACTGAGTGATTTGGCCACGAAGCGACTGATATCCGATCCACGCTGGTTGATCTCCTGCAAGGTATTGACCTTTTCGTGTTCCAACGCCATCCAGCCACTCACCGTCAATGCGCTTAACAGGACTATCAACAGGATCAACAGCAGTTTCTGGCGAATGCCAAAACCGAATATCGGTGAAATTTGTTTTGCTTGATCCATAGGCCTATTTATTAACGTTTTCCGGGAAAACGAACATACAACTCCAGTGAGTGATGGTTACCCAGTTAATAAGGATAGCGACCAGGGCATACATAACTTCAATAAAACATTAGAGTTTATAGGGGCTTACAGTATAACCCCATTTATACATTATGGGATTGCAATGGCCTGTCATATTAATACCGGCGTGTCCCAGTCCTGCATAAAAGGTTCTTTTACCTGGTCCGTTCCGCCATGATGCTATCCATTTTTCAGGACAGATTACCAATAACGTGACTTAATTAGACGATCATATTGACTCCATGACTGGCGTCAGCTCAGTCCAGTAGACCTGTTTACGAAATTGTCCTTTTTACACATGCCTGCAGATACGCATCGATCAGTGACCGACCATCCATACAGTTGGAAAGCATTTCACGATCTAACGAGCACAGCATTTTCGATATGGAAAGTAGTATATAGACATGCAAATCGGTTATGATTGCTTATTGAATTGATAACCGTTTATAGCTAGTACATGCATCCTCTACCCTGTTTCGCTACAGACCCTTCCTTACAGGATAGCCATGGGTTATGCTGCTTAAAGTCTGGCATCTACCCGGTTCAATGTAATTTAATTGATAAGGAGTGCATCGTATGAATGTATTGCGCGCAGGCGTTATCGGTGTTGGCCATCTGGGTCAATACCATGCGCAGAAATACGCCACGCTGGCAGAGACTGATCTGATTGCTGTCATTGATACAGATCCCCAGCGCGGCGCGCATATAGCACAACAGCATGGTACCGATTCCTACACCGACTATCACGAAATACTGGATAAAGTCGACCTTGTATCGATTGCCGTACCGACCGAACACCATTTCCAGGTAACGCGCGACTTTCTCGAAGCGGGCGTACATGTGCTCCTCGAAAAACCGATTACGAAAACACCGGAGGAAGCCCAGGCTTTAATAGACCTTGCGAAAGAACGGCGGCTTGTGTTCCAGATCGGGCACCTGGAGCGGTTTAATCCGGCCCTGCAGTCGATCTGGGGTGATCAGAATAATCCTGTATTTATCGAAAGCCATCGTCTGGCGCCATTCAATATCCGCGGCACCGATGTCGACGTGGTCCTGGATCTAATGATCCATGATATTGATATCATATTATCCATGGTAGACAGCCCCCTGAAAGATATACGCTCCGTAGGTATTCCGGTATTGACTTCCGGCATGGATATTGCCAACGCCCGCCTGGAATTTGCCAATGGCTGCGTCGCTAATCTAACCGCCAGTCGCGTCAGTAACAAACATATGCGCAAGATCCGTATATTCCAGCATAACAGCTATATCTCGATAGATTTTTTCGCGCATAAAATCACTCATCACAATACCTGCGATGACCCGTCTGAGCAGCAGGGTGAATTGCCTATATGCGTGGAAGAGCAGTCCTTCGAGGATGCCGATTCTCTGATGGCCGAGGTTCAGGCATTTATACACTCCATCAAGGAAGGCACACCTGCTGTGGTCAGCGGCGAAGACGGCAAGCGGGCGCTGGAAGTCGCGCTGGACATCATTCGCAAAAACAATGTCGCCATAAGTTAATACGGCCACAACATCAATACCGGGCGAGATAACGGAGCTTACATATCATGAATATACCGATGGTTGATCTTAAACAACAGTATAATCAATTGAAATCCGAGATCGACTCGGCTGTCATGTCAGTGCTCGATTCTGCACACTTTATCCTCGGCCCGAATGTCAAGGCGCTGGCCTCCGAGATCGCCGAATACTGTAATGTCAGTCACGCCATCCCGGTCGCATCCGGCACCGATGCCTTGCACCTGGCCCTGCTCGCCTGTGGAATCGGTCCCGGTGATGAGGTCATCACAACACCATTTACATTTATTGCCACTGCCGAAGCGATCAGTTATACGGGTGCAAAACCGGTCTTTATCGATATCGAAAAGAGCAGCTTTAATATCGATATCAACCAGATCGAGGCGGCCATCACACCACAAACCCGCGCGATTGCAGCCGTACATCTTTTTGGCCGGCCGGCAAACCTGGATGCACTGACCGAGCTCTGCCGCAGACATGACCTGAAACTGATAGAGGACTGCGCGCAGTCGTTTGGCGCCAGTTACCATGGCAGGATGACCGGTTCTTTTGGTGATGCCGGCTGTTTTTCGTTCTATCCCAGCAAGAACCTCGGCGCCTATGGCGATGCCGGTATGGTCATTACCAACGATGACGCTATCGCAGAGAGGATCCGTGTATTACATAACCATGGCAGCGATGCGCCTTACAGGCACAGTGTGATCGGCTATAACAGCCGACTCGACGAAATTCAGGCTGCGATTCTGCGCATCAAGTTCAAGTACATCGATGAGTTCAATAATGCACGCCGCGAAAATGCGCGACGATACGGAGAACGACTTGCTAATAGCGGGATAGCGATTCCAAGCGAGCAGGAAAACAGTATACATGTATATCATCAGTATACGATTCGCAGCGATAGGAGAGACGCGATTCATGAAGCACTGAAAGCGGCTGACATTGCATCCGCGATCTTCTACCCTATCCCGCTTCATCAGCAGTCAGTGTATCGGAATGACTATATGGACCTATCGCTTCCAATAGCGGAGCAAGCTGCCCAACAAGTGCTTTCATTACCGATGTATCCCGGACTCAGTACGGCGCAAATCGATCAGGTCTGTGATGTGATACTTAATACCTGACAGGCGTCACCACCACAAACAACAGTTACTGTAGTACAGCCGGAAAATGGCAGACAGGATCAGGGCTCGGTGGTGAATAGCATATCGATCACGACCTCCGCCTGCAGCCAGTCGCGGTGCTGATCGTCATACCCGCAATGACGCTTGGTTGATATCAGGAAGGCCGCTTTTTCGATCAACACCTGGCGTTGCTCTGTACTAATACTGAAACCTTGTGCGTCAGCTTTAATGCTTTTGGCAGATGCTTTTTTTAACGGGGCCTTTTTCTTCGCTGTCGTGGTTTTTTTTACCTTCGTCACAGCAGTGCTTTTATCGGATTTCCTGACCTTTGCGATAGATGCCGTTTTTTTGCCTGGCTTAGTTACTTTCTTCACTGTTGCGGTTTTTTTGCTGACAGTTTTCTTGCCTGGCTTCGCAACTTTCTTCGCTGTTGCAGTTTTTTTGCTCGTTTTCTTTGTCGCTTTCTTTTTCACCGATGTCCTGGCAGTGCCGACTTTCTTTTCATTTGTCGCCATTAATACATCCCCCTTACACTGACAGCAGGTAGCATAGCACTATTAATCAATGAAATGTCTGTTACAGTAACGACAGACAACATCCTGTTACTTGTCAATGAAATACCTGTCATAGGCGTCAATTACTATCGCATGATCGGGTTGGCGGACACTTTGCTCATGTTCCAATTGCATCAACGCAGGCGTTTCATGTAGCAATTGGTCTGTTTCAGGTATCGTCACATTATTATCTGTCCTGTCGTTGGATACCGACTGTATCTCCGGTGAACTGATATCATACTGGTAAAATTCCATCGCATTAGCCCTCGAATAAGAAACTTCAGAATTTCGTAAACAGCCATACCTAAATATATTGGCAATATTCATACCAACAAGCTGAAAAGTATTATATTTCCAATATCCTGCAACAACTTATCATAATTATATTAGTGGTACTGCCAGGCCTGGCTAGCGCAGAAACGCACAGGCATAGAACAAATTAATATACAGATGTGCCTTGCTGGTGCGACAGGATGGTGTGTATATTGGCGAGGATTTGCGCCAGCAGCTCTAAAGTCGTTATGGTTTTTCAATATACACCCTATCGCTTTGATAACCATTACCGTCAAAGGCAGAGAGTAATAACCCCAACAACAACGCAATGACAATACCGGCCCATTCGTATTATTATAAACATGCGACTAATAGAGACCCGGCATCCCTCGATGCTTATTTAATATGCACAAACAACCCAATCCACAAGGCAAGGGCCTGGCGCCTGTACTGGATAGTCTGGCCCAAAGCCGGACAATGATTGCCGTTCCACCGAAATTGATCGACCAGGTTACCAATGAGCTGTTTACATCCCTGTTCGTGCTGCACAGCAAATTTCATTTCAAGCCTGTACTCGGCAAAAATTACTGGCTGTACAAACGCAACGACCGCTTTCAATTGTCATTGATTTCGCCACACGAAGGTGGCGAGTCTTTCATGGGCCAGTATATCGGAGAATGCATACTCCAGGACGATATCACCTGGACATTGACACTGGACAGCCGGAGCGCCGAGGATAATGAACTGCAACAGCTCATCGAGGAAAAGCGCAAGGAATTTGAGCAATCACTACTGACTGCGGACTCCATTGACGAGGTACTGCCTGTCTACCTGCAATCACTGCCATATTACCAACGCGTATTCGCATCGGCCCTGGCCAACTCATTGAAGGCATCCATGCAGAAAAGCGGCATCCAGGGCCTAAGCTACACACAAGCCAAAGGACTTTTAAAGGGGTCGGTGACAAATGCGTCTCATTCTCATATAGAGTAAACAGCCACCTCATCCTCTATCCTTGGCCGTCCCCTCTTCGCCTGACCAGGTCTCACCCCCAACACTTGCTCGATTTCACCCCTGAAACGGTCATTTCCTAACGGTGCCGAAAAACGCCCCGCCTGTCGAATGCTCTGAATATCCGACTCATACAGATCGATGGCGAACAATTCACGGTATGCGTCCTGCCTTCCTGTGCAATCACTACCCAATTCAACGTACAGGTTATGTGGCACAACATACCGATATCCCTCACCATGTGCATTTTCCCGATAACTGGACCAGCGATAATCCAGCGGATGCTTGACCATATTCGCGCGCACCGGATTCATTTCAATATAACGATAGCATTTGAACAAATATTCCTCGGCATTCACCAGACTGGCCTTATGCCTTCCTTCCCATAAAGTTCCACAACGGTTGTATTCGAAATTCACATACTGCACATAGCGACGACCCAAAGACTGCATGACCCGCGAGATACCATCCGCTGTATCTGGCGTCATCAGCATATGGACGTGATTGGTCATCAACACATACGCATGCAGGTTTACCTTGTAACGTTGACAGGCATCCTTCAAATACAATAGGTAAAATAGATAATCCTGTTCGGCAAAGAAACAGGGTTGGCGGTTATTTCCTCGCTGAATAACATGGCAGGGCATGCCAGCGATATAATGACGTGGCTTTCTTGGCATAACAAATCCTTCTGTCCGAACAACACTTTTCCATTATGTTGCCTGATAATAAAATATTTCTGAGCTTAAGCAAATATGGCGGTAACGCTAATGATTATCATTTGTCACCGACCCCTTTTTAGGGTTACAGCAATACCTGCTCGATGCCACCCTGACTCACTCTGGACACGAAATCCTGTTGCCAGTCTTTACCGAGCACATGACTCGCCAGTTCGACGACGATGTATTCGGTCTCCAGGCCCGTGTCGTCGGCATAGCGGGCCAGGCCCTGCTGACAGGCGGGGCAAGAGGTCAGCAACTTGACTTCGTCGTTCCTGACAACAGTTTGCCCGGTGAAGGACTGTATGCCCTTATGTAATTCCTCCTGTTTACGAAAGCGCAGTTGCGTGGAAATGTCCGGACGCGAGACCGCCAGTGTGCCGGCCTCGCCACAGCAACGATCGGACAGCACGACTTCCTGTCCCATCAGGCTCGAAGCGACCTTGATCGGGGCATAGGTCTTCATTGGTGTATGACAGGGATCATGATAGAGGTAGTTGATGCCGCTAGCCTCGTCCATGCTTATCCCCTTCTCCATCAGGTATTCATGTATATCGAGCAGACGGCAACCGGGAAAGATCTTGTCAAACTCATATTGCAGCAGCTGGTCCATACAGGTGCCGCAGGACACGATGACGGTCTTGATATCCAGGTAATTCAGCGTATTCGCAACCCGGTGGAACAGCACTCGGTTCTCGGTCGTGATCTTGTGGCCACGGGTTTCATCACCACCGGCAGTCTGCGGATATCCGCAACACAGATAGCCGGGCGGCAGCACGGTCTGTGCGCCGGCCTTGTACAACATCGCCATCGTCGCCAGGCCAATCTGGCTGAACAGGCGCTCGGAGCCACAACCGGGGAAATAGAATACCGCATCGGCGTTGTCTGTGGCCAGCTCCGGGTTCCTTATGATCGGCACGGTCTTGCCATCCTCGAGACCCAGTATCGCCCGCATCGGCTGCTGCGGTATGTTGCTCGGCATCGGCTTGTCGATCAGATGCACGATCTGACTGCTGACCCGGGGTTTACCGGTCGTGATCTGCGGTATCGGGCTTGCACCCTTGCGTAGTAATGGGCGCAGGAATTTATTGCCGAGGCGTTGCATGCGATAGCCCCATTGCACCAGGCCCTTGCGCACCAGCTTAATTGCCAGCGGGTCCTTGATAAACAGGAACAACATCGACACACGCGTGCCCAGGTTGACACGCTTTTGCCCCTGCGCGGTCAGGATATTGCGCATACGTATGGACACGTCACCAAAATCGATGTCCACCGGGCACGGGGTCAGGCACTTGTGACAGACTGTGCAATGGTCGGCAATGTCGTTCATCTCATCAAAATGGCGAACCGATATACCACGCCGGGTCTGCTCCTCGTACAGAAAGGCCTCGATGATCAGGCCGGTGGCAAGAATCTTGTTACGCGGCGAGTAGGACAGATTGGCGCGCGGGATATGCGTGTTACAGACCGGCTTGCATTTACCGCAACGCAGGCAATGACGAATATCGTCATTGAGACTGCCGAGTTCGCTGGCCTCGAGTATCAGGGCTTCCTGTTGCAGCAGGCGCAATGACGGCGTATAGGCATCTTCCAGTCCCGAGCCCTTGCTCAGCTTGCCCGGATTAAAACGGTTGTGCGGATCGACCCGTTGCTTGTATTCAGCAAACCTGTCGAGGTATTCATCCGACAGGTACTGGATCTTGGTCAGACCGATGCCGTGCTCACCGGAAATAACACCGTCCAGCGATACGGCCAACTCCATGACCTCGTCGACGACGCGCTCGGCCTGCTGCAACATCTGATAGTCATTGGAGTTGACCGGTATATTGGTATGTACATTGCCATCCCCGGCATGCATGTGCGTGGCGACAAATACGCGACTGGAGCGTATGTCGCTATGGATCTGGTCGAAACGTCCGCGCACCGCTTCCAGTTCACGCCCGGAAAATATCGCCTTCAACGGCCTTTCAACCTCCTGGCGATAGGAGATCCTCAGGTCGCGACGCAATAACAATTGCAGTATCGTGTCGCCTGCAGTGATGCATTCGGTATCGACATCCCCGAGCAGGGACTGATATTCACTGGCTTCATCATCCAGATGGTCCAGAATCGCCTGCCAGCGTTCGCTGACCACTTGCAAGTGTGCGCGCGCAGCCTGCTTCTTGCTGTCGATAATGGCATTGTTTTCTTCGCTGTCCTGATACTCTTCATGCACCCTGATCTCGCGCATATCGGTCGACAGGTACTCGAGCACGGCCGCAGTCATGACCAGCTTGTTGCGAATCGACTGGATAATATTGATGCGTTCAATGCCCTCACTGTAGTCGCCGAGCCTGTCCAGCGGGATTACGACATCTTCATTGATCTTGAACGCATTGGTGTGCGCGGCAATCGCTGCGGTGCGTGAGCGGTCCAGCCAGAAACGCCGCCGTGCCTCGGGACTGACGGCAACAAAACCCTCGCCGTCACGCGCATTGGCCATGCGCACGACCTCGGATGCGGCGCTGGCTACGGTATCCTCATCATCACCAGCGATATCGATCAACAGCACCATCTTCGGCAACTCCTGACGCGCGGCCTTGGTGCTGTAATTGACGGCACGAACATAACGCTCGTCGAGATGCTCGAGCCCGGACAGGTCGACACCGTCATGCTGGTCCAGATAGTCCTTGGTCTCGACAATCGCCGGCACGGCCTTGCCCATATCGGCCCCGAAAAACTCCAGGCACACGGTACGCGTAAACCTGGCCATACGGTGCAAAATAAAGACCGCCGAGGTGATCAGGCCGTCACAGCCCTCCTTCTGTATTCCCGGCAGGCCAGCCAGAAACTTGTCGGTAACATCCTTGCCCAGCCCCTGCTTACGCAGGTGATGGCCGGGTACCTGCAACAGTTCGGGCTCGCCTTCCAGCGTCCTGCCATCGGCCTTGTAACGGCTGATACGGAACTCGACGATGTCCTGCAAATGGATCTTGCCGAGATTATGATTAAGGCGTTCGACCTCGAGCCATTTTGCCTCCGGCGTAACCATGCGCCACGAGACCAGGTTATCCAGCGTCGTACCCCACAACACGGCCTTCTTGCCACCTGCATTCATCGATACATTGCCGCCGATGGTACAGGCGTCCTGCGAGGTGGGATCGACCGCGAACATCAGGCCATTGCTCTCGGCCAGTTCCGATACCCTGCGGGTCACGACCCCGGCCTCGGCGCGTACGGTCGGCACCTCGGTATCCACGCCCTCCAGTTTGCGCATCTGCACCGGGCCCAACGCTTCGAGTTTCTCGGTATTAATTACGGCACTGTTTTCTTGCAGTGGTACGGCACCACCGGTATAGCCGGTGCCGCCACCACGCGGTATCACCGACAGACCCAGGTCGAAACAGGCCGCGACGACGCGGGCCATTTCTGCTTCGCTATCCGGGCTGACAACGACAAACGGATAGGCGACACGCCAGTCGGAGGCATCGGTGACATGCGCTACGCGCGCCAGACCACCGAAGTCGATATTGTCCTTACGCGTTACCTTGAGTAGGCGCTTCTGTGTTTTCTGGCGCAGGCTTTTCTGTTTCGGGAAACACTGCTCAAATGAAGCAACCGCATCGCGCGCTGCCGCAGCCAGACGCAGGACCCTTTCATTGCCGGCAGCACGGTCAACGATCTGGTCAAGGCGGTGTTGTAACGCATGCGTCAGTGAGGCCAGACGCTTGGGATTTTCCAGCAGATCATCCTGGATAAAGGGATTGCGCACGACGACCCACATGTCACCGAGCACCTCGAACAACATACGCGCCGACTGCCCGGTCTGGCGCGCGCTCCTCAATGCGTTGATGACATCCCACATCTCCTCGCCAAGAAAGCGGATCACGATCTCGCGGTCAGAGAAAGATGTGTAATTATAGGGAATTTCGCGTATACGGCTCATCGTGAAGCAATATTAGCATATATTAATCAAAGGAGATTAGTGTTTTTATCTGAGGAAATGTCGCATCAATCAGCACATGAATTTTATTTTCTCGGTCATTGTAAGCCCTGCCCGAATAAGCGTAGAATCCGGCATCATTGCCCTTTACTCTAAGCCACAATATACAACAACACCCCATAACGGGCGGCCTTTCCGACCAGGATCATCAGGGCACAGACAAGCCAGTGCATGCGCAACCATCCTGCAACCAGACACAATGGATCACCGACCACAGGTAGCCAGGACAGTAATAACACCGGACTGCCCCAGTGCTGAATCCATGCCAGGGCGCGCTGATGACCGGGCTTGATCAATGCCTGTGCCGGATAGCGACTGGCAACCCAGAATCCCAACAGCCACGAGGTCATACCTCCAAGGGCATTACCGACACTCGCGATCCACCACAACTGCGACCATGCATAATCCTGCTGCGTCGCCATATACAGCAATACCGCTTCAGATCCGCCCGGAAACAGTGTAGACGAGATAAAGGCACTAACAAATAAACCAATGAGCGAATAATCATCCATCTGCACATAATAGCAAAAATGGTTTACATACTTGCATAATGCCCAAGGATTTATTCTTCAACCAAGACCATGATCTTTTATCTTTCTTCGTGTATCTTTTACCTGCCTTTAAAAAAACAAACGGGGCCAAAAGGCCCCGTTCAAACCATACTGCTTTATATAGTTTTTAGAACTTCATACGCATACCAACAGCGAATGTTTCAGTTTCTGAAGTACCACTTGTGTTGTCAAAGCTACGGAAACCTGCTGTCAGACGAGTCTTCTTGGACATGTTGTGGATCAGACCGATAGTGAAGTAGTCCCGATCTGCAGATGAACCACCCGGATCCGTGTTACCGAACTGGGCAACCAGTACATTGCTACCAAACTTGGCCTGGCCACCAACGAAGTAGACATCCGTGTCAGGCGTACCCGCTGTTTCAAAGCTCACCGTCTCGTACTGACCAACAACCTTGAAATTACCAAATTTATACATACCACCAAACTTTATAGAATCGAAACCCGTTGGAGTGTCGGGACTGACACCGGCAACAAATACTTCCCATGCCTTCTGGCTGAACTTGAGACTGAAGCTGTACGCACCGCCGTTTCCATCATTTTCATCCGGACTGAATGTAGCCCAGCCTTGAAAACCACCCATTTTTGGTGATATATAGCTGAGGTGGTTGGCCAGGAAGCCGTTATGACCAAAAGCGCCACCTGTCATACCATTGGCACGACGAGCTTCGATCAGGGTTGCAGTGAATGGATCGTATTTTACACCACCGGTGTATTTATAGGCTGACTTCACGTTACCCGCCTGGACTGTACCGAAACTGCCTTTCAAACCGACAAAAGTTTCACGTGCGGTTAGTGGACCGCCATCAGATGTACGAACACCATCTGCAGTATCAGTACGGAACTCGTACTTGGCGATTGCAGTCATGCCGTTGCCGAGTTTTTCAGAGGCCTTGATGCCGATTCGGCCGCGGGCATTATCATCGACCCTTGTCTGGTCAGATGAACCAGTATCAACAGTAGCGACTTCAACCTGTGCATGACCATAAACCGTCACTCCGGCAGATGCGAACATTGGTGCCGCCCCAAAAGCTGTCCCTACGGCAAGGGCAAGTAATTTCTTATTCATTTGATTGATTCCTCAAGTAATAATTATTTATTGACATGTAGAACTATAGCAACAGAAAACACAAATGCAACAATTTTGTTGAAAAACAACAGATTTTTGCTAGCCGAATTTTTAACCCGGGATTAGCGTTTGACCAGGACATCTATCACGGTATTTACAAGCTTTGCCCTTGTATCTTTCCCCTTCTCCCTGCCCCACAAAAACAAACGGGGCCAAAAGGCCCCGTTCAATCTTTACAGCTTTATTAAAGTTTTATTAGAACTTCATGCGCATGCCGACAGCGAATGTATCAGTGTCAGTAGTAGCGCTTGTATCGTGGTTACGGAAACCAGCTGTCAGACGTGTCTTCTTGGACAGGTTGTGGATCACACCAATAGTGAAGTAATCCAGGTCTGTACCACCTGCAGTGTCGGTATTACCGAACTGGGCAACCAGTACATTGCTACCGAATTTGGCCTGACCACCGACGAAGTAGACATCGATATCTGTAGAACCGGCTTCTGCCTGCTCATACTGACCGACAAGTTTGAAGTTACCGAATTTGTACATGCCACCAAACTTGATGGATTCGTAGCTTGCGCTGTCGTTACTGACACCGGCAACGAACACTTCAAAGGCCTTCTGGCCAAACTTCAGGCCGAAGCTGTAGTCGCCATCACCAGCTGCATTCTGCGTATTGTTAGTTCCCGCCTGTGCAACCGTTGCGTTTTCATCCGGGCTATAGGTTGCCCAACCGGTGAAACCGCCACCGATCTTCGGTGTCATATAGCTGATACTGTTTGATAGGAAGCCATTGTGACCAAACGCACCACCGGTCATACCGTTGGCACGACGGGCTTCGATCATTGTGGCAGTGAACGGGTCATACTTGACACCACCCGTGTATTTATAGGCTGACTTGACGTTACCCAGTTGAACGGTACCGAAACCGCCCTTCAAACCTACAAACGTTTCACGTGCTGTCAGAGGACCACCATCTGATGTACGTACACCGTCCGCAGTATCAGTACGGAACTCGTACTTGGCGATCGCGGTCATGCCGTTACCGAGTTTTTCAGAGGCCTTGATGCCGATTCGGCCGCGGGCATTATCATCGACCCTTGTCTGGTCAGATGAACCAGTGTCAACAGTTGCTACTTCAACCTGTGCATGGCCGTAGACCGTAACGCCAGCAGAAGCGATCATTGGAGCAGCACTGAATGCGGTACCGACTGCAAGTGCGAGTAATTTCTTGTTCATTTATGGAATTCCTCTATAAATATGAAAATCTAGTTATATTTTTGTAAAGACGTGGTGAACTATAGCAACATTTTATGTTAATGCAACAAAATTATTCACAAAAGCTACATTAGCATCAAAATTGTTGTGTTTTTGCTACACAAATATGGGGGCTTAATGATTATTCCCATTAAAACATAAACATAAGTGGATTTTATAGTCATCGAATAAAACATCTCAACCCCATCGAATGACTATCAAGACCGTCTGGCCGCTACCATAATGATGCAATCACACAACATCGCCAGATAGACATGCATACCCTGACCGAGAATACACAAGCGCGCGAATATGCGTGGCATCTATTTTGATTAATTTCTTTTGACTACGAAGCGACCTCGCTCAAGACCCCGATGTTTGCACGCAGCAAAATAAAACCCGCCGGTGGCGGGTTGTTATTTTTTTGGCTGGGGAACAAGGATTCGAACCTTGATTAGAGGAGTCAGAGTCCTCTGTCCTGCCGTTAGACGATTCCCCAATGAAATCAGTAGCGAGTTGCTAGGGGCTAGTAGCTAGGTTTTATTAATCTTTAATTTCCTTGTAATGCTTTATCAAACCAAACAACATTTTAGAAATCTCTTTGGCTTCTTGCGTAAGTTGCTTTCCTGGTTCATCGGCAACAAATCCTGCTTTCCTTCCTATCAACAGTTGTGTCCAGAGTTCTCCACATGAACCTTTCGCGATGCTCAGATACTGAACACAACTCTTTAATGAGTCCCTTTCATATCCTTCGGCTATATTTGACGGAATCGATAATGCGGAACGTGTAACCTGATCTTTATAACCCAGATCACTACACGAATGCAGTGATTGATAGATGTCTACCGAAAGCCTACAGGCGCGCTTCCAAACATCCAGATTCTCTAACGCCTCCATGCGTCATCTCCTTTTTACCTAGCTACTAGCAACTCGCCACCAGCTACTACTCGAAACGTGTTAACGTTTCGAGTACTGCGGCGCACGTCGTGCCTTGTGCAGACCAACCTTCTTGCGCTCCACCTTACGGGCGTCGCGGGTCACGTAACCGGCCTTGCGTAATGCTGGTCGTAGGCTTTCGTCATATTCCATCAGGGCGCGGGTGATGCCATGACGGATCGCACCGGCCTGGCCACTGATGCCACCGCCTGTAACGTTAACATAGACATCAAACTTGTCTGTTGCTTCCACCAGTTCCAGCGGCTGGCGCACCAGCATGCGTGCTGTTTCACGACCGAAGTACTGCTCGAGACTACACTTGTTGATCTGGATATCACCTTTTCCAGGGCGCAGATAGACACGTGCTGTTGAGGTCTTGCGTCGGCCGGTGGCTGAATATTGTTCTGTAGCTGCCATAATTTATTCCAAAATTGCGCTATTAATAAAGTTAACCGGGTTACTAAAGGTCCAGCTGCTGTGGTTGCTGGGCGGCATGCGTGTGCTCGCTACCGGCAAAGACTTTCAGCTTCTTGAACATGGCCCTGCCCAGAGGGTTTTTAGGCAACATGCCCTTGACTGCCTTTTCAACCGCCGCAGTCGGCGACTTCTGCAGTAATTTTTCCAGACTGATCGATTTCAGATTACCGATATAACCGGTATGGTGATGATACAGCTTCTGTTTCATCTTGTTGCCGGAAACGCGGATCTTTTCTGCATTGACTACAACGATATAATCACCCGTATCTACGTGCGGTGTGTATTCAGGCTTATGCTTGCCACGCAGGCGACGTGCTATTTCTGTGGCCATACGCCCCAGGGTCTTGCCCTCGGCGTCGATAATATACCAGTCGCGTGTCACCTCGGCCGGTTTTGCACTAAAGGTTTTCATTGAATCCTGCTCCGAAAAATTAAACCTATGGTCTAGAGAGCCGGAAATTCTACATAAGAAATGCATGATACTCAAGCGTTAATCGCCAGTTTCGGCTCGATTTGGCCTGAAAAACCAAAAAGCCTGAATTTCAGGCAAAAAAAAGCACGGCAAAGGTAGGAGCCGTGCCTCAAAATATCCACCAAAGGAGGATGGAGGAGTCAGATTAACCAAATGAATGGATAATCAGTATGTAAGAATTTTATAATATTATATAATACTTGTCAATCCCTGTATGCGAATATCTACAACATAAGCTATTTTACCATTATTAATAAATGGTTTTATGGTAGATATATCCATGAAATTGATCAAACAGCCGGCGCCAGCACATGACTACCCTGACTCCTGACTCCTGACTCCTATTGTTATAATTCCCCCAGAATGCGCTTACGCGTCTCCCTGTATTCCTGCTGCGTAATGACACCTTTCTTATAGAGGGCCTCCAGTTCGCGCAAGCGTTTTTCTATAGCGGAAACCGGCTTCGCTGCTGGCGCTGCCGCCGGTTTTGCCTTTTCCATGACGGCCGTCGGCATCACTGCCTGGTCTTTGACTACCTGACTGCAATTCAGCTCCGCATGTATCGGCTTGCTCAATATAAGATCATTGATCTTCAGCGAAAAATCCTGACAGCCTTCTTTTTTCACGACCAGGGTACCGCGCGCCGAGTACTCCCAGTCTTCCCAGCCTGCCGGGAAGGCCTTGTAAAGATTGTGGTGCAAGGGCGTTAGCCCCAGCTTCTGGCCATTGGCATAGACGCTTGCGGCGGATGGAGAGGATGTGACGGCGGCCGCCTGTTGTTTTACCAATGCCCCAGAACAACCCTGTAATAAGAATCCAATACAAAGAATCATTCCTGTTTTTTTGAACATGCTAACCTCATAAATCAATATATTTTCGACTTGAAAAAACAAACCCCGGATCAACCGGGGTTTGTAAAGATCATTGAATTAACTTTATATCATTTACTTAGAAGATATGTGTTAACTGTAATGCATAGCGGTTATCAACGCCGTCAAGATTACTGTTCGGTCCTGCACCTGAAGCATAGGTAACAGCCTCGGCTTCATTCTTGGACAAGTTCAATGTCAGACGTGTTTTCCTGTTGATATGATACTGCACACCCAATGTCAACTCGGTAAACTCAAACTCAGGCGTAACATTCTGATGAGGTCCAGCTGGTGGTCCGAAAGAGGTAGGCGACTGGTTATCCATGCGATTGAACTTGGCGTACCTCAGATCCAGCTCCCACTTGGTATTGGGAATATAGTAACCACCTTCGATATACCAGGAGGTGGCTTCTGCATCCGGATTCAGGCCATTGAATGGATGATTGGGATTGCCCACACCGGGACCTAGCAGACCGAAGCTTGGCTTGTCCGGACCCTGGAAGATGACGCCCTCGCCCTTCATCCATTCGGCACTGACACGGAATGGCAATTTGTAGTAC
>CAMYJD010000008.1 GCA_947258655.1 uncultured Gammaproteobacteria bacterium | reverse complement strand
TACGCCTATTAGTGCGGCGCTACGACTGTGACAGGTGCGCTGAAACTGTTCTGGGTCATGTTGTCGGAGAATAGTGAGTTTTTACACAGTCTGGACCCAAAGCGGACTTTAGACAAAGGGCGCTAAGCCCGTAAGCCCTGCCGGCCATCGTCAGCTGCAGCAACATGGACCTGAAAATATTCCCATAAAACTGTTTACCCACTATAATAGTTACACATATTCACGCCTATCTAGCGGACACTATCGATAAATTTACGATGTATACGGACACGAAAAAAGTATCAATAATTGGGTGGGTGCTATGAAAATCGAAGCTAATTCAACAAAAACAGAATTGCCGAAAGGCGTAATTTTTAACGCTTACCCTGACAGCATTGGTCGAAAACTGGCTGATATTATACGTATGCTGAAGATGCCGGAATTCAAAGATGTTTTTTCTTTGTTCTACATCCTTCCTACTATATTTAATAGTGATTTGGATCGCGGTTTTTCTATCATTGATTACGATCTCAATGATGAGCTTGTGTCCCGTGAAGATTTGGAACAGCTCCATGAACTCAATGTCATGTTCAAGTTTGATCTCGTTTTGAACCATCTATCCGCAGGATCTCCCCAGTTTCAGGATCTATTGAAGCATGGAGACGAATCAAAATATAAGGACTTTTTTATTGACTGGAACAAATTCTGGAATTCATACGGAGAGTTGGGCCCTGACGGTCACGTGATACCATACGAAGAGCATCTCGAGAAGCTATTCATGAGAAAACCGGGTCTTCCGATATTGAAAGTACGCTTTCCGGATGGAACTGACAGGCCATATTGGAATACATTTTATCAGGAGGTTGTTTATCACGAGGTCACTGCCCACGATCTGTTACGGACATTAAGGATTGAAGAGCTCACGCACAAGGACGCGGAGAGTATAGCGGCAATCCTGAATGATGTATTGAATGCGAAGCGGGACATTAGCGATATAGACCTCGGCGACTTTTCCCATCACAAAGATGATATTGTTTCCGTTGTTGAGCAAAATCGTAAATATCTGGGGCAAATGGATTTAAACGCTCAATCGCAGGAGGTCTGGGATTATTATGATGAGACTTTAAAGAAGTTACGTGATCACGGTGGGAGGTTAGTCAGGCTTGATGCATTCGCCTATTTGCACAAGGAGCCGGGTATGGTCAATTTCTTCAATGAACCCGGTACGTGGGAGTATCTGGATAGAGTGAAGCGGATGGCCGACAAGTATGATTTGATTCTCCTGCCTGAAATTCACTCGGAGTATGGCGATGGTCTCCATGAGAAAATGGCTGACAATGGATTTCCCATCTATGACTTTTTCTTTCCCGGCCTGGTTATTCATGCTCTGGATCAGGGGACAAACCGGAATCTTCTGTGCTGGATTAACGAGCTAATAGAGAAAAATATCAAAACGATTAATATGCTTGGCTGTCATGACGGTATCCCTATCCTTGACTTGAGAGGTAAAGATAATAGCGATATTTCAAGAGCGGGATTATTAAGCGATGAAGAGATCGATGCAGTCATCGAAAGATTAATTGACAGGGGTGGGAGAGTAAAAGACCTCTATGGCCCGGATGGCAAGAAAATATCGTATTACCAGGTAAATGCGACGTTCTTCAGTGCGTTGGGGGAAGATGAGCAAAAGTTGCGTCTCGCCCGGGCAATTCAAATGTTTATGCCGGGTATCCCACAAGTGTGGTATCTGGATCTATTTGCCGGCAAGAACGATTACGCAGCAGCAGATAAAGGCGGTGCGGGAGGGCATAAGGAAATCAATCGTACGGCACTCTCCAATGGCGATATCCAGCAAGGACTCAAACACATTGTTGTGCGAGATCAGCTGGAGATCATAAGGCTGCGGAATACATCGCCAGCATTTAATGGTGAGTTAACAGTCATGGACACAGATGAGCACCGCCTGCACTTGACCTGGAATCATCAGGAGTGTGTGGCGATTTTGAATGCGGACTTACACGACTATAGCTTTAGCATTACACATCAGGACAATAGTGGTAACGAAAATGAGATGTCATATCGTTAGACGAGAATGCACGGGATCGACTTTTCGTAGAGGATTAAAATGAAAATATTAGCTACCGATTTAGACAGAACGCTGCTCCCAAATGGCAGTTGGAAGAATGACAGTGAAGCCATCAGCATGTTTAATGAGCTGACAGAAAAAAACGGCGTTCTCGTCATTTATGTAACGGGACGAAATCTTGCCCTGACCGAGAATGCGATAAAAGAATTTGGGGTCAGATACCCAAATATTCTGTGCGCTGACGTCGGCACTTCGATTAGAAAGTATGAGGATGGTGTGTGGAAATTTGATGATGGTTGGATTGATCATGTCAAGAGGGAGAGTCCAAGGTGGGATGCCATGGCAATAAGAGATGCGGTAGCCGGGATTAATGGTATGCGGGAACAGGAAAGTGAGCATCTGAACCAATTCAAGCAGAGTTATTATGTTGATCATGAAAAAAAAGACCAGGTGCTGATAAAAGTTGATGAACTGGTAAAGGGAAAGTTTGATGAAGTAATCGTATACAGTTTTGATTCACAGGACGGGAAAGGTCTTCTCGACTTTTTACCAGCAAGTGCGACAAAGCAAACTGCCTTAGAGTATGTGGCTAAAGAGTTCGGTGCTGCGAAAGAGGATATTGTATTTTGCGGGGACAGCGGGAACGATATCTTTCCGCTGACAGCAGGGTTTTGCGGAGTTCTTGTGAAGAATGCCGATGATCAATTGGTGGCAAATGTAAAAAAGGCAATGAATCAGAACCCTGAATTGAAGGTGTATTTTGCAAAAGGGGGGGTCAAGGGTTTGAAAGGATATTATACGAGTGGTGTGATTGAAGGGGCCTATCATTATGGGATTTTTGATTGAGCCATGGAGCAACAATATTTGGGGTCAGAGTAAAAACTCTGAAACTGCAATATTTGAATGGATCCCCGACAAAGTCGTTCGGGGATGACGGTCGGAAGGAACGGCAGCTTGTGGCCGATGACTGACTATCAGGCAGAATATAGCTAGATCGTTGTCAGCTGTTCCTGAATCCGTTGTTCATAAGGCTCCAGTGTCTCCTGTTTGTCAGCGACAATAGCGAGGCTGCCTTGTGCAAGTGGCAATACCACGCCTTTGAACGAATTGTCCTCGATAGTCTTGCGTGCTTTGATATGTTCGCCCGGCATAAACAATAATGTCACGGGAGCACGTTCGCCCTGTAGCACTACATGCACACCTGCCGAGCCGTGGATTTTGCAACTGCCGGCATAGTTGATGGTATGTGATGTGTTGCGCATGCGTATATTTAACGGTTCGAGCAAGTTATTCAGTTGCGCCAGTTCGATATTGTCCTTGTCAATGAGGTGATGTAATTCATCCCTGACGTGGGCCAGTGCAATCTCTTCGACCAGCAAGGGCGCACTCAGGTACAGGTACGAACCGATGCTGGTCATGAGCAGGGCGGCACTGGCGGCCACACCCTTGAGCCAGACACCGAGTCGGTTTGAATGACGGCTTTGGCGTACACCTTTAGCCAGCAGGATCCTGTCTGCCAGTTTGTCGGGTACTTTTATATTCAATCCCGTCTGGATATCGGTATCAAGGCATGAAAGTTCGTGTGCGAACTGTGTACAGCGATGGCAAGCCTGCAAATGTTGCTGAATGTCATCGGCGATATGGCCTGGGTCACTGAGGAGTGCCCGACGGGCATGTGTGCAGTTGGGTGTAGTTTGGTTGCTCATAAGCGTACCACATTGCTGATTTCCGTCTCGGGGCTCAACGCCTTGCGCAGCTTCTGGCGTGCCCGGTGCACGCGCGTCAGCACGACGGATGGAGGCAGATCGAGGATTGTGCCAATCTCCTGGCTGCTATAGCCGCCGAGGACTTGCAGTAACAGCGGTTCCCGGTATTTATTGTCAAGCTTGAAAATCGCATCATGCAGCTCCAGCTGTTCCGCTGCATTGAGCCCCGGGCTGTTGCCGAGTCTTTCAATGTTCGTTTCCTGGATCGGGACGGTATCAACACGCTTGCGACCGAAATGGCGCGCAATCTCGCGGCGCAGGATGGTAATCAGCCACGCCTTTGCCGCACGATCATCGACGAGACCGTCGATTGATTTCCATGCGCGGGCAAAGGTTTCCTGGGTCATGTCTTCAGCCAGGCTGGCATTTTTGCACAGCCAGTAGGCAAAGCGATATACATCCGCCGAATAGGCATGCACGAGGGCCTCGAATTCCTGGTCTTTGTTGTTCATTACATGTATAGACCTCGTATTCGGTGAAATTATTACTTATAGTGTAAAAATATTATTACAGTCTCTATGTATTGTATTTTCTTGACTATTATCATGGGGTAGGGTTTGAGCAATTATATTGTTTGTGTTGTAAGAAAACCCCTGTTACAGAGGTCTAGTATGGCAGGCATCTGCTAGTCGCGCAGTAAAAAGGGTGTCACTCGAATCACTTGAAATCAAAGGAGCAAGATCATGAAAGACAATAAAGCGATTATCAATTCCACCATTGCCGGTATTCTGGCCATCACTGGTCTGTCGACAGGTTCGGCACATGCGGTTCCGGATCAACCGAAGGCCTGGGAGAAATGTGCAGGCATAGCCAAGACCGGTATGAACGATTGCGGTTCCCTGGATGGAAAACATGCCTGTGCAGGACAAGCCACTGTGGATAATGCCGATACCGAATGGGTCTATGTACCGCAGGGTACCTGCACAAAGATTACCGGTGGCGTCGTGGCCAAGGTCAAACCGGCTAAGAAATAGTTTTGTCTACCCTGGCCCTAAGCGGCCACCGCCCGATTGAGCGGGCGGTGGCTAATATAAGCGGTACCGGTATCGGCCTGCGCAGTCCTCATGTCCGTGAAGTATTGGATACCTTGCCCGAAGTCCCCTGGTTTGAGGTGCTGATGGATAACCACACGGCAGCGGGTGGCCGTATTGCGCATGAGCTTTTGACAATACGTGAACATTATCCGCTCACGCTGCATTGTGTCGGTCTGTCACTGGGTGGCATTGACCCACTGGATCAGCAATACCTGCGTACTCTAAAACATATGCAGGAGCGCTATGAGCCGGCCTGGGTCTCCGATCATCTCTGCTTTAGCAGCCTGGACGGTACTCATTATCATGACCTGTTGCCACTGCCGTACACCGACGAAGCGGTACAACATATCGCCGCGCGCATCAGCCAGGTCCAGGAGTATCTGGGGCAGCGCCTGTTGATCGAAAACGTCTCCAGCTATATGACCTATCGCCATTCCCGTTTGTCGGAAGCCGAATTTGTTGCGGCCGTATGTGAGGAAGCCGACTGCCTGTTGTTGCTGGACATTAACAATGTCTATGTCAACGAGTTCAATCATGGCCTTTCCGGCATTGACTATCTGGACACTCTGCCGTTGCAACGTGTCGCCGAAATACACCTGGGCGGCTACGAAGACAAGGGCAGTTTTCTGCTTGATGCACACAATAATGCCGTCAGTGAGCCGGTGTGGCAGTTATATCGCCAGTGTATGCAACGTATTCCCAATACACCCACACTGATCGAATGGGACAACGAGATCCCGGACTTTGCTGTATTACAGACTGAAGCGGCTAACGCACAACACATAGCCGATGAACAGACCAGCTATACAAGCGGGATTTAAGACTATGGATTTGGGCGAATTCCAACGTTGTATTATGAATGGGATCGATCCCCTGGGTGAGCCTGAGGAGCGACAGGCTGCAGAAAATATGCTGGACAGCAGTGCAGGTCTGAACGCCAGTGAACGCCTGCATGTATATCGCAACAACATCACCAGTACCCGGGTACGTGCGCTGCAAGCCATTTATCCTGTGTGTGTAATGATTCTGGGTATGGACTGTTTTAAAGGAATGGCGCAGGAATACTGCTGGCGGGCTGAGGATGATTGTGCGGATCTTAATGCGTATGGTGTATCATTTCCCGCCTTCCTGAGCGATCACAGTCAAGCACCAGATTTTATCGAGCTGCCCTATATCGGGGAGTTGGCAAAACTGGAATGGTGCTGGCATGCTGCCTATTACACTGCCGATGATGCCCCTTTTGATCACGACGCATTCGCAACAGCCGCCACTGATCCCGAGCAACTGTACTTTGTCCTGGCTGGCGCTCTCACCGTGATGCAAACTGACTACCCCGTGCGCGAGATCTGGCAGCGCCATCGTGCACAGGAAAAAGTAGGCAGTATTCCCGCCCTTGAGGGCTGCGAATATCTATGCATCCATCGTCAAAACCTTGAACCCCTGGTTACCCCGGTCAACGCTTCCATATACAGGTTGCTGCAATTTATTCAACAGGGAAATAGTCTGGCGCAACTAGGGGGACACCTCGGCGAAGAGTTGCCAGAATTATTGCCGCGGGCAATCCACAATGGATGGATTAGCGGATTTACAAGTAATCCTTGATAGTGGATCATGTAGTCTGATCTATCTGCAGGATAATTATATGCCCGTCATACATCCCCAGCTCCAAAATGATTGCGTGCTTCTCGGCAGATTTACTCTCTGTCATCTGCTGTTGCACAAGGATTCTAATTATCCATGGTTTATCCTGGTTCCGGACCGTGATGACATCAGTGAAATCTATCAGCTCAGCGACAATGATCAGCATCAGCTGATGACCGAGTCATGTCACCTGGCGCGGATACTGGCAACGCACTTTAATGCCGATAAAATGAATGTCGCCGCACTGGGTAATATCGTGCCGCAACTGCATATACATCATATTGTGCGTTATAAGCATGATGCGGCCTGGCCCGCGCCTATTTGGGGAAAGGTTAAAATGAAGCCTTATGCAGAACAGCAACTCGATCGCTTAGTTGAAGAAATTCACAAGCTGGCGCTTATTGATTTTACGTTTGTATCATGATCCGGCATTGATCCATGGCGGGAAATATTTTTTATGCAGCTATTTTCCTTGTGCTTTACTGGTAATTAAACTGACAGGATGCTAGTCTTTGAGCGGTTTTTGTGTATAAAGGTTGACAGATAACAATACACGCATACGAATTTTATATACATGAAGGAGATAAGATGCCAACAGCAAAAAAGAAAGCGGTAGTAAAAAGTGCTGCTATTGCCAAGACACTTGATTCGGCACTGGCAGGTTTGACCAGCATATGTGAAGGCGGTGCAAAAGCAGTTGCGGAACGCACGAAAGAAGCAAAAAAACTGGCCGCCAGCAGCAAACGCCTCAGTAAAAAGCGTATGACATTAAGCAAGCGCAAAAAAACGGCCACAGCCAGACTGAAGAAGGATGCCACGGCAGATAATCGCAAGGCACTGAGCGCGGTTGTAAAGGAACTGGGCATGGTTGGCCGTGAAATCACCAAAGTGAAAAAAGTAAAAGACGCCAACAATGCAGAACTTGCCGGATTGAGAGAGACAGTCAAGCGAGCCACGGCATATATGAAAGGCGTAACATCGGCTGACAGGGTATTGAACAAGCCCAAACGTAAAACACGCAGGAAGAAGAAAGCGGCCTGATCTTCGCGGTGTTCCGGGCAGGCATTTCATCATCGCGCCTGCAACAGCCCGTCCAGTACTGCTGGGCGGGTTTTTTTATTGCTATCGCCAAGATGACCGGCTTGAAAATATGCCTGTGGGGCAATTCATAACGTGCAGTTAAGTATAAGTTTAAACTTATAGTCTAATACTCATATGTACGCACATAAGTAACTTTAATTAGCGAATACAGGATTCATGGAATATATATTATCAATAGCGAATGTCTAAATTAATAGACGCGTAGCAGCAATAGGCAGGAGGTAGGTTATGTTTAATTTATTTCGACTTGTTGTTCTAATAGTCACGGTATATCTAAGTCCGCAGTTGCTTGCTGCAGAGTCAAACCAGATTAATTACAAGGATTATACCATCCATTACAACGCGTTTCCCAGTGACCATTTGCAGCCGAATGTGGCCAAGGCAGTGGGTATCAAACGGGATCCGAAACGCGCGGTCGTGACCGTTGTCATAAACCGGAACAAGGCGGGTGATGCACCCGAGTCGGTCAAGGCCAATGTCAATGGCAATGCCTTCAACCTGACCGGTATGATGCGGCGCATGAAATTACGTGAGTTAAAGGACCGTGGAGCGGTCTATTACATCAGTGATTTCGGCGTGCGCAATGGTGAAAGATTGACCTTTGCACTTTCGGTCAAGCCCGAAGGTGAAACGCAGGAAAAGGAATTCAAATTCACCAAGCAATTCTGAAGATCAATCATATTAATTGATCAAGGTCATGTGGCTTCACTTGGCTGGTAGCTACCACGGAGAAAACACAATCTGCTGAGATGTTCGTGAGTAGCCGCCAGTGCAAGTTCCTGTAAGATCCACTTACAATCTATCGCCACGTTACAGCCGCGCATACCCGTTCATAATCAAATATGTGCTGCTACAGCTATTCTTCTGATCTGCATATCTGAATAATATCGACCGACAAACACAGCGGTATGCGTTGTATACGGATTGAAAATTTCCGCAATAATTATTATGATTTCAATCAGCTCATACGGATCCGGGGGGTGATTTCATTTTCAGGCGTGAATGGGCAGGATTTCATCAATAGTCAGTTTATTTGATTCTTAAGGAACAAAGGAGACAGGAAGTGGCGAGAAAAAACTTTATGCAGTTATTTAATGGGGTATTGCTCGGTCTATGCATTGTTAATGTCGGTATTGTATCAGCTGACGATATGGCGGAAATGCAGAAGCGGCTCAATCAGGAAACCATGGCAAAACCATTTAGTGTTCCCGACGAGGGCAAGATCAACAAGTATATTGAACAGGCGACCAAGAGCAATGTGAAGCCTGCAGAATATAAGGGCAAGCACTGGAAGCGAGGTTACACCTGCGCAGACCTGTATCGATACTCACGTTCATATTATGACTACCGGAACTGCCGTTACTATCATCACTATTATGGACGTTACTACTGGTAGTGTTCCTTAGTGACCGACCGGTAAATAATAACAGGGGCGCAACATGCGCCCCTTTATTGTGCCTGCCGTCTAGAACAAACCTGAAAGTGAGCGTGTCAAACCACTGGTCAACAATGGTGCGGCCTCTGTGTATTCCAGATTGACCTTGTTTGCAGTACTGACGACGCGTGTACGGTATTTCTTCAGGTTCGTGACCTCGGAAGATGTCTGGCGCTGGCTTCCGCCGATACCTTGCTTGGCATCCTGCTTGTTATCCTGGCGAATCAACACCCCTTTTTTGGCCTTTTCCGACAGTTGTATATCGGTGATGGCCATATAGGTTACGTCCTTGACCGCATTGTCTGCTATCAGTGAAGCGGCGCCAGCGAGCAGACCACCGACGGCTGCACCGCGGTAACTCCTGTCAATAGCGCCACCGGCTACAGCACCGGCAACAATGGCGCCGCCGTAACCGTTATTAAGTGCTGCCTGTGCGGCAGTGGGACTGGCCTTGCTGACACTCAGCACATTCGCCTGCAGACGGTAGTGGGCCGCTTCCGGATCCTGGGTAATGCGATAGCCCTTGGACTGGATGGCCTGTTTTATCGGTCCCTCGATATCGAAATTCTGTTTATCTGATGTGTTTCGAACCTGGATAAAAATGACCTTTTTGTCTGGTGAGACGGGATCGAGAAAGATCGTGTCACTCATCTTGGTCTGCACATCCAGATCTTTTTTGGCAATCGCAACCGAGGTCGCGGCACAGCCAGATAAATAGACGGGTACTGTTACTGCTGTGATTATACCGAGAACTTTTATGGAATGATTAAGATTCATTATGATTCCTCCCTGACATCGGCCCCTCCGGATCGATCATACACCTGAGATTGATCAGGTGGGTCCATGCATTTGATAATGTTGTTAACTGAAATTAAGGCTTGTATTTTGATGGTAATTGAATGGATATGCAAGATTTCTACGCGATTCCATTAAATATTTTTATAATTAGTTGTTTATATGGGAAAGCTTGTGACGCCTGCAGGCCACTACTTATCTATTGTTTGTCAGAATATTCCTACAAACCCGGCTGGGCAATTGGATATGACTGGATTAGTATAAGTAGTGGAATATGCACAAGGGCTAATATAATAATGCAACAACTGAGCAAGTCCGAAGCCCAGGAACGGGCCGACCGCATCAGCGCCTTTCAGCTCGAATTGCAACAACTCGAGCGTGAGCGCGTCCTACAATTGAGTAATGCGCAACGCCAGGCATTGGATGATTATCATGCTGGGCTGGTCGCACAATTAAGTCAGTCCTATGATATCGACCATGACCAGCGCACCCGCCAGCTGTCGCTGGGCATGCGCATTGCTTCATTTCTTGGTGCGCTGGCGCTGGCGGCGAGTGTGTTCTTCCTGTTCTATCAGTACTGGGGACGCATCAATACCAGCACGCAGGTGACACTGCTGATCGCTGCGCCGGTATTCATGTTCTTAGTCACGATGCTGATTGTGGCACGTGACCAGAGCGGCTATTTCGCCAAACTTGCGGCAATGGTTGCGTTTGCGTGTTTTGTGCTAAACCTGGTCATGCTCGGACAGATCTTCAATATCACTCCATCCGACAAGGCATTTATTGTGTGGGCGGCGTTTGCGTTTCTACTCGCCTATAGTTGCGACGCGCGCCTGTTACTGGCGGCCGGGATTATTTGCATATCCGCATTTATCTCGGCACGTACCGGCACCTGGTCTGGCATGTACTGGCTGGATTTTGGCGAACGCCCGGAAAACTTTTTACCGGCGGCTGTGATCATATTCATGGTGCCGCAATTCATCGATCATCGGCATTACTGGGGCTTTGCGCCGATTTACCGCGTGTTTGGCCTGTTAATGTTATTGTTGCCTGTGCTGGTACTGGCCAACTGGGGTGATGCCAGTTATATCGACGCCGATGACGAATTGATCGAGGGAGGCTATCAACTGGCCGGTTTTATCATCAGCGCGCTGGCGATCTGGATCGGGCTGCGCCGGCAATGGGCCGAAGTCGTCAATACCGGCAATGTCTTTTTCGTCATCTTTCTGTATACGAAGATGTTCGACTGGTGGTGGGAAATCATGCCGAAATACCTGTTCTTCCTGATCATCGGTCTGACCGCGATCCTGTTCCTGTTTATTTTCAAACGCCTGCGCAGCGCGGGTCTATTGTCGATCAAGGAGGCGCGATGAAGGATTCAAGGCTGAGAAAACCGTTGCTGATCGGCATTGCATTGTTGCTGCTGACAAATGCCGTCGTGTTGGGAGGCGTCTACTATAATCGCGCGGGCGACGATGTGCGCAGGATAACATTGACCGAGCGCGAACTGACATTGCCTTACCGGTATGGAAGAAACCGCGAGAACAGCGGTATTGCCCTGCGCCTGAACTATCGTGTCGCCAGCGGCCGCGCGCATAAATATTATTTGTCCGGTTCGGGTTCGCCGGCATGGTTTGACCGAAAAAAACTTGCGCTCGTGGGCTACGACGTGTCGCCGTCAGTGGACAGCGAACAGGGGCGACGCGCGTATAAAAAATTGCGCAGCAGAGAGGCCCTGCTGGTGCTGGAATATGACGGTGCTACCTATCAGGCGGCGCTCGACCATGCTCAGAAAGGCCTGCTTGAAAAACGGCAGCAGCTCGATCGTGATCCGCATAGCGACATTTATCAAAACCAGTTAAAGAATGCCGAGCGTATGCTGGAGCGTGAGCAAACCAGGAACTCGCGTTTGTTTGTCATCGATGTCGGTAACGACGAACAGTCCCTGCGCAAACAATACGCAGATAGTGCACGCTATATCATTGTCGCGGGTAAGGTCGGGATCTCGCTACATGTGGTAAAAGGTGGGGTATGGGAGCTGAGCGGCAATATTCACTCTGTCGCTATCAGGGAAGTCACGGTGCCGTGGAAATACCGTTCGCTGTTCGAGGGGATTCTGGACAGGCCGCGCTCAAGCCGCGTCTTGCAACAGGCGCCACGTTATCAGTTGTCTGTGGCCTACGGCAAACGCCTGGAGCCGTGGATCATCGATGCAGTATCGCTGCCGTCGGCGCAGTAATGTTGACTGTCGAACAGATACAGAGCTTCAGGGAACGGTTGTTGCAGTCACGCATGGAGTTACTTGCCCTTGCACAAACAGGGAAAGATGCCAGCAGTACCGTCACCCTGGATCAAACGAGCGTGGGACGTTTGTCGAGGATGGATGCGTTGCAGGGACAGGCCATGTCGCAGGAGCGCGAACGACGTCGACAGCTTGAACTAAACAGGATCACTGCCGCGCTGCAACGTATCGAAAATGGCGACTATGGTTACTGCAGCCTATGCGAGGAAGAGATCGCCTTGAAGCGACTCGAGTTCGATCCGTCGACGCCGTTATGCATCGAATGCGCCGATAAAAACGAACAATGATCGCCAACAAGCCTGTGCTAATCCTCCTCAATCTCATCCACATCGACCTGGCCGCTGATGCGACGGCGGATATGCGACCATGAAATGCCGATCGCCAGTACCGCGCAGAGCAGGAACAGGATGATATACGACACGGCACGCACGCTGTCGGTCGGGATCAGGCCCCAGTCGATGACCAGCCACACCAATGTGCCGAAGAATGCAAAGGCCAGGATCAGGCCAATCGCGCCGAGTGAACGGATCGTTGCACGAATGTAGATGATCCAGCCGATCAGTAATACGATACCGGCCAATACCTTCAGTGGGGTGATGTCCTTCAGGTCTTTGAGTACCCAGTCATAGTACGAGTAGCCTTCCGGGTTATAGGTACAGAACACCAACACGATGGCGACAATAAAGCGTGTAAAAATACCTGTGGCTGATATTGATTTCATACGTCCTGATCCTGATGTTAATTCTAGGCTTGCTGACCTGCGGCCATGCAAAATAACGTTGCAGCGCATGCAACAACAATCATGTATCTTTGTGACAATATATAACAGCAACTATTGACAAGATAGTTCTAATCCGGAGTTTATGTTAAAGAACCTCTGATAAATTCGACATTTTATGTCATTGCGAGGAGTGCAACGACGAAGCAATCTGTAACTATATGATTCTATTTAACAGATTGCCGCGCTACGTTCGCAATGACTCAATTATTTTGAATTAATCAGAGTTTCTTTAAGGAATAAGAGGATTGAAATCCTATGCGCTGAATTGTTCTATAGTTGTATGAGCAGCACAAGGAGCTTGACGTGAAAAAACCATCAATTTCAATCCCGTTATTGGCATTGTGCCTGTGGCAGATGCCTGGCGTATATGCCGAAGGTGCAACCAGTTATACAGAGCAGCGCGATCTAATGCTGAAAAAGAGCGCGCAACAGCAAAAGAAATCAGGGGCAAAGTTCAGTCCTGCCGAGCGCAAGTTGATGCAGGATGCGTTAGTACAGGCACTAAAACATGATCCCTCACCGGGTCTGAAGGCCGGGCAAAAGGCGCCGGACTTCACGTTGACAAATGCCTTCGGCAAGCCGGTGACTTTGTCGGCGTTGTTGCAACATGGTCCGGTCGTGCTGGTGTTCTATCGCGGGGCCTGGTGCCCGTTCTGTAATCTGCATTTGCATGTATTACAAAAGAACCGCGCCGCGTTCGGGAAATACGGCGCACGCCTGGTAGCGGTCACGCCGCAGCAACCGGACCAGTCAGTCAAACAGATCAAGCAGAAGGGCTATCCATTCGAGGTCTTGAGCGATCTTGACGACGCGGTCATGAAGCAGTATCGCCTGTACTATAAACTGTCCGATGATCTGGTCAGTCTGTATAAACGCAAGGGCCTCGATGTCGAGTCATACAACGGCAAGGGCAGAGTGGCCTTGCCCATCCCGGGTACGTTTGTGATAGGTAAGGACGGTATTATCAAGGCAGCACATGCCGAACATGATTATAAAGAACGTATGGAGCCGGCACAGATCATTCAGGCCTTGCAGCAGTAAGTACTGATCTTGCCTGGGAAGAGAAGCCTGACCTGAGCAATACAAGCAACAGCCCGATACCCATGCCAACCAGATGCGCCTGCGGTACGCTCGGCCATGCCGTATGGGTAAAGATGGCCTGCTGACTGAACAGTTCTATAAGGTTCTTGACCAGGGCAAGCCCCGGTATCAACAATAGCGACATGCTGCGATAACGTTGCCATAATGCAATGGCGCCGGTAACCAGCAACGTATTCAGTATGCCTGACAGCCCACAATAGGCCTGTAATTCGGGCATATACCTGCCGATCCATACAGACAGTAACAGTGAGGCCAATAATAGTTCGGTAAAGATGCGGTGCTTGAGTCGGTATTCAAACAGACTACCGAGTATTGACAGGGCTGCGATATTCCAGATGGCGTGCCGGCTGTCACTATGTACCCAATGTCCGCTGATCAATGTCCACAGCTCACCCTGGTTGATTGCCTCGCGGCTAAATACCCAGGCCTCGGGTGCCGGGCCGGCGCCGATGTAGGCCAGTGTTGCCAGCAGACTCAACAAAAAGGTACGCCATGGCAGACTGGGTCTGCCATGGCGTCGGTTATGGCCGTGTTCAAGCGGCATTTCTTTTTTCCTTGCGGATTGTGATCACCAGCGTGGCTGCCAACAGGCCGAACAATGCCAGGCTCCACGGATCGATGGCGCCACCGCCAAAGCTCGGACGAGGGGAGCTATACATCGGTTGTTGCGTATCCACGCGTCGATTCGTGGCCGGACGTGCCTGGCGCTGCTGTTGCGCGGCCTGTTCGACGGCCAGACGTTTGCGGTTACTGCGCTCGATATTGTGCGCCGTGAACACCTCGTCACGTAACACAATCATCGACGTGTAGTCAGTGACCAGGCCATACTCGACACCGAGATCAACAATCGCCTGTTTGATGTCTGCCTTCTCACCGAAGTTATTGATCTCTTCCATCATGTCCTCGATGCTGGCATAGGCCCACAGGCGTTCGATTTCAGGATTCTCGCTGCTAGTGCCCGGGAAGCTGAAGTTGGTCTGGTAGCTCTTGGTCTGGCCGGACACCTTGCCGTTGATCCTGACTGTGGCTTGACCGTCACCCCAGTAGTGGCCGAGTACAACCAGTTGCTGACCGCGATACAGGCTGCCGATCTTGTGCGGCGTGATATCGGCGGTCTTGACGCCATCGATCTCTATCTTGACGCCATGCAGCGCCTCATGCGTGACCTTGCTGCTGGCCTTCAGGATCTGACCGACGATATCATCGCTGTTGGATATGCTGATTGCAAAACCACCGGATTCGCGCGTCATCGCCTCGAGCATCGGACGGTTGCTGCTGTTACCCATAATCATCGTAAACAGGCGAATGTCCTTGTGCCTGATCAGTTCGATGAATTTACGCTGATGGGTTTCGCCGACGTTGGCAACGCCATCGGTTACCAGCACGATCGCACTGGTACGATCGGCATCGATATGCCCGATGCCGTTGGCCAGACCCTGATACAGGTTAGTGCCGCTGTTCGGCTGGATCGCAGCAAGCTTGTCACTATATTGCTTGATCATGTCCGGCGTCGCATTGATGTAAGCGGGAGTCAGGTCAGTGGCACGATTATTAAACAGCACAATGCGGAAACGGTCATCGGCACGCATCTTTTTCAATGCACGCTGCACACCATCGGCAAGGGTTGCATATTTACCCTGCATCGAACCGGAGATGTCGAGTACAAACACCCAGTCCTTGCCCTTGCTGATCGGTTTCAGGTCTTCACCGGGGGTGACGACCATCATAAATGTTCCGCGTTCACTGGCATCGGGTTTATAGGTTACCAGGTCGACACTGCCGGGCAGGCCGGGCTTGTGACGCCAGTAAACGACCAGATCCTTGTCCAGGGTATATACGGCATTTCCCTGTTGTGGCTTGAAGTTAACCGCTGCAGGTGGGTTACTGCCTTCCAGTGGGTGTGACGTATTGGTCGTGCTCGCACTTGCTCCAGCCGCCGGACCTGCACCATCGTCAGCAGTGCTCGGCTTTGCGTTGCTCGATAGCGCAGATGGGTTTGCCTGATGACCGATCTGTACGTTCCATTCGCCGGCACTGTGTTGCTTGATGGCGGCATTGCCGTGGTTAGGCACCCGTACCGCATCGACCGGGTAGGCGGACTTGATCTGCAGGTTAAAATTGAACTTGTTTGTGACCTTGTCGTTCGCGGTCCAGAAAGCCAGTTTCTGTTCATCGACACCGCCTTCCTCGAGCGGGTAGACATAGCGGCCGATGCCGGTATCGATATGCGCCGGTTGCAGATAAACTATGCGCACGCGCGTGTCCTTGCCTGCGCGCACCGGTGAAACCATGACCTCGAAGGTCTTGTAGCTGTCCTTCTCGGTCAGGCCGGCATCACGACCGGCCTGTTTTTCCTGTTCATAGAGCTGGCGTGCCTGTTTCTTTTCCAGCACCTCGCCGCTGACCGGTTTGCCGTCGATCCACAACGTCATCTCGGCGACCGAACCATGCTCGGGGACCGGGAACGAATAGCGTGCCTCGAGGTCCTGGGCATGCGGATTATGAAAGACCTGTTCGACACGCGTGATCGCATAGCCGTCCTCGATCGTGACCGTGACTTCGTGATCACGGATCTCGAGGGGCGGCAGATTACTGTTGGTCGGCGTCAACAGCCCAGCGGCCATGAGTGGTTGTACGCCCAGCATGCACATGGCCATGGCCATGATGCTGTTAATACGTTTTAGCAATGATTTGCTGTGTTTCATTGTCTGTTTCTCCCTATCCATATATTAATAACTAATTGATAAATATAACTAATCATATAAATAAACACTGTTCAATTAATGCTCAAATAAAATACCCGTCAGGGTTTTTTGCGAATAAATGAACACTGTTCAGTTAATTTATAGCATGCAATTGAACATTGTTCAATAATTAGCTATAGTTTTTTTAAAATATTATTCTGCTCAGGGGGTTATATGGCACGCCGCAGTGATCACAGTCGTGATGAAATCAGGGAAATGGCGCTGGCGGCGGCCGAACGCCTGATCAATGCGCAGGGCTACAAGGGTCTCAGCGCACGCAAGGTCGCCACCGAGATCGGTTATACGGTGGGTACACTGTATCTGGTGTTCAAAAATCAGGAAGAGTTCATACTGCATATCAATAGCCGCACATTGGATGAACTGTACCAGGCCATGGAAACAACGATCTCGACACAACAGGTACCTGGGGACTGCATCAAGGCTTTATGTCGAACCTACTATGATTATGCAGCCGCACACAGCAAGCGCTGGCTGCTTATTTTTGAACACGCGTTGCCGGACAAGGATGCCTTGCCTGACTGGTATCAACAACGCATCACGCGCGGTTTCGAGATGCTCGAACAGGTGCTGGAACCGATCGTCGCAACACATAATCAGCAACAGGTAGGTAAGGCCGCACGCGTGTTATGGGGCAGTGTGCACGGTATCACGATGCTGGCCGTAACGCGTAAGCTGGATGTAGTCGGTGTCGATTCTGTTTATGAACTGATCGATTCGTTGGTCGAGAATTATCTGGCCGGATTGACGCGCTAGATTCAATGTTGAATTCCCTATTAGCGTACATCGGATGCGTATCTGGCACCAGGTAATGGAAGTTGTACGCTCGAATAGTAGTATCATCATATTTACGTGTAATATTTTTATGCTAAAACCTGCAGGGATTTAACCTGCCCGCCAACAAGGAGTCAGTTGATGCAAATACGAAAAAAACGCTTGATGTTACCTTTTCTGGTGCCGCTGCTGCTCAGCGCCTGTTCTACAGCGCCGAAAAAACCGCACAACCTGTCGCAGGGTGACTATAGTTATGCCAGGCAATACCTGTCATGGCTGATTGAAAAGGAAATGAAGGACGCCAATGTGCCGGCCGTCAGCATTGCATTGGTGGATGATCAGCGTATTGTATGGTCCGCGGGATTTGGTTATGCCGATGTGGCCGGGAAAAAACAGGCCAGCGGCAAAACACTGTATCGTGCCGGCTCGATATCGAAACTGTTTACCGCAACGGCTGCGATGCAACTCGTCGAACAGGGCAACATGGATATCGATGCACCATTGACGACATACCTGCCTGCGTTCTCCATCAAAAGCCGTTTTGAATCTGATATCAAGATTACCCCGCGTCATCTGATGACCCATCATGCAGGTTTGCCGAATAGCCGTAACGCCGGGATGTGGGTTGATAATCCCGAGCCTTATACAAGGCTGGTAGAGCAGATCAGGGATGAGTATGTCGCGTTGCCGCCACGGCAGGCCTTTTTATATTCCAATCTCGGTTACAGCCTGCTCGGTCATGCCGTAGCCACTGTGGCCGGTAGGGAATATGCACAACATATGGAGCAGGCATTGTTCCAGCCCTTGAATATGCACGACTCGTCTTTTCAGCCTTCGACAGAGCATATGGCAATGATGGCCACCGGGTATCGTGATGGTGCTGCGGTCGAGCTGGTTGGGTTAA
This sequence comes from uncultured Gammaproteobacteria bacterium, assembly GCA_947258655.1. Lineage (GTDB taxonomy): Bacteria > Pseudomonadota > Gammaproteobacteria > JAADHQ01 > JAADHQ01 > JAADHQ01. Next base: position 53,249 of record CAMYJD010000008.1, on the reverse strand, counting down.
GGGATGTCCCGGCTGGCGCACTGCATACCAGCGTCGAGGACCTGTCGCAATTTGTCAAAATGGTGTTCGCAAATGGTGCCAGTGGTGGCCGGCAGATTATACAGGCAGACACGTTGACCGAGATGCTGGCGCGTCAGAATGCCGATGTCGCGCTGGATTTTGATCTTGAGATGGGTCTGGCCTGGTTTCTCGAATCGAAGTCGAAGGTGGGGGGAGAACGCAAGGCTTCACATGCGGGTGGTACCTTACTTTATCACAGTCAACTGGCGATATTGCCGGACCACAAGCTCGGCGTCATTGTCCTGAGTAATGCTGCATCAGGCAGGGCGGTGGTGGACAAGGTTGCAGACGCGGCGCTGAAACTGGCGCTGGAAGTCACAACAGGGCGTAAACCGGCCGACAATAATACAGAGGAATTACCTGCTCTTGTCGATGCCATGGAAAACCTGCCCTTCCCGCTCGAAGGTTATTATGCGGGTGCTGCAGGTCTGATTGAAGTCGAGCGCAAGGACAGGCAGTACACGGCCAGGGCGATCGGAAAAAACCTGTCATTACGGGCGCGCAAAGGGGGCTGGATGAGTCCGCAATACAAACTGTTGGGCCTGATACCATTGTCCGTTTCAGGCCTGGACGGGCTGTTGATCAGGCCGGCAGTTATCAATGGTCGACAAGTGTTGGTTCTTAGATCCGGAGGTAGGGAATTCCTGTTGGCCGAAAAAATAAGCAAAAAGGCCATACCGGAAAAAATACATAACTGGCTGGGGCGTTTACGCATCAGAAACCCGGACTCGGCCATGCCGATAGAGGATATCGAGCTGGCCGTTGAAGATGGCCTGATCATCGTCCGTTATCGTATGCCTGTTTTCGCCGATCAACAGATCAAGATGGCGTTACTGCCGGTTGCAGATGACGCGGTCGTAATTGCCGGAATCGGTCGCGGTATGGGAGAGACTATGCGCCTGCTGCAACGTGATGGTGAGCAGTTCCTGCTTTACTCGGGATATGAAATCGTGCGCGCAACGGCTCAATGAGATACACGGTCCCCATCAGTCGGCCCGACTGGCACTGCTGGGGAAGCTGATCCTTGTTAACGTAAAATGGGAGTAGGAAGCAGTCGAATCCAGCATTGTTTCGAGTTTGATGTACTGTTTGCGCTTGTTGTTGCGGACCTCCAGTATCGTATCAAGGTCATAGATCACGGAGGGCGTGATGATCGAGAAATCTGTGCCGTTAGCGTTCACTTCACGGATAATAATAGCGCGAAAGCAATCTCCACCCTTACCGGTGCCGACCACGGCCTGCGTTGATACGGCCATCGCAGTGCCGGAAATCTTTTTAATGCCCACATCCAGACGTACTCCGGTGTCAGACCTGAGCCAACGAATAACGCCTGTGGCCCAGCCATTATTTTTCTGTTTTTCCTGGTAAACAACAATATCGCCTACATTAACCCTGAGGCGATGATCACCATTGAACGATAGTGATGCGCCATGATCAGACAGGTTTTGCGGCGAAGATGTATTGATAGTATCGACATTGCAGTACAGCGCCATGCCACCTTGCGATTGATTCTGCGCTGTCCATATGGAAGAAATATAGGGTGCATGTTTCCCTTCCGCCTCAGCCTGCGTGTTCATGTACGTGTTGATCTGCGTCTGTGTATCCCACGGATTATTGAGCTGATTACTATTAAACACAGGCTTTGTTGAAGAAGATGAATGGCTTGTTGCGGCATTATTGATGCCGGCATCATTGCCGAGATAGTGTTCATCCAGTGGCATCAGATTGAGTCCGTGCTGCTTATCAATCGGTTGGTGATTGTCAGGCGTAGCCTCGGCAGCAGGATCCAGTGCAGGCTTAAACGGTGCTTCCCCGTTAAGATAATAATGGACAGCGCTCAGGCCGGCGGCCATAAGCACATTTCCGTTACTATCGATACGCTCATGCTGACGTTCCTGCCTGGGTCCCCAGGCCTGCACCAGACGCAGGCACAGGTCACGTTGCAGGCGATTTTTCAGTTTTGTCTGTTGTCTGCCTGTATGAACGGCATTTATGCATGTGTTAACTTGTTCCAGCAAACCATCAATGTTGATAATTCGACCCTCAACCGGCGTGACCCTGCTCCAGCCTTCGTTGGCGCGTAGACGTCTGGGCGGCAGGTCATGGGATAAATCGATAAAACACTTGCCTGCGGGAGATGCTGTGCCCAGATCAGTGATGCTACAGGCCGTGGCCCAGTTGTCCAGATTGTCATATACGTTTTCCGCTTCGCCGGACATCATTTGATATGGATTGGCCAGTGCCAGCAGTACAATGCGTTTGTATATATGGGTGATGGTCCTGTCATTCAGGTCGCGGACAGGTGCGTGTGCTATATGATTTCCTTCTGCATGGGCATAAAGCTGATGAATATCTCTCCAGCAATCATGCGGTAATGGTTGATATAACAGAAAGGTCTCGATTATATATTGTGACATCAGGCTGATCGCTTGATAAATGGCCTCGCTGAGCAAGCCGGACTGTTTTTTATTGCGATGGTCCGCATTGATGATGTCTGCCGCGATGGTCTTGTAGGCATTGGCATACTCGCTCAGCAGGTCTTTACGCAGAGTGGAGATGATCTGTTTTTTGTGGGGCAGCGGCACAGTCGCGTGTCTGCAACGTTTTTTCAATGCCTTCAGCGTTCTGTCCATATCCGCTTGCAGCGTAGCCAACAGTTCGAAGCGTTTGTTGGCACTGCAGGCCTGGTGGTTAAATTGGGTCAGCAATTCAAGCAACATATTTGCGCTGGTAATAGAATCCGCTGCCGGTAGTTGCGCCAGCCATTGCCCCAACAGGTCGGCGTGCAATATTTTATCCAGGGCAGGTTTACCAGATTCAGTGAATTGTGTGGTCAGATTCATCAAGTTGTTCCAAAAAATCGGTTAATAGCAGCAGCCGATAGTGTTGATTGACTGCAAGCCAGCATAAATACACAATTGAACAGGTGGATCCGGTGCGGCCAATAAGGCCAAGGGGGGTAGCGTTATCAGCGATGCTGAACAGTACGCGTGTATCTGGTAACCCCGCCGTCGTAAGTCGCGTGACTTTTAGACCGGTAGCTTTGCGCCCCCACCTTTCGGATAGAATTGCCCTTGTCAGATTGTGTGATTATAGTAGTACAATGTGTAGTGATATTGCAAGAAAAAGTTTAATAAATTTTAACATTATTTTTTTACTTCTGAATTATTATTACAGGTACCCGGATCTATAAATTGCAAAATGGCGGACGTCGTGGCGTCCAGGGTACCCCGGCCCACGCCGTCGATGTTTATATAACTATCTGTAATATAATAAATAATTTGCACGCACTGCCGATATCGAGACGGCGCTAAGTGATTGGCGTGACATGTCCGCACACAGCCGGAGCTGTTCAATTTTACGGTTCAGGTTAGTGACCAGCCCGAATGTTCAGTGGTACTTGCATTAATACCGGCGTTCGGGATCGTCGTTAGCGTCCATGCCAGTGATCCAATACCCGGGTTTTCAAAAACGTCAACTGACAAACCACTGGGGTATATAAGGTATATCTGATATTATGCGCGCTATTTCCAAGCCCTAATTATTCGAGGTCGTCTATGTTTCAGCTAGGTTGCGCCAGCCGTGTCTGTTTTCGTAATGAAATCCTGTCCGGTCTGACGGTCGCACTGGCATTGGTCCCCGAGGCTGTCGCCTTCGCGTTTGTCGCCGATGTGCCGGCGATGGTCGGCCTGTATGCGGCCTTCATGGTCGGCCTGCTGGCGGCGATCTTTGGTGGGCGGCCGGGCATGATCTCGGGAGCGACCGGGTCCATGGCCGTGGTCATGGTCGCCCTGGTTGCAGACCATGGTGTCGAGTACTTGTTCGCGACGGTGGTGTTGACCGGGTTGTTGCAGATGACGGCCGGGGTTCTGAGGCTGGGCAAGTTTATTCGCATCGTCCCGCACCCGGTCATGCTGGGTTTTGTTAACGGCCTGGCGATTGTCATTCTCCTGTCGCAGTTGCAGCATTTTCAGGTCGGGCCGGATGACGCCAAACAATGGATGGCGGATACGGTGCTATGGACTTTCCTCGGCCTGATTGTGTTGACGATGGTCATTATTCAGTACCTGCCTAAACTGACCACGGCGATCCCGTCTTCATTGGCAGCCATCGTCGTTGTATCGCTACTGGTCATTGGCCTCGATATCGACACCACGACGGTCGGTAACCTGAGTTCACTGCAAGGCAGTCTGCCTGACTTTCATATACCCGATGTGCCCTGGAATCTCGAGACCCTGAAGATCATTCTGCCCTACGCGGTTATCCTGGCCGCGATCGGCCTGATCGAATCCCTGTTGACCCTGAACCTGATCGATGACCTGACCAATACCCGCGGGCGTGGTAACCGCGAGTGCGTTGGGCAGGGGATTGCCAACACCGTGACCGGACTGTTTGGCGGCATGGGCGGTTGCGCGATGATTGGGCAGAGCATGATCAATATCAATTCGGGCGGACATCAACGCCTGTCTGCTGTTGCGGCGGCCTTGTTTCTGCTCAGCTTTATCCTGTTCGGTTACCAGTTGATCGAACAGATCCCGCTGGCGGCACTGGTCGGTGTTATGTTTATTGTCGTTATGGCAACATTTGAATGGTCGAGTCTGCGCGTGATCGGCAAGGTGCCTGGCAGCGATGTGTTCGTACTGGTGTTGGTATCGGCCGTGACCGTGGTCACCGACCTGGCCATTGCCGTCATAGTGGGTGTGATCGTTTCGGCGCTGGTATTTGCCTGGGAACATGCCAAGCAAATCAGCGTGCAGCACTATATCGATGATAATGGCTCCAAGATTTATGAGCTGAGCGGGCCGCTGTTTTTTGCTTCGGTCAAGCATTTCCGTGATTTCTTTCATCCCGCAACGGACCCGGATGATGTTATTATCGAATTTCAGGACTCGCGCGTGGTCGATCACTCCGCCATCGAGGCGATTGATAACCTCGCGGAAAAATATATCAAGGCAGGCAAGACCCTGCATCTGCGCCATCTGAGCCCGGAATGCAGGGGTTTGCTGAAGAAGGCCGGCAACCTGGTAGAGGTCAATGTACTTGAAGATCCCAAGTACCATGTTGCCGATGATCAGTTGGCATGACAGCAGGAGAAGGGATGGATAACGACACGGAGCATACACACGAAGAACTGTGTACCATGCTCAACGCACAGACGGGGCAGTTGGCGTGGCCGGAGCTGGAGCGGCATTTTGCCCGTGGTGTCGTGGTCAGGGTCGCGTCCGACCTCGACCTGATCGAGGTGGCAGCCGCCGTTGTTGAAGATAACCAGGAGGCGGTGAATCAATGGATGAGCTCAGCGCAAATCGCACATGCGGATGAACAGGATGCCAAGGACTGGACCCTGCGCCAGCCGCGCTTCTGGGCCGTGGTCGCGGCGCCCTGGGTGCTGATCCAGGAGATCGTATAAATACCGCCTTCGCGCTATGCAGTCAGTTATGATTGCAGCGCTATTGCAGCAATACAGAGCATCCATTGTCAGTCGTCCCACAATCCCGAGCGTTGCGGGAAGCCCTCGAAAATATTAACAAAATCATCACTTTTCTATAACTTGATAATTAATTGTGACACCATAGTCATTGTTTTATGGTGCACGCCGTTAATATATAATCAATAGAGTCGGGTCGTCATCTACGCTAACATGGTGGCCCACTAATTATAATGTCATGGATGCACAAAACGGCGTAAATTATGCGTAAATCATTTAACTTGTCACAACTCATTGGAAATTTTTTCACCAGCAGAAAATGGCTACCGCTCTGCGGGATGTTATCTGTGTTTATTCTGAACGCCTGTGGGGGTGGTGGCGGTGGTGCTGCGCCGCCGGATCCTGGCCCATACACGGTCGCGGGCACGGTTACACCGGTCAGCACTTCGCGCATAGACAGTGATGTCAATGATCCTGACTATGCTTTTGATAGTAACGATACCTTTGCCGATGCGCAAGATCTGCCCAATCCGGTGACGCTCGGAGGTTTTGCTAGTGTTACAGGCTCGGGCCTGAGCAATAGCAACTTTGCATCTGTCGGCGATACAACGGACTTTTTCCAGGTGCAATTGTTTGCCGGTCAGGTTGTCGGCCTGAAGCTGGCCAGTCAAATTGCGGACCTGGACCTGATCCTGTATGACAGCGGGCAGAATGAACTGGCCAGGCCGCAACTGGGGGTCGGGCAGAACGAGAGCATCACGGTACCGGGCAGTTTTTCCGGCTCCCGAGCCTTCTATATCGAGGTCAGGGCCATTGCTGGAGTCAGTAATTATACATTGACGGCCGGTCTGTCCCTGGCCGCTTCGGACAACGACCTGTTGGCCAGGGATTTTGTCCCGGGTGAGGTTATTGTCAGGTTCAGGGATACGGTCCTTCCGGCCGGTGTGAGCACAGACAGTCTGGAGATGCGTGCGCAAGCGGTGGGCCTGAAGGCGGTCAGTGGCGCACCCGGGCGCAGCATGCTGATGCGTCTTGTCGATAGCGCGCCGCCATCCGCTGCTAACAAGGCTCCAGGTCTCGGTATTGCGCAACATACTGCAAACACTGTTTCCGCATTGCAGCGTAAGCTGGACACGATCCGCACCGTCGAGGCGCTGAAACAACGCGCCGATGTCGATAGCGTGCGTCTGAACCATATCTATCGGGCCGCGGCGATTCCGAACGACCCCGATTATGCCTCACAGTGGCATTTCCCATTGATCAACCTGCCCGCGGCATGGGATGTCAGCACAGGGTCGGCAAATGTTATCGTCGCGGCGGTTGATACCGGGGTGTTACTCAACCACCCTGATCTTGCCAATAAACTCGTGCCCGGCTTTGATTTTATCCGTGATCCGTCCATCGCGGCAGACGGTCAAAGCGCCGGCATTATCGAGGACATCGACTCCGACCCGAACGATCCGGGAGACCGCAGTCTGGGTTCCGCCAGCAGCTTTCACGGTACCCATGTGGCAGGCATCATCGCCGCTGAAACCAATAATGCCGTCGGTGTTGCCGGGATTGGCTGGAATGTCAGGGTCATGCCGCTGCGCGCGCTCGGCCTGGGTGGTTCCGGAACCGCCTATGATGTCGAGCAGGCCGTATTGTATGCCGCCGGCCTGCCCAATGATTCCGGGACCGTGCCTGCACAAAAGGCCGATATCATTAACCTGAGTCTGGGTGGGCCCGGTGGTTCCGGTGCTACCCCCGATGCCTACAAGCAGGCACGTGATGCCGGTGTGATTATTGTTGCCGCGGCCGGCAATGGATCATCCAGTGTGCCCGAGTTCCCGGCATCCTATGATGATGCCGTGATCTCGGTCAGTGCGCTGGCGCGGGACAAGGCAAGGGCCTCGTACTCGAATTTCAACTGCTTTGTCGATGTTGCCGCACCGGGTGGCGATGGTGCCGATAGTGTCATGAGTACCGTGGGCTCCGATATCTCGCCGCCAGTGACATTTACCTACGGGCTGAAGCAGGGCACATCGATGGCGGCGCCGCATATTGCCGGCGTGGCCGCATTGATGAAGTCAGTCTATCCCGGCCTGACGCCTGCACAGTTTGAGAATGCATTGAAAAGTGGTTTGATTATCGAAGATCTGGGTGCGGCCGGCAGGGATGACCAGTATGGCTATGGCATGATTGATGCGCTGAAGGCCGTGCAGACAGCGCAGCAACTGAACGATAATCAATTAAACCTGGCGGATGATCCGTTTCTGGCCGTTTCACAATGTGCACTGAATTTTGGCGTGGGTACGACGAACCTGTCATTGACACTGCGCGACACCGGCAGTGGTGCAACCCCGTTGACGGGAATAACGGTCACGGTCGATACCGGCGGTACGGGTAGCTGGTTGTCCTATGACCCGCCGGCCAATGGCACGGGTCTGGGAGACTATACTTTCCGTGTTAATCGTACAGGCCTGGTCAACGAAACCTATCTGGCGACAATCAATATTGCGTCATCGGTCAATAGCGTCAGTGTCCCGGTCGTCATGCAGGTGACCTCGGCAGTGGCACCGGAGGAAGATGCCGGTTTGCATTATTTCCTGCTATATGATCCCGCCACTTCATCTGTGCTCAAGCAAGTTACCGACAACGTGAATAGTGGTGTGTATAATTATCAGTTTGATGACGTCGATGCCGGCGAGTACCAGGTCTATGCGGGTACCGATCTGAACAATGACGGGGCCATCTGTGACCCGGGTGAGGCTTGCGGTTTTTATCCGGATGCATCGTTCAGCAGTAATACCTTTATTTTGAATGCCGATCTGGTCGCTGCCGATTTTCTGACCCGCTTCGATGCCAACTTTACCAGTAATACATTGCTCGGTGCGTCGACTTCCGGAGTGCCTGTGCGAGGAATAGCGCTCAAGCGCATACAGCCCTGATATGGTTATTGGTCCGTCCGTTGAGCGTAAGGAACGACATGCATTTACATAGACTGTTGCTACCCGTTGTGCTGATGGCATTGTCTGCTTGTGCCGGTTCGGGCCATGCCCCAGAGACGGAAAGGCTGGCGGCGCGCCAGCTGTTGTCATCCGTGCATTGTGCTGCAACATCTTCGCAAGCGTCACTAACGGTCATCACCACAGACCAACAGCTGGATCGGGTCCTGGCAGGTATCGCTCGCAGCAGCGGACATGGTGTGGATGACCAGTTCAGGTCTGCTTTTGCCCGCGACCTGATCGTGCTTGTGTCCATGGGCAGGAAGCGCACCGGCGGATACAGTCTCGGCCTTGCTGATAAGGCCTTGCTGCAGGACGGTTGGGCCGTGTTGCCGGTAACATGGAATATCCCGGCCCAGGGCATGATGCTGACCCAGGCCTTGACCAGTCCCTGCCTGTTAATGGCAATACCGCGACAACATTACAAGGGCATCCGGGTGCTGGACCAGCATGGCCGCGTGCGCCTGCAAACGCCGCTGGATTAAGACCGCACCCGCAACTGCTGTAATATACGTTAATATAGCGTTACTGTACTTGTAACTGAGCAAAGACAATCCGTTTGAACGATTCAATTCCAGACCATGCTGCGCTGCGCGACCGCGCAGCGCAGATCGACCAATGCCTGTATGCTGATCGGCCTGCGCTACATAAACAACTGGCGTATATTAAAAAGAGGCTGGACGCCGGTAAAGCGGCCGATCGTGCGCTCGACAAGTTAGATCAGGCCATACAGGCGTCCTTGCAGCTCAAGGCCATGCGTACAGCGCTGGATAGCGTGCCTGACTATCCCGATGAACTGCCTGTCTCACAGAAACGCGATGAAATCGCCGCCGCGATTGCGCGTGCACAGGTCGTGATCCTGGCCGGTGAAACCGGTTCGGGCAAGACCACCCAAATACCCAAGATTTGTCATGAGCTGGGGCGCGGTGTGCTCGGGCGTATCGGTCATACCCAGCCCCGACGTATCGCCGCGCGTAGCGTGGCCCAGCGTATTGCCGATGAGATGCGCAGCGAGCTGGGCAACGTGGTCGGTTACCAGGTGCGTTTCCATGACCAGGTGCGTCCGCAAACGCGGATTAAATTGATGACCGACGGTATTTTGCTGGCCGAGATCCAGTCCGACCGCGATCTGTTGCAATACGACACATTGATTATCGACGAGGCGCATGAACGCAGTCTGAATATCGATTTTATCCTCGGCTATCTGCAACAGTTACTGCTGCGACGACCCGAATTGAAACTAATCATTACATCGGCGACGATCGCGACAGAAAAGTTTTCCCGCCACTTTCATGATGCCCCGGTGATCGAGGTCAGTGGTCGCAGTTATCCGGTCGAGGTCCGCTATCGTCCGTTACACAGCGAAGATCCGGACGAGCAGGACCTGCAGATGCAAGAAGCGGTACTGGCGGCAGTCGATGAACTGGCGCGTATCGATCAGGGCGACGTGTTGATCTTTCTGTCCGGTGAACGCGAGATTCGTGACATGGCCGAGGCCCTGCGCAAGCATCATCCCCGCGCTACCGAGATCCTGCCGTTGTTTTCGCGCCTGTCGGTGGCGGAACAGGGGCGTGTGTTCCAGGCGCATTCCCGCAGACGCATCGTATTGGCCACGAATGTTGCCGAGACGTCACTGACCGTGCCGGGCATACGTTATGTGATAGATCCGGGTCTGGCCCGCATCAGTCGTTACAGTTACCGCAGCAAGGTGCAGCGCTTGCCGATAGAAAAGGTATCGCAGGCCTCGGCCAATCAGCGCAAGGGGCGTTGCGGGCGCGTCAGTGCCGGTGTCTGTATTCGTCTTTATGATGAGGAAGATTTTCACCTGCGCCCGCAGTTCACCGAACCCGAGATACAACGCACCAGTCTGGCCTCGGTTATCCTCAACATGAAAACCCTGGGCCTTGGTGATGTTGAAGCATTTCCATTTATGGACCCGCCTGATCGTCGTTTTATCAATGATGGTTATCGTTTGTTGTTCGAGCTTGGTGCTGTCGACGGCGAGCGCCAACTGACCCGCCTTGGCAGGGAGATGGCACGCTTGTCGATCGATCCACGCCTGGCGCGTATGATCCTGCAAGCGCGCAAAGAGGGATGCCTGAAGGAAATCCTGATCATTGTCTGTGCGCTGGAGATCCAGGACCCGCGTGAGCGCCCTCTGGATGCGCAGCAAAAGGCCGACGAGGCGCACAAAAAGTTCAGCGATGAAACATCCGATTTCAGGGCGCTGTTGAACCTGTGGGCCTTCTATAACGAACACAAAAGGCAATTATCGCATAACAAGTTGCGCAAGCTTTGTCACCAGCATTATCTGGCCGCACGCCGTATGCAGGAATGGCGTGAGCTGCATCTGCAAATCAGTCATCAGGTCAAGGAAATGGGCATGCAGTTGAACAGCGAAGATGCTGCGGACGAGTCGGTGCTGCGTGCATTATTGGCGGGCCTGGTCAGTAATATCGGCTTTAATAGCGAAGGGCGTGAATACCAGGGCAGCCATGGTAAGAAATTCATGATCTTTCCCGGCTCCGGCCTGAGTAAACAAAAGCCAAAATGGTTGATGGCGGCCGAGATCATCGAGACCAGTCGTCTGTATGCACGGACTGTTGCCACAATCAAGCCGCAATGGCTCGAGCAGGTGGCTCCACACCTGATCAAGTACAGCTATAGTGAGCCTGGCTGGCAGGCCCGGCCCGGCCAGGTCACAGCGAGAGAGAAGCTGACGCTGTATGGCCTTACGTTGATCAGCAATCGCAAGGTCAATTACGGTGCCATCGATCCCGTTTTGTCGCGTGAGTTGTTTATCCGCAGTGCGCTGGTGCAGGGGGACTTCAGGACGCGGGAAAAATTCTTTCGCCATAATATGGAATTGATGCAGCAGGTGCAGGTGCTGGAGGACAAGACACGTCGGCGCGACATCATGCAGGACGAGCAGGCCCTGTTTGCATTTTATGATCGGCGTATTCCTGGCAATATCTACAGCCAGCCGGCCTTCGAAAAATGGTGGCGGCAACAGAAAAAGAAGCAGCCGGAGCTGCTGGATATAAGCCTGGACGAGCTGCTCCAGGAGCACGCGTCCACTGTGAGTGCCGATGCCTGGCCGGATTGCCTGTCCATACGCGGCCTACAAGTGCCATTGCATTATCACTTTGCGCCGGGTGAGACGGATGATGGAGTCACGGCAAAGGTGCCACTGATGATTCTGAACCAGTTGCAGGCACAGGATTTTGACTGGCTGGTGCCCGGTATGTTGGAGGAGAAACTTGTGCATCTGATCAAGACATTGCCCAAGAGCCTGCGGCGTAATTTTGTTCCGGCACCTGAATATGCGCGCGCCTGTCTCCATGCACTGCAGCCTGGAAAGCAGCGTTTACTCGAACAGTTCAGCAGTCATTTGCAGCGCATGACCGGCGTCAAGCTGGAATCATCGTTATGGCAAAGCGACAGGTTGCCGCTGCATTTGCGCATGAACTTTCAAGTTGTTGATGCTGACGGTAGTCTCATCGATCAGAGTCGGGATCTGGCAGCGTTACAGGAGAAGTTGCGGGGCAGGGCCAGGGCGTCTTTTACGAAACATGCGCAAACACAGACGCTGGAAAAGAAGGATAGCAATATCACTGCATGGGATTTTGGTGATCTTGCCGAATGCGTACAGGTGGAGCGTATGGGGATCAAACTGCTTTCCTATCCGGCCCTGGTCGAGAGCAATGGCAAACTGTCACTGAAGTCGATGGACCAGGCCGGGGAGGCCGAGCGTGAAACGCGTAATGCACTTGTTTACCTGTTCCAGGCCGTGCATAGCAAAGACACGGAGTATGTTCGTAAACACATTCCCGGGATCAAGCAGGCCTGCCTGTATTATGCGCCTATCGGTCAATGCGATGCATTGAAAGAGGATATTATCTATTTGTCTGTTTATCGCGCACTGGGCCTGGATGACAGTATTATTCGCAGCAAGGAGGCATTCGACCATCGCGCAGAACAGGCGCGCAAGAACCTGGTCACGGTAGTCAACGAGGTGTCAGCACTGGTGCTGGAGATGCTGACGCAGTTTCATCAGGTAAACAAACGTCTGGGTAATGCAATCCAGCCTTCGTGGCTTAAAGTGGTGGCCGATATACGTGCGCAGCTGCAACAGCTGTTCTACAGCGGCTTTCTCAGGCACACAGACTATGAAAACCTCAGCCATTACCCGCGTTATGTGAAAGCCGTACAACTACGGCTCGACAAGCTCGGCAGCCATGCCGATCGTGATGCGCGTTTGCTGAATGAGCTTAATGTATTCTGGCGGCCGTATCTGGATTATGTGCAAGCGCAGGGTACGCAGGGGCAGCAAAATCCCGAGCTGGAAAAATTCCGCTGGATGCTGGAAGAGTTCCGCGTGTCGCTGTTTGCACAGGAGTTGAAAACCGCGTATCCGGTGTCGGCGAAGCGCCTGGCGCAGCAATGGAAAAGCGTTTAGCCGGGCATCGTCATGTACCATGATATACCCAAATGATTGTATGCTTAAGCATTTTCAATTAGCAATTTATTATAACAACAAATGTAAACAATAACTTATACCCGCATGTATCATTCGTTTAGTGATAATTAGCGTTTTAGCTATAAATCCATTAACATGGATTTCCCTGTGTCAGTGGATCGTTGTTATGGTCGATAGATTAAAGATTGAACAATGCGTGGAAAGCCTGTGCCAGAACGGGTGTGCGGCGGTTTACGCCACGATTACGGCGATGGAGAAGAATCTCGACGGGGTTCCGCTACCAGGACTGAGCACGGAAGAAAAGCAAATGGTGCTGCAGGAATTACAGGCCATTATGTCGGTTTATGACCAGCCCTGCGACATCAGGCAACAGGCCTCGCGCTAGCATCTTCATTCACGTGCGCTCGACAACAGCGGGCATGATTTCCAGAAAACTGTGTATCGCCGGGAATTCGAGAATATCCCTGGCCGGTGCCTTGCTGTCCGGTTTATAGATTGCGCACAGGTGTTTTATGCCATAGCTGTCCGCTGAGCGTAGCACCGACAGGCTATCATCAACCAACAGTGTTTTCTGGCTGTCGAAGGGTTCTTTCTGCTGTAACTGCTTCCAGAAATCCGGTTGTTCCTTGGGAATGCCAAAATCATGCGAACAAATGAGGCGATCGAAATGACCACCCAGTTGCGTGCGGTCCATTTTCAGGGTCAGGCTCTTGCCGTGAGCATTGGTGACCAGGACGACGCGTTTGCTGGCCCTGCGAACAGCATCGAGGAAATCAATGACATGAGGATGAACTGCTATCAGATGATCTATTTCTTCCTTTAATAAAGCAATATCCAGACCCAGTTCATTACTCCAATAATCGATACAGTACCATTCGATTGTCCCTTCAATCTTGCGGTAGCGCGGCAGGAGTTCCTGCTTGGCTTCTTCAACGCCGATGCCATTGGCCTGGGCATAACGTAATGGAACGTGTTCGAGCCAGAAATAGTTGTCAAAATGCAGGTCCAGCAAGGTGCCGTCCATGTCGAGAAAAACGCTATCGATATGCAACCAGTCAAGTTTCATAGTGCCATAGTATGCCCGGAACTGGAATAATGCCAGTGCTACTTTGTCTAATTACGTCTTGCTATCTGTAGCAAAACGATTAAAACTTAAAGGCAGTTTCAAGAAAGGTTTCGCTATGCTTGATATGAGTAATTGGCCACGTATTATCGTACTATTTGTACTGCAAAGCAGTCTATGTCTGGCTCAACCTGAAACGGAAGATCCGGACTGGTTTGATCAGGACACTGACGCGATCTTTAATAGTATTAATGAAGGTCAATTGAAATTTCTTGAAAAGCTTCCGGACAAGCCGGTGCATCATCATCATAATACCCTGATTGTACGTGCGGATAGCATTCGAACCGGCTGGGTTAGTCTCGTTCAGTGTCATCAGCATCTGGATGAATTTCCCAGCGCGCAGATTGTCTATAACCGCAACAAGATACGTGATTTACGCCTGACCAGTCATAAGAATATCGCCAGGGTGTGGGTGGAGGACTCATCTGTGCAATTGAAAAATATCGGTGCCAATGCGAGTCTGTGTGTCGAGGCCGAGAGTCGTGCCCTGCTGCCACAGGCAGACGGCACCTTCCTGATGAAGAACGGGCCGTTTATGCGAAAATTCCTCGACGGTTATTTTCCTATGCGGGTATCAATGGATATAAAGTTGCCTGCAAATCTTGTCTTTGTGGCTATAGAGCCAGGAGAGCAACCAGGTTTCAGGATTGATAAAGATGGGCAGGGCATACACTTCGATGCCAGGTTTGAAGGCAAACTGGAGACCAGGATCAGGTTCAAATTGCAGGCAATACAGTAATAAAGCGGGAAAATATCTTGCAGAAACCAAAAATACTGAATAGCGAAATCGTGGCCGAAAGCAGGTTGTTCAGGATCGAACAACTGGAGCTGGAGTTTTCCAATGGTGTAACAGCACGATATGAGCGCCTGCTGGGATCAGAGCGCGGCGCAGTGCTGATCGTGCCGATGCTGGACGCGGATACTGTACTACTGATTCGCGAGTATGCTGCAGGAATGCATCGCTATGAACTGGGTCTGCCGAAAGGCAAGATCGAAAAAGATGAGGATATCCTGGTGGCGGCCAATCGCGAAATTCAGGAGGAAGTGGGTTATGCATCGCGGAAACTTGTTCATGTCAGTTCGCTGACACTGGCACCCGGTTACCTGGGCCATACTACGCATGTTATCCTTGCCACAGATTTGTATGCATCACCAGCACAGGGTGATGAACCGGAAGAGATCGAAGTCGTGCCCTGGTCCATGCGCGAGCTGGACGCGTTGATGTTGCGCGATGATTTCAGTGAGGCGCGCAGTATTGCCGCGCTTTATATGATCAGAGACAGGTTGATGGGATAGGCCCATAGCGCATGCGATGGGGATTATGTTTTATTGGATTTCCAGGGCCGCATTATCCACGCGCTACGGACATGCATTGAAAGTAAGTGTTATGCCTAGCGTTCCCATTTCTTGAAGCGTTTCTTGCAGTATGCATGCAGGGCAGCATAATCGGCAAAGAAGCGTTTGAAGTTTTTCTCGGGTGGTTCATCATACTCGCAAAAATCATTGTCATAGACGCGACATATCTCGGGGCGCGTATCGTATATGCCGCAACGTCCGTCATCCTGCAGGTGCGTGCAAGTTGAGCGAAACATCAGATACCAGCCATCCTCGTCCTGATAAACCTGGGTATTTGCATGCGAGATTTGCCACAATAAATGCTCGAAATCGTATTTCGAACGCGGTGTTTCCACCTGCTGGGTGAAATAGGTGCAACATTTTGAGCCAGTGCAGAAACCGCATTTGTTTTCTGCAGTTATTTCGACATCGGGTAAGGTCGGCTTGCTCATGTTTCTTTCCTGTGCTGTCCTGGAGTAAAAAAATAAATCAGTTGTTCAGACTGGTGAAATCGAAACGGTCGAAAGTGAAGGTGTCATCACGAAGATAACCTGCCTTGATACGCAAAGGCTGGTCGCCAATCGTTACTTCCATTATTCTGCCACGCTGGTAGACCTTTTTCGCTGTTATCAGAGTGGCCGGCATGTCGTTCAGGGACATACTGCTGACGAATATGGCGGCGAAGGTATTGTTGGTGTCAGGTCCATCGATCAAGCGACAGATCGCCGGCAGCAGGTTACCGTTGATGTATTCAACGCCTATGTTAATCTGGTTTTGTTTGTCGTTACGCACCCAGCGGATAATCGCGATGCTTCCGTGCTTTTCATCTGCGCCATTCTTTTCGCTTAACAGGCCAATGATGTCTCCTACCCTGACA
Organism: uncultured Gammaproteobacteria bacterium; assembly: GCA_947258655.1. Taxonomy (GTDB): domain Bacteria; phylum Pseudomonadota; class Gammaproteobacteria; order JAADHQ01; family JAADHQ01; genus JAADHQ01. The sequence continues at coordinate 36,959 of CAMYJD010000008.1, read as the reverse complement.
TCGTGCCGGGTTATGTGCTCGCTGCTCAGACTGAGTCCGCCCTGACTTTCGTTGATAACCGCCCACGATTCCAGCAAATGTGGGCCAAATCGGTCAGCATTGGAATTCAAAACCTGTTCCAGCTCCCGTTTGCCAATGTTCAGAAAATAATGGACGGCGTCAATGCCGAAACTTACCTTGCATGAGCGTTCGCTGTCGATGCGTGGAGCTTTGCGTGTCTGCTCCTCCTTGCCGGCAGGCAACAGTCTCTTTAGCAGGCTGATCTCGTTGTCAACAGACAGTCCAGCTTGCTGTTCCTGTAGGGTTTCTATCTCGGCCTGTATCTTGACGGTCATCGCTTGCAGATCGAATACCCGCGGCATCTTTAACGCGGCGGGTTGCGGAATCTTGTATATCGCCCTTGGTGCTTCATCGGAGAACAGGTCTGTAATGAAGGCTTTCTCGGTATCAGCGGCAGGAAGCCTGTCGAGAAGATTGCAATGCATCGACAGGCGTGACAGTCGTTCGTACAGTCTTTCTGCAATTCCTGAAGGCAGATGATATGGATCGATATATGCCAGTATCATTGTTTGTTTATACAGATTGCCTATATTCACGGCGGACAGGCTCAGCTTGTCTGGCTCGATCTCATGTTCAAGTAAATCAGTGTGCTCGGCCAGCATGTAAAGCTGGTGTGTATCCTGATACAGGTTTTTGGGTGCGGATTTATATGAACGGAAGCAGTTCAGTAATGCCAATGATAGTGCTTCGAGGGCAAGATAAAGTGGCTCGAACAGGATGTCTGGCTTGTGCGCAATACCCTCTTCGAGTGCCTCCTTGATAATGATTTTATATCCATCTGCCAGAACAGCACATAATGTCGTAGTCTGTAGCTGCAGCTGTTCACGTTCCTGTTCCGTCAGCGACTGGCGTTGGAGGGTATTCAGGTTCAGTGACGGATTGATCTGCAGGACCACCTGGCGATACTCATGCAACAGTAGCTGGCGTTTTTTCGGGTTCAGTTGTTGACGATTGTTAGCATCAATGGCATCTATCAGTTGCTTGACCGTCGGCGCCGGCTTTAACAGGGGCAGGGAATCAAGCCATTCTCTCAGTTCGCGTATATTGGTGATGACCTCGGGATTATGGAAACCCATCTGTGGCGGGGTCCTGATAATGACCTTTTCCATAGTGCTCATAGCGAAGCTGTTAGTGTCGCTGCTGTCGACGGCGTGATTTGTTTGTCGGTTTTCCCTGGCGGGAGTTTGCGGGCCTGTTGCGTGGAGAGCGCGCTATCTTAACTGCGGGCCTGATCTCATTCAATAATTCCGTGGTCACGCTTTGTTGCTCGATTTTGTGCCCGATATATTCCTCAATATCGGGTAATGAGTAGGCAGAATCCTCACATGCGAAACTGATGGCATCACCGCTTGCGCCTGCGCGCGCCGTCCTGCCGATACGGTGTACGTAATCTTCCGGATCCTGGGGCAGGTCAAAGTTAAAAACGTGACTGACCCCGGATATATGCAGGCCACGCGCAGCAACATCCGTTGCGACAAGAATCGGCAGCTCTCCTTCCTGGAAGCGTTTCAGCAGTGACTGGCGTTTTTTTTGTGGCACATCGCCGGACAATATGGCGGCCTTGATATCATTGCCTTCGAGACTGGCCCAGATTTTTTCGACCATACGTTTGGTGTTGGCAAAGATGATGCTGCGACTGGCATCATGTGACTTGATCAGGTTAATCAGTACCGGGATCTTCTCGCTGTTGGCGGTATAGTAGACTGTTTGTTTGACCTTGTCTGCGGTGACCTTGTCGGCTTCGATCTTGATCATTTGCGGCTGGTTCATATGCTCATAGGCCAGCTCCGTGACCTTGAAATTCAGGGTCGCGGAAAACAGCAGGTTCAGGCGTTTTTCCGGGCTTGGCATCCTGCGAAACAGATAGCGAATATCGCTAATGAAACCCAGGTCAAACATTCTGTCGGCTTCATCAACAACCATGACCTGTATATGACGCAGGTTATATACCTTTTGCTTGAAATAATCGATCAGACGTCCAGGGGTGCCGATCAGAATGTCCACGCCGTCGGCAATGGTCTGTCGTTGCTCTTCGTAGCCGGTGCCACCATAGGCGACAGCAGTACGGAAATCACAGTATTGTCCCAGCTGACATGCATCTTTATGTATTTGAATGGCGAGTTCACGCGTTGGTGCAATAATTAGCGCGCGTGGGTTATTGCCTGTGCTGGTATCATCGCCGGCATGTTTGAGCAGATGATTGAATGTCGCCAACAGAAAAGCGGCTGTTTTTCCGGTCCCTGTTTGCGCCTGTCCGGCAATGTCCTTGTCTGCCAGTGCGATAGGCAGGGTTTCGGCCTGGATCGGGGTGCAATAGCTGAATCCGGATTCATGTATGCCTTTGAGTAATTCCTGGCATAGACCCAATTGGTCAAAGGTTATATCAGTTAAATGCTTATCTTCAGACATGTAGTTTGTGTTTCAGTTGTTAGCAAGCGCCCAGTATTAGTGACACACGGGCCTATATCATTCATGATACTTCGTCAATAAGACATTGATCTTAACAGTTTTATTGTGTAAATCGTATGTTTTAGCCGATTTTTTTTTCACGATTGTTAAATACCTGGATACGAAAGGCTTGTTTTCTTTCGCAGTTTCAGCTCAAATGGTCTAGAATTCTGTGAATGAAATGATGGTTTTATAGCAGGGTGAAGTCCCTAGTCATTTAACCTGCATGTCTTAAACTTGATAACTTAATGATAAATAATAGGAGATAAGTCGGCGTGAGTGAGCAGATTGTTTACCTTTCTGATGGTTCTTTCGAGGATGAAGTCCTCAAGTCTGATCAGCCTGTGCTGGTGGATTACTGGGCAGAGTGGTGTGGCCCTTGCAAAATGATTGCTCCCATCCTTGATGAGATTGCCGGAGAATATGCAGGTAAGCTTAAAATAGCCAAACTGAATATTGACGACAATCCCGAGACACCGCCTAAATACGGTATCCGCGGGATTCCTACCCTGATGCTGTTCAAGGCTGGTAATGTAGAGGCAACCAAGGTCGGCGCCGTGTCGAAGTCACAATTGACAGCATTTCTGGACAGTAATCTGTAAATTAATGGCGTCCAGCCCGTGAAAAGGCTGGACGTACAAGCCCAGGCATGCTACCTTTACATACCAAGAATAATTCTTTTTAAATCTATCTTCTCTTAGAAAGAAATAACCCGGGAATCTCCCAGATATTAGATTTATAAATGCTGGTCCCCTGTGGCCACCTGTTTTTACAATCCCCTTTAAGAATTACTAATCATGAATCTTACTGAATTAAAAAAGAAATCTGCCTCTGAACTTGTCGATATTGCTGCCTCACTGAAGCTCGAAGGCCTCGCCCGTTCGCGCAAGCAGGATGTGATATTCGGCATTCTGAAAGCGCAAGCCAAGAACGGTGAGGACATTTTCGGTGATGGTGTGCTGGAGATCCTGCAGGACGGTTTTGGTTTCCTGCGTTCGGCCGACAGCTCCTACCTTGCTGGTCCCGATGATATATACGTATCTCCAAGCCAGATACGCCGCTTCAGTCTGCGCACCGGTGATACGGTTTCAGGCAAAATACGCCCCCCCAAGGATGGCGAACGTTACTTTGCTCTGCTCAAGGTCAATGAGATTAATTTTGATACGCCGGATAATGCGCGAAACAAGATTCTGTTCGAGAACCTGACACCGCTGTTCCCGACAGAACGCCTGCGTATGGAGCTCGGTAACGGCAGTTCCGAAGATATCACATCAAGGATCATTGACCTGGCATCGCCTGTCGGCAAGGGGCAGCGTGGTCTGATCGTTTCCCCGCCCAAGGCGGGTAAAACCATGATGCTGGCCAGTATCGCGCAATCGATCGCGAGCAATTGTCCTGAATGTCATCTTATCGTGTTATTGATTGATGAACGACCTGAAGAAGTGACAGAAATGGAACGTTCCGTGCGCGGTGAAGTGATCTCGAGTACCTTCGATGAACCCGCCAGCCGTCATGTTCAGGTGGCTGAAATGGTCATCGAGAAGGCCAAGCGTCTGGTAGAACATAAGAAAGATGTCGTCATACTGCTGGATTCCATCACCCGTCTTGCGCGTGCCTACAACACGGTGATTCCTTCTTCTGGAAAGGTATTGACCGGGGGTGTCGACGCCAATGCCCTGCATCGCCCGAAGCGATTTTTTGGTGCAGCCAGGAATATCGAGGAGGGCGGCAGCCTTACCATCCTCGCCACTGCATTGATCGATACCGGTTCTCGTATGGACGATGTTATTTATGAGGAGTTCAAGGGTACCGGTAATATGGAGGTTCACCTCGACAGACGCATCGCCGAAAAACGTATCTTCCCGGCAATAAATATCAACCGCTCGGGCACACGCCGCGAAGAAAAGATCACCGCCCAGGATGAACTGCAGATGGTCTGGATCCTGCGCAAGATACTGCATCCGATGGATGAAATTGCCGCGATGGAATTCCTGATGAATAAGCTCAAAGATACAAAAACCAATGAGGAATTCTTCAGTTCCATGAAGCGTGGATAGTGCGATTCATTCCCTGCCGCTGAAAGCGGGCCCGTGACAGTAGCGCCATCATCCGATGGCGCTTTTTTTATGGCAAAACGCAGCAATTTTTTCTGCATTTCAAGCTAAAGGGTTCATCTTTGCTGCCGATGTTCCGGAATAGTATCCACTTCTTAGATGAAATGGAGTATGTGCATGGAAAAGCTGTCTATTATATTGCTATCAATACTGCCGTTGTCGCTTTCGGCTAATGACTGGTACCTGTCAGGCCGGGTCAGTCGCCTGGGGCTGTCTGCCGATCCGGGGCAATCCCTGAGTGCCCATAATGGCGCGCGATTTAACTCAAACATGCTCAACAATCAGGATCCTGTGACCACAGGCGCAGTTGACCATGACGTTGCACGAGAACTCTACAGTGCCGGTTTTTTACTGGATTGGTATCCTGGGGGCAGGGCTTTCCGCTTTACCGTCGGCAGCTATTTCAGTAACAATGAGGCCGGTCCAGGTGCAAGGTCCTTCTCAACGACGCGTAATATCAACGTGACCCCCTCTGATGTCAACGATGCGGTGTCATTACGCGGTGGCCTGGCTTATCCTGCCACTGCACCGTATCTGGGTATTGGCTGGGGTAATGTATCCTCGGCAAAACACGGCTGGGGGATGGCCTGGGATCTGGGTGTGCTTTATCAGGGTGATCCCGATGTCAGCCTGAATGTAAACTGCTCGCCCGCGCTGACAGCAATACAATGCGCGACGCTGACTGCAGAAATCGAGTCGGGATCGCGTACCCTGAAATCTGATATTGCGACACAGAAATGGAATCCGGTGATGTCGTTGGGAGTATTGTATCGTTTCTGATAACAGCAAGCTTGTTATTTGTCATGACTCGATTAGATTGACAGTATTACCACGAAGGACACGAAGTTTTTTATAGTTTGAGCAGTATTGTGTCTACTGTCATACACAGGAACCGATCGCAGCCTGTCACAAATCAAATGCTGCTATATTACCAATTGAAGTTATTGACTTTCCAGATAACACAGTAGACCTGCGTGCCGGTTATTCAGTAGCACATAAACAAAAATATTGTTTCTTCGTGTCTTCGTGGTGAAAAAGATTATGATTAAACAATAAGGCTTAATAGTCTTTGTCACCGAGGTTGTACAGGCGTTGTATGCGTCTGGTGATCGGAGGATGAGTTGCCATCAGCGAACTGGCTTTTTCGCTGAAATTCCGTAGCGGATTGACGATAAACAGGTGCTGGGTAGCACGATTCGCACGATCGAACAGGACCGTTTCCTGTGACAGCTTTTCCAGTGCGGAAATCATGGCATACGTGTTTCGTGTCAGGCGCACACTGGTCGCATCAGCAAGAAACTCACGCTGCCTGGATACGGCCATTTGCACCAGACGGGCAATCAGCGGGGCGAGTATTGCAAATACCAGCATTACGATAAACAGGATTGCAGTCGCGCTATTGTCTGTCTTGTGGCCACCCCTGCCGCGACCCAGACCGCCACCATATAAGGATCCGCGTAAAAAACCATCGCTGAGCAGTACGATCAGTCCAACCAGAACGCTTACTGCGGTCGCATAGCGTATATCCCAGTTGACGACATGGCCCATCTCATGGCCGATAACGGCCTGTAGCTCTTCACGGTTGAGCTTGTTCAGCAATCCACGGGTCACGGCCAGTGAGGCGGTCGTCGGTGACATGCCGGTTGCAAATGCGTTCATCGCCTCGGTTTCAATAATATACACGGAGGGCGTGCTGATGCCGGCAGCGATGGCCATTTCATCAACAACGTTATATAGCTGCGCCTCGTGCTGACGATCAGCCAATTGCGCGCCGGTTATTTTCATGACAATACGATCGCCGCGTTTAAACGCGAACCATGTCCACAGCAGGCTCAGGGCAAGCAGGATAAAGGACGCCAGCATACCCCAGGAACTGAAAAAAAAGATCGAGTCGGCAGATAGCGGCCTATGCCCCGTTCCTACCTGCAGGCTCCAGCCTGCCAGGTAACCTAGTACAGCAGCGATAGCCAGTAATAGAGTGATCAGTCTGCGGGTTGCCGTCTGATTGGCACGACTGGCGGCAATGAAGTCCGTGCGCCGCAGAATTTTCTTGCGAATGCGAGGTTTGTCAACGCTACCGGCGGGCTTGAGCAGGGCGTCGCACAGGCGGCAGGTAGCGTTTCCCTTGCGGTTGAGGGTGCCACATTCCGGGCAGGGGGTCGTCTGCTGGGGCATGACAGCGTCGTAACGGCCGTCTGGCTAGCGCAGGTTGACTGCTGGTGTGGCCGTTTCTGCTTCAGGAACCTCAAAATAAGTGGCGTGCTTGAAAGAGAATATATTGGCGACGATATTGGATGGAAAGCTCTCGACAGCATTGTTCAAGGCCATGACACTATCGTTATAGAACTGGCGCGCAAAGGCGATCTTGTTCTCGGTGCCGCTTAGTTCCTCCATCAGGCGACTGACATTCTCATTCGCCTTCAGGTCGGGGTAGTTTTCCATCAGTGCAAATAATTTACCGAGCGCACCGGTCAGGATACCTTCCGCAGCAATGGCTTCTTCAGGGTTGTGGGCATTGACGGCGCCGTTGCGCGCCTGGATGACCTTCTCCAGGGTCTCCTGCTCATAGGACATATAATCCTTGACGACTTCTACCAGATTCGGGATCAGATCATGGCGGCGTTTTAACTGCACATCGATCTGACGCCATGCATTCTTGACCTGGTTGCGCAGACTGACCAGATTATTGAAGATGCCTATGATCCAGATGATCAGGGCGACAATGATGCCGATACCTATCCAGCTACCAATTTCCATAAAGGATTCCTCTGCTTGGCGATTCAGTAGCCTGCATAGTATTTATTTTTTTATTCCACGGCAATAGCATAACATTAGTAATTGTGTTGATATTGACGGTCTGGCTATTTAATAATTCAGGACGTTATAATATACGCTGTATTATTGGCGGAGATCCCTATGAGAAAACTATCCCTGTTGTATGTTGCATTGATGTTATGCAGCCTGTCCGTTGTTGCCGGCGCCCCCGGTGAGGATCCGCTCAATACAGATTATAAAACGACCCGTGTAGTCAAAGACGATTATGCCTTTGTTGTCGATTCGATCAAGGGCGCGATTGGTGACCGTGGGATCAAGATCAATGGCGTCAATTTCATCGGTAAGATGTTGCGTCGTACCGCCGCAGCCGTGGGGGCGACAAGGGATATTTACAAGCATGCGCAGGCCTACAACTTCTGCAGTTCGACACTGTCACGCGCAACGATGGAAGCGGACCCGCATAATGTCGCCTTTTGTCCGTATATCATCACCATCTATGAGCTTAACGCCGAACCGGGTACTATCTATATCACCTATCGCAAGCCATTGCTGGTCGGTAGCGAAGAATCGAAAAAATCATTGAAGGCGATTGGTGATTTGTTGGATGGCATCGTCAACGATGCAATAAATTAGAAAGGCAGGTAAAAGATACAAGAGTAAAGATAAAAGGGAAAAGCATATGAACGGCAGGCGCAGCCTGCCACAATCTCTGTTCTCTGTTCTCTGTTCTCTGCTTCTCTTTACTCTGCCTCTCTCTCTACTGCTCTGTAACCTATATCACGGCGGTAATACATGCCGTCCCAACTGATTTTATTGACCAACGCATAGGCATTGGCTTGTGCCTCGGTGACATTCTTGCCGAGGGCGACGGCACAGAGCACGCGTCCACCGGCGGTGACGATGGTGCCGTCCTTTTCGCCCGAGCCGGCATGGAATACCTTGTTATCCGCGACCTCATCGTCGGGCAGCCCATGGATGACATCGCCACTGTGGTAACTGCCCGGGTAGCCGCCGGCAGCGAGGACGACGCCAAGCGCGGCACGCTCATCCCATTTGGCGTTGACCTGGTCCAGGCGTTTATCCAGTGCGGCCAGGCATAACTCGACCAGGTCGGAACGCAGACGTAGCATGATCGGTTGGGTCTCCGGGTCGCCGAAGCGGCAATTGAATTCCAGCACCTTCGGTGTTCCGTCAGGCGCGATCATAATGCCAGCGTAGAGGAAGCCGGTATAGGGATGACCTTCGGCCGCCATGCCTTCGACCGTGGGTCTGATGACTTCCTGCATGATGCGCTCGTGCATGTTCGCAGTGACGACCGGGGCCGGTGAATAGGCGCCCATACCGCCGGTATTAGGACCCTTGTCACCCTCGTCACGCGCCTTGTGATCCTGTGACGTGGCCAGCGGTAATATATGTTGACCATCCGCCATGACAATAAAGCTGGCCTCCTCACCCTGCAGGAACTCCTCGATGACGACGCGATGACCGGCCTCGCCAAAGGCATTGCCGGCAAGCATATCGCGGACCGCATCTGTGGCCTCGTCCACGCTCGTAGCGACAATGACGCCCTTGCCGGCGGCCAGACCATCGGCCTTGACGACAATTGGCGCCCCCATCTTGTTGATATAAGCGATGGCAGCATCGATGTCGTTAAATGTCTGGTATGCAGCTGTCGGGATGTTGTGCCTGGCAAGGAAATCCTTGCTGAAACTTTTCGAGCCCTCCAGTTGTGCCGATGCCTGTGACGGGCCGAATATCGGCAGATCACGTGCCTGGAAATAATCGACCACACCGGCAACCAACGGAACTTCCGGGCCGACGATGGTCAGCCCGACATCGTTGTTGGCAGCAAAATCAGCCAATGCCACAAGATCATCGGCACCGATGTCGACATTTTCCAGCCGCGGTTCGCGCGCAGTCCCGGCATTACCCGGCGCAACATATACGCTTTCAACCCGCTCAGATTGTGCCGCTTTCCAGGCCAGTGCATGTTCGCGCCCGCCATTTCCGATAACCAGTACATTCATATAAAACCCTTGTATAGTATGTGTGTAATATCAATAACAATAAGTATTATACCGTTTTAAAACGTCGATGGATCTATATTGCTGCGTTGATAGTGCTGACAGTTGATGTAATAAAGACTATTATAACCTTGTCATCCAGACATCATACCCGGAGTATGAATAATAAAACCAATAATAAGCACTCGGGCAGTATTTTTGCCCAACCCCTGCATCGGATATTATTAACTGGTCTTGCATTGGTTGCAGTGGTGCCGCTGATTTTTCTCGGTTTCAAGCTTTATCAGCTAGCGTGGGAGGAAGCCTGGCGCGAAATTTCCGAAAAACATCAATTGTTGGCACAGAATCTTGCCGCTCCAATTTCGCTGTATGTTGAGGACCAAATGACAGCGCTGGGGCTATTGAGCAGTTTTATCAATTATGCACATGCTAAAGGTCCAATAGACAGTATCGATATACAACGACATCAGGTGATCCGTGATGCGATGAAACGTCTGGATGGGTTTCGTTCTGTGTCCTTGGTCAACCTGGAGGGCAGCATCGTGATATCCACACGCAAGGACCTGGCCGCGAACGAACGCGCCTTGTTCGAGCGTGAGAAGTGCTACCTGTATACCCGCAGCAATGACAAATGGTTCCTGTCGGGGATCAAGCAAAGCCCATTTGACCTGCAGCCTGCTGTCATGATGTCAATGCCAGTGCATGATAGCGACGGACGACAACGCGCAGTTTTGATGGGGGAATTACGCATCGACCTGATCGAGGAGCTGCGCCAGCGGATAAAATTCGGCATCAAGGGGCATTCGGCCATTATGGACCAGAACGGGCGGGTCGTCGCACATCCAAATGCGGACTGGATGGCCAGTATGAAAGACCTGGCATCGTTATCAATAGTGCAAAAGATGATGCGGGGCGAAACGGGCGTTACCGAATTTTATTCACCTTTTATCAAGGCGAATATGGTGGCCGGTTATGCTGCGGTGCCAGGTATAAACTGGGGGATCATGGTGCCGCAGCCGAAACCTGAGGTCGAGGCACGCGTCAATCGCATCCTGCATGCGCAGTTAACCTGGGGGCTGATCGGTCTGGCGCTGGCGCTGTTGATTGCATGGCTACTGGCGCGCTGGATTTCGGTGCCAATGAAGAAGATGAGCGCGGTGGCCAGCGGTATGCCTGGCAACCAGTTTAAAGGCGGTTTGCCGGCGATATCGCGCTATGCACCCTATGAAGTGCAGTCTCTGTGTACAAGTTTTGATACCATGGTAAAGGGCTTGCAGGGCGCGCGCGACGAACTGGATAATATAAACCAGTCCCTGCAGTCCCGCGTGGACGAAGCTACCCACGAGTTGCAGAAGGCCAATAAACAGTTGCAGCATGTTGCTTCGCGGGATTATCTGACAGGCCTGTATAACCGGCGTTATTTTGAGTTGTATCTGGCCGAGCAAGTCAGCGCGGCGACAGCGCATAGTGCTGACCTGAATCTGTTGATGCTGGACATCGATAACTTTAAAAGCATCAATGACCAGTACGGGCATGCAGCCGGCGATCATATACTCATCAGTATGGCGGATACCCTTAGGAAGCAAGTGGGTAAGGAGCATTTGATTGCGCGTTTTGCCGGTGATGAATTTGTCATCCTGGCGACAATTGATGCGCACCAGGCCGAATTACTGGCCGCAGATATATTGCAGAAAATCAGCCGCACCGAATTCCGCTGGCAGCACAACCCGGTGTCGGTCACGGTCAGTATCGGCCTGCACAGGCAGCGTTACAATGACGGTTATGATATAGAAGAACTGCTGCATGGCGCCGATCGTGCGTTGTATGATGCCAAGGATAATGGCCGGAATACGATTTCTGTTAAATCAAGTATCGAGAGGTAGTAATACCAGTAGCCAGTGGCTATTAGTCTGAGTGCTTTAGATCTAATTGATTTTAGTGATAGTTAAAGTGATTAACAGGACTGTATGATTATCATCTTAAGTAATAATCTTTCGCTACTCGCTACTCGCTACTCGCTACTCGCTACTCGCTACTCGCTACTCGCTACTTGGATCTTAATGCCGAAAATGGCGCATGCCGGTAAACACCATTGCAATATCGTGTTCATTGGCAGCGGCGATGACCTCATCATCGCGCATCGAGCCGCCGGGCTGAATGACTGCGGAGACACCGACCTCTGCGGCGGAATCCAGTCCATCCCTGAACGGGAAGAACGCATCCGAGGCCATGACCGAACCCATGACCTCGAGGTCGGCATCGGCGGCCTTGATCGCGGCGATACGGGCGCTATAGACACGGCTCATCTGGCCGGCGCCAACGCCAATCGTCATGCCCTGTTTACAGTAGACAATTGCATTCGACTTGACATACTTGGCGACCTTCCAGGCAAACAGCAGGTCCTGCATCTGCTGGGCGTCGGGGACGCGGTTTGTTACGACTTTTAAATCATCAGTATTTACCATGCCAAGGTCTCTGTCCTGGACCAGCAGGCCGCCGTTGACGCGTTTGAAATCGAGGCCGGGGATGCGTTCCTCACCCCATTGACCGCAGCTCAATACACGCACATTTTTCTTCGTGTTCAGCATCGCAATGGCATCATCATTGACACTCGGGGCAATAATGACCTCTACAAACTGGCGGTCGATAATGGCGCTGGCCGTGTCCTTGTCGAGGGCCTGATTGAAGGCAATAATGCCGCCAAATGCCGAGGTCGGATCGGTGCTGTAGGCACGGTCATAGGCTTCGAGAATACTGCTGCCAATGGCAACACCGCAGGGATTGGCGTGTTTGACAATGACGCAGGCAGGGACATCGAACTGTTTGACGCATTCGAGGGCGGCATCGGTATCGGCGATATTGTTATAGGACAGTTCCTTGCCCTGGATCTGCGTCGCCGTCGCGACACAGGCCTCGGCCGGTGTATGTTCACGATAGAAGGCGGCCTGTTGATGCGGGTTTTCGCCATAGCGCATTTCCTGCGTTTTGACAAACTGGCTGTTATAGGTGCGTGGCAATTCAGCCTGGGTGTTGTCCTGGTTGTACCTGCCAAGGTAATTGGCTATGGCGCCATCATAACGTGCTGTGTGCTCATAGACCTTGGTGGCGAGGTTGAAGCGCATCGCAGTAGAGACTGCGCCGTCATTGCCTTGCATCTCTGCCAGTACAGGTGCGTAGTCGTTGGCATCAACGATAACAGTGACATCTGCATGATTTTTTGCTGCAGCGCGTAGCATCGTGGGCCCGCCTATATCGATATTTTCTATCGCCAGTGGCAGATCGCAGTCCGGTCGGGCGATGGTCTGCTCGAAGGGATAGAGATTGACGACAATCATATCGATAGCGGGTATGCCGTTTTCCTGCATGACCTGATCATCAGTGCCACGGCGGCCCAGCAGTCCGCCATGAATCTTCGGGTGCAGTGTTTTTACGCGTCCGTCCATCATTTCCGGAAAACCGGTATAGTCAGAAACCTCGATGACCTTGATGCCATTGTCGGCCAGCAGTGCAGCAGTCCCGCCGGTTGATAGTATTTCAATCTTCATGGCCATAAGCTGGTGGGCAAAATCAACAATACCGGTTTTGTCTGAAACGCTGATCAGTGCGCGTTGGATGCGACTCATATTTAACCTCGTGTGTGCGGGAACGGGGGTGCTGCGACAGTTTGGCGAGTGTGCCACTATGTTAGCAGCAGGATTTGTAACTATGACAGATTATGTAACTGCAGTTTTTTTCTCAGTGTGCTGCGGTTGAGTCCCAGCATCTCTGCGGCACGACTCTGGTTGCCACGTACCTGTTTCATGACGCTTTCCAGCAGAGGTTTTTCTATTTCATTAATGACCATGCGATAAAGGTCAGAGGGTGTGTGTCCTTCCAGATCCTGAAAATAAATCTCCATGGCAGCCTTAACATGTTTAGCGAGTGGAATGCGATTGATGTCTACGTGTTGTTCTGCACGTTTTTCTGCTGTTTCTTGGCCGGTGGACATAGTCATGCAGCTAACTCCTCTTCTTGTGCCAGGTGCTCAAAAAATTCATGCGTCATGGCTAGTTGTTGTTGTATTGTTTCTACGCGGTTGACAGCATTACGAAAGCGGGCGCCACCCGCTTGTCCCTTGCTGTACCAGGAGATATGTTTACGTGCCACCCGAACGCCCGTGTATTCACCATAGAATGAATACAGGTTGTGCAGGTGTCCGAGCATGATGTCACGGATTTCACTGACCGGCGGTTCGGCCAGTTTGCTACCGGTGCTCAGATAATGTTCGATTTCACGGAAGATCCACGGTCTTCCCTGTGCCGCGCGGCCAATCATGATCGCGTCAGCGCCTGTTAATTCAAGCACTTGCCGGGCCTTTTCGGGTGTGGTGATATCGCCATTGGCAATAACCGGAATATTGACGGATTCTTTTACCGCACGAATAGTGTCGTATTCTGCCTCGCCTTTATAATGGCAGGCGCGTGTGCGCCCGTGTATGGCCAGTGCCTGGATACCGGATTCAACCGCAATGCGCGCAATATTCAGCGCATTTCGATGTTCCTTGTCCCAGCCAGTGCGTATTTTCAACGTTACCGGAATATCTACTGCTCCAACAACGGCCTCAAGGATTTCGGCCACCAGTTTTTCGTGTTGTAATAATGCAGAACCGGCCATAACATTGCATACTTTTTTTGCCGGACAGCCCATATTGATATCAATAATCTGCGCGCCGTTATCGGCATTATGGCGTGCGGCTTCTGCCATCATCGCTGCCTCGGCTCCGGCAATCTGTACCGACTTGGGTTCAGTCTCGCCGCTATGGTCAGCACGGCGTTGGGTTTTTTTGCTACCCCACAACAGGCTGTTGGAGGAGACCATTTCAGACACAGCCATACCTGCACCCAATTCCTTGCATAACTGACGAAACGGTCTGTCCGTTACACCGGCCATGGGTGCAAGGACAAGATTGTTTTTAAGAATGTGGGTGCCAATTTTCATTCTGTAAAAAAACCTGATGCCTGAATTATATTTCTGTAAATTTCCGATGATGCGTATTGTTTTTTTTCTAGCGCATTCGTAAAAGCAGATCGCAAATAATACCGCTTATTTGCAACGCAATAAAGTGAAATTTTTTAGTTTAATATTTCAGCGGCTTATGCGGGCTTGACATAAGAAAAATATGGTGCTGTGCGTTTACAGAAAATCCAGTTGATAAGAAATGACGGGTGTTCGTGGTTTAATGATATCGATAATAACTTCTATCGATGTTTGTGCAGGCAGGCCTTCGCTGATGTCTATATGTGGCGCAAGGTATTCCTGCGGAAGAAATCTGCGCATGGCGGTAACCTTTCCGGTTTCGTCGGTCATGTTAACTTTGATCAGCGGATAGGCCTGGCGGTAATTGGCTGTATTGGTGAACACGGCTGTAATTTGTAAGCGGTTTGCCTGTCCAGGTACCGCGCTGATCGCATGACTGCGCATCAGTAATGTTTTAATTCCCTGTTGTGCATCGTTACGCAGTGGCACTTCGCAGGACAGGATGTTACACATCGATACGACAAGACCACGATAGTTGTCATGTTTGGCCAGATCGTTACGAAAGTAATAAAGGCCTTGCAGTGCCAGCAATGCGATCAGTAGCGCAATTCCTGCAGGCCACAGGAAAGGGAATCTGTCTTCACTGTGTTCGGCGATCGCGGCAAGCTCCTCGCGCAGGATATGCGGCGCATCCGTCGAGCTGTCTTCGCCGGCGTTCGCGGAATCTTCTGCGTTGTCCAGGACATAGTCTGCTATATCGCTGTCAGCGGCGATAATACCCTCCATCTCGGTATCATCCTGCATTACTTCTTGTGAATGCTCAATATTGGTGCATTCTGGCGTCGGATCCTGTGTATTCCCTCCATGCTGAATCTGCGCCTGCAATTTGCCAAACAGGGCTTGTGCCTGTTGTTTGATATCAACAGCTTCCAGCGGGTGGTAATCCGTATCAGCGGAAGGAATGTTGCCGCGCTTGCCGGCCTCGAGTTCAGCCAGGACTGAGGGCTCATCTTCTGTCGCGATAGGCCCCCGGGGGCGAGGAGCGCCATCGTCTTTATCTGTCAGTAGTTCATCCAGTAGTGAATCTTCACCATGCTGTTGGTCCGCCGAATGCGTGTCGTTCTGGTTTGCATCGGCCAAAGCGCTTGCTGTATCCGCTCCATCGTCGTCAATATTGAGTAAGTGACCGCTGTCCTCACTGGTCTGATCATGTCCTGGCAGGTTTTCCTTCCAGTCATCCTCAAGACTACCGAGGGCATCAAAGACAGCCTGGCAATAACCACAGCGTACCTGTCCATGGGCAATATTTAACTGTTCGGCAGTTACCCGAAAAACACTGGAACATTCTGGACAGGTGGTATGCATGGCGATCAGATTACCAGAGCATGGCGGTCAAGGTAAATGCTTGTGGCAGGCAATCGCTTTGCTGATGTTTTATCCGCAGGCATGGTTCATGCCCGGCGTTTTCCGTGCAATAATACCCAACCCTCCTTGCCGAGCGTGGTATCCATATCAAACCATGGCGCATAGCATTGGCGTACCTCATCGGCCTGTTCTGCCAGTATCCCGGAAAGGATTATATGTCCGTTGGCATGTACAGAGTGGGCCAGGCGCGAGGCCAACGTGCATAGTGGTCCGGCGAGAATGTTGGCAACACCGACATCCACCTGGATTGATGGCAGCTCATCCGGCAGGCAGGTCTGTATCTGCTGGCTGACGTGGTTATTGGTAGCATTATCCCTGGTGGCGATCAGGGCCTGCTCATCATTGTCGACGGCCCAGGCCTTGGTCGCGCCCAGCAGTATCGCCGCTATCGCGAGGATGCCTGAGCCACAGCCATAGTCGAGTATCTGTAGATCCTGGAGATCGTGTCCATCTAGCCATGTCAGGCATAGCGACGTGGTTGGGTGGGTGCCGGTGCCGAAGGCAAGGCCCGGATCCAGGCGTAAGTTCACGGCGTCGGCGTCGGCTGGTTCATATCCGTGTGGACACACCCACAGGCGCCGCCCAAACGCCATCGGCTCGAAGTGATCCATCCATGCCCGGCTCCATTCCTGGTCCGGCAGTTCCTCGACGTGGATGCGCTGTGCATCCACGTCGGCGGATTGACTGATTCGGGCGCGTACTGCCGCCTGGTCGATGTCTGCCGGGAACAGTCCAGTCATGATGATCTGGTCCCACAACGGGGTTTCGCCGGGCGCCGGCTCCAGCAATGCCTGGTCGGCGGCATCAGTGGCCGTCACCGACAGCGCACCTGCTTCCAGCAGGGCCTGTTCGCTGCCTTCGGCATGTGCCTTGTCGGTCTGAATGGAGAATTGAAGCCAGCTCAAGAGTATATGTTCCGTATGCTAAGCGTCCTGGTACTGATCCCACCGGTCGGATTCATTAGCGGGGCATGGATTATCAGGACAGGCCCAGCTTCTTCTCGAGATAATGGATGTTGGTCCCGCCTGCCTGGAAGGCGCTGTCATCAATCAGGCGTTGATGTAGCGGGATGTTGGTCTTGATCCCTTCGATATAGATTTCCAGTAATGCTGTACGCATACGGCGTAACGCGCTTTCGCGGCTATTGCCATGAGCAATCAGTTTGCCAATCATCGAGTCATAATGAGGCGGGACCATGTAGTTGTCATAGATATGCGTGTCTATGCGTATGCCCGGGCCTCCTGGCGCATGGAATTCGAGTACCTTGCCGGGGCTGGGCAGGAAGCTGTCAGGATCTTCGGCATTTATGCGACACTCGATTGCGTGGCCATTGATTTTGACATCGTCCTGCTTGATGGGTAGCGGCTCGCCAGCGGCGATCATAATCTGTTCCTTGATGATGTCGATACCGGTGATCATTTCTGTGACCGGGTGTTCAACCTGTATGCGGGTGTTCATTTCAATGAAGTAGAATTCACCATTTTCATACAGAAACTCGAATGTGCCGGCACCGCGATAGCCGATCTTGCGACAGGCATCGGCGCAGACCTTGCCCATTTTATTGCGCTGCTTGTCCGATATGCCCGGAGCCGGCGCCTCTTCGATGACCTTCTGGTGGCGGCGTTGCATCGAACAGTCGCGTTCACCCAGGTGGATGGCATTGCCGTGGGTGTCGGACAGGACCTGGAATTCGATATGGCGGGGATGCTCGAGGAATTTCTCCATGTAGACGACGTCATTGCCGAAAGCGGCTGCGGCCTCGTTCTTGGTCAGCGAGATGGCGTTCAACAGATTCGATTCACTATGCACGACACGCATACCACGGCCACCGCCGCCGCCGGCGGCCTTGATGATGATTGGGTAACCGATTTTGCGGGCGAGTTCCAGATTACGGTTGGCGTCATCGTTGAGTGGTCCGTCACTGCCGGGAACACAGGGTACGCCGGCCTTCTTCATTGCCTTGATGGCCTCGACCTTGTCTCCCATGCTGCGAATGGTCTCCGCTTTCGGGCCAATGAAGGTAAAGCCGCTTTGTTCGACGCGTTCGGCAAAATCGGCATTTTCGGACAGAAAGCCGTAGCCTGGGTGTATGCCCACCGCATCGGTAACCTCGGCAGCACTGATCAGTGCGGGGATGTTCAGGTAACTGTCTGCAGAGGGCGCGGGTCCTATACAGACCGATTCATCTGCGAGCAATACATGTTTAAGCTCACTGTCCGCCGTGGAATGTACGGCTACAGTCTTAATCCCCAGCTCGGAACATGCGCGCAGTATACGTAGTGCAATTTCGCCACGATTGGCGATAACAATCTTGTCCAACATAAATCAGGATCACTCTATGAATAATTATGTAGCCCGGTGCCTATTCGATCACGATCAAGGGCTGCCCGTATTCGACCGGCTCACCATTTTCAACCAGGATCGCCTTGACTACGCCGCTTTTGTCGGCCTCGATCTGGTTGAACATTTTCATCGCCTCGATGATACACAGTGTGTCGCCGACGCTGACACTCTTGCCCACTTCGGTAAACACGGGTGTTGTCGGCGAAGGTGCGCGATAAAATGTACCCACCATGGGCGATTCGATGATATGCCCTGCCGGTATCGCTGATGTTTCCGCTTCCGGACTGGCGCTGCTCTCGACCGGTGCAGCGGGTTGCGCGACCGCCATGCTGGTCTGTGGGGCGGTGGCAGGTATTATCATAGGTGTCGCGGCATTTGGTGCATTGCGACTAATGCGTACCGATTCCTCGCCTTCCTTGATCTCTATTTCTGCAATGCCGGATTCCTCCAGCAGTTCTATCAGTTTTTTAATTTTACGAATATCCATGATACTTCCTGTTGTAAATACTTGTTTACTGGTTTAACTGGGCCAGTGCGGCCTGTAGAGCAAGGTCATAACCCTGCGCACCAAAACCGCTGATAACACCAACAGCGATATCGGAAAAATAGGAATGCTGGCGAAATTCCTCACGTTGACTGACATTGGACAGGTGTATTTCTATGAACGGTATGGCAACCCCCAGCAATGCATCACGAAGGGCGACACTGGTATGGGTAAAAGCCGCCGGGTTGATGATTATAAAGTCAGTACCATTTTTGCTGGCGGCATGGATGCGTTCCACCAGTGCATGCTCGGCATTGGCCTGAAAACTTTCCAGCGTGTGACCATCGGCGCGGGCCTTATCTGTCAGACTGCCCATGATGTTGTCCAGTGTATCCTTGCCGTATATTTCCGGCTCGCGTGTCCCCAGCAGGTTCAGGTTGGGTCCATTTAATACAAGGATTCTGGCCATGAGTTACAGTCTCAATAAACGCGTTTGCCGACTAAATAAAGCAAGATATACGATAAATGCCTGTAATTTACTGCAAGACCACACAGCATAGGCTTCGAAGGCTGCGATTGTGCATGAATGATATGTAATTGTCCAATATTATGTCATATTACACGCAGATCGATGCAGATCGATGCTAATTAAGGGCAAATGCAGCTTATAACTATATAGATAATATGGAAATAGGCAAATGCCAATTCACACGTGGATGAAATGCCGTATCGGCCGTTACAGCAGGGGTTTGATCTGTTTCTCTATATCCTCAAAACTGAGTTCGCGCTTACCGACGAAGCGGATGATACCCTGGCGATCGATGATCAGGCTGTAGGGTAATTGTCCAAAGCGATTACCATAGGCGGCGCTAATATCAAGTGCGTTGTTATTGCCGATCAGCATCGGGTAATTTACGCCGAGGCCGTCGGCATAATCCTCTACGGCATCCCTTTCGTCGATGGCGACGCCGATGACTTGAAAGCCCTGTGGTCCAAACTGTTCCTGTAATTCTATGAATGCAGGGATCTCACGGCGGCAGGGTGGGCACCAGGTAGCCCAGAAATTCAGTAGCATGACCTTGCCATCCCATTCGCTGATGGAATGCTGTTTGCCTGCCAGGTCGGGCAGGCTGAATTCGGCGCGTGTTGTGTTAATAACCGACAATGGCTTTTTTTGCCCGGTCTGCGGCGTGCCCGCGGTCGTCTGCGCTTGTTCGGCTGCGGGTTGAGTATAATGGTAGACCGCCCATCCGGCTGCGAGGCTGGCAGCCGCCAGTATTGCTGCAGCTATTCCTTTGTTCATATGGTGTTCCCTTGTTACAGATTGAATGAATTGTTGACGCGGGCGAGAAATTCCTCGGCCTTCATCAGGCCAAGTACACGTTGCTTGCGTATTTCCTGCCCCTCGATATTGAAGAACAGGATGGCGGGGGCCGTGATCACATCGACACGTTTTAGCACTGCCTTGTCTTCTGTGTCCTGGCGGGTGATGTCGGCCTGGAGCAGGACCGTGTTGGCCAGGGCCTGTTGCACTTTAGCATCGGAAAAGACGTAATCATCAAACTGTTTGCAATAGGTGCACCAGTCGGCATAGAAATCCAGCATCACGGTCTTGCCGGCCTGGTTCGCGGCCTGCAGTTCACGTTCGAAATCGGCCACGGTCTTGACCTTGATGAAAGTCAGTCCGCCCTTGACGACGGATTTCTTGCCCTGCGCATATTCGACATAGGCAGGGCGTGGGCCTGCACTGCTGGCGGCCATCAGCGGCGTCCTGCTCGCGATCAGGCTTGAGCCATGCAGCGGGTCATTAAAGTTACGTGCGCCGGTAAGACCGCCAAGCAGGACAATGATGCCATATACAAACAATACCAGCCCCAGCCCCTTGAACAGTTTCCTCCAGCCGCTATTGCCTTCCTTGATCGGCTCGAATGCGCCCATGTAGGTGGCTGAGACGATAAACAGAATGGCCCACAGGCTCATGAAGATAATGCTGCTCAGTACACGCTCAAGAAATACGATCGCCACGGCGAGCAGGATGACCCCGGCAACGGCCTTGACAGCATCCATCCAGGTGCCGGCGCGCGGCAGTAATTTACCACCGCCTGCGCCAACCAGCAGCAGCGGCAAGCCCATGCCGAGAGCCAGTACAAACATATACAGGAAACCCAGGAATGCACTGTTGGAGGCGGCTGCACCGGCAATGGTAGCCAGCAGGACGGGGCCACCGCAGGGGCCGATAATCAAGGCTGACAGGACGCCCATCATCGACACACCGAGCAAGGAACCGCCTCGTTGTCGATTGCTGATTTCATTCAGGCGACTCTGGATTGCACTCGGCATCTGGATATTATAGAAACCGAACATCGACAGTGATAACAGTACAAACAGCCCCGCGAACAATACCAGCACCCACGGTTTCTGCATTTGTGCGGCGATGTTACTGGCTTCACCGGTAAAGCCGAATATTGCGCCGATAATGCCAAACGTCACCGCCATTGCCAGTACGTAGATCAGCGATAGCGTGAAGCCCTTCATCGCCGTGACCTTTTCGCCGTGTCCGACAATGATGCTGGAGACGATCGGGATCATCGGATACATGCATGCGGTAAATGCCAGGAGCAGGCCAAAACCGAGCAGGCTGGTGAGGATGGTCCACAGGTTCTCACCTTTGAACATACGCACCAGTTCCTCGTCTTTGCTGAGGCCCTCGCTGTCGGTGGTAGCTATAGCAGGTGTTTCACTGACGGCATCGGTGGTCGCGGCCACGCTGTCACTGACGCTGCTGATGCCGGCAGGATCATACACTGCTGTCTTGAAGATCGGCGGGTAACATAGACCGGCGTCGGCGCATCCCTGGTAGACCAGTTCGACCTGCACTTTCTGTCCTTGCAGATTACCGATGATCGGAATCTGTGCCGTGACAACCTTGTGGAACACCTGGATCTTGCCAAAGTATTCATCATGTTTGGTTTCTCCCTCGGGCAGGATGGGCTCGCCCAGGGATATGCCTGCCGGAGCATTCTTGAGATTGAATTTGAACTTATCCCGATACATATAATAGCCATCGGCGATCATCCAGTGTGCTATCAGGCTTTGCTGGTCGCCGCTGCTTGTACTCAGTACGAAGGCCTTGTCGGGTTCGAGGAATTCCTCCTCTTCCAGTCCCATGCCCTTGCCGAGTTCACTGATCGCCTGTAATGGATCAGCGCCAGGAACGGCTGCACTTACGGCGCCAGCCGCTACCAGTTCAATCTGGGCACTTTGTTCGTAGGGTGGGTAGCACAGACCCATATCGGCACAACCCTGCGAGCGGGTAATCAGTTTCATGCTGTTGATATCAGCGAGACTGCGGGTAATCGGTATCTCCACGGCGATCTTGCCACGCAGGATCTGGACATCGCCGAAATAGGGGTCTTTCTTGACCTTGCCTGCAGGGATGCGCGGTGTTCCCAGTTGTACGCCTTCGGTATCGGTGCGGAACGTGAATTTGTTGTGATACAGGTAATAGGCATCGGCGATGGCCCATTCTGCGATAATTGTGTCAGCATCTTTGGCCTTGGCCGTCATCGGAAAGGCCTCGGCGGGAGGTAACGGTTCCTCCTCGGCCAGGAGCGGGGCAGGGCCCAGTAATAACAGGGCAAGCATTGATGCGAACAGCTTTTTCATTATCATTTACCTGTGCAGTTATCGATCCAGTCAAGATAGCTTTTCAGTCCGTGTTGTATTGGGACTGAAATTATCTCCGGAAGTTCATAGGGATGGAGCGATGTAATCGTCGATTCAAGCCGTGCGTAGCAATCGCTGCGTGACTTGATAATTAACAGTACCTCGGTACCCGTTTCCTTTTTACCCTGCCATTTATATATTGAGGTCAAACCCGGTACAATGTTGACACAGGCCGCCAGGCCTTCATCAATCAGCACGTTGGCTATATGCACGGCGAACTCATGATCCGGGCATGTATTAAGGATAATCTGGTATTCTGGTTGCACGTTTTATAATTCTGTAATATTAAACCGGGCTATAGCCTAACTGTTGCGATTTGACTTGTCACTGTGCATGTACCCAGTGAACGGGATATTTTATGGATCCACGCATACTATTTATTATACTTTTTATCGGGTTCCCGTTGCTGGAACTGTATATTCTGATCGAGGTCGGCACGTCTATCGGTGCGATCACGACGATCTTTGTTATTGTTTTTACAGGTGTTTTAGGTGGATTGCTGTTGCGCCAGCAAGGTCTGCGCAACATGTCGCGCATACGCCAGAGCATGGAAAGAGGGGAGATACCGGCGCTGGCCATGTTCGAGAGCATGTTTGTGTTTGCAGCTGCTATCTTATTGATTGTGCCGGGATTTATTACCGATGCGGTGGGTTTTTTCTTGCTCATATCACCATTGCGCCTGTGGCTGATCAGGAAAATAATGGGTCTACAGCGTTTCAAGCCGCCGGGTGACGATCAGCAGGGCCCACCTGCCGGCGGCTCCGGCAAGCATGTCATTAATGGCGAATTCACCCGCGACGATGACTGAAGTGGCCACTAGCGGTAATTGCTGCATGTAACCTGAGATACTACTCAATTGTGCTTTAGTGTCGAATCCTGGCGTTGTCCAGCGCAAATCTTGCTATTTTGCCGCTTTACTTTACTTTGATGGCATCGCTGGAAAGGTCAGTGTTGGCGCAATTATAAACCTTATATCAAATCTCGTATCACCTTGTTTGTAAAATTCATTATCGAATGCTATCAGGCAATATCGGTGCCGCCATTCGATTGATGCTATGCGTGTGCTAAACGGCAAGCGAACATTGTACAACTTATTTTATATCGGCTGATTGTTACAATAGTTCACAGAATCCGCACAATTGTTCACAGAATCATGTTCAATTCCTGTCCGCTCTGCCGGTATAGTTCTTATACGCGGTAAATAAAGATTGCTATCTGGTCAATGCAGACAAGTTTGGAGCAAGCATTATGCGATTTACAGGAATGTTATATGTGTTGTTTTGTTGTGTGGCATCTGCACATGTGCATGCATCCAATGTGCTGGTCTTTAACACGACAGGCAAGCCACCTCTGAATACATTGGAGCGTGATGGCTTTATGGATCAGGTCGCTGCGGAGGCCCTGCGTCGAATCGGTTATCGCCTGGAGACAGTGCAATTACCTGCAGAGCGTGGCCTGGCAAACGCGAATGCCGGTATAGATGATGGCGAGATTTCCCGGATCGCCGGGCTTGAAGCGCTTTATCCAAATCTGATCAGAGTACCGGAAAAAATCATGCGCTGGGAATTCAGTGCATTTACAAATAAAGACATACCTATTGGCGGTTCGTGGTCAGGACTTTCCCCCTATGCAGTGTCGTTTATTAACGGCTGGAAAATTCTTGAAAGGAATGTGCCTGCTGAGGCAGTAATCAGCAAAGTAAAAAATCCGCAGCAATTGTTTGGCATGTTGCAGAAGGGCAGGACCGATATCATTATTTTTGAACGCTGGGGCGGGTTAAATATTATCAAGGAGAAAAAACTTGAGAATATAAAAATAATCACGCCGCCATTGGCCGTCAAGAATATGTTTATGTATTTGCATAAGAAGCATAGGCAACTGGTGCCCGCATTGAGTCAGGCGTTGTCTGACATGAAGAATGATGGCTCTTATCAAAGAATATATGACAGGACATTGCTGCCGTTAACGAAAAAAATAAATCCGCAGGCCAGTGATGATTATTGAATACATAAAATCCGGTATCGGCAGGAAGATAATGACCAGTATTGTGCTGTTTAGTACAGTGCTGACCTTGCTTATTACGCTTGTGCAGTTATATCGGGATTATAATAACGATATAGACAGGATCGAAGCACAGCTGCAACAGGTTGAAGACGTACATTTGCAAAGCCTGTCGGCATTGTTGTGGACGTCAGATACGGATGAATTGAAAACGTTGGCGGACGGTATCATGCGTTTGCGGGATATGCAGTATCTGGAAGTTCGCGACGAGGATAAACAATGGGCTGTTGTCGGCGCAATGAAAGAAGACGATGTTATATTGCGAGAATACCCGATAACCTATCCATATAAAGGCAAGGATATCAGTATCGGCACGCTTAAACTGGCAGCAAGCCTTGACGGTGTCTACGAACGTTTATATGACAAGGTTATAACGATACTGGTAAGTAATGGTATAAAAACATTTCTGGTGGCGATATTTATATTTTTCATATTTCATTACCTGGTTACCAGGCATATCGTGAAAATTGCTGCGTTTACCAGGGCGTTTGATATAAACAACCGAAAAAAGCTAGTACTGGATCGCAAGCAGCATAAGGCCGATGAGCTTGATGATCTAGTCTATGCATATAACGAGATGCAATCAAGGCAGGCCAGCTCGATTGATAAACTGCATGAGAGTAATGCGCGTTATCGATCACTCGTAGAGTACTCCAATGCAATACCCTGGGAGCTCGATCTGGCTACATTCAGGTTTACCTATGTCGGTAAACAGGCAGAGCAGGTTCTTGGTTATCCATTACGCGATTGGTATCAGGCTAATTTCTGGGTCAATCACATACATGACGAAGATTCTGAGTATGTGATCGCGTATTGCAGGAAAAGAACAGAGCAGGGTGCTGATCATGAGTTCGAATATCGTATGCGTGCAGCAGACGACAGTATTGTGTGGATTCATGATGACGTTATCGTCGTTAAGGATAATGGCGTGCCGGTACGTCTGCAGGGTTTTATGTTTGATGTGACGGAACAAAAAAAAGCACGGCAAGCCTTACAGCTGGCACATGGTAACCTGGAAGAAAAGGTGGCAGAGCGCACGCAGGCATTAATGCATGCCAAGGATGAGGCAGAGCGGGCCAATCAACTGAAAACGGAATTTTTAAGTCGCGTGAGTCATGAGTTGCGCACACCGATGAATGCAATTCTGGGCTTTGCGCAGTTACTAAGGCAGGAGCAACTCGAGTCGGATCAGCTGGATTCCGTTGATGAGATAATGCGCGCGGGCAAGCACTTGCTATACGTTATTGATGATGTGCTGGATTTGTCGATTATTGAAACCGGCAATATCAATCTGTCCTTTGAGGATTTCCATCTGCGCGACTGTGTGGATGAGTGTCTGGCCCTGGTGCAGCCAATGGCGGGAGAGCGTGGGATTAAGGTCGATGTAGATTTGCATAGCTGTAGTGATATGTATCTGCACATGGATCGGGAGCGTCTGAAGGAGGTTGTGGTCAATCTTCTCACCAATGCGATTAAATATAACCATGATAATGGCCACATATACATACAATGTGAACAACGATCGGATAGCCGGCTGCGTATCAGTATAGTCGATACCGGGCCGGGTTTGACCCAAGAGCAACAGAGTGTGATGTTTGAGCCCTTCAATCGTCTGGGTGCCGAGTACACGAACACGAATGGGACCGGGATCGGATTGACGATTAGCAGGCGTCTGATGGAGTTGATGGGTGGTGCTGTCGGTGTGCACAGCTTGCCGGGTAACGGCACTACATTCTGGATCGACTGTAATCTCAGCCCGACGATAATCAGAGTTGATAGCCGTGGCAAGGATGGCGTAGATATCAATGTGCCCATCATTTCTGATGCATGTAAGGTATTATGTATTGAAGATAATCCGGCGAATATGCGCTTGATAGAAAAAATACTCTATAGCAAACCCATGGTAGCGCTGTATGCAGCGACAACGGCTGAAGCGGGTCTGGAGCTGGCGCGCCGGGAAATTCCGGGCGTCATTCTGATGGATATCAATCTGCCTGGTGTGGATGGCTATGAGGCCTTGTTACGCTTACGTAACTATAGCGAAACCCGGCATATTCCAGTTATTGCCATCAGTGCAGCGGCAGCCGCCAGCGATATCGAAAGGGGGCGGATGGCCGGTTTTCAAGGCTACGTCACCAAGCCGATTAACGTGGTCGAATTGCTTGAATCCATCGAGCGGGTGGTGAATTGCAAGGTGAACCAGGGTTAATAGAATCACGCTCTATATATGCTCTTAATATAGTGAAATTTATAGCAATATAATGAAGCTGTATCGGCCCGGACTGTAGTGCCTGGCTGCAGATACAGAGATCGGGTTTGAAAATGTCAGCATCTGCCCTGGTCCCAGAGACGATATACGTGTATTCGCCGGCAAGGGCAGCATGACCGCCGGCAGTCCTGCATTGGCAAATAGCGCATAGCCGACAAAATTTATCATGAATCTGCCCTCCAGCCCTTGACTCTCGAAAATTTGCCCCTATTATTAGCACTCAATAATCAAGAGTGCTAATCCGTTATTGGTGCTCAGTCATTTTTTTATAGAAAACAACTTGTTAATCTTCGAAGTGAGGAGAACTTTTCGATGAATATTCGTCCTTTACACGACCGTGTGGTCGTTAAGCGTATGGAAGAAGAGCGCACCACTGCCGGTGGTATCGTGATCCCGGATTCTGCAACTGAAAAACCTGACAAGGGTGAAATCGTCGCTGCTGGTAACGGCAAGCTGCTGGATAATGGTGACATGCGCCCGCTGGATGTGAAGGTCGGTGACCAGGTCCTGTTCGGTAAATATGCGGGTACTTCGGTCAAGGTCGAAGGCGAAGAACTACTCGTTATGCGTGAAGATGACATCGTTGCGGTCATCGAAGCTTAAGACTAGCGGATTCAGAAAAGAGGATAATTAACATGAGTGCAAAAGAAGTAAAATTCAGTGATGAAGCGCGTTCACGTATGGTGAAAGGCGTCAATACATTGGCCAATGCGGTCAAGGTAACTCTGGGTCCGAAGGGACGTAACGTCGTTCTGGAAAAAAGTTTTGGTGCGCCAACGGTCACTAAAGACGGTGTCTCGGTTGCCAAGGAAATTGAACTCGAAGACAAATTTGAAAACATGGGCGCGCAGATGGTTAAGGAAGTCGCCTCGCAAACTTCCGATGTGGCCGGTGACGGTACTACAACTGCAACCGTACTGGCACAGGCAATCATGCGTGAAGGCATGAAGTCAGTAGCCGCCGGAATGAACCCGATGGATCTGAAGCGCGGTATCGACAAGGCCGTTGGCGTTGCCGTGGAAGAATTGAAACAATTGTCCAAACCCTGTGCCGATAACAAGGCGATTGCCCAGGTCGGTACGATCTCGGCCAACTCTGACACCGATATCGGTGGCATTATTGCCGAAGCCATGGGTAAGGTCGGCAAGGAAGGCGTTATTACCGTTGAAGAGGGTTCAGGCCTGCAGAACGAACTCGACGTCGTTGAAGGTATGCAGTTTGACCGCGGCTACCTGTCACCATACTTCGTCAACAACCAGCAGAACATGAGTGCAGAACTGGAAGATCCGTATGTATTGCTGCACGACAAGAAGATCGCCAATGTTCGCGACCTGCTGCCAGTCCTCGAAGGTGTGGCCAAGTCCTCGCGTCCATTGCTGATCATCGCCGAAGATATCGAAGGCGAAGCGCTGGCAACTCTGGTTGTCAACAGCATTCGCGGTATCGTCAAGGTGTGTGCGGTCAAGGCCCCTGGCTTTGGTGATCGTCGTAAAGCGATGTTGCAGGATATCGCGATCCTGACCGGTGGTACTGTCATTGCTGAAGAAGTCGGGCTGTCACTGGAAAAAGCTACGATCGACGACCTCGGTTCAGCCAAGCGTATTGTCATTTCCAAGGAAGAGACGACTGTCATCGATGGTGCCGGTAATGCTACCGAGATCGAAGGCCGTGTCGAACAGATCCGTACCCAGATCGCTGAAACTTCATCTGACTACGATAAGGAAAAACTACAGGAACGCGTGGCCAAGCTGGCCGGCGGTGTTGCCGTGATCAAGGTCGGTGCCGCAACTGAAGTTGAAATGAAAGAGAAGAAGGCGCGTGTTGAAGATGCGCTGCATGCAACCCGTGCTGCGGTTGAAGAAGGTGTGGTACCCGGTGGTGGTGTTGCATTGATCCGTGTCCTCGGCTCGCTGAAAGGCCTGAAAGGTGACAATCATGACCAGGACGTTGGTATCACTATCGCGGCCCGTTCGATGGAAGAGCCACTGCGCCAGATCGTTTCCAATGCCGGTGATGAAGCCTCGGTTATCCTCAACAAGGTCGAGGAAGGCAGCGGTAACTTCGGTTATAACGCAGCGACCAGTGAGTACGGCGACATGATCGAAATGGGTATCCTTGATCCAACCAAGGTTACACGTACTGCACTGCAGAACGCGGCATCGGTGTCTGGTCTGTTAATCACGACCGAATGCATGGTCGCTGAAATGCCAGCCGAAGAGGGTGCTGCTCCAGCACCTGATATGGGTGGCATGGGCGGTATGGGTGGCATGGGTGGTATGATGTAAGCCATACACGGCCCAAAAAAAACCGCCCTTCAGGGCGGTTTTTTTTTGGGCCGTGTATGGCAGTGGCTAGTAGCGAGTGGCGAGTAGCCAGGTGTTTGTTCTGTTAATCTCGCTACTAGTAACTAGCTACTCGCTACTTGTCTATTCAAGCGACAAACTCAATCCCCCCACCGCCGGCTCTGGCTGCTCCTCATCCTGCCCTTCGTTCAAAGCCAGCGAACTATTACCCATATCTGCAGTGCGTCCTTCAGACAGGCTGATCTTCAGGCGCAGGTTATTGGCCGAATCGGCGTTACGTATGGCTTCTTCTTCGCTGATCCTGCCGGCCTTGTGCAGGTCGAACAGTGCCTGATCGAAGGTCTGCATGCCGAGGTTTGCGGATTTCTCCATGATTTCTTTCAGTTCGGAGATATCGCCACGTTTGATCATGTCGCATACCAGCGGTGTTCCCAGTAGGACCTCGATGGCCGCACAGCGTTTACCATCGACGGTCGGTATCAATCGCTGTGATACGAAACCGCGCAGGTTCAGTGACAGGTCCAGTAGCAGCTGGTTGCGGCGTTCTTCCGGAAAGAAGTTGATGATACGGTCCATGGCCTGGTTGGCGTTGTTGGCGTGCAGTGTCGATATGGCCAGGTGGCCGGTTTCGGCGAAGGCCATCGCATGTTCCATGGTCTCGCGATCACGGATCTCGCCAATCAGGATCACGTCGGGCGCCTGTCGCAGTGTGTTTTTCAACGCATCTTCGTAGCAGTCGGTATCCATACCCACTTCGCGCTGGTTAATAATGCTCTTTTTATGCTGGTGCACGAACTCGATCGGATCCTCAATCGTGATGATATGCCCGGTGCTGTTGGTGTTGCGATAATCAATCAGCGATGCCAGTGATGTCGATTTACCGGAGCCGGTGGCGCCGACAAACAATACCAGGCCGCGCTTGGACATAATGATCTTGGACAGGATTGACGGCAGTCCCAGGTCTTCCATCTGCGGGATATCGGTCTTGATATTGCGGATAACCATGGCGACCTGGTTGCGTTGTTTGAATATATTGACGCGAAAACGGCCAATCCCGGGTTCGGACAGGGCCAGGTTCATTTCGGGCTTGTGTTCGAATTCGGAAATCTGTTCATTATCCATGATGCTATAGGCTATTTCCTTGACCTTGCCGGCAGGCATGGAGGCCTTTTCTATCGGTCGTAGTACGCCATCGAATTTCGCGCTCGGCGGGGCACCCGTCGTCAGATAAATATCGGATGCATCTTTCATGACCATGATTTTTAGATAATCTTTGAATTCCATTGCATTTCCAGATGTTAAGTGCAGTTACGCTTTGTCCTGCAGATGATAAAATAGCGTCCTCATGTGGCCGATATTTCGGCCAATCGTCAGGGTTCTTAAGCAATTTCCATTTGAAAAAGATTGTATCTGTCACATTTTCGGTTAAAGTCTATGCAAATTGCCCGACAGAGCCCCGTAACCACAATAAAATAATCAGAAAATGATGACTGAAACCGCATTACCTGCTGTCCTCGTTGAGCGCCTGCAAGGCGACTGGGATGCATTCGAGCAAGCCCTGCAGCAGGCCTCGCTGACATACTCGCCCCGACAGGATTTTAAAAAGGTGTTGATGCAGGTCTGGGCAGGCAGCCGCTTTATCAGCCGTGTCTGTATCGATCATCCCGAGGTGTTTATCGAAATGTTGCATGCAGGAGAACTGCATCGCGATTATCGGCCGCATGAATATCGTCTGCGCTTGCAACAGACACTGGGAAAACCTGAGAGCGAGGACGATTTGATGGATAAGTTGCGCCAGTTCCGTCAGCGTGAAATGTTTCGCATTGCCTGGCGGGATCTGGCCGGCTGGGCACCATTGAGCGAGACCCTGCGCGACCTGTCATTACTGGCGGATGCCTGCGTAGACCTGGCACTGGCCATACTCTATCAATGGGCCTGCAAGCAATGGGGTGTGCCACGCAGCAGTGACGGCAAAGCGCAGCAACTGGTAGTGCTGGGCATGGGCAAGCTCGGTGCCTATGAGCTGAACTTTTCATCCGATATAGATTTGATATTCACTTATCCAGAGGACGGGCAGACACGTAAACGTAATGGCCTCAGTTGCGAAGAGTTTTTCAACCAGCTCGGGCGCCAGCTGATTCGCGTTATCGACAGCAGCACCGACAAGGGCTTTGTGTTCAGGGTCGATATGCGCCTGCGCCCCTACGGTGATAGCGGCGCGCTGGCCGTCAGTTTTGATGCAATGGAGGAATACTACCAGTATCAGGGCAGGGAATGGGAACGTTATGCGTTGATCAAGGCGCGTGTCATCGCGGGTGATTTTGTTGCCGGGCAAGCTTTAATGGCAGAACTGCGCCCGTTTACCTATCGCCGTTATCTGGACTACAGCGCATTTGAATCACTGCGTGAAATGAAGGATATGATCGCGCGCGAGGTTCAACGTAAGGGCATGAAGGAAAATATCAAGCTCGGGCTCGGAGGAATCCGTGAAATCGAGTTTATCGGTCAGGCCTTTCAGTTGATTCGTGGCGGACGCGAACCGGAGCTGCAGATCAGGGGCATTGTGCCAGTATTAAAGTGGTTGGCGCACAAAGACTATTTGCCGGATTATGTTACCAAGCAATTACTGCAGGCCTATACGTTTTTGCGCAATAGTGAAAACCATATGCAGGCCTATGCCGAGCAACAGATCCATGTGTTGCCAACGGATGAGGAAGAGCGTGCCAGCCTTGCGGTATCGATGGGTTATTGCGCCTGGGATGACTTCTATAGCGAGTTGCAACGTCACCGCCAGGCCGTGCACAGCGCCTTTGAGCAGATTATGACCGCGCCTCAAGTCAGTGTCGAATCCGATGTTTCCGAGCGCCTGTCCACGCTCTGGCAGGGGCAGCTGGACGATGATATCGCCGCCGCGCTATTGCAGGAACAGGGCTACACGGATGCCGGCTATGCGCTGGATCTGGTCAAGGGTCTGCGCTCCAGCTATGCATACAGCAGTCGCAGCAAGATCGGTCAGGAGCGTATGGACCGTCTGATGCCGTTACTGCTGGGTGCGGCCGCACGTGCACATCAGCCTGACCAGTGCCTGTTAAGGCTGATCAAGTTGCTCGAGGCAATCTCCGGGCGTAGCACCTATATGGCCCTGTTGACAGAAAATCCGATGGCCCTGTCGCAGGTGGTGCAATTGTTTGCGCAGAGCGAATGGATCTCCGAGCACCTGACTCAGCACCCGGTACTGCTGGATGAATTTCTCGATCCACGTACATTATATGCGCCGTTACGACGACAGGACCTGCATCGTGAACTCGACAATATACTGGCGCATATCGCCGATGATGATCTCGAACAGCAGATGGAGTCTCTGCGTTATTTCAAGCAATCTCATGTGTTGCATGTAGCTGCAGCCGATCTCGTCAATGCTATTTCACTGATCAGGGTCAGTGATCATCTGACCGAGATCGCCGAAGTGATTCTCGAGCAGGTGCTGGATATTGTTATGCGCACGCTGGTAAAAAAATATGGTCACCCTGTCTGCGGCGGCGGTCGGGACAGGAAAACGGCCGGGTTTATTGTCATCGGCTATGGCAAACTCGGTGGTATTGAGTTGGGGTATGGTTCCGATCTGGATCTGGTGTTCCTGCACAATTCTACGGGTAAGAAACAACAGACGGCGGGACCGAAAAAACTCGACAATGCGGTGTTTTTCGCCCGTCTGGGGCAGCGATTTATTCATATCCTCAACACCCCGACTGCATCGGGTGTATTGTATGAGGTCGATATGCGCCTGCGTCCCAGCGGGGCCTCGGGTCTGCTGGTCACCGGTCTGCAAGCCTTCAGACAGTATCAGCTCGAAGAGGCCTGGACCTGGGAACATCAGGCCCTGGTGCGCGCACGCGCGATTGTCGGTGATCCCGAGTTGATCGATGCATTTGCACAACTTAGACGGGAGATACTCTGTCAACAGCGTGATCCGTTACAGTTACGCAATGATGTCGTCGAGATGCGCGAACGCATGCGCACCGAGCTGGGTAGTAAGCACAAGGATCGCTTTCACCTGAAACAGGACGCCGGTGGTATGGCCGATATCGAATTTATTGTCCAGTACCTGGTGTTGCGCTGGGCGCATACCTACCCGGATCTGGTCGACTATAGTGATAATCTGCGCCAGCTGGAGGGCTTGAAACGGCATGGTATACTCAGGCCCGTCGATGCCGATGAGTTGTTCGAGGCCTACAGAGCCTATCGTGCACGCGGCCACCGTCAGGCATTGACCGATGAACCCTCATATGTCGGCACAGACTGTTTTATCGAATCGCGCCAGCGGGTAAAGGCGATGTGGCAGCAGATTATGCTGGAGCCGCTGCAATAGCCGGAACTCCAGTATCATGCCGCAATCCATGTATAGAATCGGGTAGACGCTGTTAACAGCCGGTGACGGGCATGGACAGTGGCTGCTTCCGGCGGCAGAAAGTGGCTGTCGCATCTGCCCCTCGGCGACAAAATCCGTTACAATGATTTCCTGTAAGTTTTCTAGTATATAAGGAGTACGGTCTATGTCGATGGCAGACCGCAATGGCGTTATCTGGATGGACGGTGAGATGGTTCCCTGGCGCGAAGCCAAGGTCCATGTGCTCACCCATACCCTGCATTATGGTATGGGCGTGTTCGAAGGTGTGCGTGCCTACAAGACCGACAAGGGCACGGCTATTTTTCGATTGCAGGAGCATACCGATCGCCTGTTCAGTTCGGCGCATATCATGAATATGGCGATCCCGTTCGACAAGGAGACCATCAACGAGGCCTGCCGTGCTGTCGTGCGTGAAAACGACCTGGAGACCGCCTATATCAGGCCCATGTGTTTCTATGGTTCCGAGGGTATGGGGCTGCGTGCCGACAACCTGAAAACGCATGTCATGGTTGCGGCCTGGGAGTGGGGCGCCTATCTTGGTAGCGAGGCCCTGGAGAAGGGTATCAGGATCCGCACCTCGTCATTTTCGCGCCACCACGTCAATGTCAGTATGTGCCGTGCCAAGGCCAATGGTCATTACATCAATTCAATGATGGCCCTGCAGGAGGCCCTCTCCAGCGGTTATGACGAGGCCCTGTTGCTGGATACGGACGGTTTTGTCATGGAAGGCAGTGGTGAGAACATCTTTGTTGTGCGCAATGGTGTGTTGTATACGCCGGATCTGACCTCGGCGCTCGATGGCATTACCCGTAATGCCATTATTCAGCTGGCCGAAGACGAGGGAATCAGGGTAGTTGAAAAGCGCATTACACGTGATGAAATATATATTGCCGATGAGGCCTTTTTTTCCGGCACTGCGGCTGAAGTTACGCCCATTCGTGAACTCGATGATCGCAGCATTGGTATCGGCGAACGCGGGCCGATTACCGCCAAATTGCAAAAGCTGTATTTTGATCAGGTACATGGCCGCCGCGAACAATACCCGCAATGGCTGGCGCTGGTTTAGCGGCGCCTGCTTGCAACAGGACTTGAGAAAATAATAATAAACAGTCATTCACGCAGTTGAAAGGAGGATTTATATGTCGATGCAAAATAATAAACCAGCGCAGGACAGCAGTCGTCGTAAATTCGAAGTGACGCATGCCGATCTGCCCCTGCATTGTCCGATGCCGGGTATGAGTCTGTGGGATTCGCATCCACGTGTATTCATTCCCATTGAGGAAACAGGCAAGGCCGTGTGTCCGTACTGTGGCGCGGAGTATGTACTGAGAGACTAGTACCGTGGCTTCTTCTTCGCCCCTGGTGATCTGGCGATTTACCGATACCAAACCCGGCCATGAAAACCAGTCGCTGGGTCTGGTTGAGGCATTGTCGGAGCAGGTCGATATCGAGGTCTATGACCTTGAAGCACTGCCGTTCAAGGAGGCAATCAGACTTTTTCTGAAGAAATCCCTGCCGCTACAGGATCGCCTGCTTCCCTCCCTGATTATCGGTGCAGGCCATGCCACCCATCTGTCGGTGCTGGCGGCAAAAAGATCTGCGGGCGGTCGCTCGGTGATCCTGATGAAACCCTCGTTACCGACATTCATGTTCGATCATTGCATCGTGCCCGAGCATGACGGGCTCGCTGCAGGCAGGCATGTCATTACCAGTATCGGTGTACTCAATCGTATCAGGCCATCAACACAACTGGATCAGGATCGCGGTCTGATTCTAATCGGTGGCCCGTCGGCGCACTATGACTGGCATGATGATGCGATGCTCGAGCGCATCCGCATGATCGTTGAGCGCGATAGCAGGCATTGGTTGTTAACCACATCACGCAGAACGCCGGATTCCTTTGTTGATAAGCTCAAATATGAGACGCTGGATAATCTGGATATCTGTTTTGCAGCAGCGACCGGCCCGGACTGGATAGCGGAGCAATTGCAATGTTCGGGCAGGGTATGGATTTCCGAAGACAGTGTTTCAATGGTCTATGAAGCACTGACATCGGGTGCGGACTGTGGCCTGTTACCGGTGCAGCGTAAACGCGACAATCGTGTCAGTGCCGGTATCGATAAACTTGTCGAAAAAGGCAGGCTGACCACATTTGATGAATGGTTCAGAACCGGCGGTCTTAAAGCCAATGACGCGCCATTGAACGAAGCGCAGCGTGTTGCCGATTTGCTGCTCAAGTATGTCTGACAGGGCAATGACAGTTGTGCAACTGCTGCCGTCGCTGGAGTCGGGTGGCGTCGAGCGCGGCACGGTCGAGGTGGCAAGGGCCCTGTGTGAGGGCGGACATCGTGCCATCGTCATTTCCGCTGGCGGTAGATTGGTGCAGGCGCTCGAGGCAATCGGTGCCGAGCATGTGCAATGGGATATTGGCAAAAAATCCCTGCTGACCCTGAAGTACGTATTACGTCTGCGCCGCTACCTGAAAAATAACAATGTGGATATTGTGCATGCGCGTTCGCGCTTGCCGGCATGGGTGGCCTGGTTGGCATGGCGGAGCATGGCTGTGAAGCAGCGCCCACGCTTTGTGACCACCGTGCATGGCCTGTATTCGGTAAAAAAATACAGTGCGATCATGACGCGAGGCGAAGTTGTTGTCGCCGTCTCCGATACGGTAAAAAAATATATTCTCGATAATTATCCCGACGTCGATGAAGGCAGGATCAAGGTTATTCATCGTGGCGTTGATGCGGGAGAATTTCCGTTTGGGCATCGCCCCGACCCGGATTGGATACAGGCCTGGCATAAGCAGTATCCGCAATTACGCGGACACAAGCTGATTACCTTGCCGGGCAGGCTGACGCGCCTGAAAGGCCATATGGATTTTATTGAACTGATGAAAGGCTTGCGCGAGCGGGGTATAGATGTTTTTGGTATGATTGTCGGTGGCGAAGACCCACGCAGGCAAGCCTATGCACAGGAAATCAGGGACACCATTAATGCCGCCGGTATGAGTGAGCATCTGATCCTGACCGGACACCGTAATGACATGCGCGAGATCTACGCCATATCGGATCTGGTTTTGTCCCTGTCGACCAAGCCCGAGTCCTTTGGGCGTACGAGCCTCGAGGCGCTGAGTCTCGGAACGCCTGTTGCTGCCTATGCACATGGCGGTGTCGGTGAGATCCTGCAACATATCTATCCACAGGGCTGTGTGCCATTGTGCGATCCAGATGCCCTGATTGAGACGGTACAGGCGCTGCTCGAAAACCCGCCGCCTGTACCTGAGCGGCATCCCTATAGTCTAGACTCCATGTTGACAGCCACGCTGGATTTATACCGTGTGCTAACGAGCTGACGCGACAAACCATGCGGGTATCTGCAGGGTGTGTCGCTGTAAAACCCTGTCATTGCGAGCTTTGGCCAGGACGGTCTTATGCCGCGTAGGCCATGGATGGCCGAGAGCGGTGCAGCGAAGCAATCTCAAAAATCCTGTATCCTTGTGC
>CAMYJD010000007.1 GCA_947258655.1 uncultured Gammaproteobacteria bacterium | reverse complement strand
TGTTCAAGAAATCGCTGGTACTAGCCATTAGTGCCGGACTTGCCGGCCTGTCATTCCAGGCACAGGCAACCAATGGTTATTTTGCTCACGGATATGGAACCAAGGCCAAGGGCATGGCAGGCGCCGGAGTTGCGTTACCACAGGATTCAATTGCCGCTGCGACTAACCCGGCCGGCATGGTCATGGTTGGTAATCGCTGGGATGTGGGTGCAGAAATATTTGCTCCTGATCGTGAGGCAAGGACGGCATGGGGTAATTCTGCGATCGATCCGATGACCGGCGCAATCAATCCGGCCGGTATCAGGACTGTTGATGGTAATGGCAGTGGCCATGGCGAGGCCTGGTTCCTGATTCCCGAGTTTGGTTATAACAGAATGATCAATAGCAATATGTCGCTGGGTATCTCGGTGTTTGGCAACGGTGGCATGAACACGAGCTATGACCAGCCCATCTACTCCCAGGTTTCGGGTCCGCTACCCGGTGCCAATGCCAACACCGGCGTTGACCTCTCACAGTTATTCATTTCTCCTACACTGTCCATCAAGCTGGATGAGAACAATTCCCTGGGTGTAGCGGTCAATCTCGTTTATCAGCGCTTTAAAGCAGAAGGTATGGTGGCATTTTGTGACTTCACTGCAACTCGCAGCCCAACTCCTCCGGGTACTGGCTGTAACGACGGCGGTACGGGCCTGAGCGAGCAGGGCTATGATGATTCCTATGGCGTGGGTTTCCGCATCGGCTGGATCGGCAAATTGACCGATACAGTGTCGGCCGGCTTTTCCTACCAGCCAGAGACAAAAATGAAACGCTTCGACAAATATAGCCAGTTATTTGCCGAAAAGGGTGATTTCGATATTCCGTCAACCTATGCGTTTGGCGCGGCATGGAAGGCAACGCCAAAACTGACAGTGGCGCTTGATTACATGCGGATTAACTACTCCGAAGTTCCGTCAATCTCCAATCCAAACAACGGTTGGACCAGTCTGGCCGAGCTGGGCGATGCCAATGGTCCTGGTTTTGGCTGGGATGATATGGATATTGTCAAACTCGGTGCCAGCTTCCAGGTCAATAAGGATCTGGTGGTACGTGCAGGCTGGAATCATGGTGGACAACCCATTTCTCCGGGTGAAACACAATTCAATGTGATTGCGCCTGCCGTAGTCGAAGACCATCTGACGTTGGGCTTTACCATGAATATGGGTGGCGGTGAACTGTCCGGTTACTATATGCATGCGTTCGAGGAAACGGTCAGAGGTAATGGAACCAGTGTTAATGGTTTTCTGGCAGGAAACGGTGATCTCACTATGAGCCAGAATGCCCTCGGTGTTTCCTACGGCAAGAAGTTCTGAGGCAATACATTCACTTCAAATCAGTACAAAAAGGCCATGTAGTTACATGGCCTTTTTTATTTCAATAAATCTTCTGGAGTATCGTTATGCATAAACAACGGAATACGTTTTCTTCTATATATCTGCTGTTGCTGTTGTTGACAGCATTCGTGTTGCAGCCGGCACAGGCCGAGGTGAAACTGAAGCCGCATGTGCTGGCTTCACAACAGGCGGGTAATGCGGCGGATATCCTTGCCGCTACGCGCACGTCATTGCAGTCTGCGGGTTTTGAAATAGCCGGGGAATACAGTCCGTATAAAGGCACGACAGTTATTATAGTTACCAATGATGAACTGAAAAAAAATGCCGCGGCCTCGACACATGGCGGTTTTGGTGCGATGCAGAGGGTATCTGTATCAACTGTCGCCGACCAGGTCCAGGTGGCCTTTACTAATCCGGTATGGATGGCCAATGTCTATCGCATGAACAGTGATCTGTCCGCTGTACGTGAACAGTTGCAGGCGGCCCTGGGCATGGTCAGGGACTTTGGCGCCGAAGGTAAAACCGCGGCACAGTTACGCAAGTACCATTACAAGATCTTCATGCCCTATTTTGATGATCCATTCGAACTGCAAAGCTTTGCCTCTTATGACGAGGCCATCAAGGCCGTCGAGGCCGGCCTGCAGGCCGGCTGGGGCGGAACCTCGAAGGTCTATCGTATCGATGTTCCGGGCAAGCAGGAAAGCGTGTTCGGTGTGGCATTGACGCGTGAATGCAGTGGCGATGAATTCATTATGGGCAAGATCGATTTTGCCGAGATCAAATCGGCTACGCATTTGCCCTATGAGTTACTGGTATCCGGCAAGGATGTGCTTGCATTGCATGCCAAGTTCCGTATTGCCCAGAGTTTTCCGGAATTGAGTATGGTCGGCGAAAACAGCTTCTTTTCGATCATGTGTGCTCCAGGTGAAATCGAGGAGGCCCTCGGAAATATCGTCAAAGGGGAATCGGAGCCCGACGAGACTGAATAATTGACTCTTGATTGTTAGCAGGCCCCGCTGTATGGCGGGGCCTTTTATGTTCTGGACCAAACGCCCTGGCAGTTATAAGGCTGGCAGGAAATGCGATTTCATGGCTAATATTGCCCGCAGGCCATTGATTTTGTTAAATTTATTATTATTTAACAGCTGCTTAAGTTTTTTCCGCATGAGGCCGATAGCATTACAAACTACAAGCATATTAAGGGCTAATGCTATGTCAGGGAATGTTATTTCCAGAATTTTCCGCAACTCCGGTGTACTGCGCCGCCTGTTTGTCTCATTTATGCTTATCGGCATCATCGTCGGTGTTGTATTTCCGATACTGATTGAATCGATTCTTGACATAGCGCCGGAACAAAAGCTGTGGTTCTACATGGCCTGTGTTGCGGCCGGTGTATTCGTGACCGTGGCAAATAGCATGGTTGTACATTTTCAGCTATTGAAGAAGCTGACGCCGGTCTCGGCAATGGCCCAGGCCCTGTCGCAAGGTGATATTAGTGAGCGCTGTGATTTGAAAAGTAATGACATGATTGGCCATATTGCAGTGAACATGAATACGATGGCCGAAACTCTGCAGGCTGCGTTTACAGAAATCGGTCAGGCAACCCAGCAGGTGGGCGATGCATCCACACGTCTGAAGCATGTCAGTGATGAAACAGATGCTTGCCTGCAAAATCAGCAGCAGGAAACCGAGCAGGTTGTTGCGGCCATGGATCAGATGACTTCGACGTTTCAGGAGGTGGTCGGGAATGCCGAAAGGGCTGCTGATGCCTCCAGTCATGCTCGTGCCCAGGCTCAGGACGGTGCATTGGTTGCGACCGAGGCCATAGGTGGCCTGGATTCACTGGTCAGCAGAATTGGTGAGGCTGCCAGTGTCGTTGATAGTCTGCGGACCGACTCTGACAATATTGGTACCGTGCTGGACGTTATTCGAGGTATAGCCGAACAGACCAATCTGCTCGCCCTGAATGCGGCGATTGAGGCTGCGCGAGCCGGCGAACAGGGTCGCGGCTTTGCCGTGGTTGCCGATGAGGTCAGGACATTGGCCAGTCGTACACAGCAATCGACCCAGGAAATCCAGACCATGATCGAGGCCTTGCAGGCAAATACGGTCTCGGCCGTGGATGTCATGCACCAGGTCAAATCTCAGGCTGAGGAAAGTAGTGGTCAGGTCGAGCACGGCGCCGAGGCGCTGGCTGAAATAGCCGGTGCGGTTTCAACACTGGATTCCATGAATGCACAGATTGCCCAGGCGGCAGAGCAGCAAAGTACAGTTTCCGAAGAAATTAACAAGAGTATTTACAGTATCAGCGAATCAACTGAACAGACCGCAGCGGGTACGCAACAGACTGCGTCTTCGAGTGAGCAGCTCAATGGCCTGGTAATGCAATTGCGCTCGGCCGTTTCGAAATTTCATTAACGACAGTATTCCCTTCGATGGACCGGCCATCGCGCAGGTTCCGTTATCGTCGTTGTCCATTCTCCGCCATGTTATCCAGCATGGCTAAATAATGCTATTATTATTAGCGATGATCGTAGTTACGGATTTTTCCTGTCTGCATGGCAGGGAATGGTTCAGTTATTGAGATTAGTAGCACACTGTTACCTGTCAAGCCGTAATACCTAATTTAAGGATTGCTCATGTCAAGAATCTTACCTGCTGTCAGTTTTATGCTGTCTTGTCTGGTTTTACCGTTATCAGTACAGGCGTTGGATGCGGGGCCGAGTGAGTCGGTACAGGTAAGCACGGTAGCGCAAACACGAGTTTTCAATGGTCTTGTCGAGGCCTTGCAACAGTCAACGGTGTCGGCGCAAACCAGTGGTCGTATCACCGAGATCAACTTTGATGTCCAGGACTATGTCCAGAAAGGGCAGGTGTTGATGCGCTTTAGCGACAAAGAGCAGAAATCACGCCTGGACAGTGCCCGTTCCAGTATGAAGGAAGCACGAGCGAATGCCGAGCAGGCTGAAAAGGAATTCACGCGTATCAAGAGTATCTATGCAAAGAAACTGGTGGCCAAATCGGCACTCGACAAGGCGGCGGCGGCAAACAAGGCCGCCTCCGCACGACTGAAGGCCGCGCGTGCCAAAGTGGCAGAGGCACAGGAGCAATGGGAGCATACTGTTATCCGTGCGCCATACAGTGGTATCGTCGTCAAGCGCCATGTCGAGCTTGGCGAGTCGGCACGCAATGGACAGGCCCTGATGACTGGACTGTCGCTCGACCATCTGCGTGTTGTCGTCGAATTGCCGCAGGACGTGTCAGCGCAGGCACGCACAGACAAACGCATGTTCGTGCTATGGCCCGCAGGGCACAGGATACAGATCGCACCCGCAAACATCACGGTGTTTCCTTATGCGGATGACAAAACACACAGTTTTCGTACCCGCCTGGCCTTGCCGCCCGGACTGGCGGGACTCTACCCCGGTATGTTGATCAAGGTCGGTGTCGAAGTCGGTCAGTCGTCACAGATTCTGGTACCTGCCACTGCAGTCGTGCAGCGTAGTGAAGTCATGGCGGTCTATGTAGAGGATGCCGACGGCAAGGTCTTGTTCAGGCAGGTGCGTACCGGCGCTCGGCACGGGGACCGGATTGTGATTCTGGCGGGCCTGCGCGAAGGAGAGAAGGTGTTACTGGATCCATTCAAGGCAGTGGCTGCATTGAAGGCCCAACGGGAGAGATGACCGTTTCATGAGTGCTAAACTGGGCATATCCGGCACTGTTGCCAATACCTTTCTGTTATCCGAGATAACCCCGTTACTGGCACTGGTAGGTCTGCTGATGGGTGTGTTTGCCGTGTTGGTTACACCGCGCGAGGAAGAGCCGCAGATCAATGTTACCTTTGCCAATGTATTTATACCTTTCCCCGGCGCCAGTGCCGTAGAAGTGGAACAGCTGGTCAGTACCCCGGCCGAACAGGTATTGACAGAGATTGAAGGGATCGAGCATGTCTACTCGGTATCCCGTCCCGGTATGGCGATATTAACGGTACAGTACGAGGTCGGCGAGGATCGCACGGCGGCCATCGTGCGCCTGTATAACACGATCTATTCGAAGCAGGATTGGCTGCCGGCGAAACTGGGTGTGGCGCAGCCGATTATAAAGCCGAAAGGCATTGACGATGTGCCGATTGTCAGTCTGACCCTGTGGTCGGCGCGCGAGGATATTGGTGCCTATGATCTACAAAAGGTTGCGCATGCGTTGGAAGCGGAGCTGAAGAAGGTCCCTGGCACGCGCGATATCTATACCATCGGTGCCAGTGAGCGTGTGTTACATGTGCTGATGGATCCACATAAAGCGGCTGCCTACGGGGTTTCGATGCAAGCACTGAAAGCGGCCCTGGCAGCAGCCAATCAGTCCAGTGATGCCGGTTCACTGGTCAACCTGAACCGTGAGATCCCGGTTCAGGCCGGGCGTTTCCTGATCAATGCCGATGAAGTCAGTTCACTGGTGATCGGCTTACACGATGGTAAACCCGTGTATCTGTCTGATGTAGCCAGCGTCAGGCAGGAACCTGATCAGGCCCAGTCCTATGTCTGGTTCGGCACAGGTCCTGCTGCGGCGCACAAGGAGATTGCACAGCAGGGAGAGTTTCCGGCAGTCACCATTGCGGTGGCAAAGAAACCCGGCACGAATGCCGTGAATATTGCGCGTCAGGTTACCGAGCGCATAGAACAGTTGCGCGGTGTGTATATCCCGGATGATGTCGAGGTTACAGTTACACGAAACTATGGTGCCACGGCGAATGAAAAGGCACAGACGCTGATCGGTAAGCTTATTTTCGCGACTTCATTCGTTGTCCTGCTGGTATTGGTTACATTAGGCTGGCGCGAGGCGATTATCGTTGGTGTTGCCGTGGTGATAACGCTGGCCATGACACTGTTTGCTTCATGGGCGTGGGGATTTACCCTTAACCGGGTGTCACTGTTTGCACTGATATTCTCGATCGGAATCCTGGTTGATGATGCCATCGTCGTGGTCGAGAATATTCATCGGCATATGCAGATGGGCGCAAAGAAACTTGTCGAGGCGATCCCGGCAGCGGTCGATGAAGTCGGCGGACCGACCATCCTGGCCACCTTTGCCGTGATTGCGGCACTGTTACCGATGGCCTTTGTCAGCGGGTTGATGGGCCCGTACATGAGTCCGATTCCGATCAATGCCAGTATCGGTATGCTGATATCGCTGGCGGTTGCGTTCATCGTCACACCCTGGCTTACGTACAAGGTGATTGCTGGGGTCGAGCATGCGTCGACACATGAATCCAGCACGCAGATGTGGATCAACCGCCTGTTCATACGCCTGATGATGCCATTCCTGCAGGGTGCTGACGGCCGCTTGAAACGTATCCTGCTGGCGATTGTGATCTTGATATTGATTCTTATGTCGCTAGGTCTGGCCATTACCCAGTCCGTTGTCCTAAAGATGCTGCCTTTCGACAATAAGTCCGAATTTCAGGTCGTGGTGGATATGCCCGAAGGTACGACTGTGGAAGATACCGCCGCTGTCATGCGTGGGCTCGGCACTTATATCGCCAGTGTGCCCGAGGTAGTGGACTATCAGGCCTATGCGGGTACCGCCTCGCCGATCAATTTCAACGGCCTCGTCAGGCAATACTATTTGCGTGAAGGCTCCTTCGTCGGCGATATTCAGGTTAATCTGGTGCACAAGTCCATGCGTTCACGTAAGAGCCATGAAATCGCACAGGACATGCGTGGGCCATTGCAACGCATCGCCAGGGGGATGCGGGCCAATGTAAAAGTCGTCGAAGTGCCGCCGGGGCCACCGGTGATGTCACCACTGGTGGCGGAAATCTATGGTCTTGACTATCCGGGTCAGGTCGCCGTGGCCAAGCAAGTACGCGAGGTTTTTGCAGCAACAGACAATATTGTCGATATCGACGACAGTGTCGAGGCGAATACTGAAAAGCTGCTTATCAGCGTGGACAGGCAAAAGGCGGCCCTGTTTGGCGTGACCCAGCAGCAAATCAGTGAACTTGTTTTTGCCGCGCTGCACGGCGAGGATGTCGGCTATCTGCATGGGACCGATGTTAAATATCCGGTACCGATCAGGGTGGAATTGCCGGTTGCTGACAAGGTGTCAAAACAATCGCTGCTTGATCTGAAAGTGACTGGTCGGAATGGCAGGCTGATAGCCTTGTCAGAAGTTGTTGATATCATAGATACCAGGCGGGAAATCAGTATTTATCACAAGGACCTGATGCCGGTGGTCTTCGTTACCGCTGATATGGCCGGTGAGCTGGACAGTCCGCTGTATGGTATGTTTGATATCT
This sequence comes from uncultured Gammaproteobacteria bacterium, assembly GCA_947258655.1. Classification (GTDB taxonomy): domain Bacteria; phylum Pseudomonadota; class Gammaproteobacteria; order JAADHQ01; family JAADHQ01; genus JAADHQ01. The sequence continues at coordinate 86,266 of CAMYJD010000007.1, read as the reverse complement.
ATTCACAACTGCAGGATAAGCCAATAGCACAGGGCCAGGCCTTGCAGCAACACCTGCTCAGCCCGCCGCAGATTCCGTATCAATATGGCCTGAAGTGGGATGGTGAATGGCAGATCACCTATGAGACCTTCAGGGATATGGGTATTGCTTACTCCGTCGGATTGCTGATGATCTATCTGCTGGTAGTGGCGCAGTTTGGCTCCTATCTGGTGCCGTTGATTATCATGGCGCCGATTCCGTTGACCATTATCGGTGTGATGCCTGGACATGCCATCCTCGGTGAGCAGTTCACCGCGACATCGATGATAGGCATGATCGCACTGGCAGGTATTATCGTGCGTAATTCCATTCTGCTGGTTGACTTCATTAATGACGAGGTGCGCAAGGGCGCGAATTTTCAGGACGCCGTAATCCAGTCCGGTGCAGTTCGCGCCAAGCCGATCGTACTAACCGGTCTTGCCGCGATGCTCGGGGCATTATTTATCCTTGATGACCCTATTTTTAGTGGGTTAGCGATATCGCTGATCTTCGGTATCCTGGTTTCGACGTTATTGACCCTGCTGGTTATACCCGTTATGTACTATGCATTTATGCGTAAACGCCTGGAAAAATCCACATGACGCCAGGGTCTTATTGGCAGGGAAAACTGGATTTTGGGGGTATAATTTTATTTTATGATAATTTTTGGTAATATAGCCGCCTCCAGATAACCCTGTACAAGAGATCCTTCATGGCTGACCGAAGATTACAAGTTTTTCATACTGTTGCAAAACTGCTGAGTTTTACCAAGGCAGCCGAGAGTCTGCACATGACCCAACCGGCTGTAACATTCCAGGTCAGGCAACTGGAGGAGCATTTTAATACCCGCCTGTTTGATCGTACCCATAATCGCATCAACCTGACCGAGGCCGGCAAGCAGGTTTATAGCTATGCCGACAAGATCTTCGAGTTGTATGCGGAGATGAACAATGCCGTGCGCGAGGTGACCGGTGAGGTCAGCGGTGCACTGGTGATTGGTGCCAGTACCACGATCGCCGAATATATGCTGCCGGCCCTGCTGGGTGATTTCAAGGTCAAGTATCCCGATGTGACCGTTCATCTGAAGGTATCAAATACTGACGGTATCGTTCATATGGTCGAGAACAATGATATTGATCTGGGTGTTGTCGAGGCCCCTGTCAGTAACAAGAACCTGGTTGTCGAGGTTTGTCGCAAGGATGAACTGGTGGCCATTGTGTCTCCACAACATGAACTGGCCAATGCCGATGTCATGCCATTGTCAGAATTGGTGCATCATCCGTTTATTTGCCGTGAAGAGGGTTCGGGAACGCGCGAGGTTATTGCCGAACACATGCACGTCAATGATATCAATAACACCGATATCAATGTGTGTATGGAACTTGGTAGTCCGGAAGCCGTCAAGGGTGCTGTTGAGGCCGGGATGGGCATGTCGGTGACCTCCAGGGCAACTATCAGCAAGGAGCTGCAGCTCGGCACGCTGGTCGCACTTCAGCTTGATCCGCCGTTGGAAAGACCATTCTCGTTTGTCCATCAAAAACAGAAATTCAGGCATCGTGCCATGGATGAACTGCTGGAATTTGCCCGTCAGTACTGTAAAGAACATTCCAGTCCGGCCTGATGCAGCCACATGAGCCCGGATCCGGCTGTATTGAGCGCGGGTACGGATTAATAATTAATAGAAGTGTGCCATAATTTCCCCCATGGCAGGAAATCAGGAAAAACAACTATTGCAGTTTTTTGCAGGTCTCGATGACAGTCGTCGACTGGCCTTGCTGGAATATGCCGAATTTCTGTATCAGCGATCCGAGAAAAAGTCACCGGTCCTGACCGAGCCGAAACTGGTTCCACGTCCCGAGCAGGAAACCGTGGTGGGTGCGATCAAACGCCTGACCGCATCCTATGAAATGCTGGACAAGCAGAACATGCTGCATGAATTGTCCGGCTTGATGGCGCAGCACATGTTGCAGGGTCGGCCGGCCAGTGATGTCATCGATGACATTGAGGACGTGTTTGCATCGCACTACCGCCGCCTGGTGGAAAAACAGGAGCTCTGATATGCAACTGATCAAGGACTGGTTTCAGCGTTATCTGTCCAATCCCCAGGTCGTTATCCTGCTGATTTTCCTGCTGTTGGGTTTTGTCCTGATTGTTTATGCAGGAACCATCCTCGCACCCGTTCTGGCCAGTATCGTTATTGCCTATTTGCTACAAAGTATTGTGCGTAAACTGCAAAGGCTTGAGCTGCCACGACTGCTGGCGGTACTGGTCGCGTTTACGTTGTTTCTTGCCATTCTGTTCTTGCTATTGTTTTACCTTATCCCGGAATTGTCCAAGCAGGTAACCCAGCTGGTGCCGCAATTACCGCAGATGATCGAAAAGGGTCTGACCCACCTGCAGTCGATCCTGCAGCGCAGTCGTTTCATGGACGAAGCGCAGATTCTCGAGATCACCAATAATATTAAAAGTGAGATATCCGTCTATGGTCAGTCTTTGCTGGTTTCAGTATCGACCTCAATTCCGGATATCATCAGCATTATTGTTTATCTGGTATTGATGCCGTTGCTTGTCTTTTTCTTCCTCAAGGACAAGGATGTCCTGGTGGCATGGGCACGTAACTTTATGCCCAGAAATACCGAGCTTAGCACCGCAGTCTGGCATGATGTCGATAAGCAGATCGGCAACTATGTACGTGGAAAAATGCTCGAGATCATGATTGTATGGATAGTCTGCTACATCGTGTTTGCATTGATGGGCCTGAACTATGCCATGCTGCTGGCGGCGGCAGTCGGTTTTTCTGTCATTATCCCTTATATCGGCGCGGTGGTGGTGACTATCCCGGTTGCTCTGGTGGCCTATTTTCAGTGGGGCTGGAGTTCGGATTTTGCTTACTTGCTGGTGGCCTATTTTGTCATTCAGGGTATCGACGGTAGCGTCATAGTGCCATTGCTGTTTTCCGAGGTCGTTAACCTGCATCCGATTGCGATTATCGTCGCAGTATTGTTTTTCGGTGGTTTATGGGGTTTCTGGGGTGTGTTTTTCGCAATCCCGCTAGCGACGGTCGTGCAGGCCATTATCAAGGCATGGCCAAAAGAGACTAGCAGGGAAGTTAAGCTGCCAGCGGAGCAGGAAGACTGATTACCACCAGGGAATATTGATTTAGCAAGGATCGGCCTGCTACTGGTCAGGCAGCATTTTCCCCGGATTCATGATGTTGTTTGGATCAAACTGTTGTTTGATTCTTCTCATCAAGTCCAGCGTGGCTGGTTCAATTTCCCGCGCAACAAAATTCTTTTTCTCCAGGCCTACACCGTGTTCACCCGATAGTGTACCGTGCAACGACAATACCAGGTCGAATACATCACTGAGGCAGCGTTCTGCATTTTGCATTTGTATACGATCGTCAGGGTCGACCAGCAGATTCACATGGATGTTACCGTTGCCGGCATGGCCAAAATTGACAATCGGGATCGCGTAACGCTGTGATACTTTTTCCAGGCCACCCAGTAATGCCGGGATGGCGGAGACTGGAACAACAACGTCCTCGTTGATTTTTTTCGGCGCAATCTTGCGTAAAGCCGGCGACAGGGCTTTTCTGGTGCGCCATAGTGCCTGTCTTTCCGCCTCATTGTGTGCGCTCCTGATCGATATCAGTCCGCTATTACGTGCAGCAGTTTCTATGGCCTGCGTTGCATACTCCATACTCTCTTCATTGCCGTCAACTTCGATCATCAGTAGCGCGCCAGCCTCGGGTAATTCTAGGTTCGCATAGTCACGAATCATATTGATCGCCGCCCTGTCGATGAATTCTAGAGCACAGGGAATTAATGGCTGCGCCATGATGCTGGATACTGCCGCAGCAGCACTTTGAATATCTGTGTATATGGCCTGAAGCGTACGTGTACATTGCGCCAGAGGTGTCAGTTGCAGGGTGGCCTCGGTGATAATCGCGAGCGTACCTTCCGAGCCGATGAGCAGGCGGGTCAGGTCATAGCCGACGACACCCTTGCTGGTGCATACACCGGTCGCAATCGCTTCACCGGCTCCGGTAATTGCCTTCAGGCCGAGTGTGTTTTCTCGCGGTGTACCATACTTGACGGCCCTGGGGCCTGCCGAGTTGTACGCAAGGTTGCCACCGAGCGTACAAAATTCGGCGCTGGTAGGGTCTGGTGGCCAGAAAAAGCCATGTTTGCCTGCAGCGAGCTGTAGTTCCATGTTTGTGACGCCCGGTTGCGCAACAATATAGCGGTCCTCCGCCGAAATCTTCAGGATTCTGTTCATGCGTTCCAGCGAAACGACCAGGCCGCCCGAAACAGGCACTGTGGCCCCGGTGGTGCCGGTGCCGCGTCCTCGGGGAATGATGGGCACTGCATATTGATTGCACAGTCGAACGATAGTCACGATTTGCTCGGTCGTAGTGGCATAGGCAACCAGATCCGGGCTGACCTGGCGTCGGCTATTGTCCCCGCCGTATGGCCAGCGGTCGGCATCTTCGGTTAATACATTGTCTGTACCGAGGTTTTCCTGCAGTGCTGTAGTTAATTCATGCGGTATTAACATGTACTGACTTTATGTGATTTCAATGCAATCATCCAGCCCGATAGTGATACGGACAAGGCCTTGTCCGTATCGGTGGTTCGCTGATGAAGTACCTGGGTTAGTATGAGGTGGCAGGATAAGTTGTGGCTGCCGGCGATGGGGTCTCCGCGGGCGTTGGCGCGGCCGGATTATTGCTATTGTTCTGGTACTCGAAAATCTTGACGACACGTTGAACACCGCCAACTTGACGGACAACATCAACGACATCTGTTGCTTCTGCGGGTTTCAATATCCCCATCAGGTATACGGTTCCGTTTTCGGTGACAACCTTGACCCGGGTCGGATCAAAATCCTTGTGCCCTTTCACCTTGAGCAGGCTGGTTTTAACCTTGCTGGTAACCCAGGTGTCGTTACTGCGAGCACCCAGGGAACTGGGTGCTGCTATGCTCAGCTCATTGTGCACCTTTTTGACCTTGCTGATCGAGCGTACGCGCGCTTCCGCCTTGGCTCTCAGTTCGGCTGACGGTGTCTGGCCACTCAAGAGCACAACGCCATTATAGCTGGTAACAGCAATATGGCTCTGTTTCTTCAGGTCCTGGTCCTTGGCGATGGCTTCATAGGCCTTCAGTTCGATATTCTGATCTTCGACGAATGATCCCAGTGTGCGTCGGTCATGTGCGGCAGAAACAGCGCCTCCACCGACAATAACGGCAGGCGCGCAGCCTGCTAAAATAGAGCTAACAAGCAGAAAAATATAGATTTTATGCATGCCGTTCATGTATGAATACTCCTTGCTAAAGGCATTATATATGCTCATCTCGCAGCTTGATTGAATTACTGTCCAGTGTACCTGTTGCGTGCGAACAGCGCTATTAGTTGGTACTCGGATTTCTATATAAATTTAGTGTAGTATATCCGGTTTTTTGTTCCCTGCCTGGGCGAAAGTTTATGTCCCTGCCATGTACTGACAGGTATTACGCGCCTAAGTTGCATAAGCTACGCGTTATGTAATGAAAGCATCGGTTATCCAGTCAATCTGTATGGCTGTTAGCGGTCCACTCATGGATATGACATCAAAACGGCATGCCATATTACGTTTGTTGCGAGACGCAAGGTAATGTTGCGCGCTATTCACCAACCTGTTTTGTTTACGCGCATCAACGGTCTCGGCAGCCGAACCGAAGTGTGCGGACTTTCGGTAGCGGACCTCGACAAAAACCAGTGTATTGCCATCTTCCATGATCAGGTCGATTTCACCCTGGCGACAGCGATAGTTTGACTCTTTGTGGAGTAATCCGTTGTGCTGTAAATATCGGCGCGCCAGTTGTTCGGTCTGTTTACCGATTGCAATTCTGTCCATTTGCCTGTTAGCTCCCTGTAATGACTGGATACGTTGCAAGTATTGTTAGGGTATGTCGCTTAATGGCAGGTTTGTTGGCTGGATATCTTGTACAGGTTTAACCACGCCACCTTCAAAACGCCCCCATTTAAGACTGCGGTGTATGCGATTGTATTCTCTCAGACTGAGTCTGCCGGTGGTTCCTTCAAAGCGTTCAGACGGGTGACTCTGTAACCATCTCAATTGACCCAGAATGCGGTAGGCATCGATACCCAGGGCATACAGGCGTGCATAACGTCCCATCTTGTTTGGCCAGTGTTTGTAGAGTTGTTGTTGCAGTGGATCGGATTTCCCTGGGGTTGATAATATCCATTCGGAATCGCAAATTACGACACCGCCCATATCCTTGTTCTGTTGCGCGCTCTGTTGGCCACTATAGGCACTGGATGTTGTGTAAACGGGAATATCGGCGGCATGGTGAAAGCGTAACTGTGGAACAATCTGGCGAGCCTGTTTGGGGAAAGCCGCCATAAAGATAAAGTCCACATCCTGTCGGCGCCGCGGTACAAATTTAATTTCAGTCGGTATGGCATGACGCAAGCGGTTATAGCGTTGTTCACTCTGGTCGATATTCAGCATGCGCTTTATCGGCTGGGAAAAATCATTACTGCGAAAATCATATTGTGCATGGCGCAGAATAGTGCCTCCCAATTCCTGGAAACGCTCACTAAACGCCGTGGCCATGCGTTTACCCCATTCACCCTGTGGTGTGATAGTGATCGCGTGTTGCATGCCTTCAAGGCTGGCGCGTTCTGCTATCTGGCGTGCTTCATCTTCGGGATTGAGGCCAAACTGAAACAGTTTGTCGAATGTTAATGGATTGTGCTCGGTCTGATTGAGCGTTAGTACAGGTACAGGGAATTCAGTCATGCCGGCCAGTTCCGCGACCTTTTGCTTGTCCAGCGGGCCGACCACAAATTCGGCGCCATCGGCGACAGCCTGTTGATAGAGGGATTGTATGGACAAGTTATCGGTGCTTGAATCATAGATCTTTATTTCGGTGCGCGCCTGTTGCTGCTGTTGCTGGTAATAGGCAGCCAGGAATCCATCGCGAATAGCGCTGGCCGGTTTGGATAATTTGCCCTGAAAAGGCAGGATCAGCGCCAGCTTTTCCGGCTTTTTGATCGCGCGATAGTGCGCTATCAGCTTTTCCAGGATCCTGCCACCAGCGGGGTGTAGTGGATAGGCAGATTTCCACAGTGCGATACTGTTCTCAAAGCCATCCGTCGAGTCTGTTAGTGTTTTGCTTATGTTGATCAGGTCCATCCAGCCGCTGAGAATGTCTGGGGCGGGCTCCACTGTCATTTGTTGCAGGAATGCCGGAGATAACTGGCGCAGGCTATCCCAGATCTGCTCTCGATTCAGATTGATTTTGTCGGCATCAGGCAGCAATGGCTCCAGCAAAATGCGTTCGCGTGCACTTTCAAGGTTATTACCGGACAGCAGGTAGGCACGTGCGCGTAGTTCATGTGTCAGTGCCCGAACCGGGACGGGGAGGCTGTTATTCACCGTTAACAGTGTCAGTGCCTTTTGTGGCTTTTCCTCGTGTATCAGGATCTGTGCCTGTAGTTGCTGCAGGCGGGTTTGTAAGACCGGGTCAGCGGATTCCGACGGGATGCGCTGCAGTATAATGTGGGCCTGGGCAATATTGCCTGCGTTGATCAGCAAGCGGGTGGCGCGGATCAGGAAATCTGATCTGGCCGGTTCCTGGATCTGTCCAATACGATTTAATATCAGTTCGGCTGCTTCCCTGTACTGACCCAGCTGTTCAAGATTCTGCACCTGTGCAGACAGTGCAGCGGTATCGCCTGGCAACGGTTTCACTTCGCGTAGTGGTTCACAGGCCGACAGTATCAGTAATAGTAACAGCGCCGTGACGGCAAACAAGGGGTGCAATGGCATGGATGTTTTCATTATAGTGCTATGTTCCTGTTTCAGTTGAACAACGCTGTCAGGACTGTTAGTTTCCATATTAAATATCAGTTTTCAGGTGGTCTTGTGTCAGTAAAACCAGGTTTATTGTACGTTGTTGCAACACCAATTGGTAATCTTGGTGACATTAGCCTGCGTGCGCAACAGATTTTAACAGAAGTCGATTTTATCGCGGCCGAAGACACACGTCGAACCAGGCCATTACTACAGCATCTCGGTATCAGTAAGACTATGATAGCGATCCACGAACATAATGAACGTCAGCGAATGGACGATATCCTGGGCAGGATCCAGGCCGGGGAGAGTATGGCGCTGGTCTCCGATGCCGGTACGCCATTGATCAGTGACCCCGGTTATCACCTCGTCAGGGAGGCACGTGCTCAAGGTATTATTGTCAGTCCAGTGCCGGGAGCCAGTGCACTGGTGGCGGCGTTGTCGGTCAGCGGGCTTCCGACCGACCACTTTCGTTTCGAGGGATTTTTGCCACCGAAGCGCAGTGCACGCAAGGCCCGCTTGCTCGAGCTGCTGCATGAAACGGTGACCCTGGTTTTTTACGAGTCCAGTCATCGTATTATCGAGACCGTAGATGACATGTGTGAAATCCTCGGTAATGATCGCGAGGCCATACTGGCGCGTGAACTGACCAAGATGTATGAGACTGTGCTGGGGCCGAACCTGGCTGACATCCACACGGCGCTGCAGGTCGATGCAAATCAGTCCAGGGGTGAATTTGTGCTCGTGGTAAGAGGTGCAGAAAAAAGTGCGTCCGACAATGACACTGCCCAGGCAGACAGGTTGCTGCAATTGTTATTGGCGGAAATGTCGGTTAAATCCGCGACCCGGGTTGTGTCTGCATACATGGAGCTGCCAAAAAACGAGATTTACAGGCGCGCGCTGCAACTGCAGCAGGAAAATGATAACTGAATCTGTTATGACCTGTTCGCTATTGCGCGCATGATCAGTACAATCTGATATAATAGGGCTGGAAGTCGGCCAGGCAGTCGCTGTTTGATGTTTACAAGACATCGGATGGAGGAAAGTCCGGGCTCCACAGGGCAAGGTGCCAGGTAGATGGAGGAAAGTCCGGGCTCCACAGGGCAAGGTGCCAGGTAACGCCTGGGGGGCGTGAGCCTACGGAAAGTGCAGCAGAAAATATACCGCCGATGGCCCACGGGCACAGGTAAGGTTGAAATGGTGCGGTAAGAGCGCACCGCGCGCATGGCAACATGTGTGGCATGGTAAACCCCACCTGGAGCAAGACCAAATAGGGGGACATTGATCTTAAGGATCAGCAAATGTGGCCCACATTGTCCCCGGGTAGGTCGCACGAGGTATGCAGCGATGCATATCCCAGATGAATGACTGTCTTCGACAGAACCCGGCTTATCGGCCGACTTCCATTTTTTCTATGAAAATCCATAAAATATATATATAACAATCAGTTATACCGTTTTTGTTAATAATCCACTATAATATCCTTCTTCAACTGACTGATAAATAGATTTATTGTTTATTGTTCTGTTCCATCGCTGGTACTGATCGCGAGGATTTCATCTAAGTGTCTGTATCTAAAATGATCTTTTGCCTGTTTTGTCCCTGAATTTCCTTGACAAAATACACTTTTAACACCAATATTGGATAATTATGGAAATTAATGGATAAAAGTGGGAAAAAGTGGGTAAGATCTGCCGCCATGTTTAGAGGAGTCAACATCATCAGCCTGGATGCGAAGGGCCGTTTCGCGATGCCTACGCGCTATCGCGAGCAGTTGGCCGAGTCGTGCGCCGGAAAACTGGTGGCCACCGTGGACCACGACCATTGCCTGTTGATCTATCCGTTCCCGGAATGGGAGGAGATCGAGCGCAAGCTGGTCAAGTTACCCAGTTTCAACAAGCAGGCGCGTAGCTTGCAACGATTGCTGATTGGTCATGCAACCGAACTCGATATGGATAACAACGGACGCATGCTGTTGACCACACCATTACGAAAGTTCGCCGGTCTGGATAAAAAAGCCGTCCTGATCGGCCAGGGAAACAAATTTGAGTTATGGGACGAGCAGGTCTGGAACCAGAAATGTGACCAATGGTTTGACGAAGGAAGCCTGGATTCGGAAGCATTGCCTCCGGAGCTGGAATCCTTGTCGCTATAGCGCTGATGGAAAGGCATGACGAGCACCAATCGGTTTTAATGGATGAGGTGCTGGAAGGACTGAATATAAAATCCGATGGCACCTATTTTGATGGCACCTTCGGGCGCGGTGGTCATGCCGGTGCGATTTTACAGCGCCTGGGTTCGCAAGGCAGGTTACTGGCGATGGACAAGGATCCGGATGCTATTGCGTATGCAGCACAAAGATTCGCAGATGATGACAGGTTTGTAATCAGGCAGGGCAGTTTTGCAATGATGGCTGAAATGGTTAGCGAGGCAGGCTTAACGGGACAAATCGACGGGGTGCTGCTCGATCTAGGTGTTTCCTCACCGCAACTCGATAATGCCGGGCGTGGGTTCAGTTTTATGAAAGAGGGCCCATTGGACATGCGCATGGATACCAGTCAGGGTCAGTCGGCAGCGGACTGGTTAGCGAGTGCGGATGAGCAACTGATTTCAGAGGTGCTGCGTGATTATGGTGAGGAGCGTTTTCACCGACGTATAGCCAGGGCCATTGTTGAGCAACGTCAGCATCAGCAGCTGGATTCGACCCTGCAATTGGCCGGGATTATTGAGCGTGCGGTGCCGAAACGTGAGCCGGGCAAGCATCCCGCCACGCGCAGCTTTCAGGCGATCCGGATCTTTATCAACCGCGAGCTTGATGACCTGCGTGAAGGCCTGGAGCAGGCGGTTAGTGTATTGCGCCAGGGTGGACGCCTGGTGGTGATCAGCTTCCATTCACTTGAGGACAGGCTGGTTAAACGGTTTTTGCGGCACAAGGTGGAGGGTGAGCGGCTACCGCTGGATCTACCGGTGCAGCATGAAAAAACCGGTGCACAACTCAAACTGATCGGCAAACCCAGGCGCCCGGGAGTCGTCGAAATTGACAGGAATATCAGGGCACGCAGTGCCACGCTGCGCGTAGCAGAGAAAATTGTGGAATGAAGACCCAGTCGCTGTTTGTGTTGATGTTCCTGCTGGTACTGGCTTCGGCGGTAGCGGTGATCTTCAGTAAGCATGAGAGTCGGAAATTGTTTGTGCAATTACAGACCTTGCAAAAAGAACGGGACCGGATGGAGGTGGAATGGGGGCGTATGCAGCTTGAACAAAGCACATGGGCCACGCATGGCAGGATTGAGCGCCTGGCAAGAAAAAAACTGGATATGACGATTCCACGGGCAGATAGCGTAATTATTATTCGACCATGAAGACACAACAAAATATACCTTCACATAACAGGCGCAGGCTGGTTTTATTGCTGCTGTTTGTTGTGGTAGTCGTGCTGTTGATGTGGCGTGTGGTTTACCTGCAGGTGTTTAACAAGGACTTTCTGCAGAACCAGGGTGCTGCCAGACATCTGCGTACCGTTGGTGTGGCTGCCCATCGCGGTATGATCATGGATCGCCAGGGTGAGGCGCTGGCCATCAGTACGCCGGTTGAGTCTGTCTGGGTCAATCCGTCGATGCTGGTCAATCAGCGCCAGTTATTACCGAAGCTTGCGCGCATACTGGCGCTTGATCTCGAACAGATTGAACAGACATTAGCGGCGCGTATGGATCGTGAGTTTGTTTATCTGAGACGCCATGTCAATCCTGATATTGCACAACAGGTGCTGGACCTGCAGGCGGAAGGTGTGTTTACCCAACGTGAATATCGTCGTTATTATCCGGCCGGCGAGGTTGCATCGCATGTAATTGGGTTTACCAATATTGACGACCGCGGTCAGGAAGGCATTGAGCTTGCCTATGAAGACTGGCTGAAAGGTACTCCGGGTAAAAAGCGCGTTATCAAGGACAGGCTCGGTCGGGTCATAGAAGACCTGGAAAGTATTCGTACGTCACGTCCGGGCAAGGACCTGTATCTGAGTCTGGACCGACGCATCCAGTACCTGGCCTATCGTGAGCTAAAGGCGGCCATCAGGCTCAACAAGGCGCGTTCGGGATCGGCGGTAATGCTGGATGTCGATACGGGCGAGGTCATCGCGGCCGTCAACCAGCCTTCATTCAATCCCAATAATCGCAAAAAAATGCGTAGTTCGCAGTATCGCAATCGCGCCGTGACCGATGTCTTCGAACCAGGTTCTACGATCAAGCCATTTACGATTGCAATGGCGCTGGAAAGCCGCAAGTATCGTCCCGCGACGATGATTAATACCGCACCCGGCCTGATGAAGGTTGGGCGCAATACCATCCGTGATTTAAAAAACTACGGTGTTATTGATGTCACCAATGTCATTACCAAGTCCAGTAATGTCGGTGCCAGTAAAATTGCATTGTCATTACAGGCCGAGCAGATGTGGGGCATGTACAATCGCCTGGGCTTCGGTAGCATCACCGGCAGCGGTTTTCCCGGGGAATCAGCCGGATTGTTAAGTCACTTCAGCCGTTGGCACAAGATAGAGCAGGCGACATTGTCGTTTGGCTACGGTTTGTCTGTCACACCGTTGCAGCTGGCTCATGCCTATTCGATTCTGGCTGCCGATGGTCAGTCACGAGCGGTATCCTTTGTTAGGCAGGACAAGCCGGTGTCAGCCGAGCAGGTATTACCGGCAAAGGTAGCCCGGCAGGTGCGTGAAATGATGAAGACCGTCGTCAGTCGTGAAGGTACCGGCTTGCAGGCTAGCGTGCAAGGCTACCAGGTCGCTGGCAAGACCGGCACGATACACAAGACCGCAGCAGGTGGTTATTCCAATGACCGTTATATCGCGGTTTTTGCCGGCATGGCGCCGGCCTCGAATCCACGCCTGGTGCTGGTGGTTATGATCAATGATCCGGCTGGCGAGCAGTACTATGGCGGTCAGGTGGCTGCACCGGTATTTTCCAGAGTCATGTCCGGGGCCCTGCGCCTGATGGATGTCCCTCCGGATAATCTGCCGGCCCTGCAGACCAGTCTGTCGATTGATGGGGAGCGCTCATGAATGTGACGGCAGGCCAGAAAGGCCATCACCGCCTGAGTCAGTTGCTCGAAGGATTTGCAGATGTACAGCAGGACATGGATCGCGAGGTCAATGCCCTGTTTATCGATAGTCGTGATGTGCGCGAAGGTGGATTGTTTATGGCCTGTGCCGGCACCCGGGGTCACGGCATTGACTATCTGTCGCAAGTCTGTGAGGCAGGTGCTGCGGCGATCGCATGGGAGCCGAGCGCTGGCTATCAGGTGCCCCCGCAAGCGGACGCATTATGCGATGGCGTGCCGCTGATAGAAGTTGCGAATCTGGGACAACAGCTCGGGTTTATTGCCGATCGTTTTTATGGTCATCCTTCACGTGATTTGTGTGTCATTGGTATTACCGGTACGGATGGCAAGACATCATGCAGCCATTTTCTCGCCAATGCCCTGCACGCCGATCAACGACCAACCGGATTGATCGGTACCCTGGGTTACGGGTTAACCGGCCAACTGACAACGGCCACACACACAACGCCGGATGCGATTCGCGTGCATCAGTTGCTGCATCAGATGCGTGAACAGGGTGCGCATTATGTGGTTATGGAGGTATCTTCACATGGACTACATCAGGGGCGCGTCAATGGTGTGACCTTCGATGTAGCCGTATTGACCAATATCGGCAGGGATCATCTCGACTATCATCATGATCAGGCATCCTATGCCGGGGCTAAGCAACAGTTGTTCAGGATGCCCGGTTTGCGCCACGCAGTGATCAATAAGGATGATGATTATGGACGTCAGTGGATAGCATCACTGGCGCAAGACATAAATATTATTGCTTATGGTATGGCCACAGACGATCATGCCGATGGTGACAATGTACTTGAGTTCGCAGATGCGCATCTGCATCGTGATGGCATCGACTGGCAGGTTCGTAGTCCATGGGGTGAGTCGCACCTGCACAACCAACTGTTCGGCCGCTTTAATATATATAACCTGGCGGCAGTGTTGTCGACACTCGGCGTGCTGGGAATGTCGTGGACCGATGCCTGTCATTATCTGCAGCAGTTACGTACCGTGCCCGGACGCATGGAGTTTTGCCGCGTACCTGGTGCGCCACTCGTCGTTATCGATTTTGCCCATACAGCGGATGCGTTGAGGCATGTGCTGCAGGCCCTGAAAGAACATGGTTTTGGGCGTATCTGCTGCGTATTCGGTTGCGGTGGTGAACGCGACCGCGGCAAACGTACCTTAATGGGACAGGTTGCCGAATCATTGGCAGACCAGCTGGTGTTGACCGACGATAATCCGCGCTCCGAATCCGGTGAGCAAATTATTGCAGATATCCTCGCGGGTATCGAAGATCGCCAGCGTGTGCATATCGACAGGGACCGCAAGGCGGCAATCGCCTGGGCTATCGAACATGCCGATGCAGAGGATATCGTACTCGTCGCTGGCAAGGGCGATGAGGCATACCAGTGGGTGGGTGAGCGCAAATTGCCGTTCAGTGATCGCCAGGTCGTGCAATCGCTGATACAAGGAGGGTTGCATTGATGCAGATGCAATTATCCGCGGCCGCCGCCGGCATACATGCAGAATATTTCGGTGAAAACGTGTCTTTTACACATGTCAGTACCGATACTCGCTCGCTGACACAAGGCGACCTGTTTGTGGCATTGCAAGGCGAGCACTTTGATGGCCATGAATATCTGCACCAGGCCCAGGAGGCCGGGGCCGTGGCGGCGATGGTCAGTCGCGTGCCTGAAACCGAACTGCCATTGCTGAAGGTAAAAGATACACGTTTGGGCTTGGGACAACTGGCTGCCTTCTGGCGCCAACATTTTACCTTGCCACTCGCTGCCGTAACCGGTAGTAATGGAAAAACGACCGTCAAGGAAATGATTGCGTCGATACTGCGCCAACGCGGCAGTGTTCTCGCGACCCACGGTAACCTGAATAATGATATCGGCGTACCGTTGACCTTATTGCGACTGCAGGAACAGCATCGTTACGCAGTCATCGAGATGGGTGCCAATCATGCGGGTGAAATCGAGTATTTGTGCACGCTAGCTCGCCCTGATGTAGCCGTTGTTACCAATGCTGCCGCGGCCCATCTCGAAGGTTTTGGCAGCATTGATGGTGTCGCGCATGCCAAGGGTGAGATATTTTCCGGTCTCGGTAGCGCTGGAACAGCAATCATCAATGCCGATGATGTCTATGCGCCTTTATGGACGCAGTTGGCCGGTAACAGGAAAATTATTAGCTTCGGGCTTGGTGACACTGCCGATGTCAGCGCCGCGTGGCAACAACAACGTGATGGAGTGCAGCTCGAACTGCGTACCCCGGCCGGACAGGCAACGCTGCTGCTGCGACTGCAGGGTCGTCATAATGTCATGAATGCACTGGCAGCAACAGCGACGGCACTGGCCCTGGGCGCTGACCTCGATATGGTGCAGGCAGGGCTGGCGCAGGTCGAGGCGGTAGCAGGTCGTTTGCAGGTCCTGCAGGGTTCGGCCGGTATGCGCATACTGAACGATACCTACAATGCCAACCCAGCATCATTGCAGGCCGCTGTCGATGTGCTGGCCGCCATGCCGGGTCAGAAATGGCTCGTGCTGGGTGATATGGGTGAGCTCGGCAGTGGTGCTGAACAGTTGCATGCGGACTGCGGCAAGCTGGCACGTGCCAGCGGAGTAATGCGTCTGTATGCCATGGGTGAGCTCTCGCGTCATGCTGTTGACAGTTTTGGCGAAGGCGCACGATGGTTTGCCAGTCATGCAGACCTGGTTCGACAAATTAGACAGGATTGGCAAGGTGAGGGTGTCTTGCTGGTAAAGGGTTCGCGCCTGATGCACATGGAAGAGGTCGTCAACGCACTGCAAACAGGAGATGTTGAATGATCCTCTACCTGACAGAGTATCTTGAGCAATTTCACAGTGGCTTCAACGTATTCCAGTATATTACCCTGCGTGCGGTGCTGGCAGCGATTACCGCGCTGCTGATTTCATTTATAGTCGGTCCTTTCATGATACGTCGCCTGAGTCGTTACCGTATTGGTCAGGTCGTGCGTGATGACGGCCCGCAGACGCATCTGACCAAGGCCGGTACGCCGACCATGGGCGGTGCGTTGATCCTGGTGGCGATTGCGATCACTACCTTGTTATGGGGGCGCCTGGATAACAAATATGTATGGGTTGTGCTGTTGACGACGCTGGCATTCGGTGCCGTTGGCTGGGTCGATGATTACCGCAAACTGGTATTGCAGGACCCGCGCGGCCTGGCCTCCCGTTACAAGTACCTGTGGCAGTCCGTGATTGCAGTGGTCGTAGCATCGTATCTGTATTATTACGCGCAGCCGGTCGAAACCCAGCTGGTGGTGCCGTTTTTCAAGAATATATCGCCACAACTGGGCTGGTTGTTTGTGCCATTGGCCTACTTTGTTGTGGTCGGCAGCAGTAATGCAGTTAACCTGACCGACGGGCTCGATGGATTGGCCGTAATGCCTACCGTGCTGGTATGCGGGGCACTGGGCCTGATTGCCTATCTGACCGGGCATGCGCAGTTTGCCAAGTACCTGTCCATTCCCTATCTCGCCGGTGTTGGTGAGATCACCGTTTTTTGTGCTGCCCTGGTCGGCGCCGGCCTCGGTTTCCTCTGGTTTAATGCATACCCGGCCATGGTGTTTATGGGCGATGTCGGCGCCCTGGCCCTGGGCGCCGCGCTTGGGATTATCGCCGTGGTCATTCGTCAGGAACTGGTGTTATTGATCATGGGTGGAGTGTTTGTCATGGAGACAGTGTCGGTCATCCTGCAGGTTGCATCTTTCAAGTTGACCGGTAAACGCATATTTAAAATGGCGCCACTGCACCATCATTTCGAATTAAAGGGCTGGCCCGAGCCACGCGTGATCGTGCGTTTCTGGATTATTACTGTGATCTTGGTGCTGGTCGGGCTGGCAACATTGAAATTGCGTTAAACATGCTCGTGAACAACATGCAGATAAAAAGGACAGTCGTTAACAATATGGTAACAGGAAATCACAGGGTATTGATTGTAGGTCTGGGAAAGACTGGCCTGTCCTGCGCGCGTTATTTATCTGCTCAGGGGATCGCGGTGGCGGTAACGGATAGTCGCGAGCAGCCACCCGAGTTGGCGACCCTGCGGGCCGAACTACCCGATGTGGCCGTCTTCACCGGCGGCTTTGATGAGCAGGTGTTTGCCAGTGCAGATGAGCTGATCGTCAGTCCGGGTGTTTCGTTGAAACATCCATTGCTGGTGCAGGCGCTTGAGCAGGGTAAGAAGATTATTGGCGATGTCGAGTTGTTCGCCCAGCACGCGAGTGCGCCGGTCATTGTCATTACCGGTTCGAACGGCAAGAGCACTGTGACCAGTCTCGTCGGTATCATGGCCAGGGAGGCAGGTAAGGATGTCCGTATTGGTGGCAATATCGGCAAGCCGGTACTCGAGCTGATAGAAGAAAGCGAGCCGGACTGTTATGTCCTGGAGTTGTCGAGTTTTCAGCTTGAATATACGCATTCCCTGAATGCGCAGGTTGCCACGGTATTAAATATCAGTGCGGACCATATGGACCGGTATGCCGGTCTGCAGGAATACATCGGTGCCAAGAGGCGAGTTTTTCGTGGTAATGGTGTCATGGTCCTGAACCGCGATGATGCCGAGGTCATGGCCATGGCCGAACCGCTGAGAAAAATCATTACCTTTGGCCTCGATAGGGCACAGGCAAACCAGTATGGCGTGTGTGAACATCAGCATGAACAATGGTTGTGTCGAGGTGACAAGCCATTGATGAACTGCAATGAATTACTGATTCCGGGAACGCATAATATCGCCAATGCGCTTGCCGCTCTGGCCATCGGTGAAGCGGCTGGATTCACACAATCGGCAATGTTAACGGCACTGAAGGGCTTTCAGGGCTTGCCGCATCGCACCCAGTTTGTAGCTGAATCACAGGGCGTACGCTGGTACAACGACTCCAAGGGAACCAATGTCGGTGCTACCTGTGCCGCGTTGGCGGGTATGCATGGAAAAGTCGTGTTGATTGCAGGTGGTGAGGGCAAGGGCGCCGATTTCAGCGAGCTGGTGCCGGTGATAGAGGATAAGGCGCGCGCCGTCGTATTGCTAGGCAAGGATGCAGACATGATGGCGAAGATCCTCGAAGGGCATGCCGAAATAGAATTTGCCAGCAATATGGAAGATGCGGTTATCACGGCCAAACGCCTGGTAAGCGCGGGCGATACAGTGCTGTTGTCTCCAGCCTGTGCCAGTTTTGATATGTTCGAAAACTATCAACAGCGCGGTGAGATCTTCATGCAGATGGTCAGGAGGTTTGCATGAGTCATTCACAGGCGCTCACCGAGGCAGTCAGTCACGAGCAGGTCCTGCACAACAAGGGCTGGGATATGGTGTTGCTGTATGTGACGCTGGCCTTACTCGGGCTGGGTCTGGTCATGGTTATGTCGGCGTCAATCCCGATTGCGGAAAAGCAATTGGGGCGTCCCTTCGCCTTTTTCCAGAAACAGGCCGTGTACGTGATGATAGGTCTGTTTGCAGCCTATGTGGTTTCGAGAATTCCAGTACGTCAATGGCAAAACGCCGGGCCGATATTACTGCTGCTGGGATTCATTCTGCTGGTAGCGGTACTGATACCAGGGGTCGGCAAAGAGGTCAATGGCAGTATGCGCTGGTTGCCTCTAGGCTTCATTAATCTACAGGTCTCGGAACTGGTCAAGCTGATCGTGTTCATTTATCTGGCCGGTTATCTGGTTCGCCGTGGTGATGAAATCCGTGCCACCATCCGTGGCTTTCTGAAACCAATGCTGGTGTTAACCTTGACTTCGGTACTGTTACTACTGGAGCCGGATTTTGGAGCGACCGCGGTGATGCTGGCCACGGCACTCGGTATGATGTACATGTCCGGTGTTGGCCTGTTGAAATTTGCAGCACTGATTGTTACTACCGTCGCGGCAATGGGCCTGCTGGCCCTGGTGTCTCCTTATCGCGTCGCCCGTATTCTCAGCTTCATGAATCCATGGGATGATCCGTATAATAGCGGTTTTCAGCTGACCCAGTCATTGATCGCGTTTGGCCGCGGCGAGTGGTTTGGTGTGGGTCTGGGCGGCAGTATACAGAAACTCTTTTATCTGCCGGAAACCCATACGGATTTTCTTTATGCAATCCTTGCCGAGGAACTTGGTCTGGTCGGTGCAATTATCGTCATCCTGCTATTTGCAATCCTGGTCTGGCGTGCCTTCCTGATCGGCGCCATGGCCGAGCGCGAGCAGCAGTTTTTCTCCGCCTATCTGGCCTATGGCATTGGTATCTGGATCGGTTTGCAGGCCTTCATCAATATCGGCGTCAATATGGGTGTATTACCGACCAAGGGTTTGACCCTGCCACTGATGAGTTACGGTGGCAGTAGTGTCGTGGTTACGCTGCTTGCCCTCGGGCTGCTGATGCGTATCGGCTTCGAGGCTCAGAACCATGACAAGCAACAGGCCTGGGCGAAAAAGAAGCGGGTGGCGAAATGAATATGACGAATGGTCCGAGCAGCCAGCGCCCGGTGTTGATTATGGCGGGTGGCACCGGAGGGCATGTTTTTCCGGCACTGGCCGTCGCCCAGGAGATCCTGTCACGCAATATTCCGGTCATCTGGCTCGGTACCCATCAGGGTATCGAGGCGCGACTGATCCCGGAGACAGGAATACCGGTCGAATGGGTCAGTGTCAGCGGCCTGCGTGGCAAGGGCGTCGGACGCATTCTGCGGGCACCATTTATGTTGATGTATGCAGCGTGGCAATGTTTTCGAATTCTGCTGCGCATCAAGCCCAAAGTCGTTATCGGCATGGGCGGTTTTGTTACCGGTCCGGGTGGCGTGATGGCGCGTCTGATGGGCAAGCCATTGTGTATACATGAACAAAATGCGATTGCAGGTATGACCAATCGTTATCTGTCACGCATCAGCACATGCGTCATGCAGGCTTTTCCGGGTAGTTTCCCTGCACGCATCAAGCCTGTCGTTACCGGTAACCCGGTGCGTACGGACATTATCGATGTGCCAGCACCCGAACACAGATTGACAGGAAGACAGGGGCCCGTACGCCTGCTGGTACTGGGTGGCAGTCTGGGTGCGCAGGCACTGAATGAGCTGGTGCCGCAGGCCCTGTCCATGCTTCCTGCGCAGACTCGCCCTCTGGTCCGCCACCAGACCGGCGAGCGTAATATTGAACAGGCCCGAGCCGCCTATCGGCAGGCCGGTGTCGATGACAATTGCGAAGTCCTGGCATTTATCGAAGATATGGCCGCGGCCTATGCATGGGCCGATTTTGTCATCTGTCGCGCCGGGGCGTTGACGATATCGGAATTAACGGCGGTCGGTATCGGTGCCTTAATGGTGCCCTATCCATATGCCGTGGATGATCACCAGAGCCGTAATGCACAATATCTGGTTGAAGCGGGTGGCGGTGTGTTGATACAGCAACGCGATCTGGATGCAGACAGGTTGTACCAAATCCTGGTTGATCTGATCACTGACAGGAAGCGCCTGCTGACAATGGCGCTTGCGGCGCATGCGTTGGCGAAAAAACAGGCGACACAACAGGTGGCAGATATATGTCTGCAGGCAGGTGAACGCAGATGATGAC
Organism: uncultured Gammaproteobacteria bacterium; assembly: GCA_947258655.1. Taxonomy (GTDB): domain Bacteria; phylum Pseudomonadota; class Gammaproteobacteria; order JAADHQ01; family JAADHQ01; genus JAADHQ01. The sequence continues at coordinate 65,680 of CAMYJD010000007.1, read as the reverse complement.
CGATTCATCGCGAGTAAAAGTCATGCGGGACATGCAGGATCCGATGGGGCGCATGCGTCGTATCCATTTCGTTGGTATCGGTGGTGCCGGTATGAGCGGTATTGCCGAGGTCCTGATCAATCTCCACTATTCGGTCAGCGGTTCTGATATTGCAGAAAATGCGGTCACCCAACGTCTCGCCGATATGGGCGCGCGCATCTTTATTGGCCATGATTCCGCCAACATCGCTGCGGTCGACGTCGTCGTTGTATCGACAGCAATCAAGGCCGACAACCCCGAGGTCGTGGCCGCACAACAGTCACGTATACCGGTTATACCGCGTGCAGAAATGCTGGCCGAATTGATGCGTTTCAGGTACGGCGTGGCTATTGCCGGAACCCATGGTAAAACGACAACGACCAGTCTGGTTGCAAGCGTACTGGGCGAAGGTGGACTGGATCCGACATTTGTCATCGGCGGCAAACTGAACAGTACCGGTACCCATGCGCGTCTGGGTGAAAGTCGCTATCTCGTAGCCGAGGCCGATGAAAGCGATGCCTCGTTTCTGTACCTGCAACCCATGATTGCAGTCGTGACCAATATCGATGCTGACCACCTGGAAACCTATGGCGGAGATTTCGAGCGTCTGCAGGCGACCTTCCTCGAGTTTCTGCATCACCTGCCATTTTACGGTCAGGCAATCCTGTGTGTTGACGACAGCGATGTACGTCGGCTGTTGCCTGAACTCAGTAGGCCAACTATCACCTATGGTACCTGTGAAGACGCGGATATCCGCGCCATCAATATTGTCCAGCAGGGTCAGCAGACCCGGTTCGATGTCCGTTTTATCGATTCCGACGAAGTCCTCGCGATTACGCTGAACATGCCCGGCAAACACAATGTCCTGAATGCACTGGCGGCCATTGCCGTAGCGCGGGATCTGGGTCTGGCTGATGACAGTATCCAGCGGGCGTTAGAGCAGTTTGAGGGTATTGGTCGACGCTTCCAGAGTTATGGCGATATCAGTCTGCCCCAGGGGCAGGTTCTGCTGATCGATGATTATGGTCATCATCCGAGTGAGTTGGCCGTTACTATCGATGCCATACGCCGTGGCTGGCCAAAACGCCGTCTCGTGGTTGTGTTTCAACCGCACCGGTATACGCGCACACGGGACCTGTTCGAAGACTTTGTGCAGGTGTTGTCGAGCGTGGATGTACTGGTGTTACTGGAAATCTATGCCGCCGGTGAAGAAGCGCTCGCAGGTGCAGACGGGCGCGCATTGACCGCAGCGATTCGTGCCAGAGGTCAGGTTGAACCGGTGTTCGTGGAAAAGCTGCAGCAACTGCCCGAGGTTTTGCCGGGTCTGTTACACGATAATGATATTTTGCTAACGCTGGGGGCCGGCAGTATCGGTACGGTTGCGCCGCAGCTGATCAAAACAATGGGGGTCGGTAATGCATAATGCAAGCACAAGAAACCTGCGCTTTGGTTGCGGTGCCTCACTGCATAGCGCTTTTTTATATGAACACAGACAATGCTGGAAAGAGATGCCTGGCCAGTATGAAAAGGAACACGCTGGTCGTTTAACGGAACATCAACAACGAGGTCGTGGAAGCAACAAGTAATGTTGGCACTGGAAATGAACATACAAATAACAGGTGAGCTATTGCTGAACGAATCCCTGGCACGCTATACCACGTGGCGCGTGGGTGGGCCCGCGGAGCGTCTGTACAAGCCTGCCGGATTACAGGACCTGAGTGTGTTTTTACAGCAATTGCCATCTGATGAACCGCTGTTCTGGCTTGGTCTTGGCAGCAATCTGTTGGTACGCGATGGTGGCATCAGGGGCACGGTCATTGCGACCCAGGGTGCGCTGACGGACATGACCATGACAGCGCATGGCAAGGTACGTATCGAGGCCGGAGTTACCTGTGCCAAGGCGGCACGTTTCTGCAGTGCGCAGTCACTGGCGGGAGCGGAATTCCTGGCCGGTATACCCGGCACGATGGGTGGGGCCGTGGCAATGAATGCCGGGGCCTTCGGCGGTGAAACCTGGGATCTGGTGGACAAGGTGGAAACCATTGATCGCCATGGGCATATCCATGAACGCAAGCCGACGGAATTTTCTGTTGGCTACCGTAGCGTCAAGGCCGAACGTGATGAATGGTTTGTCGCGGTACACTTGCAATTGCAGCCTGTTTCCGTCGAGCAACAGGACAGTATCCGCAAGAACATCAAGGCACTACTGGCGCAACGCAACGAAAAACAGCCGATTGGCCAGCCCAGTTGTGGTTCGGTATTCAGAAATCCGGCGGGCGGGTATGCCGCACAAATGATCGAAAAGGCAGGCCTGAAGGGCCTGTGTGAAGGTGGTGCCTGTGTATCGGAAAAACATGCCAACTTTATTATCAATACCGGTACGGCGAGCGCCAGGGATATAGAAACACTGATCAACAAGGTTGCTGACGCGGTGTATCAGGCGCAGGGTGTGCGCCTGCAGCGGGAAGTACGTATCGTCGGTGTAGACAAGCCAGCGGGAGTAGCAGCGGACTAATGAAGCAGACAAGCATCAAGACTGCCTATGCAACAGTGAGTCGTGCCGAGGACTTCGGCCGCGTCGCTGTGCTGATGGGCGGCCTGTCGGCCGAACGCGAGATCTCGTTACAAAGCGGGCAGGCTGTATTGCAGGGTTTGCGCCGTAAAGGTATCGATGCATTTGCCATTGATGTTGACGAAAATATTTTATCCACCCTCGAACGTGAAAGGCCTGATCGTGCCTTTATCATTTTACATGGTCGAGGAGGTGAGGATGGCGTAATACAGGCGGTACTCGAATGCCTGCATATCCCGTATACCGGCAGCGGTGTACTCGGATCAGCATTAGGTATGGATAAATTACGATGCAAGCAATTATGGCAAGGCGCAGGTTTACCTACCCCGGCATACGCGCTGCTGGATCAGGACAGTGACTTTACCGGTATTGTCAAAAGTCTGGGCCTGCCGCTGATCGTCAAGCCGGTACATGAGGGTTCCAGTATCGGTATGAGTAAGGTCGATAATGCCGATCAGCTCGAACCGGCATGGGTCAATGCGGCCGGTTATGACAGCGAGATCATCGCCGAGCGCTGGGTGCAGGGCAGTGAATACACGGTGGCTATTTTACAGCAGCAGGTCCTGCCAATGATTCGCCTGGAAACACCGCATCAGTTCTATGACTACGAAGCGAAATATATTGCAGATACGACTGCTTATCACTGCCCCTGCGGTCTCGACAGTGGCGCAGAGAAGGTCTTGCAGGCATTGGCCCTGCAGACATTTCATACAGTGGGTGCGAGTGGCTGGGGGCGTGTTGATTTGATGCTGGATGCGCAGCAAGAACCGTGGTTGATCGAGGTCAATACCGTACCCGGCATGACTGACCATAGCCTGGTGCCGATGGCTGCACGTACGGCGGGCATTGAATTTGACGACCTGGTGTGGCGAATTCTGGAAACCAGTGGTGAGAGGATCAATGGCTAGACGCAGCAATAAAAACAGATTGCAGCAAGAGTTGCGTGAACGCCGCCGCAAGTTGGCACGCGTAGTGATGCTGTTTGTGATATTGCTGTCAGGGGCTGCTGTGGCAACGGCAGCCTATATCAAGTTAACCGACGAAGGCACATTGCCATTGCGGGTCGTCAGGATCGACGGTGATTTCCAATATCTCGACAAGGAGGCATTGAAGACAGTACTGGCTACACAGTTGAACAAAAATTTTCTCGCCATCGATATCGATGCAATTCATGAAGATGTCAGGGCTGTGCAGTGGGTCGATCAGGTGACAGTACGCAGGAAATGGCCGGACACGCTGATGTTGACGGTGCAGGAACACAAGCCATTGGCGCGCTGGAGCAATGGTGGGCTGGTCAATCGGCGCGGGGAATGGTTTGCAGGCAGTCTGAACGATGCAGTCAGCTTGCCAGAACTGGATGGGCCTCAAGGTACCGCCTCGACACTGTCCTCTGAATACCTGTATCTGAGTCAGGAACTGCAGGCACTGGGCCTGCAGGCAGCACATATTAGCATGAGCGGTCGTCGTTCCTGGAAGCTGGGGCTTGAGAATGGCCTGACACTGCAACTCGGACGCAAGAAGGTGCATGCGCGTCTGCAGCGGTTCATGAAAATCTATCAGCAGATAATCGAGAAGCAACTGGAAAAAATAGAGAGTGTTGATATGCGCTATACCAACGGTTTTGCAGTGCGCTGGAAGCCTGGCAATGAGATGCAGAATAAAAACAAGGGAGACAGCCAAGATGTCTAGGAAATCAGAGCGCAACCTGATCGTCGGGCTGGATATAGGGACCTCGAAGGTCGTCGCCATTGTCGGTGAGGTCACTGTATCGGGTGACATTGAGATCATCGGCCTCGGATCGCATCCTTCCAGAGGGCTGAAGAAAGGTGTCGTCGTCAATATTGAATCGACGGTGCAGTCGATCCAGCGGGCTGTCGAGGAAGCAGAGTTGATGGCCGGTTGTCAGATCCATTCGGTGTTTGCCGGCATTGCCGGTAGTCACATACGCAGCCTCAACTCGCATGGCATCGTTGCTATCAGGGATAAGGAGGTCTCGCATGCCGATGTCGATCGTGTCATTGATGCTGCGCGTGCCGTGGCGATACCGGCCGATCAGCGCATCCTGCATATCATTCCACAGGAATTCCTGATTGATAACCAGGAAGGCATTCAGGAGCCCGTTGGTATGTCCGGCGTACGCCTGGAGGCCAAGGTGCACATGATCACCGGTGCCGTCAGTGCCGCGCAGAACATTGTTAAATGTGTGCGTCGCTGCGGTCTGGAAGTGGACGATATTATCCTCGAGCAAATGGCATCCAGTTATTCGGTGCTGACCGATGATGAAAAGGAGCTGGGGGTGTGTATGGTGGATATCGGTGGCGGCACGACCGATATCGCCGTGTTTACCGAAGGATCCATCAGGCACACGGCGGTCATTCCGATCGCCGGCGATCAGGTCACCAACGATATTGCCGTTGCGCTGCGTACACCGACCCAGTATGCCGAGGAAATAAAGGTCAAGTTTGCCTGCGCCTTGCGCCAACTGGCGAGTTCGGAAGAAACCATCGAGGTACCCAGCGTCGGTGACCGCGCACCGCGCCGTCTGGCACGGCAGACACTGGCCGAGGTCGTCGAGCCGCGTTATGAGGAATTAATGACATTGGTACAGGCCGAGCTGCGCCGCAGTGGCTTCGAGGACCTGGTCGCAGCCGGTATCGTATTGACCGGTGGCAGTTCAAAAATGGAAGGCCTGATTGAACTGGCCGAGGAAATTTTTCATATACCGGTGCGCCTGGGATCACCGCAATATGTGACCGGTCTGGTCGATGTTGTGCGTAATCCGATTTATGCCACCGGTGTGGGTTTATTGCTGTTTGGTAAAAAGAACAGCGAACAGCGTCTGTCCGATATGCCTTCGGGTACAGGCGTGAAAGGGATCTGGGCCAGAATGAAAAGCTGGTTTCAGGGTAATTTTTGAGGCGCTGTCGTTGATAACGGCTGCGCAACGAGTGTTGTTTTACAGAAAAGTCTTAATCGACTGAGGAGGGGTAATCATGTTTGAACTAATGGATTCTTTTAGTGAGAACGCAGTAATAAAGGTTGTTGGCGTTGGCGGCGGTGGTGGTAATGCCGTGCAACATATGGTCAAGGCCGGTATCGAGGGCGTTGACTTTATTTGCCTGAACACCGATGCACAGGCCTTGACCAGCACGCAGGCCAAGACCACATTGCAGATCGGCAGTAATATCACCAAGGGACTCGGTGCCGGAGCCAATCCCGAGATCGGCCGGCAGGCGGCAATCGAAGATCGTGAACGTATCATGGAGGTCATTCAGGGCTCCGATATGTTGTTTATTACGGCCGGTATGGGTGGAGGCACTGGTACCGGTGCAGCACCGATCGTTGCGCAAATGGCGCGTGAGATGGGTATCCTGACAGTGGCCGTTGTCACCAAGCCGTTTGGCTTCGAAGGCAAGAAGCGTATGGGTGCTGCCAATACCGGCATCGATGAGTTGGGCAAGAACGTTGATTCGCTGATCACGATACCGAATGAAAAATTATTGCAGGTACTGGGCAAGTCGATCAGTCTGCTCGATGCGTTCAAGTCTGCCAATGATGTATTGCTGGGCGCGGTCCAGGGCATTGCAGAACTGATCACACGCCCGGGCCTGATCAATGTTGACTTTGCCGATGTGCGTACTGTGATGTCGGAAATGGGTATGGCCATGATGGGCAGTGGCGTATCCAGCGGTGAAGACCGTGCCCGTGAAGCGGCAGAGGCTGCGGCAGCTAGTCCGTTGCTTGAAGACGTCGATCTGACGGGTGCACGTGGGATACTTGTTAATGTGACTGCCGGTCTGGATATGAGTATTGGTGAGTTCGAAGAGGTCGGTATGGCGATCAAGGACTTTGCCTCGGATGAGGCCAACGTGGTCGTCGGCACCGTGATCGATCCTACCCTCAGTGATGAACTGCGCGTCACCGTCGTCGCAACCGGAATAGGCCAGGGTCGCGGAGTACAGGTCGAAGAAGTTGCGCCGGTGAAGATGGTTCATCGCAACAAGAGTGGTGAAGTCGATTATGGCGAACTGGACCGTCCTACCGTTATCCGTAACAAGGTGGTGGGCGGTGATACGACGGTTCCGCCGCTGGATGCAGATTTGGATTATCTTGATATTCCGGCATTTTTACGCAAGCAGGCAGACTAAGTAATTGTAATATATAGACAATCGCATTACTCTTGGCATTAACCCCTCCCGTCTAGGGTAATGCGGTTGTCTGTCTGTTTTGTTGTAGTTGTGCAAGTGCTTTGATCCAGGCACGTAGGCTAGAGGCTAATACTTTGAACTGCCTCACTATTCAGGTTTTACTAGCTGTGATATTATTGCACCATTAGTGGGCTCAAATCAGTCGCCACACAGATGGAACAGGATTTTATGATCAGGCAGAGAACCTTAAAAAATATCATCAGGGCGACAGGTGTTGGTCTGCATACCGGCAAGAAGGTCTACCTTACCTTGAGACCCGCGGCGGTAAACAGCGGCATCATCTTTCGACGTGTCGACCTGGAAAGTCCTGTCGAGATCAAGGCCAGTCCCGAAAATGTCGGTGATACACGCCTGTCAACCAGCCTGGTCAAGGGCGATGTCAGAATTTCTACTGTTGAACACCTGTTGTCAGCGATGGCCGGACTCGGTATCGATAATGCCTATGTCGATGTCAGTGCACCGGAAGTACCGATTATGGACGGTAGTGCCGGACCCTTTGTATTTCTGATCCAGTCGGCCGGTATAGTCGAACAGAATGCCGCCAAACGTTTTATTCGAATCAAACGTTCGATCAAGGTTCAGGAAGATGACAAATGGGCGCAGTTTGATCCCTTTGAAGGCTTCAAGGTTGGTTTTTCGATTGACTTTGATCATCCGGTATTCAAATCCAGGGAGCAACGGGCCGAGGTCGATTTTTCCACGACGTCATTTGTAAAAGAGGTCAGTCGGGCGCGTACCTTCGGCTTTATGAGTGATATAGAGCAATTGCGAGAACGTGAACTGGCATTGGGCGGGAGCCTTGATAATGCGATTGTCGTTGATGACTATCGTGTACTCAATGAAGATGGCTTGCGTTACGAAGACGAGTTTGTCAAACACAAGATCCTTGATGCTATCGGTGACCTGTATTTACTCGGTCATAGTCTGATCGGCGCCTTCAGTGGTTATAAATCAGGACATGCGCTGAATAATCGTCTGCTGTGCGCATTACTGGCGGATAAGCAGGCCTGGGAAGAAGTAACGTTTGATGATGTGGGATCGGCCCCGATCCTGTATATGCAGCCGGTTCAGGCAACCTGATCAGGACTGAATGGACAAAGGGATTTGGGTACGAAAGTTTTATACCACGTTAATCAATCCCCGTTTATCAGCGCTTATTGCGGTTTTTCTTCTGACTCAGTCTGAGCAGCGAGGCCTTGAGCCTTGAGTCGTCCAGCGTGTCGGCGAGACTTGTTATTATTGCCTGGCTATTCGTCGACAGCGGTATGCGCGCATTGTTATGACCAACAGTTTTGCGTTTTTGCCTGTCAGTAGCGGGGATAATCTTGATCGAAATATGATTGATTTTACCACCCGTGTGTTGCTGCAGTTTTTTTTCCAGATCGGGCAGCAGGAATCTGAGTCTTGATTTCCAGGCCGGTGAATCGACCATCAGGACCAATGTTTTACCTGATATATTAAGTGGTTTTATATGTTGCAGGAGCGTTTGCTGTACATGATCCTGTAAGAAAATCTCTATATTTTGAAGTGCATACAGCGTTTCTGTGATTGAGTTGGCAATCAAAGCGTTATTTTTCAATAGCTTGTGTAGCTTTTGGTACTTTAGTTTTGACATCTTTCGCCGTTAATACATATATATTATGATACTAGGCCCTTTGGGGTATTTGAATATACAGGCAAAAATACAATGAATGTTATCCTGTTTAATAAATCTGGTAAAAAACCGTTAAATCTGAATTCGTCGCATCCCGGTTTTTATATCAGTATGCTAGCCTTTTTCCTGCTGTTATCGACCGCGCTGATGTCCGTGGGTTACTGGATTGGCGGCGTTGTCCAGATCAATAAATCCATCGATCCAATGATTGTGCAGGAATGGAAAAAGACTGTCGAGTCACAAAAACTGGCACTGGCAGAAAGTAAAAAAAATACCCAGGCCCATGTCGATGCGCTGTCCCGGCGACTGGGCGAGTTGCAGGCACACGTCTATCGTGTCGATGCATTGGGTAGCCGCCTGACCGAGATGGCCAAGCTGGACAAGGGAGAATTCAATTTCACCCAGGCCCCGGCCCTGGGTGGACCGGAAAGTAGCATGGATCTGCCACCCGCCAATTCTACCGATGTCATTGCCGCGCTGGATGAGCTGACCCGGCAATTGCAGGATCGCGAGCAGCAACTCAGTATTCTCGAATCGATGATGTTGTATGGAGAGCTGCAGGAAAAGGCCCTGCCAACCGGGCGTCCGATCAAGAAAGGCTGGATGTCTTCATTCTATGGTATGCGTAATGATCCTTTCAGTGGTAAGCGCGACTTTCACAAGGGTGTTGATTTCGCCGGAAAAATGGGCGCTGACGTCATTTCAGTGGCCACCGGTGTCGTCACCTGGTCGGGTAAACGCTATGGATACGGCAACATGGTCGAGATAGACCATGGTAACGGTTACGCAACACGTTATGCGCATAATTCAGAAAACCTGGTAAAACTGGGCGACAAGATTAAAAAGGGACAACTGATTGCGAAAATGGGCAGTAGCGGTCGCTCAACCGGACCACATGTTCACTTCGAAGTCGTCAAGAATGGACGTGTCGTAGATCCGCTCAAGCATCTGGCCGCCACGCGCTAAATACGTGTGTCAACCCAGATTGAAGAATACCCCGGCAGGGGTATTTTTATTATACATATCCTCCCAGCACGGTTATTTTGAACATTCCTCCTGATTATGGGTCGGATTTCAGGAGTATATGCTTTTAGGCATGAGAAAATGCTGTAAATCAGTTATGATTACGCACTCATTTTACAACACATACAATTAAATTCATCAGACCATGGTTGCCAAAGTATTCAGAAAAATGTTCGGTAGTCGCAATGATCGCTACCTGAAAAAAATCAGTAAAACTGTTCGTGCCATCAACGAACTGGAAGACAGCCTCAGCGGTCTGAGTGACGATGAGTTGCGGGCTAAGACAGATGAATTTCGTCAGCGTTACCAGCAGGGCGATTCACTGGATGACTTGCTGCCTGAGGCCTTTGCCGTGTGCCGTGAGGCCGGCAAGCGCATCCTCAATATGCGTCATTTTGATGAACAAATGATCGGCGGTATGGTTCTCCATCAGGGTAAGATTGCCGAGATGCGCACCGGTGAAGGCAAGACCCTGGTCGCGACTTTGGCGACCTATCTGAATGCACTGAGTAGCAATGGCGTGCATGTCGTTACTGTCAATGACTACCTCGCCCGGCGAGATGCCGAGTGGATGGGGCGCTTATACGGTTTCCTCGGTCTCAGTACCGGTGTCATCGTCAATGATATGAAGCATGCTGACAGACAGGCAGCCTATGCAGCAGATATTACCTATGGAACCAATAATGAATTCGGTTTCGATTATCTACGTGACAATATGGCGTTCAGTAGCGAGGAAAAGGTGCAGCGCGAACTGAACTTCGCCGTTGTTGATGAAGTGGATTCCATTCTGATCGACGAGGCGAGGACACCGTTGATTATCTCCGGCCCTACCGAAGAGAACCCGGAGATCTATAATCGCATCAACAAACTGATTCCGCAGTTACAACGCCAGCAAGAGGAAGACGGTCCGGGTGATTTTAGTGTCGATGAAAAGGCCAAGCAGGTTTACCTGACCGAATCCGGACATCAGCACATCGAGGAGCTGTTGACCAGCGAAGGCCTGCTGCAGGAAAACGAAAGCCTGTATGATGCGGGTAATATCATGTTGATGCATCATGTCAACGCTGCGATCCGCGCGCATGTGCTGTTTGAAAAGGATGTCGATTATATTGTCAGGAATGGCGAGGTCGTTATCGTCGATGAATTTACCGGCCGCACCCTGGCCGGGCGACGCTGGTCTGATGGACTGCACCAGGCCGTCGAGGCCAAGGAGCTCGTCAAGGTGCAGAGTGAGAATCAGACCCTGGCCTCGATCACATTCCAGAATTATTTCCGTTTGTATAATAAGTTATCAGGCATGACCGGTACCGCCGACACCGAGGCCTTCGAGTTCCAGTCCATCTACGGACTTGAGGTTATCGTCATTCCGACGCACAGGCCGATGGTGCGTAAGGATCATGCCGACCAGGTGTATCTGACCCAGGAGGACAAATATGTCGCTATTGTCGAAGATATCAAGGATTGTGTCGAACGCGGCCAGCCGGTACTGGTTGGTACCACATCGATCGAGGTATCGGAATACATTTCGGACTTGTTAAACAAGGCCAAGATCAAGCACGAGGTCCTGAACGCGAAGCAACACGCACGCGAGGCCGAGATCGTCGCCCAGGCTGGGCGTTCATCAGCGGTTACGATTGCAACCAATATGGCCGGCCGCGGTACCGACATAGTCCTTGGCGGTAACCTCGAGGTCGAGTTGCAGCAGGCCGGCAACCTTGATGCCGCGCGCGAGCAGGCAATGCACGAGACCTGGCAACAGCGACATGACAAGGTACTTGAGCAGGGAGGCCTGCATATTATCGGTACCGAACGGCATGAATCACGTCGTATCGATAATCAATTACGCGGTCGCTCCGGTCGTCAGGGTGATGCCGGCTCATCGCGGTTTTACCTGTCCCTGGAAGATAATCTGATGCGCATATTCGCTTCGGAGCGAGTCGGAGGTCTGATGCAGAAACTGGGCATGGAACAAGGCGAGTCCATCGAACATCCCTGGGTCAGCAAGGCCATTGCCAATGCCCAACGCAAGGTAGAGACCTACAACTTCGACATCCGCAAGAACCTGCTTGAATTCGATGACGTGGCCAATGACCAGCGCAAGGTCATCTATGAGCAACGTAATGAACTGATGGCGACCGATGATATTTCAGACACGATCAGGGCCATTCGCGTCGATGTCGCCAATGATGTTATCAATGGCTATATTCCACCCGGCAGCCTGGATGAGCAATGGGATGTTCCCGGGCTGACCGAAGCGCTCGAACGTGAATTCGACCTGAAGCTGGATATCCAGCATTGGCTCGATGAAGATGAAGACCTGCATGAAGAACCATTGCGGGAACGTATCGTTGCTGAGCTTGAAAAACAGTATGACGAAAAGGAGGCGCAGGCCGGTGCCGGGGTATTACGTCACTTCGAAAAGGCAATCATGTTACAGGTGCTGGATTCGATGTGGAAGGAACACCTGGCAGCGATGGATTACCTGCGCCAGGGCATACACCTGCGCGGTTATGCACAGAAGAATCCGAAGCAGGAATACAAGCGCGAGGCCTTCGAGATGTTCACGGACCTGCTGGAGCGCATCAAGTATGACGTAGTCACGGTATTATCCAAGGTCAAGGTCAGCGCCGAAGAGGATGTCGAGGCCGTAGAAGAACAGCGTCGCAGTCATGCGCCGATGCAGTTTGAACATGCGGCCGCACCCGCAGCAACTGCCGACGAGGCAGAGGAAGAGCCGCTCGAACAGGAAAAGCCGTTTGTACGCAATGGGGAAAAGATCGGGCGTAATGAACCCTGTCCCTGTGGTTCGGGCAAAAAATACAAACAGTGTCACGGCAAGCTCACCTGAGTGAGGTCTGATATGAGAAAAACAGCAATCTCCGGATTGCTGTTTTTTTTTGCCTGTAAATCTGTCAAAAATCTACCTACTGAATGCAATAACCTGGCTGTCAGGCTGGCCTGGAAGGCATTTTGAGGTTAATCTAGGTTTTTTATTAATATTGATTATCTGATCAGGTGAATCACATGGCCATCGGTGCAAAAGAATTGCCCCCATTATATCCCGTCGACGGCGTGCGTCTTGCCGTGACCGAGGCGGGTGTGCGTTATCAGGGGCGTAATGATGTCGTGTTGATCAGCTGTGATGAAGGTTCGGCCTGTGCCGGCGTTTTTACCCAAAATGCCTTTTGCGCCGCTCCGGTTGTTATTGCCAAACAACATATGTCTGCTGCCAGCACCCGGGCATTGTTGATCAATTCCGGTAACGCCAATGCCGGTACCGGTGAACAGGGTATGCAGGCCGCACTGGCATGCTGTGCAAGCGCGGCACAGGCGCTTGGCTGTCAGCCACAGCAGGTGTTGCCTTTTTCCACCGGAGTCATCGGTGAATCCCTAGCGGCCGAAAAAATCCAGGCAGTATTACCCGCGCTGGCCAGCGAGCTGCATACAGACCAATGGTCTCGTGCCGCGGAAGCGATTATGACCACGGATACCGTGGCCAAGGGTGCTTCGCTCAGATTGGAACTATCCGGTAAATCAATCACATTGACCGGTATTGCCAAGGGCTCGGGAATGATCCGTCCTGATATGGCCACGATGCTGGCCTTTATCGCGACCGATGCCGATATCGAGCAGGGCTTGTTGCAGGAGTGCCTGGGACAGGCAGTAGAAACCTCGTTTAATCGCATCACGGTGGATGGCGATACGTCGACCAACGATGCCTGTATGTTGCTGGCCACTGCCACGAGTGGCGTGCAGATTCGTCGTGACAGTCAGGAGCAGCAACTGTTTGTTGATGCACTCGCTGATGTGTGCCTGCATCTGGCGCAGAGCATTATCCGCGATGGTGAAGGGGTAACAAAATTTATCAGCGTACAGGTCGAGCAGGGCAGGGACCGGCAGGAATGTCTCGATGTGGCCTATACAGTCGCCCATTCGCCATTGGTCAAGACGGCATTTTTTGCCAGTGACCCGAACTGGGGGCGTATTCTCGCAGCCGTTGGCCGCGCCGGTGTCAGTGATATGTTGGTCGAGGATATCGATATCTATCTTGATAACGTCTGCATCGTAAAGAACGGTGGGCGCGCAGGCACCTATAGTGAGGAACAGGGGCAGGCCGTTATGGCACAGGAAGAAATTACGATTCGTATCTGTCTTGGCCGTGGCCAGGTTAGCGAGACGGTGTGGACAACCGATCTGTCCTACGACTACGTCAAGATCAATGCAGAATACCGCACCTGAGTCGACTGTTATATCTACCGTGTCTGCAGAAGCCGGAATAATTCACGTTGCCGTGGCTGTTATCGACAATGGAACGCAGGTGCTGTTGGCCCGGCGCCCCGGGCATGTGCATCAGGGCGGCCTGTGGGAATTCCCGGGTGGCAAGGTCGAGGCCGGTGAACAGGTTGCTGATGCATTGACGCGTGAGCTGCAGGAGGAGGTAGGGATAAGCGTGACCCGCATGCGTCCGTTGATCCGCATCCGCCATGATTATGCCGAGCGCAAGGTGCTGCTGGATGTGCATCGGATAGAAGCCTATGATGGCACAGCTTACGGTAGGGAAGGGCAGGCGGTGCAGTGGGTCAACCACGCTGATCTGCATGAATGGCCGATGCCGGCCGCAAACCTGCCCATTATTCATGCCGTGCAACTCCCCGATCGTTATCTTATCACCCCGGCCAGGAGCGCGCGTGGTGCTGCATTCATCGATAGTCTGCAGGTGTGTTTGCAATCCGGAATACGCCTGATCCAGTACCGGGATAATGATGTCGATGATGACCAGTACATGGATATGGCCGGGCAAATCATAGAACTGGCGCATCGTTACGACGCACGCGTGATACTTAACCGAACGCAGGAGGTGTTTCAGCGTTGTCCGGCCGATGGTCTGCATTTGAGCAGTTCCCGCCTGCTCGTCCTGGCGCAAAGACCGGTTCCCGCGGATGTCTACCTGTCTGCATCCTGCCATGATTCTGCCGAGGTACGCCAGGCCAACAGCATCGGTGCTGATTTTATTGTTGTATCGCCAATTAAGGCCACCCGCAGCCATCCAGGTGCGCTACCCCTTGGCTGGGATAAATGTCGGCAACTGACCGAGCTCGCGCAGATGCCTGCGTACGCCCTCGGAGGTCTGGGCGAGGCCGATATCAGCAATGCCCAATTGTATGGCGCCCAGGGCATTGCCGCTATTCGCTCTTTATGGTGTGGACAAGCATGAGTGTGCGCTGGCAGCGCTTTATCAATATGCGCAGCTTGCTGATCGTGTCGATAATGTTACTGATCGCATTTTTCCTGCAACTGCGTCAAGGCTATTTTGCCGGCGATCGGCATCATGAAGTCTATGAACAATATCGCCTGATCGTCGACGCTGCCTGTGATATCAGTCAATCTGCCTGCAGCGCTAGCAGGGAAGGCATTCATGTGTTGCTTGCATTGCAGGACAGGCCCAGCGCATTAAAGGCCTTTCCCGTGCAAGTGCAAATCGATGGTGTGCAAAATCCGCAGCACATAGATGTCAGGCTGATTTTTAGCATGCAGGCTATGGATATGGGTGATTTGCAGCAAAAACTGCAGTTCAATACCGAAACGGGCGCCTGGAGTGGCATGGTCATTCTGCCAATCTGCACTAGTGGACGCAGTGACTGGCTTGCCCGCGTTGAAGTGATTGCACAGAAAAAAATCTATACGGCCGATTACGGATTTACACTGGTAAAGTAACAGCAGTTTTTACTGATCTGACCATCAGTGCTCGTCATGTTCGGGTTGTTCTGCCGTGTCCGGGATGCGCGGTTTTTCATCGAACCATTCGCCGAGGTCTATCAGGCTGCAACGTTTGCTGCAAAATGGTTTCCAGCGCGATGCCGCGCTCCACTCAACCGGTTTGTTACAGGTCGGACAATGGACAGTGCCGTGTTGTCTATCGTGTTTCATAGCCAATAGTATACAGGCTAGCCCGCATTTTTCACAGGATCAGCGTGATTAGGCATGCAGGAACGGGACATTGTGTTGTTAAGGAACACAGTGAAAAAGCAGTTTGTTACAAGTAATGCTTATCCCGGCCCTGACTCGATCTTGCACGCCTGAACTTGCTCTTCATGCAAGTGGTAGCTACGGCTACCACTTTTATTCCAGAGCGGCGTTCAGACGCACAATCTCTTCGCCAGCATCCGGGATTCGTGAGAAATGGGGGCTAGATCATGCAGCAGGACATTTCAAACTCAATGTCCTGGTTGACCTGTTTGGGACGGGTCTGCTCATTTTCCTGGCGCATGAAGCGTACCGTAAAGCGGTGTTTGCCGCCGCTGATTTCCGGGTAGCAATCCTGTTCTGCCGGCAGGCTGATGCGCAGGATCTGGCAAGGATTGCCAGGATCCAGATTGCGTTGAAAAAAGCCGTTTTCGGCCAGTTCCCAGCGTGGTACGGCACTGTCACGGATCAGTTGCAGGATCATTTCAATGGCCTTGCGCATCGTGTCAAAGCCGGAGATCCAGTTCGTCAGCGTAGTGATGCGTTCCTCACTGCTTTTCTGTAGCCAGAAATGGTAACCGGGCAGATCCATTTCACAGGTGCCCCCCGGCACGGTCGTGCGCTGACGGATACTGGTGATAAATTCATTGTGTTTGAGGGCATGGCCAAACGGCAGGTTATCAGAGAATAGCTTGTTGCTGAACGAGTCCAGTGACCGTAATACTTGGTTGAGGCGCTTGGGGTCAACCTGGGGGTTCTCGAGCAAGCGGTTCAGGCTCTGGGTATGCCGCTCCAGTTCTTTCAGTATCTCTGTTTTCAGGTCAACGCGACTGACCAGGTCATGTATCTCGATGATGGTTTCCAGTGCGGCACGGCTGTTCCACGTGGATGTGCCATTGAGGCTGTAGTCGGCCTGTTTAAACAGGAACTCCAGGCGCAGGAACGCACGGATACGCTCGTTCAGGGGCTGTTCATAACTTGTCTTTCTCACGTCTTGCCTATCCGTGAATTGCGGCCGTTTGGCGTTTTCATCAATGTAGATGCTAGCAAAGATAGCATGACATGGGTGCAATATTCAGGCATTTTTACTCATTTTTATATATTGTCGATGCAGGGCAAGGATCTGTTGCCTTAGCGAGTTGATATCATCGCTATCATTGTTAATTATATCATCTGCAGCGTCCAGACGTTGCTGGCGTGAACATTGGGCCTGCACGATGGCATTAAATTGTTCCTCTGTCAGGCCGGGACGTTGCAGGACGCGGGCGCGTTGCGTGCTTTGTACGCAATCCAGGACCAGGATGCGGTCACACATATCCTGCTGTCCGCTCTCCAGCAAGAGCGGAATGACCAGTATACAGTAGTCCGCATCGATGGACTGTAGCTGACGTTGCATTTCCGCGCGGATGGCCGGGTGCATAATGGCCTCGAGTCGCTTGCGACTGGTACTGTCGCTGAATACCCGTGCACGCAGCGCCGCACGGTCAAGCGAGCCATCGCTCTGCTTCAATTCGCTGCCAAATTGCTCGAACAGCTGCTGCAATATTGGCTGTCCGGGGGCGACGATTTGATGGGCGATCGTATCTGCGTCAATGACTGGTACCTGTAATTCCGCAAAAATTGTAGCAGCCATGGATTTACCACAACCAATCCCGCCTGTGAGTCCAATAGTAAGCATACGTTTATTCTGCCAGTAGGCTATTAATCTATGTTACACATTCAGACCGGCAAAACCCATATAGGTCTGTAACAGTGCTTCTCCCCAGACGAGGCTGATCCAGCCTGCCATGGCGAGATAGGGGCCGAATGGAATAGGTAATTGCCGGTCCCTGCCCATGATGATTATCAGGCTGATCCCAACAATGGCGCCGACTACCGATGACAGCAGCGCGATCATCAATAATGATTGCCAGCCCAGCCAGGCACCGAATAGCGCCAGCAGTTTGAAGTCACCATAGCCCATGCCTTCCTTACCGGTCAGTAAATGATGAACCTGGTAAATGCTCCACAGAGACAGGTAGCCGGCCATAGCGCCGATGACGCTGTCTTCCAGGCTGGCAAATGTACCATTGATATTCAGCAATAGGCCCAGCCACAGCAGCGGCAAGGTAATGATGTCAGGCAATAACTTGGTATCGTAATCGATCATTGATAGTGCGATCAGCGACCAGGTCAACACCATGGCGGCCAGGGTCTGCAGGCCAAAGCCGAAATGCCAGGCAATAAAGGCGGTCATCAGGCCACACAGCAGTTCGATCAACGGGTAGCGCAGCGAGATCCTGTTTTTACACTGCGAGCATCTTCCCAGTAACAACAGATAACTGAATACCGGGATATTTTCCCATGGTTTTATCTTGTGATCGCAGTGTGGGCAGGTCGATGCTGGTGTGGCCAGGTTGAATCTTTTGTTTTGTTCTGACGCATCCTGGTCAAGTTCAAGAAATTCCTTGCACTGGCTATGCCACTCTGCCTGCAACATGACCGGCAGGCGATAGATGACGACATTCAGAAAACTGCCGACCATCAGACCCAGAATCAGGCTGGTGATGGTAAAGGCAAGCGGATGGGAGCCCAGATATTCGAGGATCAACATTCAGGTTTGACGACAACCGTGATACGCCGGGCGTATCACGGTTGCGAGATGTCTAGACAACCGAACCAAGCTTGAAGATAGGCAGGTACATCGCGATGACCAGACCACCCACCAGGACGCCGAGGACTGCCATGATCAGCGGTTCGAGCAGACTGCTCAGTGAATCGACGGCATTATCGACCTCGTCTTCATAGAAATCGGCGACCTTGGCCAGCATGTCATCGAGGGCACCCGATTCCTCACCGATCGCGACCATTTGCACGACCATGTTCGGGAACAGCCCTGCATCCTTCATCGCCGCATTCAACTGGCGGCCGGTTGCGACCTCATCACGTATGCGTATGATCGCATCGGAGTAGACGATATTACCGGTTGCGCCGGCGACGGAATCCATGGCTTCAACCAGCGGCACACCGGCCGCAAACATCGTTGATAGTGTGCGGGCATAGCGTGCTATCGCGGCCTTGTTCAGGATCACGCCGACGATCGGGGTCTTTAGAGCGGCCTTATCCAGCATATGGCCAAACTTGACCGAGCGCCGCTTTAGCTGAATAAATCCGTAGATGACGGCAATGACGCCAATCAGCACCACAAACCACCAGTTCTGCATAAACTGCGACAGGCCGATGACCATCTGCGTAAAGGCAGGCAGACTGGCACCGAAGCCGCTGAACAGTTCTTCGAACTGGGGTACGACGAAAATCAGCAGGATCGCCGTAACAATGGCGGCGACGACAATAACGGCGGTCGGGTAGAACAGGGCCTTCTTGATCTTGGCCTTGATCGCCTCGGTCTTTTCCTTGTAGGTCGCGATCTTGTGTAACAGGGTCTCGAGGATACCGGCATGCTCACCGGCCCTGACCAGGTTGCAGAACAGTTCATCGAATTGCAGTGGGTGCTTGGCCAGTGATTCGGCCAACGGATTACCGGACTCGACATCGTTCTTGATGGTCAGTAACAGTTCCTGCATACGTGGATTATCATGACCGCGGCCAATGATCTCGAAGGCCTGTACCAGTGGTACACCGGAAGACATCATTGTCGCCAACTGGCGGCTGAATATGGCAATATCCCTGGGTATGATTTTTTTACCCGTGTTGGCGCTGAACAGTGTAGATTTCTTGCGGACCTTTTTCGGTACGATGCCGCGTCTGCGCAGTTCTGCCTTGATCATGGCGGGATTGCTACCCTGGCTCTCGCCCTTGACCTTGACACCGCGCTTGTCAGAGCCTTCCCAAAGAAAAACATTCTGTTTGATAGCTTTTTCTGCCATTGATTAATCCTTTGTAATCCGGTTGATTTCTTCCAGACTCGTTAGCCCTTCTTTAACTTTATTTAAACCAGAGCGACGCAGGTCATTGATGCCTTCCTCTTTGGCCTGCTTGGCGATCTCGAGTGCATTACCCCCAGCCATGATGATTCTGCCGGTTTCTTCAGACACCGGCATGACCTGGTAAACGCCCACACGGCCTTTGTAACCGTTGGTGCATTGATCGCAGCCTATCGGACCAAAGACCTTCAGGTCGGCAATTTCATCCTGTACGAAACCTTCCGCCAATAGTGCCTCCGCTGGAATTTTTTCTTCCTTTTTGCAATGCGAGCACAGGCGCCGGGCCAGGCGTTGGGCGATGATCAGGCTGATGGATGAGGCGATATTAAACGGCGGGATTCCCATATTGACCAGACGTGTCAATGTCTGCGGTGCATCGTTGGTATGCAATGTCGACAGAACCAGATGGCCCGTTTGCGCGGCCTTGATCGCGATTTCAGCCGTTTCCAGGTCACGAATCTCACCAACCATGATGATATCCGGGTCCTGACGCAGGAAGGCGCGTAATGCCGCCGAGAAGGTCATACCGGTCTTGACGTTCATGTGCACCTGGTTGATACCGGGCAGGTTGATTTCCACCGGGTCTTCCGCAGTCGAGATATTCTTGTCCGGTTTGTTCAGGATGTTCAGTGCGGTATACAGCGACACGGTCTTACCACTACCGGTCGGGCCGGTAACCAGCACCAGTCCCCAGGGCTTATGGATGGCATCGAGAAACAGCTTTTTCTGGTGATCCTCATAACCGAGAACATCGATATCCAGATTCGCGGCGCTGGAATCGAGGATACGCATAACAATCTTTTCGCCGAACAGAGTCGGGCAGGTGTTGACACGAAAATCCACTGCACGTGTCTTGGAAATATTCATCTTGATACGACCGTCCTGCGGGACACGGCGTTCAGCGATGTCCATGCGTGCCATGACCTTGATACGCGCAGTTACACGCGAGGCAAGATTGATCGGCGGTGCCGCTATTTCATGCAGTATGCCGTCCTGTCTGAAGCGCACACGGTATGTCTTTTCATAGGCCTCGAAGTGGATATCCGAGGCGCCCTTATTGATCGCATCCAGCAGCACCTTGTTAACGAAACGTACCACGGGTGTATCATCGATATCACCCTCGTCCTCGTCCTTGGCGCCAGTATCTTCTCCGCCTTCAATCGACAGGTTATCGAGATCTTCATCCAGCAAGCCTTCCATGGGCTCAGCCTGCGCCTCGAGTGCTTTTTCCAGGACTGCCTTGAGTTGTTCTTCCTCAACCAGCACGGCATCGGTATTGATACCCGTATTAAACTTGATCTCGTCCAGCGCCTGCAGATTGGTCGGATCTGATATGGCGACAAACAGGCGGTTACCCCTTTGCATCAATGGCAGTGTATTATGCTTACGGATCAGTTTTTCATCGACCAGTTTGATGTAACTGGCCGAGGCCTCGAGATCGAGGCTGTTGATGTCAAACAACGGGACGCCAAATTCCTGCGATGCGGCGTTCGCTATTTGCTTGCCGTTCAGGATCTTGTTATCAACCAGGTGGGTAACCAGTGTTATCTTTTTTTTCCTGGCTTCTTTCAGCGCAGTTTCGGCTATCTCTTCTGCAAGAAGGCCATCATGCACCAATCGGCGTGCCAATCCACTTAGTTGTATTTTCGGGTTAGTTGTTGCCATTAATCTAACATTCTATCCAGAGTAGTCGTGTCTTTGATCGTATTCCGTTATCCTGTAATACCGCTCAAGAGTAAATATATACGCCTGATTATGCCATTGTTCACTTTCGATAAGTTAAATTATCTTGATAATCAATATTAAAATTAAATACGGAACATCATTTTATGGATAATGAGGTACCTGGGGTAAAACTGTGTTTTCAGTTGCCGCTCTATATTTAACCTTATTTATTTCAATATGTTAAGTGTTTCTTGTGACCAGGTTGATTATCAGGTAAAGCAATGTTATTAAAACTTGTATACTTTATATCGGTAACACAAACCAAAACTATAATATAACATAAGTAGATGTATTCATATTATATAAATTTATATAACATTATGATTTAATTATGGTAAATCTTGTTAATCTCAACAATTAAGATTCAGTATATAAGTAAAAACTAATTATCTATAGACAATCAATCGATGAAGTTTTTTCCTTGTCAAACTAGATGTTATTTGACGAGTGGCTCACTGCTAATATCAATATCCGTCAAATTGATAATCCTGCTGAGACGGGATTTCTCAGGAGCCAGGAGTCCATGGCCAGCAGGTTTGATACCCTCCTCATCCGGAAACGTTATCTACAAAACCTTCTGTACATGAAGTGTAATTGCTTGAATCGTAGAATCTCTGTTAGCATCATACGCCTACTAGCCTATACAGGTATTTTGAAGAAAAATGATGAAAGCGGTCAATATATCAATAATTCTGCCGGCAAAAAATGAAGCAGAGCATCTCGCAGATTTGTTACCTGTTTTGCGAAAAAAATATCCTGATACAGAAATTATAGTAGTGAATGACGGTTCAACTGATAATACTCTGGAAGTCTGCAATGCAAGTGATGTCAGGGTAATTACACATCCTTATGCCAAGGGGAACGGGGCAGCCATTAAAACAGGGGCCAGGGCCGCATCAGGGGAAGTTCTTGTGTTTATGGATGCTGATGGTCAACATAATCCGGATGATATTGAAAAGCTCATGGAGAAATATCTTTGTGGTTTTCATATGGTTGTAGGGTCCAGGAATTTTAAGTCTCAGGCCAGTGTGTCCAGGGGAGTCGCGAACAAAATATATAATTATCTCGCCAGTTGGATGTCGGGACATTCTGTTCGTGACCTTACATCCGGGTTTCGTGTTGTCAATGCAAAGAAGTTCAGGCAATTTCTCTTTTTACTGCCCAACGGTTTCTCGTATCCAACTACGATAACGATGTCTTTTTTTCGTGCGGGTTATTCCGTAGGCTATGTGCCAATAAAGGTGTTTTCCAGGAAAGGGAAAAGCCATATCAGACTCTTCAAGGATGGCGCCAGATTCCTGTTAATTATCTTCAAGGTCGGAACATTATATTCGCCACTGAAACTATACTTGCCAATCAGTCTGGGATTTTTTATCTTGGGATGTGGGTACTATATATTTACCTATTTAACGGAAGCCCGCTTTACCAATATGAGCGCACTGCTACTGGTAACATCCGTCATAGTTTTTCTGATTGGTTTGATTTCTGAGCAAATTACGACGCTCATGTTCAGTAGGCAAGATAACTGAAAGATATACGAGTCATTCCGCCCGCTAACCTTGATACATCGGGTCAATTGCCACGCTCAGCATGCACAGTAGCGGGATAATAGCAGTGTATGAAATCAGAGTCTGATTGATAACAGCCATGATTTTTAAATTTTTCTCATTATGAGTGCAGCGAGTGTTTTATTAGTCTGTCAATTTGGTCAGCCAGTTCGTGGACTTAGTCCATACTGCAGCCCCCTGTTAGAAGCCCTCCATGCGATCCAGGATTTACAGGTGTACCCGGTGGATTACCGTGCAGCTTATCCTGGCTTTTTACACCCTGCAGCAAAAAAAGATATGTCGAAATCGGTTGGCGAGTTACATTGGGGAAGACCATGGTCGTGGCGCCGCGTGGCGAATATGGATGCCGACATCATACACATACAGCATTGGTCCGCTCCGATGGCGTGTTATCTTGCACCACTTGCCGGTATGGCCCGGCGCAAGGGGAAGCGTGTAGTTGTAACGATGCACAATCCTGGCGCACATGAAGTGCTTGACTGGACCAGGCCATGCGAGCAAAAGCTGGTGAATCTGTCCGACACTCTGGTTGTTCACAACGCGCGTGGAGCTGCAATACTTACCTCACGCTTTGACGTAGACGCTGAACGTATCCATACCATTCCTCATGGAGCCTGTGTCGAGTCGTCGCCAGCTACGATTGAAGCCGGGGACCATGCCCTGCTCGGACTCGACCCTGCGCGGCGTTATGTCTGTGTATTCGGCAATCTTCGTGGTTACAAGGGTGTCGATGTTCTACTTTCTGCATGGTCGCATGTAGTAGAAAAGCTAGCCGATGTGGATCTCGTCATTGCCGGGCGTCTGTGGACAGGCCACTCTGGGTTTGGTGCTCGTATTGTTGCAAAGATGCTCGGCACCGACCATGACGCAGAGCGCCTGCACACTGCGCTAGCACAACCGGGGTTGGCTGAACGGGTGCACATGCTCGAAGGATTTCAATCAGATGTAAAAATTGACGCCCTTATCAGGTTATCGGAATTTGCAGTATTTCCTTATGTTCGTTTTAGTAGTCAGTCCGGCGCTGCCTGTCGTGCAGCCGCACAAGGGTGTCCGGTTTTAGTAACCGATGTGGGCGGGTTGCCGGATCTGGCTATTGATCCGAGCTGGATTGTCACCCCGGGTGATGACAATGCGCTGGCCTCGATCATGATCGAAAAATTATCTCGGCCCAACGGTTTGCAAGCCGATCGTGAAGCACAACTGCAATGTATTCGGGCTAATTCCTGGGCGGAGGTTGCCTCTGCACATTCCGCGCTTTACGATGAATTGATTTAAAGACGGTGTCTGAGTAAAAAGCACTGGCTGGGAAACCAGTATCGCATCAGATGGAGGAGTGGGGTGGGGATGAAACGTCCCAGACGAGTCTCGCAATGATAACGGTCCGGTTCATGCAGCCAGCGTAGGTAGTATTCTTCCACCTCGAAACCATTGCGCTCGAATAGTGATCGCATTTGTGAATATTTGAGCACCATCGGATTACCGATGTGGCCACGCATGAAGGGTGAGCTCAGGTTCGGCGTTCCCAGATAGCAGACACCGTCGGCATCCAGAATACGGTGAATTTCAGAGATGTGAAGATCGTGATTGTCTACATGTTCAATTACATGGTGAGAGATGACTACGTCAAAGCTGGCATCTGCAAAGGGCAAGGCCTCTGAGCGAGCCACGCAGTGTGGTAATCCATGATATTCAGGCCTGAATTGGTCCTGAATATCAACACCTACAGTGAAATTATTTGCAGAAAAATACGCACAAATGTCACCGTTACCAGAGCCGATGTCGAGCACACGAAGGCCGCTTGGTGTTTGATCGAACGCATCATGAAGAAAGGCCTCGATCATCTTCGCCTTGCGTATGCGATTAAGATTGACCACTGGTCGTGCGCGTAGTCTCATGATGTCTCCTTGTCTGATTCATTGGCGCGTGTATCTTCCTTGTTTACAAGTAAGCGATGTGTCTCGAGTATTGCGCCGAACAAGCCCAGCACCAGTTGAATGGCAAACGATGTTATTGCGTAAGCAAATGCAGTTGATGCTGATATTCCGTAGTTGCTTAATAGTGCAATGAGGACGCCTTCACGCAAGCCGAGTCCGGCGATAGTTATAGGTACCAGTGCGATCAGCAAGGTGATTGAACGAATCCATGCAATCGCGGCAAGACTCAAGCCAAGTGCCATTCCTTCTGCCAAAACCCATGCACTAAGTATGAAAAATACATAACCGAACAGGCTGACAAAAAAGATTGATCCTACTCGTCGAATAGGGATGTCATGATAGCTTTTTATGGCTGTCAGTAGCTTGCTGATCGCATCCGCGAGGCGACCCGGTCGTAAAAGTAATGGTTGCAGTAGCTTGCGAAATATTTTAGCGCTGGGTTGATACATGAACGGAAGGAGTATCAGTGCAGTGGCCAATGTACCTAGCCAGGTCACGGGAAGTAATATCTGTGCAGAGGTAACAGCCTCTCTGGACTCGAGGCCGAGGATAACTGCGGCACTCAAAAACAGGGTGAAGATTGACACCATGTTTTCGAAGATCAGCAGCGCCGCCGCCGCGTGCCCTGAGCCACCCTTGCGGTAATGATGCCAGCGAATGGCGGCCGAGGCGCCGCGTGGCAATGCGATTGTGTAAAAGCGTGCGATGAGATTGATCCGCACAAGCTCAGCGAAGCCGAGTGTTAGACCGGAGGCATGCGTAGTCAGGTGTGCAATCCAGGCCCTGGCCAATACCGTGCCAATAATATTGAGCAACAATGCGACTAGCAGATACCAGAGGTTGATATTGATCAATACCTGTGCGAACTCGCCAGGATTAACCAGACTGAGGCAAAGCAGCAAGAGCACCACTGAGGCGGCAATACGGAAGCTAGTGCGTCTGTACCATGCCTCTGCTTTCATGGTCATTGCTGCGCTCCGTTGTCATGTAGTGCGCCCGCCATCGCGCCATATGTTGCGAGTAATGAGATAGCGTCACTGATTACACTCGTCGAGCCAATGTAGCGTTTGTAGAATTTTTCCGCCGCTGTTGTCTCGATAAGTGAATTGGTATGCTGGGTATCTGTACTGAACGGAAGCCCCTTGATGGCCCGCTCAAGCGAGGGACGCAATTCGGTAGCGAACCAGTTGTCAATAGGACTGTCAATCGCGGCAAGTTTTTGTTGTTGAATGATCTCTGTCGGCAATAGTCGATGTTTTGCTGCCATACGTGACAGACAAATCTTGCCTGGATCCTGCAGTGCGTTTTGTGTCTGTTCACGCAGCAGGTGATCGGGGATTGTGGCGGCGAATTTGCGTAGAGTTGGGTGTAAATAGGGTGTATGCACGCGCACGCCCGTAACATCGGTGCTGGCAATCAATTTGGTACGATTCGGTGATACCAGGCTCTTGGCAGCATATCCGAGACGTTGAATTGACAGGTCAGTAAATGGTTCGGCCAAGCGGTGCACGATTGACTCGAGTGTTTCGTCTTGTTTCACGCTATTAGTCTTGCGCAGTGACTTTACGGTCATTTCATCCATTACGCGGAATGTCAGGAATGCCCGGCTCGGCATTGGCCGGGCCATTGCGCGCAGTAGGTTCATCGCAACCCGGTAGGGGTGACCTATGCGACGGTCCAGGCTCGGCCAGTTTAATGCGCGTATGAGTATATCTATCAAGCCAGTGGGCAGTTGTGGTAGGTTCGCGAATGCGCGGGTGCGCTTGTATGTGCCGGGGTAGCCAAGGAAAACCGCATCACAGCCATCGCCGGAATACGCATAATCAATTCCATCGCGCCGCATATGCTCACACACATGTATGGTCTGAATAATATAGTTGAGCCAGTTGGTGGGTTGCACACAGTGCTCGGCATATTGTTCCAGTCCGGTTGCGATTACATCTGGGGTAATATTTATCCAGCTATGCTTGCAGCCGAGGTATGAAGACAAGGTATCAGTGTGCGGTTGATTATATTGCATATCGGCATAATGAAATGAATATGTATGCACGCGCTTGCCCAGGCGACATAACAAAGATGCAACAAGCGCCGAGTCGAAGCCGCCGAGGAGTACGCCGACTTCGGCAGTTGATGCAAGTTGGTCTTCCATGCAACCAAGGAGGACGTCATAGAGGCGATCATAGAGTGACTCTTCGGATTCAGGTGCCTCCTCATAGGAAGTATCTTGTTGTGCCAGGTTCATGGGCATATGCTTGCACTGCCCGTTTTCGAACATGAGCATGGTTTGGGGAGTCAACTGATGTACGCCCTTGTAGATAGTGCGGCCATCGGGGAGAAAACCATAAATCAACAAGAAGTCTTCCAGGCCCCGGTCTATCTGTGGTTTGTTTAGTAGCCGAGCGCACACGAGCGGGTGGTTGGTAAATGCGAGTTCATTATTCTCAATGGAAAAATAGGGGGCACGGTTTCCGCTTGGGTCGCCTGCCAAAGCGAAGCCGCCGTGCCGGGTTCCCGTTACGCTAATGAAGGAGCCGTCCAGTCCATCCAGGAGTGCATCGCCCAAGCTTGTTCGTTCCAGCAGCAATTCGGCCAAAGCGTGCACATTGTCCACGGCGATCGACGGGGCGTTTGTGCCATGTAGTCGGTATGCTGAGCCATGTGCGAGTGCAAAGTTATTCGCCGTGTTCGCCACTGCAGTCAGATCGTTGTTACCACACCAGGCTAGAGACACTCCGGGTATTGGACTGATTATTGTCAGGTCGGTTTGGTCGTTGCCGAACGCCATGCGCAGTCGGCCTTCGCGCTCGCTCTCTTTTCCAACAGTGCCGGTTAATCCGGCAAAGCGATTCATTTTGCCGCTACTCCTGGTCGCTCAATTATTAGTTGTATTACTGCTTCGATGTTTTGCTGTGCTCGTTTTTTCATTTCCGGCAACGTTGTAGACAATTGCTGCCGATAGGTCGTTGCCTCTGCAAACAGTTTTATAATAGACGCGCTGAGCCGTTGCGCTTCGAGATCGTTTACGGGAATAACCCATTCTGATAGTCCAAGGTCATTAAGAATACCACGGGTCTTGTGACTGTAGCCAATGGCGAGTACCGGGATACCATTGTCGAGTGCAGCGATATTGGCATGCATGCGACAGCCAACAAAGGCATCACAGCTTGCAATTATGCCCTTGATCTCTTCCGGGCGGTATTCGCCATTGAGGCACAGCGGGGTATGCTGCATTTGTGCCGCCATGCGTTGGCCCACCTGCCGGTCATCACCTGACGGGCGGGGCCCATAAACATGCGGTACTAGCAGGACTTCAACGCCAAGCTTGTCCACTACCTGGTCCAGTGCCTCGGCAAAAATCGCCAGCTTGTCCTGGTCGCTTGTGCCGAGGTTCCGGTTGGTTTTGTTTGCCAGCAAGGCACTTACGGATACGCCTAATCGTGGCCGAGTGTGAGGCGGAATGTTTTCGGCGGTGAGGATAGTATCGATACGAATCAAGGGTGCTGGTTTTAGCATAAATGCCAGGTCAGCCGTGTGTACGGGCGAGATAGCGGGTTCTGCCAGCTCAGCTAGTAGGTTAGTGCTGAGTGTTTCGCGGATGGTTACCAGTTTAGCGCGGGAGAAAATGCGTTTCGCCAGCGGCGCCAGTCTGCGAAATGGGCCAACCGATTGTGCACAAATGACGACTTGTCGTCCTAATGCTTGTGCTTGTAGCAAGGGTAGGAAGTGTGAGTAGCCTACCAGAAAGCCATAGTCTTCGGTTAGCATATCACCGCTCAAGTCGACAATCGCATCGGCATTAATCATCGTGTCGATCTCTTCACCAATGGGGTAGCGGTGCGGTGTATAGCCAAGCAGGCGCATGAAGTCCAGAATCAACCAGTGTAGCGTTGCGAGTGGCAGGTTTCGCCGGCGACTTCGTATTACGGTTACATGAGCATAGTAGGGGGTATCAAGCTGAGGAAAGGGCGAGGCGATTACTACTTCTGCTTCGGGATATCGTTTTTGTAGCTCGGCTGCAAAAACCTGCTGCATGGCGGCGTCTCCCTTGTTCTTCGAGCAATAAGTGCCGGTCAGAACTACCCGTCTGCATTTGCCTTCCCTAGTTTGAGTATTATCTGAATTCATGTGATGACTTGATGCAAGTTAGACTGATGGATTATGTTTTTAAAATGGTTTCGTACAGTAAGCCATGTACTGTCCGATTACAAGATCACGCGATAAACCAAAATCAAGCTGAATATAAAGAATATACTATCCAAAATACTACAATTACATATCTTTTTATAGATCGACTTTTATATTTACCGCCCTCTCCGATGGTGAGGTTTTTCGTCACATAAACTGAAGTATCCAAAGTCAGCAAATGTCTCGGTTCCTGGCCCTTGTAACTGCTTTCAATGGCATGTGCATAGTTTTCTATAACCTTGAGTCTATATTGCTGTGCAATTGACATGATTTTATCCATCTCACCCGGATATCCAGCGAATTGCACCGGAACGATGGCTTTGGTTCTAGCGCTGATTTTCTGCTCAATCTGATCGGTATTTAAGTTAAAGGTGAATGGATTATATCGACCAGACCCGGTATCGCACGGCTGTGGATAATGGCATTGATCGTTGCACAGAATGTCATTGCTGATGTTCTCACCTCATCCGGGGTCAATCCTCGCAGCAATCATACTGGCATGAATTGCAGCCGTGATTGAATTTACAGTGGCTACATGTGAGCTGTGCATATTCTTTCATGCAGCGAAATCCGCTTCAAATCTCTGTGCCTGAGACACCATCCCAAGCCATCCTGGCTTTAGGCGATCAATGACCTCATCAATCTCATCCTCCTGAATCAGGAGGGCAGCAAATATCAAAAAGTCGTCTCGTTTAAGTGGTGTATTGTTACTAATCTTAATTATCCCTCATTATTCAAACCTTGTTAGGTCTACTTACTATATATAACGGACAAATATCTACAAACTGGAGAAGTAATTCTTGTTGATGAATTTTTGTAACTGTTCTGCATTGTTATATTCGGATGCGCCAGAAATATCGAAAAAATTTCAATCTACCTCAGGTTCAGATTTTGTCGAAGTGGTCGATAATCAGTTCGAAATCATCTTTTGCTTGTACCTTGTGGTCTTATATTTTTAATAAGAAATGAAGCGTATTCTTATATAGGAATGATTAATGACAGTAAGTGTGAAATCAGTCCTGAAAACTGGCGTGATTCATGCTTTATATTAATACATTGAATAATTAAGAGCAGGTTATACGTATGATACAGCGTGGTTTTACTCTAATTGAGCTTATGATTGTCGTTGCCATAATCGGAATTCTGGCTGCTATCGCGATTCCGGCATACCAGGATTATGTCACGCGAGCGAAGATTACTGAGGGTATCAGTTATGCCTTGTCGGCAAAGTCCTCGATTGTAGAATTCTTTCTTTCAAATAACAACATGCCCACTCAGACACAGGCAGGTGTCACTAATTCATCCACCGATATTGTAAAAAGTGTTGTATTAACAAGGAATTCCACGAACAGCGCGGTACTGACTATTTCTTATAGAGACATCGGTGCCTCTGTAACAGATGGACAAAATTTACAGTTCACGAGTCTCGGTGACAGCTCCGCCAGCCTGGTTGAATGGTCGTGTTCAACGGCGAGTACCGTGCCTAGCAAATACAGGCCCAGTAATTGTCGTTAGTTAATTATCGAATTCGTGTCTTTGATTGGTCTTGAATGACGAGTGGTGACGGGATTGTTCTGCAACGCCTGTGCTATCACTTTTACCAACAATGCTACACATAGCATTCGTGGCGTCAAATTACTGAATAGCATTTGCCACTATTTGTCATTATGTGACAAATATTGTCAGCTTAATCATATGGGCAGTCGTCCAGAATTTTGATGTAAATTATAACTGATTGAATAATCTATTATATTGGAGGTGTTCGCGATATTGAGTATTGTTTTAAGTGATTGGCATGAATTATGCTTATTAATATTTCAGCCGTTTCTGTAAATGCCATGTCATTTGACAGTGTTATTTTCAGAAGCAGAACAAATTTTTCATGATGTCATGCAAGTTATACAACGTTGAATATACTTAGGAGATTTTAAATGAAACGTACACAACAGGGTTTCACCCTTATCGAACTCATGATCGTGGTTGCGATCATCGGTATCCTGGCCGCGATTGCGATCCCGGCCTATCAGGACTATACAATCCGCGCCAAGGTCACAGAAGGTATTGGTTTTGCTTCTTCAGCGAAGACGGCCGTCTCTGAATACTATCTGTCAAACAACGATTTCCCGGACCAAACAGAATCCGGTGTCGCGGACATCACTACTGACATTGTCCAGGGTGTTACAGTTACTCGAACCGATAGTAACAATGGCACTATCACTGTACAATTTGAAGATCTAGGTGGTGATACAACTGCCGGCGATGACATCATATTTTCCGGTACAGGGTCTACAAAAGGCGTTGAGTGGACATGTACATCGGGTGGCCTGGACGCGAAGTATCGTCCGTCAAACTGTCGTTAATCCCTATAATTGCCAGCAATTCGGTAATGAAAGCGCTGCCCTATTTGTGCAGCGCTTTTTTTGTGGTTGATCCTTAAATATTATGAACATAGACCTTGCACCCGGAAAGCAATTGAATCTGTCATTGTTGGCAATCGCTGTGCTGGTGATTGTGTTATTTTATCCTGCACTCCCGGGCTCTTTTCTGCATGATGATTACAGTAATATCTATAATAATAAAAATGTACATATCAGCGAGTTGAGCTGGGAATCCCTGAAGCAGAGTTTTGTCAGTATCAAAACCAATGTTTACAGTCTTTACAGCAGGCCGATATCCAGAATTACCTTTGCATTGAATTATTATTTTTCCGGCCTCGATCCCTACTGGTATAAAGTCACCAATCTGTTTATCCATCTGCTCGTCGGCTATGTCCTGTTCACAGCGCTACGATTATTGTTGCAGGCCCAACATCTTGCCCAGAGAGCCTCGCAAGCCACGTCACAAAATGTGGTCGGCGGGATGCATACCCATATTGCATTACTGGCCACACTGGTCTGGCTAATCCACCCGTTAAATGTCAGCACCGTCATGTATGTCGTCCAGCGTATGGCGCAGATGTCGATGTTGTTTATGTTGATCGGCCTAGTCTTTTATCTGAAATGTCGTCTAGATCAACTACAGGGGCGGAAAGGGCATGGCTATTTGTGGGCGGCTATATTGTTGGTCTGGCCATTGGCGATATTCAGCAAGGAAAACGCCGTTATTTTCCCGTTGCTATGTCTGCTAACGGAAATAGTTGCTTTAAGGTTTGTTGCTATCAGCAGGCTGGTCAAGTGGTTGTATGTCACGCTTGTGCTGGTTATTACATCGCTTGCAGCTTATCTAATCTATGATCCGTCCTTCTTTGAGGGCGGGTATCGGCTTCGTGATTTTACGATGCTGGAGCGCCTGATGACCCAGTTGCGAATGTTTTGGTTATACATCTCTTCGATCGTTATTCCCAGTATCGGTGGCATGGGTCTGTATCTGGATTTCATTCCTATCTCAAAAGGCCTTTTACAGCCAGCGACTACTCTTGTTTCACTAATTGGGGTGGTACTGTTTATCGTGCTGGCCATTATTCTCAGAAATATCAGGCCACTGATCAGTTTTGGTCTACTCTGGTTCTTATTGGGTCATCTGATTGAGTCGACTGTTATCGGACTGGAAATTGCGTATGAACATCGCAATTATCTACCTTCTGCCGGGCTGATATTTGCCGCAATGGTATTGATGGCCGAGATCTATAGCAGAAGTCTTAAATTAAGGAAATTGCTGCCCGCGTTATTGACGGTGCTTGTAATATTACTGGCGTATTTGACCTTTGTGCGCTCGGAACAGTGGTCATCCGAATTCCGTCTTGTGGCTGAAGAGGCGGACAGGCATCCGCGCTCCTATCGTGCAAATGTAGAGCTCGCGCGTACTTTTATTATTTACCAGAAATATGATAAGGCCTGGGAGGCCATTCAGGCAGCACTGGCTGCAGAGAGACCTTATGCAAACGTTTACATAACGATCATGTCACTCGAACATATCCGTAAAGGGGAATTATCCAAGGAGATGTTCAATGAAATGATTACAGCTTTCGAAAAAAACAGGATCTATATAAGTATTTTGTCGCAAATGAAATTTTATATTACCGATGCAAGCAGAAACCGTTGGGAAGGTCCGGAGCAATTGCTGTTGATGGTTGAAGCACTGCTAAAGAACCCCTATTTGCAGGCAGACCATAATCAGGGTGTCTTGCATCTGCTGATTGCTAAACTTTACAGTGACATGCGCAACATGGAAATGTTGAAATATCATGCAAAAAAGGCATATAGTTTAGTGCCGCAACACGTCAGTATCGCCAAGGTCTATGCACATGTTTTACAAGTTGAAGGTAAATTGGATGAGGCGCGTGATGTGGTTGTGAACATGCTTGAATCTACGGCAAGCTCTACTGAACGTAAGGATTATATGAAGATGTATAAATCTATTACCGGGAAAGAGTATATAGAACGATAGATGAAACCTGTTCCTGTAAAATATCCTTTCCAGACCACTCTTTTACTCACGCTTGTCATTACCCTTTGCGTATCGATATATCTGCCGGGTCTGAAGGGGCCGTTCTTTCTGGATGACAATCCGCAATTAACGCCCTTGTTTTCGCTGGCTGCCGATTTTTCGAGTACTGATATCGGCGAGCATTTGCATAGTCGTAGTGGTTATCTGGGTCGTCCGGTCTCGATGGCAACATTTGTCTTGAATGCAGTGTTGCACGGGGATGACACCTGGTACTGGAAATTAACCAATGTGCTCATCCATATTGTTATCGGTATCGTTATCTTTCTGCTGACCGTGCGTTTGTGTCGCAATTTTTATACAAAAAGCGATAGTCGCAATATTGCTTTGCTTGTAACTGCGCTATGGTTATTACACCCACTCCAAGTTAGTACTGTGTTATATACAGTGCAGAGAATGTCGCAGTTGTCGGCGTTGTTTATATTTCTGGGTATGCTGTCCTATACCGTCGGCAGGCAGGCCATAGATAAGGGTAAAATATCTTCAGGTTGGCTATACATCCTTGCGGCTTTTCTACTGTGTTTTCCGATGTCTGCATTCAGCAAAGAGAATGGTATCCTGCTTCCATTGATGCTTTTAATTGTCGAAGTATTTGTTTTCAGATTTTATAGTGTCGAGGGGCAGAAAAAGTATCTGCTGGCAATATTTACCGGCTTTTTGATTTTGCCACTAGTAATTGGGCTGTACTTTCTTTCTGTTGACTTTGATCACTGGGTCTTGCGCGGATATGCTACACGAGACTTTACACTTATTGAAAGGGTCCTTACGCAACTCCGTGTTTTGGTCTTATATCTGGTCCAGATTCTTTTCCCGCTACCGTCTAATTTTGGTTTCTTTCATGATGACATTAATGTGTCAAGTAATTTACTGTCTCCGCCGCAGACGCTATTTTCGCTGCTGCTATTGCTTGCGTTACTGATTGGTTCGGTTTTAGCCAGGAAAAAATACCCACTCTTGGCGGTAGGTGTTTTTATGTTTTTTGCATCGCATGTGCTTGAATCAACTATTTTTCCATTGGAGCTCATGTTTGAACACAGAAATTATCTGGCGTCTTATGGGATAGTGCTATGCCTGGGTATATTGTTAGTCAAGTTGCTTCATCGAAAAGAGTGGGTTATGAAAGCCGTTCCGGTGTTTGTGGTTATATTTGCAGCACTATTGCTTGGTTTTCGTGTGCAAGCATGGAGTTCCGAGAACAGTATGTATCTGTATATGCAAAAACAACGACCGGATTCCCGAAGGCTGGCAGTGATTGTGGCCAATATGTATGCAGAGAATGGATTTTATGCAAGGGCCAGGCATTTGCTTAAACGTTTCGATGGCGTAGGCTTCCAGGTAAATCTTTTATATATGAATTGCATGCAGAAGGGGGCTTTGCAAGCCGATGATTTTAACCAGATCAGCATGAACAAGGAGAGTCTTGTGGATTTATATGCTAGCGAAGCTATTATGAATCTTGCTAATCTCGGGCTGGATGAGCATTGTAAGTTTGATTCAATGTATTTTATTGACCTTGTTGACCACGCTTTGCGGGCACGTGTGCGTAGCAAACTAGCGCGTCAGAAATTATTAATGTACAAGGCGCATTACCTTCATCGTGATAACCGTTTATATGACGCTGTGGCCGCGCTAGATGCTGCGTTTTATCAATTTGATGAAAATCCAGTGCCACTATTTCTGGTAAGCGAATGGTTTATTGACAATAAACAGTATGACAAGGCGCAAATCTATTACCAAAAGGCTGTGAATGTCTCCAATAAGACAGGAAGGAATTATTCCGAATTTATAGACGATATCGGAAAACGTTTTGAAGAGGGCGTAAGCACAGATTGATTTATAGTTTTTGCCGGGTGTTGCCTGAATCCTGGGGTATGTGTGGTTTTATTATTTGTTATTATTCTATGCCCAGTTTCTTTAATTTATATCGTATCGATCTGTAACTAATGCCCAACAGTTTAGCTGCTGCGGTTTTATTATAACGTGTTTTTTTCAGGGCCTCTAACAGGGCCTGCTTTTCCTTGTCTTCCATGTACTCATCCAGTTGTGAAGCACTTTCCAGTCCAGATGTCTGATTATGCTCAGGCAGTTGCAGATCTTCCGGTTCAATCACACTGCCTTCACACAATGCGATCGCACGTTCAAGGATATTTTCAAGTTCACGTACATTGCCGGGGAATGGGTAGGCAAGCAATGCATTTAATGCGTCCTTGCCAATCTCGGGTGTTTTTGTTGAATGTGCAGCCGCTATTTTATTGAGGATGTGACGCGCCAGAATTACGATATCCTCTCTACGCTCCCGTAGAGGTGGTACGGTCAACTGTATGACATGCAGACGGTAGTACAGGTCCTGACGAAACAGGCCATCGGTAACCTGTTTGTCGAGGTCTTTATGCGTAGCGCTGAGGATGCGCACATCGACATGTGTTTCCTTGTGTTCGCCGACCGGGCGCACGGCCTTTTCCTGGATCGCGCGCAGCAGTTTTACCTGCATGGACATTGGTAGTTCTGCAACCTCATCGAGGAACAGTGTGCCACCATCAGCAGCCTGGAACAGGCCAACCTTGTCGTTGATCGCGCCGGTGAAGCTGCCTTTCTTGTGGCCGAAGAATTCGCTCTCCATCAGTTCGCTCGGGATCGCGCCGCAGTTGACCGGCACGAACGGGTGGTCGGCCCTCGGGCCCTTGTTATGGATCAGTCGCGCGACGAGTTCCTTGCCGGTACCGGATTCGCCGCTGATATAGACCGGAGCCTGGCTGCGCGCCAGTTTGGCGATGGTGCCGCGGATTTTCTGCATCGGCGCGGAATCGCCAAGTAGTTCATGGCGGCTGCGCAGGTTTTTGCCCTGATGGGCCGTGTTCGACAGTTTCAGTGCCGACTGTACCAGGTTGCGCAGGTCTTCGAGGTCGACCGGTTTGGATACGAAGTCGAAGGCGCCGGCCTTCAGTGCCTGTACGGCCAGTTCCATATTGCCATGGGCCGTGATGACCGCGACCGGCAGGTTGGGCAGGTGTTGCTGGATCCATTCTACCAGTTCAATGCCATTGCCATCGGGCAGGCGCATGTCGGTCAGGCACAGGTCATAGTGCGTGTGTTGCAGCATGGTGCGGGCCTGGCCCAGGTCGGCGGCCGCATCGGTGTCGATACCCATGCGATTGAGGGTCAGTTCAAGCAGCTCACGGATATCCGGTTCGTCATCGATGATCAGGGTGCGTTGTACACTCATTGCTTGATTCGTCTCGGATCAAAAAAGGACAGGCGGAAACAACTACCGCCACCCGGTACCACATGATAACTGATTCTGGCCTTGTTGCATTCACACATTTCCTTGCTGATATACAGGCCAAGACCGGTGCCTTCGTTACTGGTGGTAAAAAACGGTTCGAATATTTGCTCGGCAAGCTCGGGCGATATGCCTTCGCCGGGATCAATGACGTCAAGAAACGGCCCTCTGGATTCCTCGGTAATGCCGCCCCTGAGTGTGATCCTGACGGGTTGGCCATCAGCATGGCCATACTTGATCGCGTTCTGGCACAGGTTCCACAGAATTTGATGCAGATGGCCGGTATCCATCTGGATCATGGTATTTTCGGGGAAAATATCGACGCTTATGCTGGAAGGCTCGAGGCGCTCGGTATTGCAAAACTCGCGTGCGAAATCCTCGGTCCAGGCCTTCAGTTCGATGATCTTCGGATTGGTGCGGTCACGTCGGGACAGTTGCAGGATGTTCTCGACAATCGTGTTCATGCGTTCGGAGTGGGTCTGGATGATCTCGGACAGGCGGTAGTCTGCGCCTTCCAGTCCGGGCGACTCCTGTAGCAGCTGCGCAGCATGGCTGATGGCTCCGAGTGGATTGCGGATCTCATGGGCGATACTGGCGGTCAGGCGGCCAAGGGAGGCCAGTTTCATCTGTTGCAGCTGTTGGGTGACATGGCTGGAGTCTTCCAGCAGGATTAGTGTGCCGTTTTCCCGGTCTTGTCCGAGCGGAGTGAATCTGGCCTGGATATTGGCGGCATTGGCATGTGGCCGGAATGGTTTGATGGTGACGTCCGGGTCCTGTTTCCAATCACGCAGTTGTGTGGCCAGTTCTTCCGAGACCTGGCCCAGCGGCTGGTATTGCTTCAGTTCGGGCATGCCCAGATAATGCCAGGCCGATTCATTGACAAGGCGTGTATTCATGTCCTGGTCGACGACGATAATACCGGCATCCATGTTCTGGATAATGTATTCATTGACCTGCTGCATATTGGCGAGATCGACGCCACGTTGTGCGGCCAGTTCTTCGCTCTTGCGGATACGTCTGGCGAGGACATGTGATAGCAGTGCCGTGGCAAAAAAGGTTGCGCCGAGAATGCCGGCCTGGGTATATGACGTGGTCGCGAACGACTCATTGAGGTGGGCATGGATCTGTTCGATCAATATCGCGATCGATGCCACAGCGGCAAACATCAGCGCCAGCCGGCCCGCCAGGATCATACTGCTGCCGGCAATCGCAATGACCAGCAGGATCCCCAGGCCTGTGGTCAGGCCACCACTGCTATGCATCAACAGGGTTAGTGCGCTTATATCGACCAGGGTCTGCAGTTGTGTTTGTGTCGAAAACCCGGGTGCCCGCGCATAGATACTGAACAGGCTGAACAGGCTAAAGACCAGATAAAAGGCCGCAGTGCCCAGAAATAGTGAAGGATTATGCGAGCCAAGCAGACTCGGCGTAGGGCCGGTAGCAAACAGCACAACGAATAGACCGGACAACACCAGGCGGTAATAATTGAAGTAGGCCAGCGGCCGCCATTCAGGAATTTGGAATTCTATGCCGGCCGTTGTATCCAGTATATTCCAGCCCGGCATCTTCATGATCTGGGCATCCGTTTAGCGTTTACAGCATGGTTCATGGACGGATTGCGCTCAGGAGTGATGCAGTCTACGGTGTTCATCTGAACAAAAGTACTTACCATCTGCCGTCAGTGCCTCTTCCTGGGGAATATGGACACCGCATTGCGCGCAGCGGACCGTGACCGTGGTTTTTGTGATGTTGCCGTTTCCGGTTTTTTTACGTGAGCCGTATAATTGCTTCACGATCAGGATTCCGAGCACAATGGCAATAATCAGTAGTAAATAGCGCATATATATAAAGATTCTGGTTTGTAATCCTGCATAGTGTGGATACTTGCGCCTAAAACTGCAAGTCTCGCAGCAAACAGCAAGCCGGTTTTGCCTCCGTGGGTAATTTGTTCCACAATACATGCCATGAGAACAAGTTCGAAGGCCCATTCTGATGAATTTACATGAATATCAGTCGAAAAAACTGTTTTCCGACTATGGTATTGCAATACCCGCCGGTCGTGCCGCACGCACGGTCGATGAGGCGGTCAGTTACGCACAGGCGCTTGGTGGTGAGCGCTGGGTCGTCAAGGCACAGGTGCATGCCGGTGGTCGAGGCAAGGGCGGGGGTGTCAGGCTTTGCGATGATCTGGCCGCGGTCGAGGTAGCTGCGGATAATCTCCTGGGCAGTCGCCTGGTAACCCCGCAGACCGATGAAAAAGGCTTGCCAATCAATGTATTATTGATTGAGCAGGTGTCTGCGATTGCGCGAGAGTTATACCTCGGTATGCTCGTGGATCGCAACTCCGAACGCCTGGTGCTGATGGCCTCGTCCGAGGGCGGCATGGATATCGAAGAGGTTGCCGCGACGCAAGCGGATAAAATACTCAGTGTCCATGTCGACCCGGCGGCAGGATTACAGGCATACCAGTGCCGTCAATTGGCCTTTGGGTTGCAGCTCGAGGGCGAACAGATACGCAGCTTTACCCGTCTGCTGATGGCATTGTATCGTATGTTTGTCGATCAGGATGCCAGTCTGGTCGAGATCAATCCGCTGATTGTTACCGACACAGGCGCGTTGATGGCGCTGGACGCCAAGATCAATATCGATGCCAATGCATTATATCGTCATGCCGATCTGGCAGAGCTGTATGACGAATCGCAGCAGGATGAAAAAGAACATATGGCGGCGCAGCATGATCTGAATTACGTTACGCTGGATGGTTCGATCGGCTGTATGGTCAATGGCGCCGGTCTGGCCATGGCGACGATGGACCTGATCAAGCTGCACGGCGGCGAGCCGGCCAATTTTCTCGATGTCGGCGGTGGCACGACGGCCGAGCGTGTTGCCGAGGCCTTCAAGATCATCCTCTCGGATAGTAATGTACGCGCGATACTGGTCAATATCTTCGGCGGCATTGTCCGCTGTGACCTGATTGCAGAGGGTATCGTCAGTGCATTGCAGCAGGTCGAAACGCGTCTGCCCGTGGTCGTGCGCCTGCAGGGAACCAACGTCGATCGCGGGCGCGCAATACTGGAAAACAGCGGCCTCGATATCGTCAGCTCTTCCGATCTAACCGAGGCGGCCAGGTCGGTTGTCGCCGCAGCGCAATCCGTGTAGCAGGGCCAGTCTTATGAGTATTCTAATTGATAACAATACACGTGTGATCTGTCAGGGCTTTACCGGCAAGCAGGGCACGTTTCATTCCGAACAGGCCATCGCCTACGGTACCCGCATGGTCGGCGGTGTGACGCCCGGCAAGGGCGGGCAACGGCATCTGGACCTGCCGGTTTTCAATACCGTACATGATGCCGTCAATGCGACCGGCGCCAATGCGACGATGATCTATGTACCGGCACCCTTCGCAATGGACGCCATCCTCGAGGCCGCCGATGCCGGCATCAACGTGATTGCCTGTATTACCGAAGGCATTCCAGTGCTCGATATGATCAAGGTCAAGGCGGCTTTGGCACACTATGACGCACACCTGATCGGTCCCAACTGTCCCGGGCTGATCACACCGGACGCCTGCAAGATAGGTATCATGCCGGGCAATATCCATCAGGCCGGCAGTATCGGTATTGTCTCGCGTTCGGGTACATTGACCTATGAGGCTGTGCATCAGACCAGCATGGCTGGCCTCGGTCAAAGTACCTGTGTCGGTATCGGCGGTGATCCGATCCATGGCATGGACTTTATCGACTGCCTCGAGCTGTTCGAGGCCGATGCGCAGACCGAAGGTATCGTCATGGTCGGCGAAATCGGTGGTACCGATGAGGAAGCGGCAGCCGAATATATCAAGGCCCATGTTAGTAAACCGGTGGTTGCCTATATCGCCGGCGTTACGGCCCCGCCCGGCAAGCGCATGGGCCATGCCGGTGCAATCATTGCGGGTGGCAAGGGCACAGCCGAGGAAAAATTTGCCGCACTCGAGGCCGCGGGCGTGGCCACAGTGCGATCACCTGCTGAAATAGGCCGGCGCATGGCCGAGCTGTTGCCGGTCTAGGGATTGATGATGAGCGCGACACACACACTTCGGATCGGCATGGCGCAGGTCAATCTGCTGGTCGGTGATATCGAGGGTAATACCCGTAAGGTGCTGGAGTTTGTGCAACAGGCAAAGCAGCAGCAACTGCAGCTGGTCGTGTTCCCGGAGCTGACCTTGACCGGTTATCCGCCCGAGGACCTGTTGCTGCGATCGGGACTGTATGCGCGTGTGGAGCGTGCCCTGCAGACCCTGTGTGCAGAAATCGGTAACACCGGTGTGATTATAGGTTACCCGCGCCAGGTCGATGGTGAAATTTTTAATATGGCCGGCCTGATTCGCAATGGCAGGATCGAGGTCGAATACAAAAAACATTGCCTGCCGAATTACAGCGTGTTTGATGAAAAGCGCTATTTCATTGCCGGCGACAGTGCCTGTGTATTTGAATATGACGGTATCCCGCTCGGTATTACGATCTGTGAAGACATCTGGGAAAGCCGGCCGATGCAACTGGCCGTCGATGCCGGTGCACGTCTGATCATCAACCTGAATGCGTCTCCTTTCCAGGTTGGCAAGGGACGGGAGCGTGAGCAGATCCTCAGTCAGCGGATCAGCGAGAACGCGATACCTATTGTCTACGTCAACCTGCTCGGCGGGCAGGATGAACTGGTATTCGATGGTGAATCGATGGTCATGGACCGGCATGGAGAGATTGTCAGCCGGGCCCCTGCGTTCGAAGAGGGGCTATATGCACTGGACTGTGTATTGAATGATAATGGTATGGAAATCAGCAGCAGCGTGTGTGCGGAGCCGATGGCGGACGATGAAAGTGCCTACCATGCCCTGGTGATGGGCGTACGTGATTACGTCAACAAGAATGGATTTAACGGGGTCGTCATTGGCCTGTCCGGCGGTGTCGATTCGGCCCTGACGCTGGCCATTGCCGTCGCAGCCCTTGGTGCCGACCGTGTAGAAGGGGTATCGATGCCATCCCGTTATACAATGGACATGAGTGTCGAGGATGCGCGCGAAGAGGCGCGTATCCTCGGCAGCGATTTTCAGGTCATACCGATCGAGCCGGTATTCAGGACCTTTCTCAAAAGCCTCGAGCATGAGTTCATGAACAAGCCGGTGGATACGACCGAAGAGAATATACAGGCACGCTGCCGCGCCGTGATGCTGATGGCCATCTCGAATAAAAAAGGCAAGATGGTCCTGACCACGGGTAACAAGAGTGAAATGTCGGTCGGTTATGCGACCCTCTATGGCGACATGGCCGGAGGTTTCTGTGTCTTGAAGGATGTCCCGAAAACGTTGGTCTATCGGCTCTGTCATTATTGCAATCGCGAAGGCACCGTGATCCCTGAACGCGTCATCGAAAGGCCGCCATCGGCAGAGCTGGCACCCGACCAGAAAGACGAAGACAGCCTGCCACCCTATGACATACTCGATGATATCCTTGAACGCTATGTAGAGCAGGACCAGTGCCCCGAGGACATCATCAGCGCAGGTTTTGACGCGCAAACAGTTAACAAGGTGGTGCGGATGGTAGACCTGAATGAATACAAGCGCCGTCAGGCCGCGCCCGGCATCAAGATCACACATCGCGCCTTTGGCAGGGACCGACGCTATCCGATTACATCGGGATTCAGGCGAAATGTGCCTGAATAGTGCAAAACGCCCTTCCAATGCCATGCGCTTACGGAATCTTTTTTATTTTATTGTTT
The DNA here is from genome assembly GCA_947258655.1 of uncultured Gammaproteobacteria bacterium. Classification (GTDB taxonomy): domain Bacteria; phylum Pseudomonadota; class Gammaproteobacteria; order JAADHQ01; family JAADHQ01; genus JAADHQ01. The sequence continues at coordinate 23,432 of CAMYJD010000007.1, read as the reverse complement.
GCGTTAGTGTCAGCGGTAATTATACTATGCAGAATCATCAGTTAAGTAAATGAATATAGCTGGTGCCTGCCCTGGCAAGCGTTACCAGTACAATAATTGTTGGTCATACCCTTAAAGCTTAGTAGTCTGGAGGAACTAGAACAATGAAAAAAATAGAAGCGATCATCAAGCCTTTCAAGCTGGACGATGTACGTGAAGCACTGTCCGAGATTGGTATCACCGGCATGACCGCCATCGAGGTTAAGGGATTCGGTCGTCAGAAGGGACATACGGAGTTGTATCGTGGAGCGGAATACATTGTCGATTTCCTGCCCAAGGTGAAAGTCGAGATTGTACTTGCCGAGGACGAGCTGGATCGTTGTCTTGAGGTTTTGACCGAGGCCGCGCGCACAGGCAAGATCGGTGACGGCAAGATATTTGTTACCTCTGTGGAAAAAGTGATTCGAATCCGTACTGGCGAACAGGACAAGGACGCGATCTAGACCAGGTCCTGACAACTTATCCGCAACCCGGCCTGGCAGGCATACTGTCAGGCCTTTTTATATGCTCGAATAGATTGCTGATGTGGCGGCCAGACCTTGATAAAGGCAAGGCAGGTCTTTCTCCGTCAGGGTCAGGGGCTAGAGCGGATTCCACCAGGATTTTTTCGATTGCTTGCTGATCTGGTGGTCCGGGTAAGAGGCCTGCAGAATCCTGCGCGCATCGGCGGCCAGGTCATCCAGGCCCAGCTTTTCATAGGCCTTTACCATGATGTCGAGTGCACCTGGAACCGCTGATGAGCGATCATAATTTTCAAGAATGTACTTGCAGCGGTTGACTGCAGCGACATAGGCAGTACGACGCATGTAGTATTGGGCTACATGCAATTCATGCTCGGCCAGGCTGTTACGCAGATACAGTGCGCGCAGGCGCGCCTCGCTGGCATAACGGCTGTTGGGGAATTTCTTGACCAATGTGGCGAATTCATGGAAAGCCTGTCGCGATGATTCCGGGTCGCGACTTGAACTGTCCTGCTGGAACAGCCTGCCGAGGAAACCGATATTGCGACTAAAGTAGATCAGCCCTTTCAGGTAATAGGCGTAATCGACATGGGGGTGATTGGGATGCAGCTTGATAAACCGGTCTGCTGCGGCAAGCGCCGATTCAGGTTCATCAAATTTGTAATAGGCATAGGCTATCTCGATCTGCCCCTGTTTGGCGAAGCGTCCGAATGGGTAACGGGATTCGAGGATCTCGTAATAATTGATGGCATTTTCATAATCGCCGCCATTGAGCGCGTTCTTGGCTTCTGTATAGATTTTGCGCGCGGACCAGTTTTCGGTGTCGTCATCAGGTGCCGGTAACAAGGAGCAGCCCTGTAACAACAGGCCTAACAGCAATAAGTACAATAAAGGAGAATTTCGCATAGGGGCGTAAGGGTACTGGAGCGCGTGCGATAGGTAAAGTATTGCCGCTCTGTGGCGTGGCTTTTTTTATTTAAAAAATCCACACCGATGATAAAAAAACAGCATGCAGGCATTGCCAGTGACCCTATGAATAAGGTATAAGGTTCTGTTCGGAAAGGTTTTTTTCAATACGTCCGCGTAGCGGTTCTGTGCCCAGTGGAATAATCAGATTCATGCACAAAATACAATTACATGCCCGGGTTCCTGAGGAGATGGCGGATTTACGTCTGGATCAGGCGCTCGCACGCCTGTTTCCCGATTATTCCCGTGCGCGTCTGAGCCAATGGATCAAGGCCGGAGACATATTGCTGGATGGCCAGGTCCGGCGCCCGCGCGACCGCGTACTGGGTGGGGAAGCGGTGGTCGTGGATGCCGCTATCGAGGATGTTAATCCGGCCTTCGTAGCACAGGCCATCGATCTGGATATTGTCTACGAGGATGATGCCATACTGGTATTGAACAAGCCGCAGAACCTGGTCGTCCACCCGGGCGCCGGCAATGTGGATGGCACATTGCTGAATGCGCTGTTACACCATTGTTCGCAGCTGGCCACGTTGCCGCGCGCGGGGATCGTCCATCGCCTCGACAAGAACACGACGGGTCTGATGGTTGTGGCCAAGACCCTTGAGGCCCATCATCATCTTGTCGCTGCGATGCAGGCCCGCCAGATAAAAAGAGAATATGAAGCCATCGTTCATGGTGTCATGACGGCAGGGGGGACGATCGATGAGCCTATCGGCCGCCATCCGGTCGACCGCAAGCGCATGGCTGTGGTTGCCAGCGGCAAACCTGCCGTTACCCATTATCGTGTCCTCAAACGTTTTCGCATGCACACCTGGGTTCGGGTGCAGCTGGAAACCGGGCGCACGCATCAGATCAGGGTGCACATGGCCCAGCGCCGCTATCCGATCGTCGGCGATCCCGTCTATGGTGGGCGCATGCGTATGCCGCCCAATGCATCGCCCGAGCTACGCCAGTGCCTGCAACATTTTTCTCGCCAGGCCTTGCATGCTATTCAGCTGGGTGTTCCTCATCCGCAAACTGGTGAGATCATGCAGTGGACGGCCGCGTTACCCGATGACATGCAGCAGTTAATAAACGCCCTCGACCAGGACATGCAGGAATCAGGATAGTGGATTACTGTATACAACCCGACTGGCCGGCGCCGGCACATATCAAGGCTTGTACCAGCATGCGTCATCCAGGTAATAGCCAGGTACCCTATGACAGCTGGAACCTGGGCTTGCATGTGCATGACAATAGCGTGCATGTTGGCCGCAATCGCGCCCTGTTAATGCAGAGACTGGGGCTGGCAAGCGAACCGCTATGGCTGCAGCAGGTACATGGGAACCGCGTATTATCACTGGATGAACACGTTCCGGGCCAAGATACCAGGGCCGATGGCAGTTACACAAGTACACCCAACAAGGTGTGTGCCGTGCTGACCGCGGACTGCCTGCCGGCATTGATCTGTAATCGCAGCGGTACCGAAGTGGCCGCGGTACATGCGGGCTGGCGTGGACTCGCTGCCGGTGTGCTGGAGTCGGCGCTGCAATATTTTCAGTCGCCACCACGGGATCTACTGGTATGGATGGGTCCGGCGATTGGTCCCGAGGTATTCGAGGTCGGTGCAGAGGTATTGCAGGCGTTCGCACAACATGATGCCCAGGCGCGCCAGGCCTTTGTTGCTACACAAGACGGCAAGTATCTGGCAGACATATATCAGTTGGCCCGGCAACGCCTGCAACTTGTGGGTGTCAATGGCATCTACGGTGGTGATTATTGCACATACACCGACGCGTCACGTTTTTATTCCTATCGGCGCGACGGCAATACCGGACGCATGGCCTCGTTAATCTGGATCGGGACATGAGCATTATTTATGTTACGCCGTGTGCTATAGTCATGCCTGTTAAATAATAAGCTGATACGACTGATGGACCTGATTTACTGGATAATTATCTTTAGCCTGCTGGGCGGCGTCCTCAGTGTAATAGCGGCATCGACCTTTTTGTTGTTGCCGGAGCATTTTCGCCTCGGCATGCTGCCACATTTTGTCAGTTTTGCCATCGGTGCGTTGCTGGGTGCGGCATTCCTGGCCCTGCTGCCACATTCCATGGAAACGCCGCAAACCGATTTTCACCATATCGGCCTGACCGTATTGCTGGGCATACTGGGATTTTTCCTGTTGGAAAAGATGGTGCTGTGGCGGCACTGTCACTCCGACCATTGTGAGGCGCATGCTCCACATGATGCCTTTGACAAGGGCAAGGAACGCTCTACGATTGCGTTGATACTGTTCGGTGACGGCCTGCATAATTTTGTTGACGGGATCCTGATTGCGGCGGCTTTCATGACCGATATTCATCTCGGTGTTGTCACCAGTATCGCGGTGGCCACACACGAGATCCCGCAGGAAGTCGGTGATTTCGCTATCCTGTTACACAGTGGACTGAGTCGCACGAAATCCTTCGTCATGAATGTCGCCTCCAGTCTGACCACGGTATTCGGCGCGCTGTTGGCCTATATGAGTCTGAGTGGTTTCAGTAATGTGATTCCGTATGTGCTGGCCGTGGCCGCGTCCAGTTTTATTTATATAGCTATGGCAGACCTGTTGCCAGGGCTACATAAAAAGACCCAGTTGTCCGAGACCATCAAGCAGATAGCATTGATTGTCATGGGTGTTGTTGTAATCTATGTGGCACATTCCAGTCTGCATTAGGCAGATTGATTGCATGTGGGAGAACAGACGATGAATCATTGGTACATGTTAACCGTTGTCGGCGAGGACAGGCGCGGTATCGTTGCGCATCTGACCCATGCATTGTATGAGGGCGGCTGTAACCTGGGCGAGGCCTCGATGATGCGCCTGGGTGGTAATTTTTCGATCATGATGATGGTACAGACCGAACTCAGCAAGCATGCACTCGATGATCTGATCGAGCCGGTCATTGACTCACTGGGCCTGCACGCACATATCGACAGGATCAAGGGCCAACTACATCACCATCATATTCCCGATGTCCGTATTCATGTCAATGGCGCGGATCGCGCCGGTATCGTTTCCCAGGTCGTCGGTGCGCTGGCCGAGGCCGGTCTGGATATAACCGACCTCGAAACCGATGTCGGCGGTACCGAGCAGGAGCCAATCTATATCATGATTATCGAAGGTCATGCTGTCGAAGGAATCGAGTCCCTGCGTTCGGCTCTGCAGATTGTGACTCGAGATGGTATTGATGCACGCATCGACGAGATCGATACCATGGTTGGCTAGGTATGGACATAATCAAGTACCCCGATCCACGTCTGAAGCAGGTGTCTGCTGCCGTCGACAATTTTGATGATCAGTTGTGTGATTTCATTCGTGAACTCGAGCAGACCATGCGTGCCGGCCCCGGCGGTGTCGGCATTGCCGCACCACAGGTCGGTTATAGCAAGCAGATTGTCATTGTCGATGTTTCGTCGCGACCAAAGATAGCGAGCCATGGTTGCATGATTCTGATCAACCCGGAGCTGACTCACTGGGAAGGCCTGGCAGTCGGGCGTGAAGGTTGTATGTCGGTACCGGATTATACCGGTAATGTCATCCGTGCAGAACGCATCACCGTTCAGGCACTGAATGAACGTGGCGAGCAACAGGAATTTGCTTGCGAAGGTTTTGAGGCGCGCGCAGTCCAGCATGAAATCGATCACCTGCAGGGTATGCTATTTCTCGACCGTCTGGTCAGTCGACGTAATGACTTGTTTAAACGCAAGGTCTATCAAAAAAAATAGTGAAGTAAAAAACTACATTACAGGTCAAACCAGACACAGTCTGTATTAGTCCGGCCGCCACATCGTATGTCGCTCTGGCAATCATTATTAAAATGTTACGCCTATGTTAACAACTGTAAATTTGGTGTTTTTCCACTTTCCAGGCAGTTTTATATTCTGTAATATCCGCTCATCAGGAATGCACACAGGCATCAGGCTTCGCGTTGCATAAATGCTTAATTAATAATTTTTAAGGAGAGTATTGATGAAATATCTGTCATTCGTTGCATACGTAGTGATGATGTCTCTGGGTCTGGTGTCAGCAAACCAGGCTATCGCTAAAGATATAATTGGTTATGCTGTTGATAGCGCTGGCCAGCTCGTACACGACAATTACGGCTACTGTGTCAGGACGGGATCGTGGGCGCCGAAACATTCGATTGCTTCTTGTGAAGGCGGCATAGATGACAAGGACGGTGACGGTGTTGCTGACGCCAAGGACAAATGTCCTGATACGCCAGCCAATGCAAAAGTAGACGGCGAAGGCTGCCCACTGGATTCGGATGGTGACGGCGTTGCTGATTACAAGGATAACTGTGCAGGTACACCTGCAGGCGCCACGGTTGATGGCAGTGGTTGTCCCAAAGACAGCGATGGTGATGGCGTTGCCGATTACCTGGATAGATGTCCTGGAACCCCGGCCGGCGCACCTGTTGATAGCAATGGTTGCCCCAAGGATAGCGACGGTGACGGTATAGCCGATTACCTCGACAAATGTCCAGGTACAGCCAGTGGCATCAAGGTCGATAACAAGGGTTGTGAGCTGAAAGGACGTATCCAGTTGCGCGGCGTGAACTTCGGCAATAACAGTGCCCAACTGACAGCAGCATCATCCGCGGTACTGGATGACATGGCGGCGACACTGAAGCGCTATCCAGACCAGAAAGTAGAAGTGGCTGGTCATACCGATAGCAGTGGTGCACGCAGCTACAATGTCATGCTGTCGAAGAGGCGTGCTGAATCTGTACGTCAGTACCTGATCGGTAAAGGCGTTGCGGCCGGCAATCTTACCGCACGCGGTTATGGACCGGACAGCCCGATCGCCAGCAACAAGACGCGTGACGGTCGTGCACAGAACCGCAGGGTAGAGTTGAGACTGAAATAATTTCACTCGCTTTGCGTACATAAGAGGGGAGCGTAAGCTCCCCTTTTTTATGCTTGTTATAATTTAACGCCGAGAGGAGCGCACAATTTTCGCTTGACTGTGCGCTCATTCGCTCTAGGATAGTGCGTGTTAATGGGTGTTGTATGGAAAAACTCGTATATATAGAAGGAAATATTATGGATAGAAGAGCACTGTTAAAACTGGGTTTGTTGGGGGTCAGTGGCGTTGCCGCGCCTACATTGGTATCCGCCAAGGGCAGCGGTCCTGCGCCGATGGCAGGAGGCCTTTATTATACCAGGGAGAATCCGGGACGTTGGTCTAAGAAGATAGGCGGTCATTTTCCACTCGTGGAAAAACTGCAGGGCGGCAAGATCAAGGTCATGACCAGCCATGCAATGAACGGCTATGAACATTATATCGTCAAACACATGTTGCTGGATAAGGACTATAATTTCATTACAGAACGCATGTTTGACCCGATGAAGGACAAGGTCGCAGTATCGACATTTGACCTGGGTTCCTACAGAGGCGAGTTACATGTGTTGAGTGTCTGTAACAAGCACGATACCTGGTTGAATACTGCAAGCGTTTGATTATAAATAATAATCCAAAACGAGGCCCGGTATGCTTGCATGCCGGGTTTTTTGTTTGCAGGCTTGAATTTCTATAACACTGTCTACATTTATATGCCATTAGACAAGAATTCATAAACATGAGGTGGCTCGAATGAGAATGGATAAACTAACCAGCAAGTTTCAACTGGCCCTGGCCGATGCTCAGAGCCTGGCGGTCGGTCGCGACCACCAGTTTATAGAGCCGGTTCATGTCATGATCGCGCTGCTGGATCAGGACGGTGGCAGTATCCGTCACCTGTTGACGCAGGCAGGAACCAATGTCAATAAACTGCGCTCGCAGCTCGGCGAGGCCATGGATCGCCTGCCCGCCGTCGAGGGCGTGGGTGGTGATGTGCATCTGTCCAATGATCTCGGCAAACTGTTGAATCTGACCGACAAGCTGGCCCAGCAGCGCAACGACAACTATATCTCCAGTGAACTGTTCGTGCTGGCGGCACTGGAAGACAAGGGTCAACTGGGTAACATGTTACGCGATGCCGGTGCCAGCAAGGGCGGGCTTGAGTCGGCCATTACGGATATGCGTGGCGGACAGAGCGTCGATGATCCGAATGCCGAGGACCAGCGTCAGGCGCTGGAAAAATACACCATCGATCTGACCGAGCGTGCCGAACAGGGCAAGCTCGACCCGGTAATCGGTCGCGATGACGAGATCCGTCGTACTATCCAGGTCCTGCAGCGGCGCACAAAAAACAATCCGGTGCTGATTGGTGAACCGGGTGTCGGTAAAACGGCGATCATCGAGGGGCTGGCGCAGCGTATCGTTAATAGCGAGATCCCGGAAGGTCTGCGTGGCAAACGTATCCTCGCCCTCGACCTCGGCGCCTTGCTTGCCGGGGCCAAATACCGTGGTGAGTTTGAGGAACGCCTGAAGGCGGTCATGAATGACCTGGCCAAACAGGAAGGACAGATTATCCTGTTTATCGATGAGATCCATACCATGGTCGGTGCCGGTAAGGCCGAAGGTGCCATGGATGCCGGAAACATGCTCAAACCGGCCCTGGCACGCGGTGAACTGCATTGTGTCGGTGCAACGACACTGGACGAGTATCGCCAGTATGTAGAAAAGGATGCGGCCCTCGAGCGTCGTTTCCAGAAGGTGCTGGTCGATGAACCTTCCGTAGAAGATACGATAGCCATCCTGCGTGGACTTAAAGAGAAATATGAATTGCATCATGGTGTCGATGTAACCGACCCGGCGATTGTTGCAGCGGCAACACTGTCACATCGTTATATCACCGACCGCAAGTTGCCGGACAAGGCCATCGACCTGATTGATGAGGCAGCCAGTCGCATTCGTATGGAAATCGATTCCAAACCGGAAGAAATGGACAAGCTTGAACGCCGTCTGATCCAGCTCAAGATTGAACGTGAGGCGGTCAAGAAAGAGACCGATGAGGCCTCGAAAAAACGCCTGCAGAACCTCGAGACCGAGATCAGCAGCCTGGAACGTGAGTTTTCGGATCTGGAAGAGATCTGGAAGTCAGAAAAGGCGGCCTTGCAGGGGGCGACACACATCAAGGAGGAGCTCGAGCGTGCACGCCAGGAAATGGAAACAGCCCGACGCGCCGGCGATCTGGCGCGCATGTCGGAACTGCAGTACGGGCAGATCCCGGACCTGGAAAAATCGCTGCAGATGGCCACCGAGGCCGAGGAACAAACCATGCAGTTGCTGCGCAATCGTGTCACCGACGAAGAGATTGCCGAAGTGGTTTCGCGCTGGACCGGTATCCCGGTCTCGAAGATGCTCGAGGGGGAACGTGAAAGACTGTTGCATATGGAAGATGACCTGCGCAAACGTGTCGTTGGTCAGGACGAGGCGGTCGTCGCTGTCAGTGATGCCATCCGCCGCTCACGTGCGGGACTGTCGGATCCGAACCGACCGAACGGTTCGTTCCTGTTTCTCGGTCCAACCGGTGTTGGCAAGACCGAACTAACCAAGGCACTGGCCGCATTTCTGTTCGATACCGAAGAGGCCATCGTGCGCCTGGATATGTCCGAGTTCATGGAGAAGCATGCCGTGGCCAGACTGATCGGTGCTCCGCCGGGATATGTCGGCTATGAAGAGGGTGGTTACCTGACCGAGGCCGTACGCCGGCGTCCCTATTCGGTGATTCTGCTCGATGAGGTCGAGAAGGCGCATCCCGATGTATTCAATGTGCTGCTGCAGGTCCTCGATGATGGGCGTCTGACCGATGGTCAGGGACGTACCGTCGACTTCAGGAACACCGTTATTGTCATGACCTCGAATCTGGGTTCACAACAGATCCAGGAGATGTCCGGGGAGGATAATTACGAAGCGATGAAGCACGCGGTCATGGACAGTGTTGGTGCGCACTTCCGTCCTGAATTTATCAATCGCATCGACGAGGTCGTCGTGTTCCATCCCTTGGGTCGCGAACAGATCCGCGTGATTACCGATATCCAGATCGCTTATCTGCGCCAACGCCTGCAGGATCGTGATATGGAGCTCGAACTAAGTGAGGCGGCACTCGATCGTCTCGGAGAGGCCGGCTTCGATCCTGTTTATGGCGCACGGCCGCTGAAGCGCGCGATCCAGCAACAACTGGAAAACTCGCTGGCCCAGGAAATTCTGGCCGGGCATTACAAACCGGGAGATGTCATCAAGGTGGATGTTCAAGGTGACGAAATGGTCTACAGCAAGTCTGCCAGGACAGCTTCGGCGGCCTGAGTATCTCATCGATATGGCTACGTAATAAGTCATTGCGCAAACACTGCATGGAAGCAGGCACTATGATTGCAAGGATGTAATCGTTAGACTACGTCTGGAACTGGCAGTCGAGAGCAGCTCCGTCCTAAAGGATACCCTTCGGTAAAGCAATTCGAAGGGGCATTCAATAGAGATATAAAGGCGGCCTGTCATGGTATGCTTCTATTTGACAGATTGCCACGCTGCATCGCTCTCGCCCTTCCATGGGCTCCGCGACCATAGTGCCAATCATTTGCATTTTAGATAAACGGCAATAAGGCCATCCTGGCCAAGCCGCTCCCGCCCATCCGTGGGCTCCACGGCATAAGACCTTCCTGGTCAAAAAGCTCGCAATGACTCAGGATATTGAATTAATCAGAGGTTCCCTATATAAAAAATCCCTGCATCTTGGAATATATAATTCATGGATGGGTCAGCAACAGGTATGGGGTATCAGTAGCATAGTTCATTCGGACTGCAGCTTGCGCACACGCTCCCTGATTTCGTCGAATGAATGTCCACTGGCCTGACGCGCGGCCGGTGTCAGAAACGACTCCAGTTTTTTTGCCAGGCGTACTGAATTCTGCTCGGACTGGATGGCCATGACACCGTCAGTTACCAGCTTCTGCATCATTAGTTCACGACCGGTCTTGGCATTGATGTTTTCGGCAATCGGATTGAGGATGAAGTTGCCTATAACGATGCCGTACAGGATCGATGTCAATGCGACCGCCATGTTCTGCATAATAAAATGCTGCTCGCCATAGCCGGACAGCATTGCAATCAGGCCGACGATACTGCCGGCGACACCGAACGCAGGAGCCAGGCGCGCGGCATGGCGAAACAGGCGCTCATGGTGGATTCGGCGTTCATGAAAGTAATGCATCTCGGTATAGAGGATGTCGCGTAATTCGTCGGCGCTGTAACTGTCGACCAGCATCTCCAGGGCGCGGCGTAAAAAACTCACGGTCGTCTCCTCCTCGGCATCCTCCAGCGCCAGCATGCCTTTGCGGCGTGAGCGCACCGACAGGTCCATTAGCGTGTCAACGATTTCATCGGTCGTTGGCGGCTCTACTGTATAGGCATTATGGGCGACACGCGCGGCGGCAACGATGTCGGTAGAGGAATAGCTCAGGAACATCGCGCCGAGTGTGCCCGAGATCACGACCAGCAGGCCGAGGGGATTAAAAAACAGCGCGGCATTATCGTATACATAGAAACTGGTTACAAACAGGCTGGCGAATAGCGCAACAGCCAGCCAGTTATAGCGTGTCATCATGATTTACTCTCCACTGGCGGGTAAGTACCAGGTGTGATAATAATGTCCACGCGTCTGTTCATGGCGCGGGAACTTGCGATCAGATTCGATGCCAGCGGCGCATACTGCGCCCGTCCGCTGACTATAAACCTGGCGCCATTGATCTTGCCAGGATCGATAAGGTATCTCGTCACCGCACTCGCGCGCGCCAGCGACAGCGCCCAGTTATCCTGGTATCGCTCGCTGGCGACGGCCTGATCGTCGGTATGGCCGACGATGTGGATTTGCCGCTGCATGTTGTGCAGCAAACCGGAAACCTGGTCGAGGATGACGTGTGCCTGTTGGGTCAGTTGCGCAGTATTGGATTCGAAAAGCATGTCCGCGGCCAGGCTTAACTTGATGGACTGGTCGGGCATTTGTGTAGTCGTGACCTGGCCGTTGTCTGCCACACCCAGTGATTTCGTGATATGCACCAACAGGCTCGTTGGCGTGACAGCTGTCGCAGCGCTTGGCAAAGATAGTTGCGATACAGTATCGGTGCTGTGCGCTTTTCCAATCGGGACCGGATTCACTGACTGCTGCGACGCCGGTTGATGAGTGGCGCTCATGCCGACTACAGTCGTTTGCGTTTGTGAATCCCTGCTCTGCAGACTGATGAGCATAAACACGATCGCAAACAACACCATCATCAGGTTGGCCCAGGGTATCGACCAGATGTTGTCATCATCGCTGATGAAGTACTCTGTGCGCAGTCCACTATCCCTGTGCTGATCGAGAGACCACGCAGGGCTCGATGGCCGTCGTGATCTGCTGACTTTAATCGGCTCGATCTGTGACGCTGACTGCGGATCAGGGTTTTTGCCTGACGCGTCTTTGTCGCTGGCATCTGTATCGATTTCTGACATAAGGTTTATCCCGCTCACTTAGCAGTGAGCATGTTCCTTTATAATATATGAATATACTGGTTTTCGTCCTGTCGCCAGAACTCTTGAGTGTTTGTGCGGCTTTACAATTACCCCGGACTGTCACGGCATACGGATTGATACAGTCAATAACAGTGTAATGCCCGTAAAGCATGTTGAACCAGTTTGATTGCTTATATTAGCGTTTAATGAAATCGTGAATTGAGTTGCCGGAGTGTCATGTTGTGTTTAATTCAGGCAGTAATTAATGTGCAGCGCAGCCGCTTACGAATACAAAATCCTGCATGGCGATTACACTGCATTTGTAGCGGGAACAACTATACTTCATAATAGCAGCAACGGCGTTGACTATATACTGAAAAGGATCTGTGGTCGGCATCGCCTGTTGTAACAATATACAGTTTCCATTATCCAATCAGGAGGGAATACAATGGCTGATATTAAACTGACAGACGTCACTATTCATATGGACCGGGAAACCGATGCCGATACCCGTGACAAGGTCGAGACGACACTGCGCCAACAGCAGGGTGTGGTCAGTGTGCATATGCCCGAAAACAGAAATCATTTGTTGATTGTCGAATATAACCCGGACGTTACGACGTCTATGCATATGCTCGCAACGGTCAGCAGACTGGCGGGTCATTCGGAAATGATCGGCTTGTAGGCATGTGCGAGGTTTGTTGATGGCTCTATACCCTGGCAGAATTACATGATTGCTTGCATCTGTTGCGACTGTACTATGATGTGAACAAGGGCAGATGACTTGCCAGCCAGGCCATCGGCTCCTGATAATTATAATGAAAGTGTTTTAAGGAGTTTTCGCCATGTCAGGATCATCTGATCATATTGATCCTTCCAGTATGCCGTTTGTGGCGCCGTGCAGGCAGCTCGACATGGGAGCACCGTGGCGCTGGATGCGCCTGGGCTGGCAGGATATACGCACAGCGCCCAGGCAAAGCCTGCTGTACGGATTTGTGTTAATGCTGATCAGTTATGCGGTCGCCTATCTGTCATACCAGATAGGCAGTTTCATCATGATGGTGGCGATGCTGGCCGGCTTCATGTTTGTCGGGCCGGTGCTGGCATTCGGCCTGTACTCAATCAGCCGCCAGATCCAGGGCGGCAAGAAGCCCGTGCTCGGTTATTGCCTGCAGGAGGGCAGAAAGCATTTTTCCAACGAAATGATATTTGCGGCGATCCTGCTGGTGGTTTTCCTGATCTGGGCGCGCGCGGCATCGACTATCCATATCTTCTTTCCTGTTGAAGCCGAACCCGATCTGAGTGATCTTGCCATATTTCTTGGTGTCGGTACGGCCGTCGGTGCGCTGTTTTCCGCGGTAATATTCTGCGCCAGTGCCTTATCGCTGCCGATGTTGCTGGACCGCAAGGTCGATGTCGTCACGGCGGTGATCACCAGTATCAATGCCTGCTTCCGCAACAAGGGCGTGATGTTGTTATGGGGGCTGATTATAACGTTATGCGTGTTCGTCGGATTTTTTACCCTGACTTTGATCGTACTGTTGCCATTGATCGGCCATGCAACCTGGCATGCCTATCAGGAAACGATCGATGCGCATAACTGGCCCGCGCATGGTGAGCAGGAATAAGATCCGGGCATAGTTCATAGCGGATCGTCGAAACAGATGGCAGCTGCTGCAGGCATGTCCGCAGTCCTGTAGTGTCGGTTCCAGGTCTAGCGTTTACCTCCGGACGAACTTCTTATCAGCACCCGGTCGAGCATCCGGTAAGGCAGGATGCGACGCAGTATGCCGGCAACATAGGTCGGTGTCGTGACGTAATAACGGATCTTGGGTTTGCGACTTTCCAGCGCATGGATCACGCGTTTGAGTACGGCCTCCGGTGGCAGCGTCGACTTCATGACCGCTCCCGGTTTGCGCAGGCGTTCGAGTACATGGTGGTAGGCATCGCGATGCACGCTGTTATCGGTATCGACATATTTTTCCAGCGCCAGCAGCGAGTTCTCGCGAATCCTGCTGGTGATCGGCCCGGGTTCTATCAGGCACACATGTATCGATGTATCCGCGAGTTCGACGCGTAGCGTGCTTGATAGCCCTTCGAGTGCAAATTTCGAGGCCACATAGGCGCCGCGGAACTTGAACGGGATCATGCCGAGCACGGAGCTGTTCTGGATAATACGTCCATAACCTTGTCGACGCATGACCGGGATCACCAGGTTGCTCAGTTCGAGCCAGCCGAACAGGTTGGTTTCAAATTGTGCGCGTATCGCCTCGCGTGACAGGTCCTCGACCGCTCCCGGTTGCGCATAGCCACCGTTGTTAAACAGCCCGTACAATCTGCCCCCCGTACGTGACAGGACCTCATCGATGGCATGCTGAATCGATACGCTGTCATCGAGGTCCAGCTGCAGCGATTCCAGCCCTTCACTGTTGAGGCGCTCGACATCGGCCTGTTTGCGCGCTGTGGCAAAGACGCGATAGCCGCGTTGCTGCAGGCCTGTGGCGACACACAGACCGATGCCGCTGGAGCAACCGCTGATGAGTATGTTTTTATCCTGCGTGTTGTTGTTCATGTCAGTAATACGGCGATAATGCCGGTAATAAAGATGCCATCAAATGTACCTGCTCCGCCAATAGCGGCAACCGGCACGCCCATGCTGCGGATGCTGCCCAGTCGCAGCAGGTCAGCGCCGATCAGCACGCCCAGTGTACCACCGATATAGGCCAGGGGTGCGGCATGGGCCGGATCGATAAGCAACGCTGTCAGCGCCGCAGTAATCGGTGCAATAAAGATCGGCATACCAATGCCGATGCCCGGCATCGGTCTGCTGACCAGGTAACTGATCAGGCTGGTGATGCCGATAGCGATGATCAATTGGGTAAACGGTAAATGATGGTAGTACATCAGGTAGATCGAGAAAGCGACCGGTATCAATGCCCCTCCTGTGTTCAATGCAATCATTGTATAGCCTGGTGCCGACCGGCGTTGCCACAAACTATCCATAAACGGCAGCGACGGTCGTTGAATGGGTACCGTCGAGCGAATGCGGAACAAGGGCAGGTTAAGCATGCTGCCCAACAGTGAACTGAATAACAGCAGCGTCGCGCCATTGCGGGAAAGACCGAGCTTACTGAACACAAAGCCGATGGCCTGTAACTGGATGACAATAAACAGCAGCATCAACGCCAACAGGAAAATAAAGAAAGATCCGGGAGGGGCGGACGGGCGCATGGATCAAATAAGGCCTTGCAGGGTAGCGGCCAGTAACGGGGTCAGGCTGATGCAGTTACTGGGATGACTGATCGAGTCGGTACTGCAGACCGAGGCGATACCGGCCCGGGTGAGCAGTTGTTCTGCCTGGCGGGTAAATAGTGCATGCGTGATCAATGCATGGATTTCCTCTGCCTGACGTTGCTGCAGGATGTGCGCACAGGCCGCCAGCGTTTGCCCGGTACTGGCCATATCATCGATCAGCAGCACCTGGCGGCCGCTGATTGCGGCCTCGGGCAACGTGATCTGTACCGAGCGGTCACCGCGGCGTTGCTTGTCGGCGACCAGATAGTCGCATCCGCTCAGTGCTGCAATGCGACCGACCCATTGTTCCGATTCGCGGTCTGGTCCGATCAGCAGTGCACCGGGAAAATGCTGATTGATATGTTCGGCCTGTAATCCGGCGCTGGACAGGGCAATGGCCTGTTTCGCCGGTACGGCATCGCCCAGCTCGGTCGTGCGATGCAGGTGTGGATCGACAGTGATGATAATATCGACGAGTGAGGCCAGGAACTGGCCAACGATGCGCTGGCTGACCGCCTGTCCACGCTGGAAGGCGATGTCCTGGCGCATATAACACAGATAGGGTGCAATCAGGATTATGGAGCGTATGCCCGCTTCCGTTAAGGCCGCGCAGGCCAGCATCAACTCGATCAGTTTATGGTCTGGGTCATCAAGACTCAGGTAAATGGCCACGGCTTCATTGTCGATGTCAGGCAGGGTAATACGTGCCTCATGGTCGGGGAAGCGATGCACATCGATCTGGTGGCAGTCAATGCCGAGCCGCTTTGCCAGGGCACTGGCGCTGTCGACACTGTGCGGGAAATGCAGCAGACTCAGGCTATGCTTGTCGGCAGATGTGTCTGTGTCCGTCACTTAATGTTTTTCTTTTGCTATCGTGTAACCGCTGTCTCTGTGGGCCAGGTCGCAGGCAAACTGGAAGTCGGACCTGAACTCCGCATGGATGCGGTAGAGCAGTTCCCCCTTGTTGACAGCATCACCCAGTTTTTTGGACAGGTCAACGCCGGCCCCCTTGTCCATCGGTGCGCCGGCCATGCGTGCGATGCGTGCCATCTGCAGGTTATCGATGGACTCGACCATGCCACTGTGTGGTGCGCACACCTCATGGGTCAGTGAGCCCAATGCGACAGCCTCCGTTGTGGCACCCTGACCGCTGATGATACGTTGCATTTTTTCCAGCGCGCGTCCGGAATCGAGAATATCCCTGGCGATGGCGTAGCCCTGGCCGCCTCTGACATCCGGGTCGAACTCGATGATCCTGCCGGCCAGTTGCAGGGCCCGTTGCCTGAGGTCATGCGGGGCGTTGGGTTCATTCGCGAGCACCTGCATGACATCACGCGCCTCCAGTGCCGGGCCTATACCTCTTCCTATCGGTTGCTTGCCATCGGTAATAATGACCTCCGTATGCAGGCCCAGTTGATCGCCGACAAATTCGAACAGTTTGCGTAATTGCAATGCCTCATTCATTTTCCTGACCTTCGCCGTTGGCCCTACCGGTATATCGATCAACAAATGCGTCGAGCCGGCTGCCAGTTTTTTTGCCAGGATCGATGCAACCAGTTGTCCCATCGAGTCGATCTCCAGCGGGCGTTCTACAGATATCAAGATGTCATCGACCGGGGCAAGTTTGGAGGTGCCGCCCCATACAATAAATCCTCTTTCCTTGTGGATCAGATGGCGCAACTGTTCCGGTTGCAGTTCAACATTGGCCAGTACCTCCATCGTATCGGCCGTGCCGGCCGGCGATGTGATCGCGCGGCTGGACGTCTTCGGGATCAGCATGCCATGCGCCGATACGATCGGCACGATCAACATCGAGGCACGGTTACCCGGGACACCGCCGATGCAATGTTTGTCGGCGACCAGGTTTTCATCCCAGTCCAGCTGTTTGCCGGATTCGAGCATGGATCGGGTCAGATACAGTATCTCGTCGCGCTCAAGACCCGACTGGCTGCACGCAACGAGGAAGGCCGCGATTTCCATTTTCGAATAGCGATGTTCGACGATGTCGCGGCTGATTGTGTCAAAATCCTGCTGGCTCAGGCTTTCACCGATGATCTTGCGGCGTACCGCACCCATCGACTTGGGCGGCTCGGCATGTTCAATCCTGACCGGGGTCCCTGCGTCCAGACCCAGTTGTACGAAGGCCTGCTCCGACAGTCCCAGTTCATCCGGTGAGACGATGGCCTCGTCATCGACGACATTCAGTACAGCGAGGATATGCCCGCCATCGGCACCAATGAAAACCCGGGACAGGGCTTGAAAGCCTTCGGCGCGATAGATATGGCAATCACGGTGAAGATAGGCGACATTTTCGCGGTAAGTGTCGATGCCTATACGGCGTAATTGCAGACGGGGGGTCTGGATTACGCCTGGCGGCTGTTTGGCTTTAGTCACTGATCCTAGCGATCACTTCGACCGCGTGCCTGGTTGACCTGTAGGGTATTGCCTTCGAATTCCTTGCCGTTCAGTTCATAAATGGCCTTATTGGCGATATCTTCGGGCATTTCGACAAAGCCGTAACCCATCATCTTACCGGTTTCATTATCACTGATCAGCTTGACCGAAAGGACATCACCATATTGCGCGAACAGGTCCTGGATTTGCTGGTCATTGGTGTTCTCGGGTAAATTTGCCACGTAGATTGTTGTGCTCATGGTTTGATTCCACTACTGAATTATTATGTCGCATTATCATACACCGCCGCGGCCATCTTTCAAATGACCTCGCAGTGTACGCTATGCTCCTGTTAATTACGGCCTGAAATACTCCGCGCAACCCTGCTCAGGCCCATAAGCACCCGTTTTGTCTATAGAAAACCGTCAAACTGTCGATAACCTGTCAGGCGTGTGGGAAATCTTCGGTTATCACAGTTCGCCAGGGGTAGTGTGTGAGTGACAATATCAGACAATTCGATTATCAGGTCGTGCATAATATCAATGATCTGCGCGAGGCCCTGGCCAACCTGGTGCCACAGCCCGATCGCCATCTGGGCGAGTTCCTGACTGAAGACGGGCTGATCACGGAAATGCAACTGCAGACCGTTCTCAAAGAGAAAGCCAATAATCCGCATATACGCCTCGGCAAACTGCTCGTGCAAATGGGTTTCGTGTCACCGACCCAGGTCAGTATTGCGCTGGGAAAAAAATTTGGTATCCCGTTTGTACAATTACGCGAATTCGAGATCAGTCCCGAGGTCATGAAACTGGTGCCGACTGATCTGGCCCTGCAATACAATGCACTGCCGCTGGCCGAAGTGGATGGCCTACTGATCCTGGCCATGGAAGATCCGATGGACTGGGAGGCACGCGATATCATTCGCTTTCATGTCAACCGCATGGTCGAGGCGGTCATCGCATCCGCACAGGATATCAGCCTGACCCTGAGTGAATACTACAGCCATCAGCAGGACATCGAGATGCTCGGCGAGGTCGAGCTGGACCTGTTGCCACAACGGGAAGACGAACTCGACAGTGACGAGCTCGCACGGCTGGTCGAGCAAAAACCGATCGTACGCATGATCAATTCCCTGTTACAGCAGGCCGTCATGCGTGCGGCCTCGGATATCAATATTCGCCCGGAAAAGGACCGCGTCAATGTCTATTTCCGTATCGACGGTAAACTGCAGTTCGTGCGCAGCCTCAATCGCCAAATGCTGTTGCCACTGGTCACGCGCATCAAGGTCATCGGACAGATGGATATTGCCGAACACCATCTGCCGCAGGACGGGCATGCACGCATGAAGCGTGGCGCGAATGAAGTCGACCTGCGCCTGTCGATTATCCCGACCGTCAGTGGCGAAAGCGTCGTCATCCGCATCCTCGATACCGAAGTCGGCCTGAAGCCGTTGACTGCGATCGGTTTCGATGCGCGCGAGTTGCGCATCTTGCGTGACCTGGTCAATCGTTCCTTCGGTATCTTTCTGGTCACCGGTCCAACCGGCTCGGGCAAGTCGACGACCTTGTACTCGGTCCTGAACGAATTGAAAAAGAAAGGCCCGCATATCATTACCGTCGAGGACCCGGTCGAATATCATATGGATGGCGTCGAACAGATCCAGGTCATGAATACACGCTTGCGCCATATCCTCCGTCATGACCCGGATGTTATCATGGTCGGCGAGATCCGCGATATGGAAACGGCGCGGATCGCCAACAAGGCCGCGCTGACCGGACATACCGTGCTGAGCACACTGCACACCAACGATGCCGCCAGTTCGATCACGCGCCTGCTGGATATGGGTATCGAGCCTTACCTGCTCAGCGCAACGATGCTCGGTGGTATGGCCCAGCGCCTGATCCGCCTGAATTGCAAGCATTGCGCCAGGCCGGTCAGGGCCGATGCCGATATACTGGAGGAGCTGGGTTTGGCGGCCGATGAAACCTTTTATCAGGGCGAGGGTTGTCCTTCCTGTAACAACAGCGGCTACCATGGCCGCGTCGCCGTGTGCGAACTGCTGCCGGTCACGAACAGGATCCGTCGCCTGATCACGGCTGGCGTCGATGCCCAAACCATCAAACAGGCCGCGGTCGACGAAGGCATGGTCACACTGACCGAACACGCGCTGCAACTGGCGCGCCAGGGCAAGACCTCGCTGGAAGAGGTCTATGCGATACGGCTGGAGTAATCTGTTCATGAAGACCTTGTCGGTCTTATGCCGTGGAGCCCATGGATGGGCGCGAACGGCTTGACCAGGAAGGTCTTATGCCGTGGAGCCCATGGATGGGCGCGAACGGCTTGACCAGGATGGCCTTATGACGCGATGGCCATGGAAGGCCGAGAGCGTCGCAATGAAGCAATCTCCAAAACGAAGTTATTCTTGCCGGCAGATCGCCACGTCGTAAAAAACACTTCTCGCGATGACACAATGATTAATTGTCATTGCGAATGCAATGAAGCAATCTTTGAAATAATGTCATCGAACTGGTTCATTAAAGACTGGACATAAAGTCTGAGAGATCGCAGAGTCGTCTTGCACATAGAACCCCTTCGGATTTCATTATGGGTACCTTACTCTGCGGGTCAAGGCATCCTCGCGATGAGCAGTGAAACAATTACAGAAAAGATGTTAAACAGGAAAAGGTCTACCCTGCTCCAGTGTTAAATGTAATTATATCTAAATTCCGAATATCTAGCTCTCTGGCACTGATGACTCCCTAAATTCAGAGATTGAATAAATAATTGATCTTATATATTTGTTTTATAGCAACTTTTATGCGCGGCTATATTTTTATAGATTTTTGCTGCATCATGAACTGTAAGATTTTGCTTTACACTTGATCATGATAGTGTTAGAAACGATTTAAAAGAAAAATGTCCGTGTCCAGGCCAGGTCGGGTAGTAGGGGACACATTGATGTCTGGCTGAAACACAACACGGTAATTTCCACACGATTTTAATCATGCAAAAAAATGCATGACGATCCGCAACAAAAACAAAGAGGGAGCCAGTCTATGTGGGGGGCAAGCCATTTCCAACGTACAGCATTGCGTACAGGGTATGATGTTGACGATCAACAATCCGGGACTTCCCTGGATATTTTTAATTCAACAACACAAACATCTTCGATCCTGAAACATGCAGGCCGGCAAATCCGCTGCAACATTGTTTCATTGCTCATGCTGTTTGCCACGGCCTTGTTGCTGATCGTCATCAGCGGCGATGCGCTGGCTATCAATGCCAGTCCACACCCCATTGAAGTAACCCAGCCCGATGGCACAAAGGTCAGGCTACATATTCGCGGTGATGAATTTTTCCATTGGCATGAGGATATGAAAGGCTATACCGTGGTTCGCGACAATGGGAAGTTTGTCTATGCCCAGTTGAATCAACAAAACCGCCTGGTACCCACAGGCTGGGAGGTCGGCAAGGTAAACCCGCAAGCGATGGGGCTTTCCAGGCAAATCCTGCCTCCGCCCGCAGTGATAAAAGCAATCCGCGAGCAAAGGCTGGCGCCATCCCAAGGGGAGGCTGCAACACCAGGCACGCAAACAGCACCACCGCAGGCGATTGCTCCAATCGGCACGGTAAAGAACCTGGTCGTTCTGATCCGTTTTTCCAACCACACCACCCGAACCTTGCCGTCAGATGCGGATTTTAATGTGCTGTTTAACCAGGCTGGTGGTGACGCGACGTTGGCCCCGACAGGTAGCATTAACGATGTGTACAAGGAAAATTCCTACGATCAGCTGGATCTGCAGTCCACGGTCGTCGGTTGGATCGATGTGACGGAAAGTGAACAGTATTATGCCAACGGTCAGTCGGGTGATGCGACCCTATGGGAGGCCTTGAGAGAAGCGCTCGATACTGCAGATGCTACAATCGATTTCAGCGATTACGATACCGATAACGATGGCTATATCGATGCGATCACGTTTGTGCATTCCGGCTACGGCGCGGAATGGGGTGGTATAGATGCGGACGGTGTGTCCGCTGCAGACAGAATCTGGTCACATAAATGGCAGATCAATCCAGAGTGGGAATCCGCCGAAGGCATCAAGGTTGGTCCCTATAATATCAACCCGGGTCTGTGGGATACGTCGGGCTCCGCCATCGGCCGCATCGGCGTTATCGCTCATGAATTGGGTCATTTTTTAGGCCTGCCGGATCTGTACGACACCAATGGTGGTGGCCAGGGTATCGGCAGCTGGGCGATGATGGCGAATTCGTGGGGCTTTGATGGCAGCCAGTTGCACCCCCCGCATTTATCTGCGTGGAGCAAGATAAAGCTGGGCTGGGTAACACCGAGGCGGGTAGCCTCATCTGCCGATACAATACTATCACAGGTTGAGACCAATGCAGATATCATCCGTATCGACAGCGGGTTTCCGGAAGGTGAATACCTGCTGCTTGAAAATCGTCAACCGGTCGGTATCGAGAGCATCATGCCGCAGGGCGGGATTGCCGTCTGGCATATCGATGAAGTGAAACCGTTTAATACGGAGGAAGGGTATCCCGGGCAGTCCGGCTGGCCAGGCAATAATAAACATTATCGGGTCGCACTGTTGCAGGCAGATGGCAACTATGACATGGAGAAAGGCAATGGTCGGGGTGATGGAGGCGATGTCTTTCATGGCCAGGGCGTCAGTGCCATAGGTAATCTCACTGTCCCCAGTACGAAACGCTATCAATCAGGCTTTGTCGGCGATTCCGGAATCGAAATCTCGGGCATCAGTGGGGCAGCAGATGTGATGTCGTTGACGGTCAATATCACGCCAAAACTTCTACCAGGCCAATGTTCCACAGCAATGATACCGGACTTCGTTTTCCAGGATGACCTCGAAGACATCAGTTCGGGTAACTGGATCAATAATCTTATCACCGGCGCCAATCACTGGAGCGGTGGTGCGGGTACTCCGGATATCTATTTCTCAATCAACCCGAATAGTGGCAATTACTCTTTCAGGGGAGCAAACCTTGCGGTTGTTGGTGATTCGACCGTCGAAATGAGCAGTGATATCACACTACCCGATAATGCATTCATGACGTTCCGGCATCAATATGAATTCGAATTTTACTCGAATGGTACCTACGTGGACGGCGGCGTAGTTGAAATTAGCACCGACAGTGGTATCAGCTGGACTGATGCCGGCAGCCTGATTGTATTAGGCCCGAATTATATTGCTGGATTATATCCGTCTACTGATAATCCGCTTGCCGGTCGGGCTGCAATCAGTGGAAAAACGGAGGATTACTTCAAGACTGTACTGGATCTTAGTACCCTGGCAGGTCAGGACGTACGTTTTCGGTTCCGCGTCGGGACTCGCAGTACTCGTGGTAGAACCGGCTGGGATATCGACGATATCGAGGTGTATTCCTGCGAGCTGAACCAGGCACCGACCATTATCAGTGACGGCGGCGGTGCTACGGCCACGGTCAATGCGGCCGAGAACCAGACTTTTGTCACCGATGTGCAATCCATCGATGACATCGACAGCGAAGGCGCCGGCCTGACCTACTCACTGACCGGTGGTGCCGATCAGGCGCTGTTCTCAATCAATGTCAACTCCGGTGTCCTGATCTTCAATGTCGCCCCGGACTTCGAGACCCCGACCGATGCCGGTGCCAACAATATCTATGACGTCCAGGTCACGGTCACCGATTCCGGCGCCTTGACCGATTCACAGGATATCGCCGTCACGGTTATCGATGATAATGAAGCCCCGACGATCACGTCGACACCGGTCACGACCGCTACCGTCGGGGTGTTGTACAGCTACGATGCCGATGCGACCGATCCGGATGTCGGTGATACATTGACATATAGTCTCGAT